>NZ_JBQFYL010000002.1:0-546515 GCF_056541465.1 Ruegeria sp. AH12 | reverse complement strand
CTCGATCTCGTCGCGCTGACGGCCCAACTCGGATGTGATCGAGCCGAACAGCTCAGGGTCACGGTCGGACAAGGACTGGGTGAAAAAACCCGTATCACGAATGTTGGCGTTCATTTGCGCTCCATAGAACTGTGGTGAATAGTTGCGGATTTCCTATAGGAAACCATTCTGATGCAAAAGCGGTAAAGCGACGATTTGGCCCGCTGTGGCGTCAAGTCTGGCCTATTGAGGAAAGGTATGTTTGTTTCGGAACCAAATGTGCAGCACTGGAAACCGGACGTTATGAAAAAGAGAATCGCTTTTCTTGCCAGCGATGCCCAGATGGCACAGGACGCTCGTGACCGCCTGATCAAGACTTATGGAAACGCCGCACCGCGTGATGCAGATGTCGTCGTCGCTCTGGGCGGGGATGGCTTTATGCTGCGGACGGTGAAGAACCTGCAGCATCTCGATACACCCGTTTACGGGATGAATCGCGGTACCATCGGCTTTTTGATGAATACCTATCATGAAGACGATCTGCTGGCCCGTCTTGCCGATGCGCAGGAAGAGGTCATCAATCCGTTGGCCATGCGCGCGATGGATCAATCGGGAAAACTGCATCAGGCGCTGGCGATCAACGAGGTTTCATTGCTGCGGGCAGGGCCTCAGGCGGCGCGATTGAAGATCAGCGTCGATGGGCGTGAACGCATGGCAGAGCTGATGTGCGACGGGGCGCTTCTATCCACTCCTGCTGGTTCGACGGCCTATAACTACTCGGCCCATGGGCCGATCCTGCCCATCGGGGCGGACGTTCTGGCCCTGACCCCCATCGCCGCCTTTCGCCCCCGCCGCTGGCGCGGGGCGCTGTTACCCAAGATTGCAAAGGTGCGCTTTGACGTGCTGGATGCGGACAAACGCCCTGTGATGGCGGATGCCGATTCTGTCTCGTTCCCCGATATCGATTGGGTCGAGATCGGATCCGAGCCTGCCATCAAACATCGTATTTTATTTGACCCTGGCCATGGCCTCGAAGAGCGTCTGATCTCGGAGCAATTCACATAAATCACGAATTTTTGAGATTTTTTTGACGTTGTGTGAACCAGTTCACATGTGATTTCTTAACGGTTGGCTAATCTGAACGGGCTCGGAGATCACGCTATGGTGGGAGTGAGTGGCCACCAAACGGCGTTTTCGAATGATTGCGCAAATTTCGCGCTGGCGAGGGTGGGTGGTGCTACGCTCGTCATCAGATATCCGGGCACATTTAAGCAGCTGGGCCCCGGGCAAAATACCCCGGGGTCTATTTCTTTTCAAAGGCTTAAGTACCGCGTGCCATCTTGTCCCAAAGTGGCAAACACATCTGCCCAACCCGCGCCTCAATCGCTGCGGCGGCATCTACCGCCAGATCTTCACGCCAACGACGCGCCGCGATTTGCACGTTGATGGGTTGTGGCCCATTGGGCAGATCTGCCAGCCGGGCTGGAACACAGGCGGCGGGCAGGCCCAAAAAGTTCATCGCATAGGAATAGACGGCGCAGCCCAGAACCTCATGCACACCCTCGGCCCCTTCGGTGTCACGATCTGGCTTGAAGAACGGCTGTGGTAGGAAGGGTGACAAGACCAAAGGGTAATCCTGTAAGAACAAGGACCATTCGCGCGCATAGTGGCTGCGTTTGGCCAGCATCTGCAGCAACTCGGTTTCGACGATGGGCGGGAATTCCTGAAAATAGACATCAAAGATGTCCCGGATGGTTTGCGATCCCGCCGCTTCAACATCCGATTTCATAAGGGTCAGAACCTCTCCCATCAGGGTGCGATACCCGATGCGTCCGCATTCAAATACATCGGGCGGGTCGATCTCAACCACCTGATAACTTGCATCCAGCAAAGCATCTTTCGCCGTATCCAGCGCCTTTTCGACCTCTGCATGCAGGGCATAGCCAAAGGTGTTTTTGGTAAATGCCACTTTGATCGGACCTTCCAATACCGTGCCGCGCCAGGGCATCGGCACATGGAACGGGTCCCGTGGGTCCGCGGCAATCAGACTTGGCATCGATAGATGCAGATCCGCCGCAGACCGGGTAAGCAGCCCCTGCACCGACATCGATTGAGCCAGCAGTCCGCGCTCGGCCGTTTGGCTGGGGTTCCACGCCGGTACGCGGCCCAGGCCGGGTTTCACCGTGACAGCCCCGTTTGCAGCGGCCGGAAACCGCAGGCTGCCGCCGATATCGTTGCCATGGGCCAGCGCCCCGATGCCTGCCATCACCGCAGCGCCCGCACCGCCCGAGGACCCCCCGGCTGAGATATGGCGACCCCAAGGGTTATGCGTGCGACCATAAAGCGGGTTATCGGTGTCGGCGCGAAACGAGAATTCAGGCGTGTTCGTGCGACCGATCACAATGGCCCCGGCCTTTTGCAGGTTCGATACAACCGGCGCATCATCTGGCGCGATCACGTCCTTCAAGGCAACGACGCCGTTGGTTGTGGCGTGGCCCTTTTGATCGACATTCACTTTGATCGTGAGCGGGACGCCGAACAGCGGGCCGTTATCTTCGCCGTTTGCGCGGGCCCGATCCAGATCTCGGGCACGGTCAAGCGCCTCGGCGCTCAGGTCCTTGACTACCGCATTGAGGCTGGGATTGACCGCGTGCATCCGATCAATCGCGGCTTGTGTAGCGGCTTCGGCGCTCAAGTCGCCGCTGCGGGTCAGCTGTGTCAACTCGGTGGCGCTGAGACGCCAGATATCGGTATGTGTCATGAACCCTCACTGTCTGATCGTGACAGTAGGGGGCCTGTATCGGGTTGCAAGGGGGGCGGTGCAGGTCGCCCCGATCTTATTGAGCGTAGCCGATGGTTTGCAGGGCTATCTTGATCTCGTCCAGAATCGCCGGATCGTCGATGGTTGCAGGCATCTTGTAGTCCTGCCCATCGGCAATCGACACCATGGTACCGCGCAGAATCTTGCCCGAGCGTGTCTTGGGCAAACGATCCACCACAACCGCCAGCTTGAAGGCCGCCACCGGCCCGATCTTGTCGCGAACCATCTTAACGACTTCCTGAACCACATCGCCGTGATCACGCGTTGCGCCTGCATTTAAGCAAAGGAAACCCACCGGCATCTGGCCTTTCAACTGATCCGAAACACCGATCACCGCGCATTCAGCAACATCGGGGTGAGCGGCCAGAACTTCCTCCATGCCGCCCGTCGACAGGCGATGACCGGCCACGTTGATCACATCATCGGTTCGCGCCATGATGTAAAGGTACCCATCCTCGTCGATCATGCCTGCGTCGCCGGTTTCATAGTAGCCGGGGAAATGCTCAAGATAGGATTTCTTGAACCGCGCCTCGGCGTTCCACAGCGTAGGCAGCGTACCGGGGGGCAGGGGCAGCTTTACTGCAATTGCCCCTAACTCACCCGGTTTCATCGGATGGCCGCCTTCATCAAGGATTTGCACATCGTAGCCCGGCATCGGCTTGGCCGGAGAGCCCAGCTTGATGGGCAGTTCCTCGATCCCCAGCGGGTTGCCTGCGATGGTCCAGCCGGTTTCTGTCTGCCACCAGTGGTCGATCACTGGAACCTTAAGCGCGTCTTGCGCCCAAATGATTGTGTCGGGATCGGCGCGCTCACCCGCCAGATAGAGCGCCCTTAGGCAGGACAGATCGTATGTCGAAAGCAGCTCACCCTTTGGGTCTTCGCGTTTGACAGCGCGGATCGCAGTCGGTGCGGTAAAGAAGCTGCGCACATTGTGTTCCGAGATCACGCGCCAGAAGGTGCCCGCATCTGGTGTCCCGACGGGCTTACCCTCGAACACAATCGTAGTGTTCCCGTGGATCAGTGGGGCGTAGCAGATATAGGAATGCCCAACGACCCAGCCCACATCAGAGGCCGCCCAGAACACATCGCCCGGATCGACATTATAGATGTTCTTCATCGACCAGTTGAGCGCAACCAGATGCCCGGCTGTTGGGCGCACAACGCCTTTCGGCGCGCCTGTGGTACCCGAAGTGTAAAGGATATAGGCCGGATCATTGCCTGCCACAGGCACGCATTCAGCGGGTTCAACGCCATATTGGAAGCCGTGCCAGTTGAAATCGCGCCCTTCGATCAGTTGGGCAACCTCTTGCTCACGCTGAAGAATCACGCAGAATTCAGGCTTGTGCTCGGCCAGATCTATGGCCCCATCCAACAGCGGTTTGTAGTGTACAACACGGCCCGGTTCCAACCCGCAAGATGCGGCGATAATCGCCTTGGGTTTCGCGTCATCAATCCGCACCGCCAGTTCGTTGCTGGCAAATCCGCCGAAGACAACCGAGTGAACAGCGCCGAGCCGCGCGCAGGCCAGCATCGCCTCCAGCGCTTCGGGGATCATGGGCATGTAGATGATGACCCGGTCACCTTTCTCGACGCCTTTGGCGCGCAGAGCTCCGGCCAATGTGGCAACTCGGTTGCGAAGTTCGACATACGAGATTTCGCGCTTGGTATGTGTGATCGGGCTGTCATAGATAATCGCAGCCTGTTCGCCGCGCCCGTTTTCGACATGACGGTCAACAGCGTTCCAGCAGGTGTTGACCTGCGCATCGCTGAACCATTCGTAAAGCGGGGCGTTGTCATCAAACAATGCCTTGGTCGGAGGTTGGACCCAGTCGATCCCTTTTGCAGCGTCCATCCAGAACGCCTCGGGGTTGTTCTTCCAGCTGTCGTAAACGTCCTGATATGCCAATTCATCGTCCTCCCAAAGCAGTGCGCTTGTTGTTAGGGACCGTCTTCATTTCAGACAAGCTGCGCAAGTGACGGCGCGTCAGTTTATCGCAAAATCTTTGCAGGACCGTTCAAAATCGACTGCAAATTTTTGCAAACTCTTTGAAACATTACGGCTCAGGCCTAGGGGCATCTGGAATTGCAAATTTGCTAACCTATTGCTGCAAAGGGCCGACTCGATCTTTAGCTGTGCCGGCCCAGCTTGCGCCCAATTCACCCATATTGTGCAACCGGAGTACCGGCGATGGCGGCCATGTTCAGCAATCCGCGCGCAGTGATCGCCGGGGTGACGATATGTGCTTTGTTACCCATGCCCATAAGTATTGGCCCGACCTCGATGCCGTTTGCCTTCATTTTTAGGACATTCCGAACTCCACTTGCGGCATCCGCATGGGCAAAGATCAGCACATTGGCAACACCATCCAGACGCGAATCAGGGAATATGCGGGACCGTAAATCCGGGTCCAGCGCGGTATCAAGGTTCATTTCACCCTCATAGATGAAGTCCCTTGGCTTCTGATCCAGTATCTCGATGGCCGCGCGCAGGCGCTTGCCGGACCCTTCCGTCTGATTGCCGAACTGCGATTGTGAGCAAAATGCGATCTTGGGTTCAATACCAAAGCGGCGCACATGCCGGGCTGCCCCAATGGTGGCTTCGGCCAGCTCTTCAGGCGAGGGCAACTGTCGCACATGAGTATCCGCTATGAATAGGGGACCATCTTCAAGGATCATCAGCGAGAGCGCACCGTGAGGGTGTAGAGCAGCTGTGTTCAAAACCTGCTCGACGTAGTTCAGGTGCCAGCGGTATTCACCAAACGTGCCGCAAATCATGCTGTCAGCTTCGCCCCTGTGCACCATGATTGCACCAATGGCGGTGGTGTTGGTGCGCATGATGGCCTTTGCCAGATCGGGCGTTACACCCTGGCGCTGCATGATTTTATGGTAGGAATTCCAATAGTCGTAGTACCGCGGATCATTTTCAGGGTTTACGATCTGGCAGTCTTTGCCGGGCCGGATCGTGAGGCCCAGCCGCTCACAGCGCGCCTCGATCACTTCGGGGCGACCGATCAGGATCGGCGTTTCAGTGGTTTCTTCCAGAATGGCCTGAGCGGCACGCAAGACACGCTCGTCCTCACCTTCGGCAAACACGATCCGACGTGAGGCAGCAGCGGCGGCCTCGAACACGGGTCGCATCAGCAGGGCGGATTTGAAGACGGTCTGGTTCAGCTTTTCCTTGTAGGCATCTAGATCCTCGATCGGGCGCTTTGCCACCCCGCTGTCCATCGCAGCCTTGGCAACGGCGGAGGACACTACGCCCACCAAACGCGGGTCAAAGGGTTTGGGGATCAGGTAGTCGGGACCAAATGTCAGCTGCTCGCCCTTATAGGCTGCTGCGGCCTCGGCGCTTGTGGTGGCGCGGGCCATTTCGGCGATCCCGTCCACACAGGCGATCTGCATCTCATCATTGATTTCGGTAGCACCGACGTCCAGCGCACCCCGGAAGATGAATGGGAAACACAGGACATTGTTGACTTGATTGGGAAAATCACTGCGACCCGTTGCGATGATCGCGTCGGGGGCCACCTCGCGCGCCGCTTGCGGCAGGATTTCAGGCGTCGGGTTGGCCAGAGCGAAGATGATCGGCTGTTCGGCCATCCTGCTGACCATCTCGGGCTTCAGTACATTGGGACCGCTGAGGCCAAGGAACAGGTCCGCACCGTCGATCACGTCATCCAAAGTGCGCAGATCAGTCTTTTGCGCGAACTGATCCTTGTGTGGGTTCATATCCTCTTCGCGGCCTTCATAGACGAGCCCGTGTATATCGCACAGCCAGATGTTTTCACGCTTAACACCGAGTTTGACCAGCATGCTGAGGCAGGCGATCCCGGCCGCCCCGCCACCGGTCGATACGATCTTGATATCTTCAAAAGACTTACCGGCAACGTGCAGCGCATTCTTGGCCGCCGCTCCGACCACAATGGCCGTTCCGTGCTGGTCGTCGTGAAACACGGGGATATTCATACGCTCGCGGCACAGCTTTTCGACAATAAAGCAATCCGGGGCTTTGATGTCTTCCAGATTGATGGCCCCAAAGGTGGGTTCCAGTGCGCAGACAATATCGGCCAGCTTTTCCGGGTCGGGTTGGTCCAGTTCGATATCGAAACAGTCGATGCCGGCGAATTTCTTAAACAGAACCGCTTTGCCCTCCATCACCGGTTTGGAGGCCAGAGCGCCGATATTGCCCAGCCCAAGTACAGCCGTTCCATTTGAGACAACACCCACCAGATTGCCGCGCGCCGTATAGTGCTCGGCATTTGAGGCATCGGCTTTGATCTCAAGGCTGGCCTCTGCCACCCCAGGAGAATAGGCGCGCGCCAGATCGCGGCCATTGGCCATGGGTTTCGTTGCCCTGATCTCAAGCTTTCCGGGTTTCGGATAGGCATGATAGTCGAGTGCGGCTTGTCTTTGGCTGCTTGAGTCGGACATCGGCGATACGGCTCCGTTCTGGGATTTGGTTTGGAGTTAAACTATTCTTTTTGACTTGGCTACGCTGTGCCTACTGGGGCGCACAATTTGATATTCTGCATCGCGCGGTTGAAAGCTGTCGTAAATTTTTTACATTACTCTTCACTCACTCACCCTGGTCTACCGAACGAGCAGAACAAACGGGCATGACTTTCAAATCCGAGACATCGACCGGGGATTATGTCCCGGTAGCTTCGGTTGGCGTTCTATCAACCACGGTCCTGCTTGCCGCAGTCGGCCTGTGCTATGTAGCTCTACTCGCCGTCATCACGATATGGCCGATTGAGGCCTCAGCATTCAATCAAGAAGGTGGTGTGATCGAGACCGTCTCTGCTGCGGGCCTGTTTGTTGCAGGTATTGCGGCCTTCTATCGTTTTCCCGGTGTTCGGCGTCTTTATATTGGGCTTGTCTGCTTGTTGCTGGCTGAGCGCGAACTAGAGGCAAGTATCTATACCACAGGCAGCCTACCGTTCGTGATCCTGGATGGTTTGGATATCATCTTGGATATCACTTTGGTTCGGATCTTGCTGGCGGTTCTGGTGCTACGCGGGATTGTGACGCATGGGATATCTTGGGGTTGGCAGGCGCTGAAACTTCGGGCGCCATTCCTGCTTGTCTTTGTGCTGGCAGGTACAGCCGCCGTTGTCGCACAGCTTCTCGAAGAAATTGCCGGGTTTTACGGGGCGAGCCTGTCGCTTACCATGGCCACACGTCTGTTCGTGTTGGAAGAAACGCTCGAGATGTTCTTTTCGATTGGCATTTTGGCTTCGGTTCTGATCGGATGGCCGAAACTGCTGACCGAAGAGACCATAGATGAGCCAAACCGCAACCCCATCGTCGATCCGCGCTGAAGTCCGCCTGCCTACGCAGGAATTGCGAGAGGATATCCCGTTCTACACCAAAGTGTTGGGGATGAAGATGGATATGATCTATCCAGCCGATGACCCTCGGGTCGGGGTGTTTTCCGGGCATGGGTTGCGGCTGCGGATTGAAAAGGATGCGACGGAACCAGCGGGCACGCTGCGTATTCTGACGAACGACCCAGATGGCTTTGCCGAAGGCAAGCGCGCGCTGGTCGCGCCAAATGGCACACGCATTGAAATCGAAGAACTTGATCCGCCGCTTGTGATGCCCGAAACCGTGCATTCCTTTGTGGTTCGAAGACTCAAGGATCAGGCCCCGTGGATCATTGGTCGGGCTGGGATGCACTATCGTGATTTGGTGCCGGATCGCTTAGGGGGGTCGATCATCGCCAGTCATATCCGCATTCCCGACGGTGGTCCGGTGCCGGATATGGTGCATTTCCACAAGGTTGGGTTTCAGCTGATCTTCTGTATCCATGGTTGGGTTGATGTTGTTTATGAGGATCAAGGTGACAAGATGCGCCTGAACGCCGGAGACTGTTTTATCCAGCCGCCGGAAATCCGCCACCGCGTGCTGGAAGCCTCAGATAATGTGCAGGTGATCGAGATTGGCGTCCCAGCTGAGCACGTGACCGAGATCGACCATGAAATGACGCTGCCGACCCCGTATTTGCGCCCAGACCGGGAATGGCAGGGTCAGCGCTTTGTGTATAACAAGGCGCAGGATGCGGAATGGGTGACCTTCCGCCTTCCGGGGTATATCTGTCGCGATACAACGATTGCCGAGAATACTAAGGGCGTGGCTGGGGTGCAGGTCGTGCGCCGTGGGCAGGGTCAGCCCCTCTGGGCGAGCCACGACACCGATATCCACTTTACCTTCGTCATGGACGGAAAGGTCATATTGGAAGGGGAGGGGCGCGAGCCTTACCGGCTGGAACAAGGCGATGCTTTCGTAATACCGCCGGGAATGCGAACCCGATTGTCTGACCCGTCAGATAATATCGAATTGCTTGAGGTTACCTTGCCTGGAACGTTCAACACGACATTGGGCTAGTCAAAAAACAAACGCGCGGGGGTTCAACTTACCCGGTGCTTTCCAGTAGGGTACATTTTCTGACCAGTTGATCAAAAAATGGGGAATCGCCATGTCGCTTAAAGATGCTGCCCTGAAAGTCCGTGAAAACGCCCACGCGCCTTACTCCAATTTCAAGGTGGGTGCGGCTGTCCTGTCGGGCTCGGGTACGCTCTATGTCGGCTGCAATGTTGAGAACGTGGCCTACCCTGAAGGAACCTGTGCTGAGGCCGGTGCAATCGCCGCGATGGTGGCTGCTGGCGAAACCGAATTGGCCGAGGTCTATGTAGTGGCCCAAAGCCCGCAACCAGTGCCGCCTTGCGGTGGATGCCGCCAAAAGCTGGCCGAGTTTGGTGCACATGATGTAAAAGTGACCTTGGCAACCACGGATGGTGTCGAGCTGGAGACAACTATCGGCGATCTTCTGCCAGGCGCGTTTGACGCCTCGCATATGCAGGACGTCTGACCAGATGGATGCCCGCTCGATCATCGCCAAACTGCGTCGGACCGAGGTGCCATCGGCTGAGGAACTGTGTTGGTTCGCACAAGGCCTCGCCGATGGTGCTGTCAGCGACGCGCAGGCGGGTGCCTTTGCGATGGCTGTCTGCATGGGCGGTCTAGGTGCCCGGGGTCGCGCTGATCTGACAGTGGCAATGCGCGATAGTGGCGATGTGCTCAGCTGGGATGTCGATGGTCCGGTGATCGACAAACACTCAACTGGTGGCGTGGGCGATTGCGTCAGCCTGGTGCTTGCTCCGGCATTGGCGGAGTGCGGGGCCTATGTCCCAATGATTTCGGGGCGCGGTCTGGGCCACACGGGGGGTACGCTGGACAAGCTGGAGGCCATCCCCGGCGTCACTACGCAGATCGGGCAGGACCGTCTGGCTCAGGTTTTGCAAGACACAGGCGCGGCAATTGTAGGCGCGACGGGTCAGATCGCGCCCGCAGATAAACGGCTTTATGCGGTCCGCGATGTAACGGCAACGGTGGAAAGCCTCGATCTGATCACAGCTTCGATCCTGTCCAAGAAATTGGCGGCCAGCCCGGATGCCTTGGTGTTGGACGTCAAGGTTGGCAGCGGCGCGTTTATGAAAACTCTCGAAGAGGCCCGGGCGCTGGCCACCGCCCTGACCGAAACCGCAAATGCCGCGGGGTGTCGGACCTCCGCCGTGATTACGGACATGAACCAGCCTTTGGCCCCGTCATTGGGCAATGCGCTTGAAGTGGCCGAGGTGATGAAGGTCCTTACCGGAGATACCACCTCGCCTTTGGCCGAGATTTCTGCGGAACTGGGCGGTGTATTGCTGGCGGATGCAGGAATGTGCGAAACCGCCGAGCAAGGTCGCGAAAAGATCGCCGATATCATCCGCGTTGGCCGCGCGGCTGAGCGGTTCGGTCGTATGATGGCAGCAGTAGGAGGCCCACTGCAATTTGTCGACACATGGTCGCGTTTCCTGCCGGAGGCCAGCGTCATCCGTGAGGTCCCGGCGCCGAATGACGGAAATATCTCGGCCATTGATGGCGAGGCATTGGGCCTTGCGGTTGTCGCTCTGGGCGGTGGCCGTCAGGTCGAAAGCGATGTGATCGACCCCGCCGTTGGTCTGTCAAACATCGTGCGTTTGGGCGACAAAGTGACGAAAGGCACCCCGCTTGTCGCCATTCATGCAGCCCGAGAGGATGCAGCGTGGCAAGCTACCGAGCGTGTGCTGGCGGCTATTCAAATCGAAGACGCACCGACCGACCCACCCGATCTTGTGCACGAAAGGATCACTGCATGAGCCGGGCATTTCTGGTCGTTATGGATTCGGTTGGCGTCGGTGGCGCGCCCGATGCCGGGCAGTTCTTCAATGGCGACGTACCAGATACCGGCGCCAACACGGTGGCGCATATCGCCCAGGCTTGCGCGCAAGGTCGGGCTGAAGATGGGCGAAGCGGGCCATTGCATGTGCCAAATCTGGATGCGCTGGGATTGGGTGCCGCGGTGCGTCTGGCCTCGGGCGATGCAACACCGGGTTTGGACGCGCACCCGACCGGCCTGTGGGGTTGCGCGCGAGAGCTTTCACCGGGCAAGGATACACCCTCAGGCCATTGGGAACTCGCCGGCCTGCCGGTCCCCTGGGATTGGCATTTCTTCCCGGATACGCAACCGGCCTTTCCGTCGGATCTCAGCCGCGCCGCCGCCGAGGCCGCAGGGACCGAGGGTATTCTGGGCAATTGCCATGCCTCAGGCACTGCGATTATTGCGGATTTGGGGGCCGAGCATATGCGGAGCGGTTGGCCGATCTGCTACACCTCGGCCGACAGCGTGTTCCAGATCGCCGCCCATGAGGAGGGCTTTGGCCTGGATCGCCTGTTGGGAATGTGCAAAGCGCTGGCGCCGCGCCTGCATGAGATGAAAGTGGGACGGGTCATTGCGCGGCCCTTTGTTGGTTCACCGCAAGATGGGTTCACACGCACCACAAATCGAAAGGATTTCGCCATCCTGCCGCCTGCGCCGGTTTTGACCAATTGGGTGCAGGATGCTGGTCACCGCGTTCATGCGGTTGGCAAAATCGGTGACATCTTTTCGATGCAGGGGATCGATACGCTGTGCAAAGGGTCGGATGCTCAACTGATGGGGCATTTGTCGGATCTGGTAGACGAGGCTGAGGAGGGTAGTCTGACCTTCGCCAATTTCGTCGAATTCGACAGCCTTTATGGTCATCGCCGCGACATCAGCGGCTATGCAAGGGCGCTGGAATGGTTCGACCGCGAGACTGGGACGATCCTACGAAAGCTGCGCCCGGGTGACCTTCTGCTGCTGACTGCGGATCACGGCAATGATCCAAGTTGGATCGGCACAGACCACACTCGGGAACAGGTTCCGGTGCTTGTTGCCGGGGCAGGCGCGGGTCAGATCGGTCAGATCAGTTTCGCCGATGTCGCCGCCAGCATCGCCCATCATCTGAACATACCGGCGCAAGGGCCGGGAAAGAGCTTTCTATGACTGTCGCTGACCTACCAAAGATCGAGTTACACCTGCACCATGAAGGTGCCGCCCCGCCTGCCTTTATCCGTCAGTTGGCGCATGAAAAGCGCATCGACCTGAGCGGGATTTTCAAACCCGATGGCAGTTACGATTTCCGAGACTTTGCTCATTTCCTGAGCGTTTATGAAGCGGCCTGTGAGGTCCTGAAAACGCCCGAGGATTTTCGCCGCCTGACGCTGGCGATCCTAGAAGAAAGTGCGGCAAATGGGGTGGTGTATTCAGAAACCTTCCTCAGCCCTGACTTCTGTGGTGGCGGTGATGTGCACGCCTGGCGCGACTATCTGACGGCCATTCAGGACGCTGCAGACGAGGCTGAGCGCAAGTTTGGCATTACCTTGCGCGGGGTGGTCACTTGTGTGCGCCATTTCGGACCGGAGCAGTCCAAGCTTAGCGCCCATTGCGCAGCGGAAACCGCGGGCGATTGGATCACCGGCTTTGGAATGGGCGGAAACGAATCCGTGGGCGCTCAGGGTGATTTCAAATGGGCCTTTGATTGCGCGCGTGAGGCGGGTTTGCGCTTGACCACGCATGCGGGTGAATTCGGTGGCCCCGACAGCGTCCGCGATGCGGTGCGGGACCTTGGTGTCGAGCGCATTGGCCATGGCGTGCGCGCCATCGAAGAGCCTGACCTTGTTCACGAATTGGCGGATCGAGGCATCACGCTTGAGGTTTGCCCCGGATCGAATGTGGTGCTGGGCCTGTTTCCGGATTTCGCCGCGCATCCGCTTGCGCGCTTGCGCGATGCCGGTGTGAAAGTCACCGTGTCCACAGACGATCCGCCGTTTTTTCACACGACCATGCGGCGCGAATATGAGATGCTGAACGCGGCATTTGGTTGGCAGGCCGAAGACTTCGCCGCCTTGAATGAAACAGCCCTGAATGCCGCGTTTTGCGATGAAGACACCCGCGCGCGGGTCAAGAAAAGACTGGAGACCACATGAGCGATCACCTGACCATCGTCGACCACCCATTGGTGCAACACAAACTGACGCTCATGCGGGACAAGGGCACCTCGACCGCGGTGTTCCGGCAGTTGCTGCGCGAAATCACCTTGCTGCTGGCCTATGAGGTCACGCGAGAGCTAAAGCTGACCACCCGCCATATCGAAACCCCGATGGAGGAGATGGACGCCCCCATTCTGGCCGGAAAGAAGCTGGCTCTGGTGTCGATCTTACGTGCGGGCAACGGGATGCTGGACGGGGTTCTGGAGTTGATCCCGTCGGCGCGCGTCGGGTTTGTGGGGCTTTACCGGGATGAAGAGACGTTGAAGCCAGTGCAATACTACTTCAAAGCGCCCGAAGGCCTTAAGGATCGTCTGGTCATCGCGGTGGACCCGATGTTGGCCACAGGCAACAGCTCTGCCGCCGCGATCGACCTACTGAAAGAGGCAGGTGCTACCGATATCCGTTTCCTTTGCCTGCTGGCAGCCCCCGAAGGCGTTGCCCGCATGAAAGACGCACACCCGGATGTGCATATCGTGACTGCCGCGCTGGATCGTGAGCTGAATTCCAAAGGCTATATCATGCCCGGACTTGGGGACGCCGGGGATCGGATGTTCGGGACCAAATAAGCCCGCTTATCCGCCGCAGATATTCTGAAGCTGGACCCAATCCCGGTCCGGCAACACCTGTTCCAACGTTCGCCCGGCCATCGGGTCCGCCTCGATCAGCCCCAACACCGTTTCGCCGGTAATGTCGCGCGCATAGGCATAGGGGGTCGAGGGCAGGGCGGCCTGCGCGAACATCGCCAACAAATCCTCATCTGTCACCGAAGGGCGCGGTTCAGACAGAACCTGTTCGGTATAAGTATCGACAATCTGCGGTGTCAGCCCCCCGGTCGTCAGCAGACGAAAGGCCGAGGTTGCACCGGTGCGGTCCAGCAAATCATCCAGCGGGTCCTGCTGCGCAGAACGGGAACGCTCGGCGATGATATATCCGGCGGCCACAGCCGGATCTTCATGATCTTCGACCAGGGACCGGTTCAGCAGAACGGTGCCGCCCGGCAGGCTCAGGCTGTCCTGAACACCCGCGGGCAGAATGATGATTTGGCGCACTCCGGTCCGTTTGGCCAGACGATCCAGCGAGGCCTGCGCATCGCGTGAGGCACAAGCGCGGCCCGAAACACGTTCGATCCGTTTCAGGATTGTCTCGCCGATCTCCTGCCGTTTGACTTCGGGCACGACCGAGACAACATGGCTTTGCAATGCGCCCGGCAGCCACAGCAACATCACCGCTAAAACGGCTGCAACAACCCCACCAACGCTCAGCCAACGCAACCGTCCGGGATGCGGGCGTGCTCGGTCTATCGCGCGTTGCAGCCGGTCGATGGCTTCAAGCATTGTTTTTTCGCTCTCGGCCAGTTCCAGCGTCTCATCCGGGTCGCCATCAGGGTTGAAGATCGCCGGATATGCCCCGGGGTTCTGCCGCTCCAATGCGGCCAATGACCAATGGGTCAAGGCGCGATCATTGAAATCCGAGATCGTTAGCGTGGCCTCTCCGATAGACACAACAACCTCGCGCCGCTGCTCATCGGGCGAGGGGCGCCACAGACCGGTGGCTTCGATCCGCTGGTACTGTTTCAGGGCCGTCATCTGGGTTGGGTCTGCTCGAAATTTGTTTTGCCGAAGCTTAACACGCCACAAAGGCACGGCGCAAACGTGTTGCGCCCGCACGTTCAATTGTGCTGGATGGCGGGGCATGGAAGGGGATCGTCAGCAATATGCAGGCAGGGAAAAGAAACGCACCGGTACTGGCCGCTACCCTCATGCTGGGGGCGATGGCGATCATCGGGGTCATCGACAATGTGGTGATCCTTTTAGCCGACACAATCGGCCTTTGGCAGTTCCACCTAAGCCGTGCCCTTCTGATGCTGCCGCTGATTGCGGGCTTGTCCCTGATCGGGTTTGGCACGCTTAGGCCCAAGCGCTGGGGGCCTGTCATATTGCGCAGTGTTTTGATCACCTTGGCCATGCTGTTTTACTTTGGCGCTTTAGCTTTGATGCCAATCGCGCAAGCCTTAGCCGGGTTGTTCAGCGCGCCGGTTTTTGTGCTGCTGATCACAGCGCTGGGATTGAAACAACACATCGGGCCGTGGCGCATCGGGGCTGTGATTATAGGATTCATCGGCATCTTGTGCGTGCTTCAACCCAGCCCGACGGATTTTGATTTCAGAACCCTGATGCCCATTCTGGGCGGGTTGCTTTATGCACTCAGCTCGATCACCACGCGCCAATTGTGTTCCGACGAAAGCACCGTGGCGTTGCTGGCCAATATGGTGATCACGCTGGGGGTGGCGGGTGCCATCGGCTTGGCCCTTTTCACGGCGTTTCCGGTGGCCACACCCGAAGGGGCCGAAGGGTTCGTCACCCGCGGTCTTGTGTCCGAGTTTCAGCCCGCTGTCCCATGGTTGCTGGTGCAGGCTATAGGGTCGACCGTTGCGGTGTTCATGCTGATCAAAGCCTATCAGGTGGGCGAGCCATCTTTTGTGGCGGTGTTTGAGTACTCGGTTATGGTGTTCGGTCCGCTGTTTGCGTGGCTCGCATTGGGGCAATCCATCAGCGCGATGCAGGCCGTCGGGATCGGGTTGATTGCCTCGGCAGGGGTTCTGTTAGGCTGGCGATCCAGCCGCATGCAGGCCGAGCAGGGGATCGCATGATCATCTCGACCGGGCGCCGATATGTGTTTGTGCATATGCCCAAGACCGGGGGAACCTCTCTTGCGCTGGCATTGGAGCAGCGGGCGATGAAGGACGATATCCTGCTTGGGGATACGCCCAAAGCGATCAAACGCAGACGTCGGGCAAAGTCACTGAACGCTAAGGGGCGATTGTGGAAGCATTCCACCTTGGCCGATATCGACGGGGTTTCGTCGACGCAGGCTATCGAGGGTATGTTTGTCTTCACCTTGGTCCGCAATCCGTGGGATCGGATTGTCAGCTACTACCATTGGCTGCGGACACAGAGCTTTGATCACCCGGATGTCGCCCGCGCGCAAGAGCTGGATTTTGAGGGGTTCGTGTTGCATCCGGCCACGCTGAGAACCTTTCAGCGGCACCCGGCGCGTTTTTACATGACGATGTCCAATGGGATCGAGAAATGTGACGCCTTCATCCGGCTTGAGCATTTCAGTGAAGACTCGAAACACTTGGTCGATCACCTTGGGTTCGAACTGGCTTTGCCGCATCTCAACAGGTCTGATCGGGACCGAGACTACCGCCAATACTACGTGGCGAAGACGCGCGAAGCGGTAGCACGGGCCTGTGCAGAAGATATTCAGAGATTCGGATATCGGTTCGATGGCTTTACATAGCGCGCGTTTCCAAACTTGAACCAAAAGCGATGTCAGAGCCGATTTTGTGTAAGAAATCCGCGGAGAATCCACCTTAAATGGCCCGAATTGGGCGTAAATATGTCAGAAATAAGTCACCCTGACATTTTCCGTGCTACCCATAATGCAGTGTTTGTTTGTGCCAAAAGGGGGTGAGGCACGTGTTAGAAGTAGTGAGTTTTTCTGAGTTCTCGGATCAGCCCCTTGAGGCTGATCACAACAACCTTGATCAGGCCGTAAACGCCCGCCGTGGGGGCCTGTTGCATGGCACCAAGGTTGCGACCACAAGCGGTTGGAAACTGATCGAACGCATCGCTGTAGGCGATTTGGTCCGAACGCTCGACAACGGATTTCGTGAAGTGCGTCGGGTTTCGACCTGTTGCGTCGTGATTCCCGCCGATGAGACCCGTGCCGAGTACATACCGATCTTTGTTCCCGCGCGTGCAGCCTATAACGGTCGGCCTGTCTGGTTGATGCCTGAACAGGGTATGGCCATTGATCTTGCCAAGCTTGATCCGGAGGCGGATGGCGTATCAGTTATTCCCGCACGACTGTTGAATGGCTCCTGCCGGATGTCGTCACAGGTGCCGGGGTCATCGTTTCAGGTGACCACGCTGTTCTTTGACACGGATGAGGTGATCTTTATCGAAGGCGGCTTACAGGCCTATTGCCCAGCAGGGCGTTTCGGGATGGGCGGGGCGCGAGAGCAAGCGCCCTATCAGGTCGCTGAAGATGCAGCGGCTGCGGCGCTGATCGCTTCGATCGCCGTCAGAGGAGACGTTTCGGTTCTGGCGAACCCGTTGGGTGCTTTGCCTGCGCCAATCCCGCAGGACCCGATTTTCCCGATCCGCCCGCCTGCAGGGCTGCGGCGCCCGGGGCGCCCGGGTAGACCGAATTCACCGGTTCTGTTCTTGCGGTCCGAATGGCGGATTTAGTCCAGCACTAAGACAGATACAGGCGCGGAATTCCGCGCCTGTGTCTTTATTGTTTAGGCTGCTTTTGCTTCGGGGTCGAAGCGGGCGTAGAAGGTCTGACCCTTTTCGGCCATTTCACGCAGCAAAGGCGGGCAGGCAAAGCGTTCGCCATAGGCCTCGGCCAGCTGATCGCAACGCTCGGCCGCGTAAGGCGTGCCGATGATGTCCAACCAGCTGAGCGGGCCGCCTGACCATGGCGCAAAGCCCCAGGCCAGAATGGCGCCAACATCGCCTTCGCGGATGTCTTCCAGAACGCCTTCTTCCAGCGCACGGACCGCTTCCAGAACTTGGGCGAACATCAGACGTTCCTGCACTTCGATCAGGTCAGGCTGATCTTCCGCATGCGGGTACTTCTCGGCCAGACCCTTCCAGTATTCGACGCGTTTGCCTTTTTCATCATAGTCGAAGAAACCAGCATTGGCCTTGCGTCCCAGACGACCCTCTTCCTCCATCCAGAAGATCAGATCGTCGCCTGGATTCTCCGGGTAGGCATTGCCCATCGCTGCCTTGGTGGCACGTGCAATCTTGGCCCCCAGATCAATCGAGGTCTCATCGTTCAGCTGGATTGGTCCGACAGGGAAGCCCAACTGACGTGCGGCATTGTCGATCAGAACGGGGCTGACGCCCTCGGTGATCATCCGCAGACCTTCGTTGATATAGGGAATGATGCAGCGGTTGGCATAGAAGAAGCGCGCATCGTTGACCACGATCGGCGTCTTTCGGATCTGGCGGACATAATCCAGCGCCTTGGCAACTGCGCGATCCCCGGTTTCCTTGCCCTTGATAATCTCGACCAGGAACATCTTCTCAACCGGTGAGAAGAAGTGGATGCCAATGAATTGCTCGGGCCGAACAGAGGCCTTCGCCAGATCGGTGATCGGTAGGGTCGAGGTGTTCGAGGCAAAGATGCAATCCTCGGGTATGATTGCCTCGACCTTCTTGGTCATCTCAGCCTTGACACCGGGGTCTTCGAACACGGCCTCGATGATCAGATCACAGCCTTTCAGGTGATCCAGATCAGGGGTCGCGGTGATCAGGCCCAGCATGGCTTCTTTCTTCTCCGCCGTGACCTTGCCGCGTTTGATACCCTTATCCAGATAGGTCTCGGTATAGGCTTTGCCTTTGTCCGCAGCCTCCTGATCGCGGTCGATCAGCACAACCTCCATCCCGGCCTGCGCCGACACTAGCGCGATCCCCGCACCCATCATGCCTGCACCCAGAACGCCGATTTTCTTGACGCGTTGATCTGGCACATCCTTTGGACGTACTGCACCTTTCTCCAGCGCTTCCTTGTTCAGGAACAGCGAGCGGATCATGGCGGAGGACGAGGGGTTCATCAGGACATTGGTGAACCAGCGCGCCTCGATCTTCAGGGCGGTGTCGAAGTCGACCAACGCACCTTCGTAGATCGAGCTTAGCAGCGCTTTGGCCGCCGGGAATGCGCCTTGGGTTTTACCGTGCACCATGGCGTTTGCGCCAACAAAGGTCATGAAGCCAGCCGGGTGATAGGGCGCGCCTCCAGGCATTTTGTAGCCCTTCGCGTCCCAAGGTTTCACCAGGTCGGCATCCTTGGCGTTCAGAACCCATTCTTTGGCTGCTGCGACCGGATCGTCCGATACGGCATCGACCAGCTGTGCACCTTTGGCTTTGGCCGGGTCCATCATCTTGCCTTCCAGCAGGACAGGGGCCGCCGCCATCGCACCAACCATACGGCTATAGCGCATGGTGCCGCCGCCGCCGGGGAAGATGCCCAGCAGAATCTCGGGTAGGCCGATCTTGGACTTGGGGTTGGTGGTCATGACGCGGTGGTGACAGGCCAGCGCGATCTCAGTCCCGATCCCGGCACAGGTGCCATTGATGGCACAAGCCACGGGCTTACCGCCTTTTTTGGTTTTGAAGTCCATGCCTGCCAGTTCCAGCTTGCGCAGGATGTGGTGGCCGCCCATGACGAAATCAAACAGGGCCTGTGCCGGTTCGTCCCCGGCTTCCTGACGGATGGTCGCCAGTGTGCTCAGGTCCATGCCACCGGCAAAGGATCCTTCCTTACCGCTGGTGATCACGATGCCTTTGACCTCGTCATCTTCCAGAGCCTGATCAACCAGAGCGCTGACCAGCTGGAACGCTTCACGCGTCATGACGTTCATGGATTTGCCCTGAGCGTCCCAGGTGATGAATGCGACGCCGTCTGCGTCTTTGGTCAGAGTGAAATCAGTCATTGTCATCTCCAATCTGGTCAGCCGTCAGCGGGCTGCCATCCTTGCGGGTAAAGCGAAAGCCGTCGGCATCAAACTTCACCATCATGTCTATGTCGCTGTAGTAGCCGGTCTCGGTCGGGGTCCGTGTGCCCACCACCAGAAAGGTCGCGGGCGCATCGGTTTTGTTCACAAGGTGATGGCCGTTGGCCTCACCTGCAGGCCAAGCGGCGCAGTCACCGGGCAGCATTTCATGCTCACCATCATCATCGATCAGCACGCATGCGCCGCTGAGCATGATGGCAAACTCGTCCTGCTCCATGTGGTAATGGCGCAGTGAAGACAGGCCCTGCGGCTCAAGCCGCACGATGTTGACGCCATATTGGGATAGCCCTCCGGCATCTCCGACAGGCTGGACAAAGCGTCCATCGCCTGCCTTTGCCAGCTTGCCGGGATAACCCGAACCACCCCGAAACGGGATTTGAGAAAGATCCAGCTTGGGCATCAGACCCGCTCGATAATGGTTGCCGCACCCATGCCGGACGCGATGCAGAGCGTGGCCAGACCGGTTTCTTTGTCCTGACGCTCCAGCTCGTCCAGCAGCGTGCCGATGATCATCGCGCCGGTTGCGCCCAGCGGGTGACCCATCGCGATCGAACCGCCATTGACGTTGACCAGCGCCGGATCGACGTCGAACGCTTGCTGAAAGCGTAGTACGACCGAGGCGAAGGCTTCGTTCACTTCGAACAGGTCCAGATCGCTGATCTTCATGCCGTTGTCGGCCAAGATCTTCTCGGTCACCGGAACCGGGCCGGTCAGCATGATGGTCGGGTCGGTGCCGATCTTGGCCGTCGCCTTGATGCGGGCGCGCGGTTTCAGGCCGTATTTCTCACCGAATTCCTTGTTGCCGATCAGAACAGCGGCCGAGCCGTCCACGATGCCCGAGCTGTTGCCCGCATGGTGGATGTGGTTGATCCGCTCCAGATGCGGGTATTTCAGCATCGCGACTTTGTCGAAGCCGGGCATCTGCTCGCCCATCATCTGGAAGGACGGGTTCAACGCGCCGAGGCTCTGCATGTCAGTGCCGGGGCGCATGTATTCGTCGCGGTCCAGAATGGTCAGGCCGTTCTGGTCCTTGATGGTGATCACCGATTTCTCGAACCGGTTGTCTTCCCAAGCCTCAGCCGCGCGTTTCTGAGACTCAACGGCCAGCGCATCGGCATCGTCGCGGCTGAACCCATACTCGGTCGCGATGATGTCGGCCGAGATGCCCTGTGGTACAAAATAAGTCTCCATCGCCAGCGTTGGGTCTACGGCAATCGCCGCACCGTCACTGCCCATGGCCACGCGGCCCATCATCTCAACACCACCTGCTATATAAGCGTCACCCGCGCCGCCTTTGACCTGGTTCGCGGCCAGGTTCACGGCTTCCATGCCCGAGGCACAGAACCGGTTGATCGCCAGACCGGGGATCGACTGGTCGAGGTCAGAAGCCAGAACCGCCGAGCGCGCGAGACAGCCGCCTTGCTCCATCACCTGGGTGACGTTGCCCCAGATCACATCCTCAACGGCGTGGCCTTCGAGGTTGTTGCGTTCCTTGATCGCGTTCAGGGTCAAGGCGGACAGGCGCACCGAGGTCACTTCGTGCAGGCTGCCATCCTTGCGACCCTTGCCGCGCGGTGTGCGCAGGGCGTCATAAATGTAAGCTTCGGTCATGGGTCTTCTCCTTAAGCTCGATCCGACGGGTTGCCGGGCATCAGGTCATAGGGGTGTTTCCAGCCGGGCTGCTCGGAAAGGCGAGTTAGCCAGGCGTCGATATTGGGCCAGTCGGCACGGTCAAGGCCGAATGGTTCGGGATAGTAAAGGTAGCCGCAGCAGCTGAGATCGGCGTTGGTCACGCCGTCCCCAACAATCCAGTCGCGGTCCTCAAGGTGAGCGTTCAGAACATCGTAGGCCGCTTTTAGACGACCTTGGTTGAAGGCAATCACATCGGCATTGCGGTGTTCTTCGGGGAGGAAATTGATCAGAAAACGGGTCACGCCCGCCATCGAACTGAGCTTGTGGTTGTCCCACAGCACCCAGCGCAGAATGTCGTAGTTTTCTTCCCGAGTCTTACCGCCGAACTTGCCGGATTTCTCGGTGACATAAGCCTGAATGGCACCAGACTGGGAGGTTTTGAAATCACCATCGATCAGGAAAGGCGCTTCGCCCATTACATTGACGTCCGAGCGGAACTCAGGGCTGCGAGTGACGCCTTTGAAGAAATCGACAAATACCGGCTCCCACTCAAGGCCAGACATTTCCAGCGCCAAAGCAGCTTTGTACGAATTGCCGCTTTCACCGAAGCAGTGCAGTTTTATGGTCATGCGAGCGCCCCTCCCAAGGCATGTTGCACGTTATTCTGATCCGTTCCCCGAGCAATCCGACGGAGCTCGGGATCATCAGGTCCTCGGGTCAGAGCCCAGGGACCAGATTGAGATCAGAAGTTCACCGCGTCCAGTGCCATTACAGTGTCGGCACCGGTCTGGATGCGAGCCAGATGCATGGCGGTCGCGGGCAGGCGGCGGGCCATGTAGAAACGGCCGGTGTTGATCTTGGTCTCGTAGAACTCTTTGTCCGAGGCCCCACCGTCCAGCGCATCTTGAGCAGCTTTCGCCATCTGTGCCCACATTAGGCCCAGGCAAACATGACCGAACATGTGCATGAAGTCATAAGACCCGGACAGCGCGTTGTTCGGATTTTTCATGCCCTCCTGCATGAAGTACATGCCAGCGGCCTGCAGATCTTTGGATGCAGTTTTCAGTGGTTCAATGAAGGCTTTGTCATAAGCTTCGTTCTGGCCCGCGTTTTCCTTGCAGAAGGATTTGACCATATCGAAGAACGCCATGACGTGCTTGCCGCCATCCTGCGCCAGCTTACGGCCCACAAGATCCAGCGCCTGAACGCCGTTTGCGCCTTCGTAGATCATCGCGATACGGGCATCGCGGGTGTATTGCGACATGCCCCATTCTTCGATGTAACCGTGGCCGCCGTAAACCTGCTGCGCCTGCACGGTCATGTCGTAACCTTCATCCGTCAAGAAGCCCTTGATGACCGGGGTCAGCAACGAGATCAAACCGTCCGCGTCCTTGTCACCCGAACGGTGCGCCTTGTCGATCATGGTCGCGCCCCACAAGATGAACGCGCGGGCACCCTCGGTGAAACTTTTCTGATCCATCAAGTTGCGGCGGATGTCGGGGTGAACTATCAGCGGATCGGCGGGGCCGTCCGGGTTCTTCACTCCGGTTACGTCGCGGCCTTGCAGACGATCCTTAGCGTATTCCACAGCGTTCTGATACGCGGCCTCGGCCTGCGACAGGCCCTGCATGCCCACACCTAGACGCGCTTCGTTCATCATGGTGAACATGGCGCGCATGCCTTTGTGCTCTTCGCCGAGCAGCCAGCCGGTGGCCTCGTCATAGTTCATGACGCAGGTTGAGTTGCCGTGGATGCCCATCTTCTCTTCGATCTTGCCGACCGAAACGCCGTTACGCTCACCCGGGGTGCCATCTTCGTTCACGATGAACTTGGGCACGATGAACAGCGATACGCCCTTGATCCCCTCGGGGCCACCGGGGATTTTGGCCAAGACCAGATGGATGACGTTATCGGCCATGTCGTGATCGCCAGCCGAGATAAAGATCTTCTGGCCGGAAATCTTGTAGCTGCCGTCGCCCTGCGGTTCCGCCTTGGTGCGCATCAGGCCCAGATCGGTGCCGCAATGCGGTTCGGTCAGGTTCATGGTGCCGGTCCATTCGCAGCTAACCATGTTGGGCAGATAGGTGTTTTTCTGCTCTTCCGACCCATGGGCCAAAATAGCCGAGGCCGCGCCATGGGTCAGGCCCTGATACATCACGAATGCCTGGTTTGCGCCCGAAAACATCTCACCTACTGCGGTGCCGATGACATAAGGCATGTTCTGGCCGCCATACTCTTCCGGCATGTCGAGGCCAGTCCAGCCACCTTCCTTCACCTGCTCGAAGGCGTCTTTGAACCCGGTGGGCGTATACACAATCCCGTTTTCCAACCGGCATCCTTCGGTGTCACCCACCACGTTCAACGGATGCAGAACATTAGTGGCGACCTTGCCGGCTTCTTCCAGAACGGCGCCGGTAAATTCAGCTTCTAATTCGTCGTAGCCGGGGATATCCGACTGCGAGACTTTCAGAACGTCGTGCAGGATGAACTGCGTGTCTTTGGTTGGCGCGTTGTAAACGGGCATGTGAAGCTCCCTTAATTCAGATGTCCGGGTGATGGGCGGTCGATGTTATTCGGCCGCCTTCTTGTCTTGTTTCATTGAAGAGATGACTTTCTCTCCCCAACGCAATTGTTCCTTCAGATCGTCAATCGCCTGCGTCAGCTCTTCGCGGCGTGATTCCATGTCGGCCAGACGTTCACACGCAATCTCGTAGGTGCGCGACATCTGGGTCAGCTGTTGATCACCCACATGGTACAAATCCAGAAGTTGCCGAATTTCTTCCAGGCTAAAGCCGAACCGCTTCCCACGCAGGATCAGTTTCAGCCGCGCGCGGTCGCGTTTGGTGAACAAGCGTTTCTGACCCTCGCGGATCGGGAACAGCAGTTCTTTGGCTTCGTAGAACCGCAAAGTACGCGGTGTGACATCATAGGTCCCGCACATCTCGCGGATGGTCATAAGATCTTCGGTCATTCGTCATACTCTCGTCACTGGTGTCATGAGACACGAGTTGCGTAGTCGTCGTCTGCTTTACAACATGAGAATGACGTTTACGTAATCCCGACGCTGCGTCACTTCAAAGTTGACGTAACATCCAAACACGTAAAGGCGCTGGATCGCAATTTTATTTCCGTTACGTCAGGCTGGAATCGGATCAATCGGGCTGAAAAAACCGAATGTGATCCTGACATGCGAACCACGTCTTGAGGCGCACCAGATCGATTCAAGGGTGGCGAAAATCAGGAAATGGAATTCGCAGTTTGATCGCGCAACTGCTTAAGCGCATCCATCGCTTCGTCCAGTTGTTTGCGTTGTTGACGCAGCTCATCCATCTGTCGGTCGGCCATTTCAACAAAGGCCGCCATCTGTGCCTGATTGCCCTGATCTTCATAGATCAGCAGCCACTGGCGAATTTCTTCCAGAGGGAAACCAAACTTGCGACCGCGCATGATCAGCGTCATCCGGGCGCATTCGCGAGGGCCGTAAAACCGGGACCGCCCTTCGCGGTCTGGCTGCAACAGCTCGATATACTCGTAGTAGCGCAGGGTGCGCGGTGTCACGTCGAATTCCGCGCACATCTCTTTGAATGACAAACGGTTGTCGGACATTCCTGGTCTCCTCAACGGCAACCTACGTCCTTGCCACGTCAAGCGCAACAGGTGGGCTTGCCCTTTGCAATTTCTACGGATCATAAAGGGGCGTCACGATAGGAAGTTAGCAAATGGTCGACAAGACAGTCCTAGCCCGCCAATTTATCGAAGCGATCCCCCATGCGCGGGCCATCGGTTTGGAGCTAACCCAGATTGGCGCGGGTGAGGCCGAAATCACCATGCCTTACAATACAGACCTGATTGGCGATCCCAGAACAGGAGTGATTCACGGGGGGGCAATTTCGACCATTTTGGATACTTGTTGCGGTGCCGCGGTCATGAGCCATCCGTCCTCGCCCGGTGGGACAGCAACGATCAACCTGAGGATCGACTACATGCGCGCAGCGTCTCCGGGCCAGACGATCACCGCGCGGGCCAGCTGCTATCACATCACTCGCAATGTGGCGTTTGTGCGTGCAACGGCCATGGATGATGATCACGACCGACCTGTAGCAACCGCTTCGGGCTCGTTCACGGTGGAGGGTAAGTGACATGGCCAGAACCCGCCCTGAACCCATGCAGGTGGTCAAACAACGCCGGGATGGCGCCTTGCGCGCTTTGATCGACGGCGTGCCTTACATCCGCTTCTTGAACATAAGTTTTGATCGCAGGGGCGATGAGCTGACCGGCGTCCTGAACTTCGATGAGAAACTGATTGGAAACCCGTTCCTTCCCGCTATTCACGGTGGTGTAACGGCCGCGTTTTTGGAGGTCACAGCCGTGATCACGCTGAGTTGGGAGCACATGTTTTCCGAGATCGAAAGCGGTGAAATCGATGCTGAGGCCATCGTGACCGACAAAAACATCCGCTTTCCGAAGACCATCGACTTTACGGTCGACTATCTGCGGTCAGGCCTGCCACGGGATGCTTATGCGCGCGCCTTCGTCAATCGGGCCGGTCGACGCTATGCCTCGGTCCGGGTCGAGGCCTGGCAAGACAACCATGCCAAACTGTTTGCGCAAGCGACCGGGCATTTCTTGATGCCGCAGCCGGCTCGGGATAAGGGCTGATCATGACAGATGCCTCGGCGCCCATAACGCATGGGCGGGTGCTGAAAATCGCCATTCCCATTGTGCTGTCCAACGCAACCGTGCCCATTCTGGGTGCGGTAGATACCGGCGTGGTGGGGCAGATGGGGGCTGCGGCCCCGATCGGAGCCGTCGGTATCGGAGCGGTGATCCTGTCTGCAATTTACTGGATTTTCGGGTTCCTGCGGATGGGCACCACCGGCCTCGCCGCACAGGCGCGCGGGGCAGGGGACACCAATGAGATGCGCGCGCTGCTGATCCGCGGGCTGATGCTGGGCGGGGCTGCGGGGCTTGTTTTCATAGTGGCGCAGGTCGCCATTTTCAGCGGTGCGTTCCTGCTGTCACCAGCCAGTCCTGAGGTCGAAACCCTTGCCCGCACCTATCTTGAGATCCGAATCTGGGGCGCTCCCGCGACGATAGCTCTTTATGCAGTCACAGGCTGGCTGATCGCGGTTGAGCGTACGCGGGGCGTTTTCATTCTGCAAATCTGGATGAACGGCCTCAATATCGTTTTGGACCTGTGGTTCGTTCTGGGGCTGGGCTGGGGTGTCGAAGGTGTGGCGATTGCCACTCTGATCGCGGAATGGACCGGGTTGGCGCTGGGCCTGTGGCTGTGCCGTGATGGATTTCGAGACCGTATCTGGCGGGATTGGCCCCGCATTTTTGACGCTGTGCGATTGCGCCGAATGCTGCAGGTGAACAGTGATATCATGATCCGATCCATCCTGTTGACCGGGTCTTTTACCACCTTTCTGTTTGTTGGCTCGGATTTGGGGGATGTTAATCTGGCGGCCAATCAAGTTCTTTTGCAATTTCTGGAGATCACCGCCTTTGCATTGGACGGCTTTGCCTTTTCGGCCGAGGCGCTGGTCGGCAGTGCTGTGGGCGCGCGGGATCGGTATCAGGTGCGGCGCGCCTCGGTCATGGCATCGCAATGGGGCGTTGGGGGCGCTGTTCTGCTGGGTGCGGTATTCTTTCTGGCTGGCCCTGCCCTGATCGACCTGATGTCCACATCGCCCGAGGTGCGCCAAGCCGGACGCGAGTTCCTGTTCTGGGCTGCCCTTGCCCCGGTGATCGGTGTCGCCAGCTGGATGTTCGATGGCATCTATATTGGTGCGACCTGGACACGGGCGATGCGTAACGCGATGCTGCAATCTGTGGCAATCTATGTTGTCGCCCTGTTCATTCTGGTTCCTGCGTTTGGCAATCATGGGCTTTGGGCCGCGTTGATGGTGTTGAACCTAGCACGCGGCGTGACCATGGGCTTGCGCTACCCCCGGCTTGAAGCGCAGGTGGTTTAAAGCAGATGCAGCAGGTTCTCGGGCGGACGACCAAGTGCGGCTGTGCTTTCGCCAATAGCCAGCGGGCGTTCGATCAAGATCGGATGATCTGCCATGGCCTGAATCAATTCCGCGTCTGGCGCGTCTTTTGACAGGCCTAGTTCCTTGAACAGTTTCTCACCGGTTCGCATCATCTGAATGGCGGGTACGCCCAGCAATGCCTGCGCCTTGAGCAGCGTGTCTACCGAGGGTGCATCCTCCAGGTATTTCCGAACCTGAACCTCTGCGCCGTGCTCTTCTAACAAGGCCAGACCCATGCGGGATTTCGAACAGCGCGGGTTGTGCCAATACTCAATCACAACCAATCCCCTCGTTTGCTGCCCACAGCTTGCGCCACGGTGTCAAACCCATCTTGGGCCAATAAAGTATCCAGACCCTGTGCGATCTCGGCGGCCAGAGACAGACCACCATAGACCATGGCTGTGTAAAACTGCACTGCGGATGCCCCGGCGCAAATCTTGGCATAAGCCTGTTCCGCCGTGCTGATCCCTCCGACGCCAATCAGGGGCATCTTTCCACCGGTTAGCTGGCTAAGCCGCGCTAGAACGCGTGTTGATTTCTCGAACAACGGCGCGCCTGACAGGCCGCCTTGTTCAGACTTATGCGCGCTACGCAACCCTTCGCGGGACAGCGTTGTATTGGTGGCGATAACAGCATCCACACCCGTCTCGACGGCGACGTCTGCGATGTCTTGCAATTCGGCTTCGGTCAGATCCGGTGCGATCTTCAGGAAGATAGGCAGTGGGCGGCGCAGAGCGTTGCGTGTTTCGATCACGCCGCCCAGCAACGCGCCAAGGGCGGCTTTTCCCTGAAGGTCCCGCAGCTTTTCGGTGTTGGGGGAGGATACATTTACGGTGGCAAAATCCAGATGCGCGGCACAATGGTCCAGCACTTTGGCAAAGTCACCGGGCCGGTCGTCGCTGTCTTTGTTTGCCCCCAGATTCAGGCCAATCACCGCATCCGCGGGCCGGGCGGCGAGCCGCTGGGCCATAACCTCCATGCCCTCGTTGTTGAACCCAAAGCGATTGATGGCGGCACTATCTTCGGTTAGCCGAAACAGGCGCGGCCTGGGGTTCCCCGGTTGCGGGCGTGGGGTCACAGCGCCCACCTCGATAAATCCAAACCCGGCGCGAGACAGCGGGGTCAGGACCTCTCCGTTCTTGTCAAACCCAGCGGCTAGACCAACCGGGTTGGGCAGGCGCAAGCCAGCGATTTCTGTCGCCAGCCGAGCAGACGTCACCGGCCCCGGCATGGGGGCCAGCCCGGCCCTTAGCGCTTTGATCGACAGGCTATGCGCCGTTTCGGGATCAAATCGATGCAGCGCGGCAAGGCCCAGTTTTTCGGCTAGTTTCATCCGAACGCTGCCCCACCTTTGGCCGCGCCGCATCGGATCAGGCGCGAGGTTTCAACGGCGGCCTGGCGATGCACCACGGCCATTTGATAGATCGGGTCGCTCACCATTTCCAGAAACGCGTGAGCCGAGGGGTAGCGGGCGATGAACACTTCATCCCATGCCTCGTCCTGCGGTCCGATCAAGGTGGTGTGAAACGACCCACGCCACAGGATTGACGCACCCAGTCTGGCTATAATCGGCGCCGTCTCAGCCCCATAGTTGCGATAAGCTTGCGCCCCGGTCAGCCCGCCAGCGGCGAGTTCATGATCCGCTGGGTAAGCAGCCGTGGGGCGAAACTTGACAAGGTTCAACATCTCAATCGGCTCATTCCGATCCAGCGATTTGAAAGCGTCGAACTGTTCGCGTTGGGGGTCGATGTAGGCGGTCATGCCATTTCCTCGGGGAATAGATGGGTTTGGCCATCAAAGGGCAGGGGCCGCGACCAGAGCACATCACTCATCCTGATCTGACGGTAGAGGTGCGGAAACAGCGCCCCACCACGCGAGACCTCCCACTTTAGGTCATCCCCCATAGCATTCCCGTCGCACGCCAGCAGGGTCAGCCCATCGACAGCGGTAAAATGCTTGGCAGCTGTTTCCGAAGCCTGCTCTGCCGTTGAGAAATGCACAAACCCATCCGCCACATCGATCGGCGCGCCGTCCGAGGCGCCCTCGGCCTGCAATAGAGCCCATTCATCGGCCCGAAATATTTTGTAAATCAGCATGCCTCGGGTGATGCCCCGCACGGAACGGGGAATCAAGTCAGATTTGCCCCTTTGACTCTTCGTCGCCATCAGCGCACGATCTGGTCAAACAACGATAGGGAGTATTCGTATGTTGACCCGTTTCATGGCCTCTGTTGCCGTACTGGGGCTGACCGCTGGGATTGCGGCTGCCGACTATAAACTGACGATTCTACACACAAACGATATCCACAGCCGTATTGAGTCGATCAACAAATACGATTCGACCTGTGATGCGGAAGGTGAAGCCGAAGGAAAGTGTTTTGGCGGTGTTGCACGACTGAAGACCATTCTGGATGCGAAGCGTGCGGAAATGGCGGATGAGAACGTTTTGGTTCTTGACGCAGGTGATCCGTTTCAGGGCTCATTGTTCTACACCACTTACAAAGGCGCGGCAGAGGCCGAGTTCATGGAGGCCATCGGTTATGACGTGATGGCCGTTGGCAATCACGAGTTTGACGACGGTCCCGAAGGCCTCGCTGCGTTCATTGATGCAGTCAGCTTCCCTGTGATTTCGGGTAACCTGGATCTGTCGACATCGGCTGAACTCAAGGACAAGGTGGAAAACCATGTGGTTCTTGAGGTTGGCGGCCAGAAGATCGGTATCATTTCTGCGCTGGCAACCGACACGGTCGACACCTCGAGCCCCGGTAAGGATGTGTTGTTTCAGGATGAGATCGAAAGTCTGAAGGCCGACGTTGCGGCGCTGCAGGATGAGGGTGTCAACATCATCATCGCGCTGAACCACGTGGGTCTGGCCAAAGACCTAGAGATTGCCGCTCAAGTGCCGGGTCTGGATTTGGTGGTTGGTGGTCACTCGCACACGCTGCTATCGAACACCAACGAAGATGCGGCTGGCCCGTACCCGATGATGGTGGGCGATGTCCCGGTCGTGCAAGCCTATGCCTATTCGAAATATCTGGGTGAGGTCACCCTGACTTTTGACGATGACGGTAACCTGATCTCGGCAGAAGGTGAGCCGATCCTGCTGGATGCGTCAGTAACGCCGGATGCAGACATTGCTGCGCGCGTCGCTGAAATGGGTGCCCCGATCGAAGAGATGAAGCAACGCGTGGTCGCTGAAACCGGCGCAGCCGTTGAAGGTTCGCGCGATATCTGCCGCGTACAGGAATGTGAGATGGGCAATCTGGTTGCCGACGCTATGCTGGCTCGTGTTGCCGATCAGGGTGCTCAGATCGCAATCGCAAACTCGGGCGGTCTGCGCGCTTCGATTGACGAAGGTGAGGTCACCATGGGTGAGGTGCTGACTGTTCTGCCGTTCCAGAACACCCTTTCGACCTTTGAAATCAGTGGCCAGGGCGTCATTGATGCGTTGGAAAACGGCGTCAGCCAGGTGGAAGAAGTCAAAGGCCGCTTCCCTCAGGTTGCCGGGCTGAGTTTCACCTGGGATCCGTCGGTCGCCCCGAACGAAGGACGCATCACCGAAGTGATGGTGGCAGAGGGTGACGGGTTCGTGCCCATCGACCCGGCAGCGACCTATCTTGTCGTGACCAACAACTACGTGCGCAACGGCGGTGACGGGTACAAGATGTTCGAAGGTGATGACAAGAACGCCTATGATTTCGGCCCCGATCTGGCGGATGTAACCGCCGAATACCTGGCCGAAAATGCACCCTACCAACCGTATGTAGACGGGCGTATCAAGCAGAAGTAACGCTCTGCGAAAGATTGAAAAGCCGCATCATAGTGATGCGGCTTTTTTGTTTCTATCCAAGCTTGCCAGGTGTCGTTGGGTATCGTTACGGCAAATGTTTTGACAGGCTTTCCATCCAAAGCTTGGGCAAGTAAACCGCTGGGATGGTATTGAACTACTCAGACTTACCGCAGCTATATGCCCATGGTTTCGACACCGTGATCGATGTCCGCAGCCAGGCTGAGTTTGCAGAGGATCATCTGCCCAATGCGATCAACCTGCCGGTTCTGGACAATGAAGAACGCGCTCGGGTCGGAACGATCTACAAACAACAAAGCCCGTTTCTGGCCCGCAAACTTGGGGCGGCTTTGGTGTTCCGAAATGCAGCCGATCATATCGAACACCGCCTCAGCCATCATGAGGGCAACTGGCGGCCGCTGGTCTATTGCTGGCGCGGGGGGCAGCGGTCGGGCTCGTTTGCGTGGACATTGCAACAGATTGGCTGGCGGGCCGAGGTCATAGAGGGCGGGTATCGAACCTATCGGCGTTTGGTGAACGCCTATTTATATGAGCAACCATTGCCCTTTCGACTGATCGCGCTGGATGGCTATACTGGTACGGCCAAAACCGAGTTGCTGCACCATTTGCAGCGGCGTGGCGTACAGGTGGTCGATCTGGAGCGATTGGCCAATCACCGGGGTTCTCTATTGGGTGAGATGCCTGGGGGACAGCCTAGCCAGAAAGCGTTCGAGTCGACGCTTTCAGCTGCTTTCTGCGCGTTTGATCCGGCACGCCCGGTTGTGGTTGAGGCGGAATCCTCGAAGATCGGTGAGCGGATACTGCCACCCAGCCTGTGGACGGCGATGTGTGCGGCTCCGCGCATTCAGATCTTTGCTCCGGTCGCGGCAAGGGCGGCGTATTTGATGCAGGCTTATGATGATATCCTGTCCGATGGCGCGCGTTTGCGCGATCGCTTGTCCCCGTTGCGGGTTCACCGCGGGCATGAGGTCGTGGATGCGTGGCTGGCATTGATCGATGCGGGCAACAAGCGCGCGTTGACCCGAGCGTTGATCGAACAGCATTATGATCCGGCCTATGCCAAGTCGCGCCGCGCTAACCCAATAGACCCTGTTGCGCGGGTCGAGGTACAAAAGCTGGACGGCAGCGGCCTGCGTCAGGCGGCAGCAGAGATAGAAACCGCGCTGGATCAGCTTTGAAGGTGCAGCCCGGGCGTGTCGGTCAGGCGACCGATCTTGACCGCCGGATAGCCTGACTGCTGCAGCGCGTCTAACACTGCGTCTGCGTCGTCGGCAGCAACCGCAGCCAATAATCCGCCTGCAGTTTGAGGATCAAACAGCAGGGCCGCTTTGCCATCCGAGGGAAGCTTGGGTGCGATGGATCTGTTGTCAGGAAACAGTGTGGAGTGAACGCCGAAATTGCTTAATTCAAGGGCTCCAGGCATAACCGGAACCGCGTCCAAATCCAAAATGGCGCCACAGTTTGAGGCGTCGCATATGCCTTGCAAATGCCCGGCTAGCCCGAACCCTGTGACATCCGTCATCGCCCGTGCGCGTGACAATATCTTAGCCGCCTGACCTTGTGGCTGGGTCATCAGCTTGTAAGCCTCAGCGACATCCGCTCCATTTGCCTGTCCTGCCATTTCTGCCGCCATCAGAACTCCGCTGCCGATAGGCTTGGTCAGGATCAACACATCACCGGGCCGCCCCCCAGCCAATGTGATCGGCGGTTCAGGGCACAAACCGGTGATGGTGAAGCCCAGGGTCATTTCATCACCCATCGAGCTATGTCCGCCCACGATCTCTGCTCCGGCGTCCTGCATGATCGCATTGCCTGTGGTCATGATCTCGGACAGGGTCCGTTCCTGCAACATGGCGGACATGCGCGGCAAGATGATGGTCGCGGTCGCGGCTTGGGGTTGGGCCCCCATGGCCCAGATATCTCCAAGCGCATGTACAGCGGTGATGCGCGTCATCAGCACGGGATCAGAGGTCAGGCTGCGCAGATGATCTGTGGTCATGACCTGTTGCGCCTTGCCAGTTGTCAGCAGGGCGGCATCGTCACCGGGTAGGGCGGTCACATCCGGTCGGACGGGTTTGGGTAAAGCATGCAAAGCGCGTTGCAAGGCGTCCCGGCCGACCTTGGCGCCACAGCCGCCGCACATGGGTTTTTCGCCTAATGCCTCGGATATTCCCGCCGCATGATCGCGCGGCAGGGCCGGAGTTTGCATCGTGGGAAGGTCGCGGAACTTATTCATAAATGTCTGGTCGATGTGGTTTTTCCACCGCCACATCAATGCACCGCTGAACGAAGTGCCCAGCCGTTCCCCCAGCGCGGATTTTCCGCCCAGCGAGATCAGTTTCAAGTAATCTTTCTGCGGCACATAGCGCTTCACTTTCCCGGCCCCCAGCGCTGCCCTCAGGTTGTTGAATAGAACCGGGGCTTCACGCACCGCGTAAACGCCCGCCTTGGGGCGCGGGTTTTCCGTCAGATGGGCACAGTCTCCGGCGGCAAAAACAGCCGGATCGCTGGATTGAAGATGGGCATTCACCCGGATGAACCCGTCCTGCAAATCTAGCCCGGTGCGGGTGATCCAGTCATAGGGGCGGGCCCCTGCGGCGCCGGTGACAAAATCAGCCTCGATCTGGCGGCCATCCTGCAACGTTACATGATCCGCAGTGATTTCCTTGATCGCGATCTGTTCGAGTACCTCGACACCAAGATCATCCATCGCCTTGCGGATCGTAGCGGCGGCTTTAGGTCCGATCGCAGACAGGGCCATCGCATTGTCGATCAGCGTAACCCGTGCCGAACGTTGCCGGGCTTTCAACGCGTGGGCCATTGCCATGGCCAGTTCAACCCCCGCGACGCCACCACCGATCACAGCCACTGCCGCGGGGCCGGACTTGCCCAGATACGCGTCCCATCGGCTGGCGAAAGGACCAAGGGGTTTGGCGGGTACGGCGTGTTCGGCAAAGCCGGGTATGCCGGGCATATCCGACGTGATCCCGACATTGACTGAGGCGACATCGAACGCAACCGGCAACCGACCGGGCATATGGATCAGTCGCTGATCGGTGTCGATTGCGTCGACCGAACCCAGAACAATCCGCGCATCCGCAAAACGCGCCAGTTTCACCAGATCAATGTCCAGTTCAGACCGCTCGTAATGCCCGGCAACATAGCCCGGTAGCATTCCGGAATAGGGCGCGGTCGGGCCGGGGTTGATCACCGTCACGCGCGCACCGGGCAGTGGGTTCATCCCCCATTTGCGCAGCAGCAGCGCATGCGTGTGCCCACCGCCAATGAGAACCAGATCGCGGGTCAGGGGCAGCGGAGGATTTTGCATAAGGCTCAGTTCGTGCTGTGGTCCGGGACGTCTTCGACCTGCTCGACCGCGTGGGTGGCCCAAAGCTCGTCCTCGCCCGCATCCGGCAGATCGCTCGGCTTTTCATGGCGGTGAACATGCCATTTTGCAATGAACAGGGCCGTGATCGGGGCCGTGAGGAACAAAAACAACGTGATTAACAGCTCGTGCAGCGACAGCTTGCCTTCCAGCAGAACCGAATGGCAGATCGACGCCAGCAGCACGCCGCCCACCCCCAAGGTTGTTGCCTTAGTGGGCGCATGCAGGCGTGACATAGGATCTTTCAGCTTGATCATGCCAAACGAGCCGACAAAGCCAAAGATGCCCGATACGATCAAAAACACAGTGATCAGCAGTTCGAAGAAAAATGTCATCCCGCCCTCACTCGATAATATTGCCGCGCAGCATGAAGCGCGCGTAGGCCACGGTTGAGACAAAGCCCAACATGGCGATGATCATGGCGGCCTCGAAGAAAATCTCGGTTCCCTGATCAAGCCCGTAAAGGATCATCAGAGCGATGGTGTTGATGACCATCGTGTCCAGTGCCAGAACACGTGTGCCGACCCCGTCTGCGGTGATGATCCGCCACAGGCACATCAGGATTGCCGCTCCGAAACAGGTGAAGGCGAAGTAGATGGCGTATTCGATCATTCGAAAATCTCCTTCAGGCGGCGTTCATAGCGCTGTTTGATCTGGTCTCGGACCGCTTCGGGGTCGGGGGCGTCTAGACAGTGGACCAGCAAGTTGTGACCTTGTGCCGACAGATCGCAACTGACCGTACCGGGGGTCATGGTGATGGTGCCCGCCAGCACTGTGATCGCTTCGGGTGTTCGCAGTTCCAGCGGAATGCAGACCCAATTGGGTTGGCGATCTGCATCGCGTTTGAACAGGATGATCCGGGCGACGGTGATATTGGCCATCACGATGTCCCACAGAACGATCAGCAGATACTCCACGATCATCGGCCAATTGCGCAGTTTCGGCTGATCCGGCCAATAGGGCTGTGTGATAAAGGGGATGATGATCCCCAGGATAAGACCGAAAACCAGCGAGTTCAAAGACCCGTTATTGGCCAGCAGGACCCACACAACTGTCAGCAAAAAGGTCAGATGCGGGTGCGGGAATACGCGGCGCAGCAGCTTGATCATTCTTCCCCTCCCAACACGGCCGAGATGTAGTGCTCGGGCGTAAACAACTGTTCAGCGGTTTGGCTTGTGTAGTCCAGTGCCGGTCCGGCAAAGATGGTCAGCAGGATCAGCCCGGCAACCAATCCAAAGACCGACGTAAAGGCCAGACCCGGTTGCGGTTCGGGTGCGGGCAGGGGTATGGCCTCCTCATCCGCAGTGTCCTCGGAGCCGATATGCTCGGCATCGTGGCTTTTCCAGAAGATCAAAGACCCGGCTCGCGCCAGTCCGACAATTGTCACGAACGACCCGATCAGAACAACCGCCCATACCGAGCTGGAACCCGGCGCATCGCGCGCGGCATCCAGAACCAGCAGCTTGCCGATAAAACCCGAGAGGGGCGGCATACCAGCCATGGCGATGGCCCCCACGAAAAACAGCCCCGAGATCAGCCCGGTCTGCGCCATGGGTGTCATTGGGGTGATGGCCCCGCCACGCCGTTCCATGATCAGATCGGCGATCAGGAACATGAGTGCCGTCGCCAGTGTCGAATGGAACACATAATACAGCGCGGCTGCGCTGGCTTGTGGCGTAAACAGTGAGATTGCAATCAACAGCGTCCCCATCGAAGCGATCGCGCAGAACGCAACCATCCGCGCAATGTGTTGCGAGCCCAGAATACCAATGGCTCCGACTGCAAGGGTGACCAGAGCCGCCGGTTGCAACCAGTCGCCCGCCAGACCTTGGGTCGCTTCGACCTCGGGTCCAAAGGCGAGTGTGTACATCCGAATGATCGAATAGGCGCCAACCTTGGTCATGATCGCAAACAGTGCGGCCACAGGCAGTGGCGCATTGGCATAGCTGGCAGGCAGCCAGAAATGTAGTGGCAGAACGGCGGCCTTGATACAGAAGACCAGCAGCAGCAGCACCGCGCCCACCCGCAACAGGGCGGTATCTTCAGCTGGCATCTCAGCCACACGAAGGGCGATGTCGGCCATGTTCAGTGTGCCTGTCACACCGTAAAGCGTGCCCAAGGCAAACAAGAACAGGGTCGAGCCCAAAAGGTTATAGGCGACATACTGCACGCCCGCTTTCAGGCGAACAGAGCCGCCCCCGTGCGTCATCAGACCGTAGGAGGCGATCAGAAGAACTTCGAAGAACACAAACAGGTTAAAGGCGTCACCGGTCAGGAAGGCCCCGCACACGCCCATAAGCTGGAAATGGAATAGCGCGTGGAAGTGTTTCCCTCGATCATCCCAGCCCGAGGCGATAGCATAGAGCACAATGGGCAGAGCCAGCAATGCGGTCAATAGCACCATCATGGCCGATAGCCTGTCCAACACCATGACAATGCCAAAAGGGGCCGGCCAATCGCCCAGCTCATAGACCTGAATATCCCCGCCCGACGCCTGCGCGGTGATGGTCAGTGCGATGCCTAGCAAGGCGACAACACCTGCGACCGAGAAAATACGCTGCAGGTCCAGATGATATCGCAGGACCATGATGATGAACGGAGCCAGGATCGCGGGAAGGACGATCGGCGCAACGATCCAGTGGTTCATGCGTCTTCTCCCGGCGCGTCCACGCTGTCCTGCGGGCTCATATCGATATGGTCATCCTTCGAGGACAGATAGGCCGAAAGCGCGATCATTACGATCACTGCCGTCATCCCGAATGAAATCACGATGGCCGTCAGTACCAGCGCTTGTGGCAGTGGATCGGTATAGGGGACTTCCTCGTATTTGTTCAGAACAGCAGGCGCGTTGAGGGCCAGCCGCCCAGTGGCAAACAGGAATACGTTCACCGCATAGGTGATCAGCGACAGGCCAAGAATGACCGGAAATGTCCGGCGACGCAGGATCAGGAAGATCCCGGCGGCGGTCAGAATGCCTACGGCAGAGGCAACCAGCGCTTCCATCAGGCCTGCTCCTTCTCTTCGTCTTGTTCTGGAGGATCATCCCGCAGCGGGTTGATGTCCATCGGGAATTCCTGCGCCATGCCCGGCCGCCATGCAAAACGCGACAGGCTATCGAGCGCAAGCATCACGGCGCCAAGAACCGCCAGGAACACGCCCGTGTCAAACAACATGGCAGTGGCCCATTCGAACTCTTCCAGTGGCGGCCAGTTGATGTATCCGAAATCGCTGGTCAGGAAGGGGCGTTCGTTGAACCATGCCCCTAGACCAGTGGCCGCAGCGATCAGTACACCCCAACCGATGGTGCCGTGATAATAGAACCTTTGTCGTTCGATGGCCCATGTGTAGCCGCTGGCCATGTATTGCATGAGGAACGCAATCGCGACGATCAGGCCGGCGATGAAACCACCCCCAGGCTGGTTGTGGCCGCGGAAGAAAATGTAGGCGCCCACCATCAACGCAATCGGCATCATCACGCGTGTTGCAACCACCATCATCAGCGGATGCGAGTCCCCGGATTGTGGCCAATGCGGTTTGCGGTTTAGCAGGTAACCGCGCACATTTGTCCCCAGAACGGCCTCGGTCAGGGCAAAGATGATCAACGCAGCGATGCCCAGCACGATGATCTCACCAAAGGTATCAAAGCCCCGGAAGTCGACCAGAATGACGTTCACCACATTGGTGCCACCGCCGCCTTTGTACGAGTTCGCCAGATGGAAGTCCGAGATCGTCGGGAAGGCAAAGTCGCGCAGCATGATTGCGTAGATGAGGGCTCCACTCCCGATACCAGCGACTACGGAAATTGCCGCGTCGCGCCAACGCCGCGCCGCACTGCTGTCCCACGGTGTTTCGGTGGGCAAAAAGTTCAGTGACAACAGCAGCAGGATCATCGTTACCACTTCGACCGAGATCTGGGTCAGCGCCAGGTCCGGTGCCGACAGATAGTTGAAGGCAACCGAAACGATCAGTCCAACAACGCCGATCAGCACCAGCGAGAGCAGACGGTTGCGGTGGAACCACATGATCCCCAGCGTCGCGCCGACCAGGCAAATCCAGCCGATGATCGGGATGAATTGCGCAGGCAGCGGTATGCGGGTCTCAACACCAATCGTGCCGGTCGTGTAGGCGTAGTAGCCCAGCCCAACCGTGAAAGCGACAAAGATGATGGCATAGCGGCTGAGCACACCGTTATGCAGCTCATCCGTGACCCAGCGACTTAGCTGTGTGAAGCGATTGATCAGCGCCTCGAAGATCACCTTGGCCTCGGGGCGGGGCAGGGTGTTCCAGAACCGTTCGCAGTGTTTATGCAGCCCCAGTAGGAACAGGCCCCCTAGCGTGGCAACGACGGACATGAACAGGGCAGGTGTGAACCCATGCCAGAGCTTGAGTGAGTAATAGGGCAGTTTCTCGCCACCGATAACTGCGCTTGAAACTACGGCCACCAAGGGACCGACTATAGCTGCTGAGTTCAGTCCGATCAGGATCACCAGAACCACAAGGAAAGCTGGCGCAACCCACAATCCGATCGGCGGGTCGTGCGGGTGGGCAGGGTAATCATTGCGCTCAGGCCCAAGAAACACGTGACCGACAAATCGGAAGGAATAGGCCGCCGAAAACAGCGCTGCCACCAGGGCCAGACCCGGCACCAGGTAATGCAGGTGCAGCCATGTGGTGTGCACGGTTTCTTCCAACATCATCTCTTTCGATAGGAAGCCGTTCAGCGGTGGCAGACCGGCCATCGAAAGCGCTGCAATGGTGGCGATTGTAAAGGTGACTGGCATGAGGTGGCGCAGCCCGCCCAGCCGTTTGATATCACGCGTACCGGTCTCGTGATCGACGATCCCGGCGGTCATGAACAGGGCTGCTTTGAAGGTCGCGTGGTTGATGATGTGGAAGACGGCCGCGACTGCTGCGAACTTGGTGCCAAACCCCAACAGCATGGTGATCAGCCCCAGATGTGAGACTGTCGAAAACGCAAGCAGAGCCTTCAGATCATCCTTGAACAACGCTATCACTGCACCCAGCAGCATGGTCACCAGACCTGTCGTCCCCACGATATAGAACCATGCATCGGTGCCTGACAGAACCGGCCACATCCGGGCCATAAGAAACAGACCTGCCTTAACCATCGTGGCCGAGTGCAGGTAGGCCGAGACTGGCGTCGGGGCGGCCATTGCGTGCGGCAGCCAGAAATGGAACGGGAACTGCGCCGATTTAGTGAAGCAACCCAGCAGGATCAGGATCAGGGCGGGCAGATAGTAGGGTGAGGCCTGTATCAGCTCTTTGTTCTGCAGAATGACGCTTAGGTCATAGGACCCCACGATATTGCCCAGGATCAGCATGCCGGCGATCATCGCCAGCCCGCCGCCGCCCGTGACCGCCAGTGCCATCCGCGCGCCCTGTCGACCTTCAGGCAGGTGTTTCCAATACCCGATCAGCAGGAAAGAGCTGAGCGAGGTAAGCTCCCAAAAAATCAGCAAAAGCAGGATATTATCGGACAGAACAATCCCGACCATCGCACCCTGAAACAGCAAAAGATAGGTGTAGAATTGCCCCATTGGATCCTCGCGCGACAGGTAGAAGCGCGCGTAAAGGATGATCAGCAGGCCAATACCCAAAATCAGCAGGGCAAACAGAAAGCCCAGCCCATCCAGCATGAAATTCGCGTTCAGGCCCAGACCCGGGATCCAGTCGAACCGCGCCGTCACGACCTCGCCACGCATCACGGCCGGGATGTGGATCAGCAATCCCATTAGGGCAAGAAACGTGGTCAACCCAGCGGCAGATGCGGCTGCGTTTCGTCCTGCCCGGATCAAAAGGGCTGGAAAAACAGCTCCGAGAAAGGGAAGGGCCGCGATAAGGAATAGGGACAAGTGCGATACTCCGGTGTGGGCGGTCGATATGACTGAATTTGTAAGGATAATTTATTGGCTGCAGAGAAATTGCAAGGTTTCGACAAGGACTAAAGGGCGTATTTCGGGCGGAACCCTACTGCGTGATAATGACGCGAACTTGATCGCAGTGGCCATTCTTGACCAAAGCGTCTTTGTCTTTGATGTGCTACAACAAGGCGGTCAACGCAAAAGGGTGCCGCATGGCAGAGAAGACAAACCTCGCCCGAAGATGGGTTTTGCTGGGGGGCGGGTCGGCCCTTTTCGCTGGCTTTGCAATCCGCGAATACCGTTTGATTCCACAGGATTATTCGGGCGATCAGCTTGATGTTAAGCAAGCGCATCAAAGTGCGGTTTCAGGTGACATTCTGTTGGTGGATATTCGTACCCCGCGCGAATGGAAGGCGACCGGCATCGGGCAGGGCGCGCAACCGCTGGATATGCGGCGGGATGATTTCGTTTCAGCTTTGTTGCAGTTGACCGACGGGGATCAATCCGGCCCGATTGCACTGATCTGCGCACGGGGCGTGCGGTCTGCGCGGTTGAGCAATCAACTGACCGAGGCGGGATTTACCAATATTATCGACGTGCCGGAAGGCATGCTGGGATCAGCGGCCGGGCCGGGTTGGGTTTGGTCTGGATTGCCGGTCGAGACGTATTCTGAGGGGACCTGAGCAAGATGAAATACTGGTTGTCTGCCTGTTTGGCCGTTGCGGCCCAGTCCGCATTTGCTGATTGCGGCCCGGATGAGGGCACATGCAAGACGACCTTGGGCGAATATCACATCGAACTGCCCAATGCCGAAAACCCGCCTTTGCTGGTATTCTTGCATGGCTATGGCGGCAGTGGGTCCGGCACCATGAACAACCGCAGCATGGTCGAGCCTTTATTGGCCCGTGGATACGCCGTTATGGCCCCCGAGGGTCTGGAAAGACCGGATCGCGGCGGCACCAAAAGCTGGAACTTCTACCCGGGTTTTGGTGAACGGGATGAGACAGCCTTTCTGGGCGAAGTGGTAAACGATGCGGCAGAGCGGTTCGGCATCGATAGCGATCGCGCCGTTCTGGGTGGGTTTTCAGCCGGAGGGTTCATGGTGAACTATCTTGCCTGCGATGCGCCCGAGACCTTCTCGGCTTATGTGCCGGTTTCTGGCGGGTTCTGGCGACCACATCCAGAAGCCTGCAATGGGCCGGTGCGCCTGTTCCATACGCATGGCTGGATCGACAATGTTGTACCGCTCGAAGGGCGGCTGCTTGGGGGTGGTCGGTTTCATCAGGGTGATATCTTTGCTGGGCTTGAAATCTGGCGTGTTGCCAACGGATGCGTTGACACTAAGCCCAGCGGGTTTTCCACGACCGGTCCATTCATGCGCCGGTATTGGAGCGGCTGCGCTGATGGCGGCGCGCTCGAATTTGCACTGTTCCCGGGTGGCCATAATGTGCCCAACGGTTGGGCGGACATGATGGTGGATTGGTACGAAGGTCTGTCCGGCGGATAATCACTCTGCCGGGGTCATGCTGCCTTTACCTTCGATCAGACGTTTCAGTTCATCGCGGTGACGACGGGCTGATCGGGTGATATCTGGCTCAGCAAAATCCTCGCGCATTCCGACCATCTGACGCGCCGCCCCGGCGGACACGCCGCTTAGTGCTGACAGTGGGATTGCAAAAGCCAGGCTGATGGCAATCGGGGCCAGCCAGACTGAAACCAGACCGGCCAGTATACCAAGGCTGAGTGCGATGCCGCTAACGGTTTCCAGCGCATGGCAAAAGATCAGCGTGCGCAGACCATAGCTGCCTCCGTCGCGCGCCTGCGGTGACCAACCTTTTTGCAGGCCCAAGGCGGTGCGGAACACGGCAATCATCTGTTGCACCATCAGGATTGGCGCGTAGAGGATCGACAGGATGACCTCGAAAAGGAATGAGGTGAAGAACCGCCGCCAACCGCCGAAATCTGAATAGCGGACACCGCTCAGTGGCAGCGCCGCCACGCCCAAAACCTTAGGGGCCAGCAACATCGCGTACATGACCAGAATGATCAGCACGTGACGGGTTTCGCTCATCTCGGGCCATTGCGGAAATAGTGGGTTGTCCGGGCTGAAATAGTGCAGAACCGACGCCTCTTCGCCCTGACCGATCAGCGCCCACATCAGCAGCAGCGCAAACCACAGCGGCGACATCAGATAGCCGACCGCCCCATGGAACATGTGAAACCGCGAGACTGAGCGGAACCCGCGCGAGCCCAGCAATTTCAGATGTTGCAGGTTGCCCTGACACCAGCGGCGGTCCCGCAGGGCGTGGTCGATGAGGGTGGGTGGTGTTTCTTCGTAAGAGCCGCGAATACGTGGCAGGAACCGCACGCCCCAACCAGCGCGGCGCAGCAGACCAGCCTCGACAAAATCGTGGCTCATGATCAGCTTGTCCTGCCCGTTGAGCGAGCGCAGTTTAGGCAGACCCGCACAGGTCGCGAATGCTTTGGTTCGGATAATCGCGTTGTGACCCCAGTAATTGCCTTCTTGTCCGCACCAGCGGGCCAAGCCTTCGGCAAAGGCAATGCCATAGACGCCATTGGCGAATTGCTGCATCCGGGCAAAGACCGACTGCGCGCCGATCAGTTGCGGGTAGCTTTGGATCAGGCCCGCGCCGGGATCTCGGGCCAGCGAATCCGTCAGGCGGGCGATGGCGCGACCGGTCATCAAGCTGTCGGCATCCAGTACCAACATCGCGTCCCAATCCGCGCCCCAACGGCTGACCCAGTCAGCGATATTGCCTACCTTGCGATCGGTATTCTGTTCGCGGCGGCGATAATAGAGTTTCAGGTCCGGGGCCAGCGTTGTGCGCAGCGCCTCGATACTGGCTTGTTCCTGCGCAGCGATCTCGGGGTCGCGGGTATCCGACAGGATGAACATGGCGTATTCGTGCCGTCCACCGCGTGCGCGCAGCTGCTCTAGCATGGTGCGAGCATTTCCCAGTACGAACCATGGCACTTCGTTGTAGATCGGCATCAACAGGGCGACGCGCAGCGGCTGCGCGCGACCTTGCGGTACAGGCCGTTCTTGCCGCGATAGTGAGATCATGCCCAGCAGAACGGTGCAGACCGTGAAGGATATCCAGAAGAAATTAAACGAGATCAGGGTAAGCAAAATGCCTTCGACTAGGTTGATGCCTTCGGCCCCGAACCAGTCGGCCATAACCCATAGCAGGCCAAGTGTTGCCACCATGGCCGGGGAAAAGGCCAGCGCGCGCCAGAACCCGGCCGAGCGATGTTTGCCTGATGGCACCTCGGCATCACGGAACCCGGCGCTGAAGTCCTGAGCGGGCATCGCCAGTGGCGCCTCGGGTGGCATGATATGCAAGTCGCGGTTCATGCGGTCCAACGATACAGCCACACTTCGGAGGCCGGGCGTTTGTTGACCAGCAGCTGCGCGCGCAGTTCGACATGGTCACGCTCACCGGGTTGGAAAGAAAACGCCAGACGCACGCCGCCGGTATCGGGATTGCGCTGCAACACACCATCCGAGGTTTCGGCGTGAGGGGAGTTCGCAAAGATGGTAACCGCGTCCAGATCCTCGAACAGCTCACTGGGTTCGAAGTCGATCACAGCCAGACGGCCCTCGCCAAAGGTATTTTCGCCCATCGCAGTGTTGATCACACGCGGCATCGGGGTGCGCTGAGGTTCCTCGCCCCAGATCAAGCGGTAGGTCAGATCAACCTGGTTGCCAGCAGAATAAGGTTCTGCCGGACGCCAATAGGCAACGATGTTGTCGTAGATCTCCTGATCGGCTGGGATCTCAACCAGCGTCACCGTGCCCTTGCCCCAATCAGCGCCGGGCTCGACCCACAGGCTGGGTCGCTTGTGATAATTCGCCTCAAGATCCGCATAGTCCGAGAATTCGCGTTTACGCTGCATCAGGCCAAAGCCCTGAGGGTTCGTGTCCACGAAGGAAGAGATTTGCAGACGGGTTGGGTTGGCCAGAGGCCGCCAGATCACCTCACCCACGCCATTGCGGATCAGCAGCCCGTCACTGTCATGGACGGCGGGGCGGAAATCGTCAAAGCGGCTGTGGTTGGTTTGGTCGAACAGGAACATCGAGGTTCCGGGCGCGATGCCGACATGATCCAGTTCGGTGCGTGGGAACAAGGTGGCCTCGACATCCATGATGCAATCGGCCCCTGCGGTCACCTTAAACCGATAAGCCCCTGTTACGCTGGGGCTGTCCATAAGTGCGTGGACCACCATATTGCGTTGGCCGGGTTCCGGTCGTTCCAGCCAGAAGCGGATGAATTCGGGGAACTCCTCGCCATCCGGATCGCCTGTTTTCAGCGCCAGACCGCGTGCAGACAGGCCGTAAACCTCGTGCAGACCAATGGCACGGAAATAGCTGGCCCCTTGCCAGACGCAGAACTCATCGGTTTCGCCGGGGCGGTGCATTTCAGTGCGCAGGCGCAGGCCGGAAAAGCCCAGCGTTTCATCGATGGGAAGGGTTGGAACATCTTTGGACTTGTCGAACATGTCCAGGTCGAAGGCGACCGGTTTGGTCATGCCATTCTCAACCGTCGACACTTTGACCGTGCGCGGAAAATACAGGCCAGGCGTGAAGAAATCGACGTTGAACGGCGTCTCGGTCTCATACCACAGCGCGCGATCAAGCCGGAACCGGATTGATCGGTATTGCTGATAGGTCAGGTCCTGCCATTCCTGCGGCACCATCTCGCGCTCGGTAAAGGGGCGATTTGCCAGTTCGCGGGCCAGCTCGATCACGTGGTTGCGGTCAAACGGCACGTCACCGCCCGAGGCAAAGGTGGCCGGCGCCAGAAACAGCGCTGAAGTTGAAGCCAGAAATGCGCGGCGCGTCAGGGTCATCTCTTTGATTTCCAAGGCTGTGATTTGAACCAAGCCGCCAGATAGGCCACCGCGATGATCATGGCAAAGCCAATCGTGTTGGCGGCGAAGACGGTGGCAAAATCCCGCCCAGTCTGATCCAAGGCAACGCCGATCAGGCGCGCTGCGGCCATCGAAAAGACGAAGACGGCGAGCGATTGCTGACCCACTTTGGTGATCAGTTTCAGTGCCACTTGCCAGATGCGCGCGCCAAGGCTGTGACCCGAAGCAATCAGGCGATGACCATGTTCACCGGCGACGACCCAGCCCAGATAGGCCAATGACAGGAAGTGGATATAGCGGAACAGGCCAAACTCGGTCTTGCCGCGCAGTTCTTTGGTCAGGGGCCAGATCTCGCGGATTTGCTCGGCCAGACCCGGGGCAGCGGACTGCACCCAGAGGAACACTTTCCAGGACCCGATCGGCGCGGACAGAACAAGGAACGCAATCGCCGCCCAGATCAGCGTATTCGAAACCGGCGGGGCCGGAATCCAGCGGCGCATGAAGGCAAAGCCGGTGAAGAACAGCAATTGCCAGCCAAACGGGTTGAAGAACCATTGACGATCCGACCACGGCTCGGCCGGAAGGGCCAGCGCTCCGGTTTGAGCAATAAACCAGATCGCCACGGAAACGGCGGCCATCAGCCAGAAATTGACCCGATACAGCGCCATGTAAAGCGGCATCATGGCCAGAACCACCAGATACATCGGCAGGATGTCAAAGTAGTTCGGCACATAGGTCAGCGTGAAAATCCCCACCATCTGAGAGGCTGGGTCTTTGAAGAAGTGCTGAAGGTTCAGGGATGAGATGTAGGTCTTTTCAAACGCACCGGTCTGGTCCAAGGCGGCCATGGTCATGGCGACAAAGAAAAACAGGCAGATATGGGCCCAATAGACTTGCCAGATGCGGAACGCCACGCGGGCCGTGCCCATCCACCAGCCCTTGCGCATGAAGGCTCCGCCAAAAGCAATGGCCGAGGCCATGCCGGAACAGAACACAAAGATCTCGGTCGCATCCGAGAATCCGAATCTGGCCGGAATCCAACCGGTCCAGGCGTTGCCGGGAATATGGGCCACCAGAATGATGAACATCGCAATGCCGCGATAGAAATCCAGCCGCGGGTCGCGCATCGTTGCGGGCGTCGCCGCATGGGCCGCCGCAGGCGCAAAATCAGAAGCGGGCGAAACAGTCGCCATACGTTTTCTGTCCTTCTTAGTCTTTTGGTTATTCAGCCGGGACGCTTTGCGCGTCGCCGCTGTCGCGAGCCGCTTCGATCAATGCGCGGCGCGCTAGTGCGTAATTGTCCTCGCCCCCGGCGCGTTTCGCGCGGCGATCATCCAGAATGCGCTCGACTGCATCCAGACGACCTGCGCGCAGGCCGGAATCAATTGTGATGCGCTCGAATACATCACGCTGGGCGTGGCTGCCACCGGCCAATTGCATCCCGGCCCGAGCGGTTGACAGGAAGTCAAAGGCCGCGCCGTAAAGCCCGTCGCCAAACGCCTCAAGCCCCTTGGCAGCTGCGATGCCCGGATCAGACATGCGGATCGGGGTGTCGCCTTGATTGCGCTGCGCATCCTTTTGGATACGCTGCAGCATTTTCCCGGTTGCATCGCCGCGATTGTCACCGGTCAAGGCCAGCAGATAGTGCAGGTCAGCAAAGATCAGACAGCCATCCTCGGTCCGAGCGGCGCTGAGATCGGCCAGTTCCTCCCAACGGTTGCCGACATCGATCCCCTCAAGTTCGAGCCGCGAGAGCAGCGATGTGGCGTTTGAGATGTCGCGGTAGTCGTCGGTCTTATCCTTGCGGATATGCTGATCGTATAGGGCCATCACCTGATCGACCTGACCCAGATCCAAATGCATCAACGCCTTGTGCCACCAGACGTGATAGCGGAAGTTATTGCAATGGGCCCAGGCATCTTCGCGCCCGGCCAGCCAATCAAGGCCCAGTTGGGCATTGCCCGTCATTTCGTGCACATGGGCCACAGCATGCAGGCCCCAGGCATCGTCTGAAACCATCCATAGCGCCTGACGTCCGGCAATCTCAGCCTTCTGGTAAGCACCGGTTTCTTCCAGCGCAAATGAGTGGCAACCCAACAGGTAGCCGCGCCCGGCATGATCGGGCTCATAGGTAGGCAGGATGCGTTCGATCGACCGACGCATTCCTTCGGCGTCCCCAAGAACAAACCGGGTTGCATGGCTGAGTTTCATCGCCAGCGTATCGGTTGGATGGGTGCGCAGAATCTCTTCGAACTTCTGGATCGCTTGCGAGGGCAGGTCGGACAGATAGAGTGAAAGTGCCTCAACATACAGCCGTTCGCGGGCTGATACAGGCTGGCGCTCCATCGCGGTGGTGGCCGCACTCAGCGCTTCGGTCGCGACGGGCAGCATTTCGCGTCGGCCCAGCAGAACCATGAACAGGCCCTTGATCGCGTGGCCTAGGGCAAAATCCGGTTCCAGCTCAAGCACCTTGCCCAAGTGCTGAGGGGTGATTGCTGCGTGCGCCATGAACCCAAGCAGAACACCATCCCACGCTTCGGCGCTGGCCGAGTGGGTCAAAGTGTTCATCTGTCCAAAAACGTCTTGTTTCATACTTGGGTCCAATCCGACTGAGATATTCGACACTGTTTGATTTATCAGAGTGTGCGGGCGCGTCGTAACAGTATCGACCCTGCTCTCGAATTGGTGAAAAGGCGTGTGTGCAAAAATTGAAAAAAACCGCCGATTCAAGGGCATGTTTCAGCAACTTGCCGCCGAAATGGGCAAGTGTTTCAGTCCTCAAAGGGGTTTTCAGCGCCTAAAATGTCATCAGTGTCTGCACCAAACAGTGGCGGGGCGTGCCGGTATGTTACAGGCGTGCGCGACAGTTTCAGCGGATTCCCGATCAGATTCACCTCACCCGGCTGGGCCTGCATGGTGATTTGCATCTCGCGCGCGGCCACCTGATCGGTGTCGAAGACCTGATCCAGCGTCTGCACCGGGCCAACAGGGACTTTGCGCCTCTCCAGTTCCGAAATCACGGTGTCCATGTTGTGCGACCGAAGCGCAGGCCGCAGAATCGCATTCAGAGCATCGCGATGCTCCAGCCGGGCCGGGTTGGTGGCGAAACGCGGGTCGTCGGCAAGGTCGGAGCGGCCGATGAAATCGCAAAAACGACGAAACTGGCTATCATTGCCAACCGCCAAAATCACGTGGCCATCTGCGGTCTGGTAGACATCATAAGGTACGATATTGGGATGCCCATTGCCACGTCGCTGCGGGACGTTGCCTGATGTCAGATAGTTGACGCCTTCGTTGATCAGCCAGGCCACCTGCGAATCCACCAGCGCCAGATCGATCTGCTGCCCTTCGCCGGTCAGATCGCGATGGCGCAGGGCGGCCAAAATGCCGACAGCGGCGTACATCCCACACATCACATCAGATATACCGACGCCTACTTTCATCGGCGCGCCATCCGGGTCGCCGGTCAGTGACATGACGCCACCGTAGCCTTGCGCCATCAGGTCATATCCGGGCTTGCTGGAATTAGGTCCGGTTTGCCCATAGCCGGAAATCGAACAATAGACGAGGCCCGGCAGATCCTGCGATAAGCTGTTGTAATCCAATCCGTATTTGGCTAACCCACCGGGCTTGAAATTCTCGATCAGGATATCAGCATGCGAGGCCAGACGCTTGATTTCGGCCTGCCCCTCGGGCGTTGCAATGTCGATGGCGACGGATTTCTTGTTCCGATTGGCCGACATGTAATAGGCACTCAGGTCCGAGCGGTTGCCTTCGGCATCCGTCACATATGGAGGTCCCCATTGTCGCGTGTCGTCCCCGCCCGAGGCCGGGTTTTCAACCTTGATGACGCTTGCGCCCAGATCGCCCAGCAATTGTGTGCAGGTCGGCCCGGCCAGAATGCGAGACAGGTCCAGTACTTTGACGCCCTTCAGCGGCCCGTCAGATGCGGCCATCATATCCTCCACGCTCGATCTCGGCGGCGATTACGGTAAAGCGGTCGGCTTTGACCGCCTCTTCCAGCGCCGTCCGCAGTTCTGCGCGGTTGCGAACAGTATGTCCATAGCCACCGAAAGCGCGCCCCATGGCGGCAAAGTCATGGCGGTCGAAATCAACACCCCGATTGCCCATCTGACGCTGGCGCTGTTTTAGTTCAATCAGCGCAAGGCTGGCATCAACAAAGACAAGAAAGATGGGATTGCCGCCCATCTCGGCGGCGGTCGACAGCTCTCCGGCTATCATCAGGAAACCGGCATCGCCTGAGAAACTGATCACCGGACGCTCGGGTTCGGCCAGTTTCAGGCCGATGGCCATGGGCAGGGCACACCCCATGGTGCAAAGCGCCGAAGACTGGATCAGCCCACGCGGTTCGTGACACTCCCACATCTGGCTCAGCAGGATGCGATGCGCACCACTGTCTGCCGTTGCAAGAGCGTTCTGTGGCAGGGTGGCGCGGGTTTCGGCGATCACAGCAGCAGGCCCCCAATCATCATCTTGCGGGAAGGTTTGCGCCAGCGCTGCCTTCACCTGAGCAGGTTCTCCGCCGGGCCATGTCGCGCGCGCCTGGGTGCCTTTGGCCATAGCTTCGAGGGTTTCGCCGGTGTGAGCCACAAGATTCAGCCCGGCCTGATGCATATAGTGATCATTGACTACGGCCGAGATATCGATGACGCGCTTTTCGACAGGGTCCCAAATTTCGCGCCAGCCGGGGCGCATCTCGATCGGGTCGTAGCCCAGGCACAGAACCAGATCGGATTGTTCGATCAGAGGGATCAGGTGCTTGTCAGCCAAAGGCGACAGCCCTGCACCGCCCAGACATAAAGGGTGATCCTCGGGGATGACACCCTTGGCCTTATAGGTTGTCACAAACGGGATGTTGAAGTGTTCCAGAAACGCCTGCACCACGCTGCACGAGTCATCATAAAGAACATCCAGTCCAATGATCGCGACGGGACGTTCGGCCTCGGACACCCAGCGACGTGCTTTGGCAAGGCAATCGCCTTCCGGAGCAACGGCTGCGACCTTGGCCAGACGCCGACGCTTGGTCGATGACACGCGCATATCCGCGACCGAGATTGGTACGTCGATATGAACCGGGCCGGGCCGGGGCTGGTTGGCCAGCGATACGGCCTTGTCGGCGATGATATCCGCGCCTTCTGCGGTCATCACAAAAGTGGCCTTGGTGATCGAGCGATAAACCTGGCTGTGATCCATCACCTGATGGGTATAGGTCAGCGCTTCATCGGGATCCACGCAGCCGGTCAGAACAATCATCGGCACCCGATCCTGAAACGCATTGGCGACCACGTTGATCCCGTTCATCGCACCTGGGCCAATAGTGGCAACCAGAATCGCGGGTGCGCCGTCGCGGTGATGCACGGCTTCGGCCATGAACCCGGCCGCGTTTTCATGTTTGGCCAGGTGAAAGGTGATCCCTGCTTGCTCCAGCGCGTCGACCAGTGTCAGCACCTCACCGCCGGGCATGCCAAATGCATGGCGGCATCCGGCCTCATACAAGCGTTGGGCCAGCAAATCAGCCGCGCGGGGGGACATGTCCTGCATCAATGAGCTCCGAGATTTTCATTGCCAAGCAGATGTCTGACCTTCGCCCCAGAGGCAAGCCGGATCACGCCAGTGTGACTATTCGCGCGCCGATTCCGCAATGGATTGAAACTTCGCGTCCAATTCTGCAGCGATCTCAGACAAGGCTGCGCCACCTTGGTTGGCATATGGGGCGAAGACAAAACTGGGAGTCTTGTAGGACAGGGTTGCAGTTCCGTCCTCATTCTCGGTGACGTAAAACCGGATCGGGGCTTCAATCATCGCCTCGGTTGAAGTTTCCAGAACCCGCACAGCATAGTCATTGTTGAACACGCCGATCACCCGATTGCCGGGGATGGTGATGCCACGCGCCGCTGCTGCCTTGGTCGGACCGGCCTGCGTGACAACGATTAGCCCGTTTTCTTTGACTGCCGCCTTGGTGTCCGCGATCAAGATCTCATAGGTCTTGTCGGTCTCATACACGGCCCAGCCCGGCAACGCCTCGTCGGCCAAGGCGGGCAGGGCAAAAAGGCACATTGCTGCGTACAGGGCTTTCATATCTGAGATCTCCGTCAAGTATTCACATCTTGATGCCAGAGTTTGACGGGGTTTGCACTCACATCACCGTGTGGATTTTTGCAGCAAATAGATATCCATGATCCAGCCGTGATCGGCGCGGGCTTTGGCGCGGGTGTCCAATATCTGTTGGGCGACGTCGATCAGTGGCCCATGGATCAGGATTTCTTCCTTCATTCCGACATAAGCGCCCCACCAGATGTCATAACCTGCTATATTAAGGCTTTGGAATGAACACTCCCCATCCAGCATCACCGCAACTTTTGATGCGTCCGCAGGCCACCCTTCGTCACGCAAGCGCCGACCGGTTGTGACCACATAAGGTGCGCCAATATCGTTGATCGGGATCGCATGCGCGGCGGTCAGGGCTTGTAGAGCGGTGATCCCCGGAATGACGCGTTTGCGGGGCTGCGGGTGCAATCGGGCTGCGATGCGCAGAGAACTGTCATAGAGCGATGGGTCGCCCCAGATCAACAGCGCCACTTTGGTTACATCCGGGTACTCTGCAATGGCTGCCTGCCAGCGCAATGCGATGGCGTCATGCCAGTCGTCGACACCTTGCAGATATCCCTCATCCGAGCGGCGCGTGGGGATATCGAAATAGGCGATCTGAGGTGGCGTCTCGCAGGCCTTTGCGATGATCTCTTCCCGCACCCCGGCCAGATCCGCTTTGCTTTCGCCTTTGCGCGGGATCAGGATCAGATCGGCCTCTCGGATCGCTTGCACACCCTGAAGGGTCAGATGATCGGGATTGCCGGTGCCGATACCGATCAGGGTCAGCTCATACATCTTCGAATTCCGCGAGTGGGCCATAGAGGATCAGGGCCGGGGCTGTTCCGATCTCGGATTTCAGCTTGTCGGCCAATGCGCCGATGGTCGAACGATGAAGGGCCTGATCCGGGGTCGAAACGGATTCCGCCAGCAAGGCAGGGGTCTCCAACGGCAGGCCATGTGCATGCAGCGCTTCGACCAGCAAGGGAAAGGTGCGCTTGCCCATGAATACAACCGTTGTGGCCAGCCCATCGGCCAGGGCAAGCAGGTTCAGGTCTTCGGGCAATTGCCCGCTTACATCATGGCCGGTCACAAACTGCACCCGGCGCGCGGTCAGGCGGCGTGTCAGAGGGATGCCAGCTGAGGCAGCCGCCGCGACGGCAGAGGGGATGCCCGGTATGATCTCATAGTCGATCCCGGCCTCACGCAACGCGACCAGTTCCTCTTCCAACCGTCCAAACAACCCGCCATCCCCGGATTTCAGTCGCACCACGTGCTGTCCTGTTTGCGCGTATTCGACCAGTAAGCGACTGACATGGTTCTGCTTCGGCGATGGGCGACCAGCGCGTTTGCCAACCCCAACCAAATCCGCATCTTCGCGGGCATGGCTCAGGATCGGGCCGCTGCTCAGGTCATCAAACAGTACTGCATCGGCTTTTCCTAGCCGGTCCACGGCTTTAAGCGTCAATAGTTCCGGGTCACCAGGCCCAGAGCCGATGAACGAGACAAACCCATTCATGCCGAGGCCTCAGCGATCAGGTGAAAGAACGTACCGGTGACATTGCCACGCACCGACCCGGTTTGGGGACCTTCCGTGCCTTCGGCATCAAAGACGCGCGCAAGCGGCGCATCGGGTTGGTCAACGATCGAAGAATAGTGGAACTCATGCCCGCGCAGGGCTGCACCTGCTGCAAGCCCCGGCATCGGGGCCAGCAATTCAGCCCGGCGATAACCCAGATTGAATTTGCGCTTCTCGTAGGAGGTGACCAGCCCAAGCAACCCGGCCATTTGGTGCCGTGTGCCGTCTTTATCGATTAGCCCTTCCCCCAAAGCCATGTAGCCGCCGCATTCGCCATGCACCGGTTTGGTTTCAGCATGGCGGCGCAGTCCGTTTAGGAAGGTGTTTGCCGCTGCCAGTTTGCCGGCATGCAGTTCCGGGTATCCCCCGGGCAGCCAAACCAGTTCGGCATCCGCCGCCGGCGCTTCATCCGCTAAGGGTGAGAACGGTAGCACTTCGGCCCCGGCTGCGCGCCAGCCTTCTAGCAAATGGGGATAGGTAAAGGAAAACGCTGCATCCCTCGCCAATGCGATCCGTTGGGCCGGGGGCCGCGGCAGCGCGGCTGACGATGGCCCAACCGGGCCTGAGGAGGCCGCCCGCTTGATCGCCTCCAGATCTACATGGTCGCGCAGGAACGCCGCATAACCCACGATGGCGCTTTCCAGATCGGGATGCTCAACAGCTTGGATCAAACCCAGATGCCGCTCAGGCAGGGTCAGATCACCGCGTCTTGGCAGCACGCCTAAAACCGGCAGATCTGCACGCTCCATCCCTAGCCGGGTCAGTCGCTCGTGGCGTGGGCTGGCACAGCGGTTCAGGATCACGCCTGCAAAGGGTAGATCGGGATTGTACATCTTGAACCCCAGTGCCGTGGCTGCCGCCGATTGCGCCTGTCCGCCCACATCCAGCACCAGCACCACCGGCCAGCCCATGCGCTGCGCGGTCTCGGCGCTGGAGCCATGGCCCAGCTCGCCGGGTTTGGCCACGCCATCGAACAGACCCATCGAGCCTTCAGCGACCACAATATCCGCCCCTTCTGCCTGAGCAGAGATCGCGCTCAGAAGCGGATCATCCATCGCCCAACTGTCCAGGTTGAACGAGGCCCGCCCCGCAGCTGCGCGGTGAAAAGCCGGGTCGATATAGTCGGGGCCGCTTTTGAACGGCTGCACGGTCAACCCATCCTCGGCCAATGCCCGCAACAGCCCCAGCATGACAGTGGTTTTTCCTGTGCCCGAAGACGGCGCGGAAATCAGTATGCCCGGAGGATTAGTCATCGCCATGTTCCCAGCTGGACCATGGGCTATCCGCGCTTTGCGGACGATACCGACGGTCATAGGTCTTTGAATACAGGCAGCTTTCGTCAAACCCTTCACCTGCCAGCACGGGTCCGACCATGATCAGAGCGGTACGCGAAATGCTTTCGTCCAACGCGTCTTTCAGCGTTTCCAAGGTCGCACGGATGATCCGCTCATCCGGCCAACTGGCGCGATAGACAACGGCCACCGGGCAATCCGCGCCGTAGGCTGGGGTCAGGTCAGCGATAACCTTGTCCAGATTGCCAATCGAAAGGTGAATGGCCAGTGTGGCCCCGGTGCGCGCGAAGTTTTTCAGTGTCTCACCCTCGGGCATTGATGAAGCCCGGCCGGGCGTACGGGTCAAAACCACGGATTGTGCCAGACCGGGCAGCGTCAGTTCGGTGCCCAAAGCCGCAGCTGCTGCCGCAAAGGACGGCACGCCGGGGGTGACGCTGACCGGAATACCCATCTCTTTCAATCGTCGTATCTGTTCGCCCATCGCGGACCAGACCGAGAGGTCACCCGAATGCAAACGTGCCACGTCCTGACCTGCCTGATGAGCAGCGTCAATCTCGGCCATGATCTGATCCAGATCCATCGGCGCGGTGTTCACGATCTTCGCGCCTTTGGGGCAATGGCTAAGAATCTCTTCCGGAACCAGCGACCCGGCATAAAGGCACACCGGGCAAGAGGCGATGATATCGCGCCCGCGCAAGGTCAGCAGGTCGGCGGCACCCGGTCCGGCACCAATGAAATGAACGGTCATGTCTGTCCTCCGATGGCGATGGCGCAGGTGGCCAGCCGGTCGTGTGAAATCTGTCTGGGTGTAATCAGCCGCGCGCCGAATCCGGCGGCGGCCAATGCAGATGCCTCTGCCACGCTGCCGGTGCCATAGCTGGCGCGGCTGCGGGGTGAACATATCAGGGTACGTTGTTCGGCAAGATCAGCAGGCGCGATCAAGTGTAACGGCAAGCCTAGGGTCGCAGCGAAGCCCGCCAAAGCGGGGTGCCCATCTTTGTCTACGACCGTGGCCAACGCATCCACCGCATGGCCCGAGGACGCCTGATCATAGGCCGCCTTCAGGCTGTCGACTGTGGCGGCGTTAGAAAACCCAAGACCGGCGACGATCATAGGGTCACGCTCCACTGCACCACCGGGTAGGCGGATTTCCATCCACGCCGGGGACCCAGAGGGCCCGCCTGCGCCAATTCAATCCGTAGCAAGTCACCGCCCAGCGTTTCATGCCACCGCGCCAGCAGCGCCTCGCTCTCGAGCGTTACTGCATTCGCGACCAGCCGCGTGCCCTTTGGCAGACTGTCGCGCAACCAGACCAGCAAGGCCTCGGACAAGCCGCCGCCGATGAATACAACATCTGGATCAGCCAAGCCTGACAAAGCCTCAGGCGCGGTGCCGTGAATGACTTCCAATCGATCCTGCCCCAGCGTGTCCGCGTTGCGCCTAATGCGGTCTGCGCGCTCGGCCAGTGGTTCAATCGAGGTGGCGGTCAAGGTCGGATCGCACATCAGCCATTCGATGCTAATAGACCCGGTACCGGCACCAATGTCCCACAGATGCTCGCCCCTTTGCGGTGCCAGCGCCGACAGGGTCAGCGCGCGGATGGGGCGTTTGGTGATCTGACCATCGGTTTCAAAGATGTCGTCTGGCTTGCCGGAAGCTTTGGGGAAGGACAGGCCGGGACCGGTAACCTCAAGCCCAACGCAAACGGGATGATCAAAAGTGCCCAGCAGGGCTTCGGTCAGCGAAACCGTCTGCGTGTTTTCGCGCGGTCCGCCAAGGGCTTGCATCACGTGCAGGGCGCTGTCGGCAAAACCGGTCTCTGTCAGATAGGTTGCCAGTTCGGCCACCGCCTTGCCATCGCGCAGCAACAGGATCGCGCGCAGGCCCGCCGCCAGATGTGGGCGCAACCGGGTCAAGGGCCCGGCGTGCAGTCCAAAGGTCAGTGTGGCTTCCAATGGCCAACCCAACCGGGCAGCGGCCAGCGAAAAGGTGGATTGACCCGGCAAGGCAATCCATTCGCCCGCATCAAAGGTCCGGGCAATGACCGAGCCCGCGCCAAACCAGAACGGATCACCTGATGCCAGCACAACCGTGGGTCGCCCGCGCAGGTCGGTTAGAATGGGTATCCCATCGGCAAACGGCACGGGCCATTCGATCTGTTCGGCCTGAGTTTCTGGAACCAGCGACAGATGCCGTGGCGGGCCGATGACGACTTCGGCCCGATCCAGGGCTTGACGACTTGCGGGTGGCAGGCCATCCAGTCCATCTTCGCCCAGTCCCAGAATGGTCAGCCACGGAGCTTCATGCATGCCCAAACTCCTGCTTCTTGGCGGCACGACCGAGGCCAACGCCCTGGCCCGCAGCCTTGCCGAACGGGGGATGAATGCAATCTACTCCTATGCCGGGCGCGTGGACAATCCTCGCCCGCAACCTCTTCCGGTTCGCGTGGGTGGGTTCGGAGGAGTCGACGGGCTGGCCGAATACATCCGCGACAACGCCATCACGCATGTTGTGGACGCAACGCACCCCTTCGCAGCAAAGATGAGCGCCAACGCCATAGCTGCGTGCAAAGCGGCGGATGTTCCGCTTGCCGCTTTGACCCGATCTGCCTGGAGCCCGCAAGAGGGTGATCGCTGGCAACATGTGTCGGATATTCCGGCAGCTGTAGCGGCGCTTGACGGTCCCGCTCGGCGCGTGTTTCTGGCTGTGGGTCGAATGCATTTGCAGGATTTCGCGGCTCAGCCTCAGCATCATTATTTGTTGCGACTGGTCGATGAACCGGAAACTGTACCTCTGCCCAACGCTGATATAGTGGTCTCGCGTGGGCCCTTCACGGTTGAAGACGATGTTGCGCTGATGAAAAACCACGGCACCGAACTTGTTGTTTCGAAGAACGCAGGCGGCACGGGTGCGCGCGCCAAGTTGGATGCTGCGCGGACGCTGGATGTGCCTGTCCTGATGATCGACCGCCCCAGCCTGCCGCCTAGGCAGGAACTGTCTTCGGTCGATCAGGTTTTGGACTGGCTTGATCATTCCTGACCCTCGGCCAAAGTGAACCTTGGTGTGTAGACAATCGGCGCGCCTTCGCGTTCGATCACGCGGGTTAGGGAGGAGCCGACGATCACAACGGTCTGCATATCGGCCATTTCGGGCGTCGCTTCGGCCAATTTCGAAATCCGGATCGCCTCATCCGCACGCGACACGGCGCGGGCAAACAGGATCAACCGTTCTGGCTCGCATTCCTCTCGCAGGATTTCCAGCGTCTTTACAAACCCTTGTGGGCGAGACTTTGAGCGTGGGTTATAGAACGCCATGGCGAAATCGCCTTGTGCGGCCAGACGCAGCCGCTTTTCGATCAGCGACCAGGGTTTAAGGTTGTCACTCAGGTTGATGGCGCAGAAATCATGCCCCAGTGGCGCACCCGCGCGGGCCGAGGCGGCCAGCATGGCCGTAATGCCCGGCAACACGTCGACAGGGATATCGCGCCAATCAACGGGCCCGTTTTCCATCGCTTCAAACACGGCGGCGGCCATGGCAAACACGCCGGGGTCTCCGGACGAGACCACAACAACCCGTTTCCCCTCGGATGCCATCTTCAAAGCATGCTGGGACCGGTCGATTTCAACGCGGTTATCGCTGGCATGCAGGGTTAGCCCCGCGCGATCTGCCACGCGTGCGACATAGGGGATATAGCCAACCAAATCCGTAGCCTCGGCCAAGGCAGCTGTGACTTCGGGTGTTACCAGCGCTTCATCCCCGGGGCCAAGCCCGGCAATCTTGACCCAACCCGTCATGGCCGCCGTCCCTGTCCGTGAACGATGATGATCGAGAAATAGGGCGTGATCTCTTCGCAATCATCGGAAAGTTTGCAGACCCGCTGATTGGGCATCTGGGCGTATTCCACGATCCAGGCGCGGTCATACAAGCCTGCGGTTTTCAAGGCGCGTTTGACCTTTTCGATATTGCGCCCGATTTTCATAACGACCAACGCGTCGGTTTGCGCCATGCGACGGGCCAGATCGTCTTCGGGCAATGTTCCCATCAGAATAGTCAGGACGTCGTCGCCCCAAGTGATCGGGTCGCCCGTTGCGGTCCAGGCACCGGACATGCCTGTGATCGCGGGTACGATTTCAACTTCAGCTTCATCTCGTAAGCGGCTGTAAAGATGCATGAATGAGCCATAGAAAAACGGGTCACCCTCGCATAATACCACGACATCTTCACCTGTGTTGGACAGGTTTTTCAGATGCGCGGCGCAGTCTTCATAAAACGTAGCGAGCAAGGCGTTATAGCGCGGATCAGACAGTGGAATTTCCGTGGTGACGGGGTATTCCATCGGGAACTCCGTCGCAATGCCGGGTATCATGCCATCCACAATCTTGCGCGCCTGACCGTTGCGGCCCGGCTTGCGAAAGAACGCCACATGGCGCGCATTGCGCAGCAAACGGTCGGCCCGAACGCTCATCAGATCGGGGTCACCGGGGCCGAGGCCAACGCCGTATATGGTGCCGCCGCTCATTCGGCGCGGCTCGCGATGGCGTTCACGGCGGCAACGGTGATGGCACTGCCGCCCAGACGCCCTTTGACGATGCACGACGGCACCGGCTGTGCCTCCCACAGGGCGTCCTTGGATTCGACCGCGCCGACAAAGCCCACCGGGCAGCCGATGATGGCGGCGGGGCGTGGGCAATCGGGGTCCTCCAGCATGTTCAGCAGGTGAAACAAAGCCGTCGGCGCGTTGCCGATGGCGACCACAGCGCCCTCAAGATGCGGACGCCACAGCTCCAGCGCGGCGGCTGAACGCGTGTTGCTCATCTCGGCGGCCAGTGGTCGCACGCGTTCGTCATGCAGGGTGCAGATCACCTCATTCTCGGCGGGCAGGCGGAACCGGGTTACGCCTTCGCTCACCATACGCGCGTCACACAGGATCGGCGCGCCACCTTCCAGCGCGGTCCGCGCGGAGGATACGAAACCGGGTGAGAAATGGACGAACTCTTCCAGCCCGACCATGCCAGCCGCGTGGATCATCCGAACGGCGACCTGCTCTTCGTCGGCGTCGAACCGGGCCAGATCGGCTTCGGACCGGATGGTGGCAAAGCTTTCCCTGTAGATCGCCGCGCCGTCGGTTTCGTATGTGTAGGGCATCAGGTGAAGTCCATCGTCATCAGTGTTTCGGGGTTCAGCCCACGCAGGATTGGCTCATCCCCTGTGCGGCCCTGTTTGACAAGATCAAATCGTCCGTTCTGGCCGACCAAAGTCACATCCGCCGGGCCCATCCGGGCGCACCCTTTGGAACAGCCCGAAACATGAAGTGTGCCGGGTACAAGCGGGGCCAATTCTCGGGCGATTTTGCGGGTTTCCACCTGCGCCTGCGGGCAGAGCGGCGCCCCGGGGCAGGCGTCGGCGGTCATCAGCGGGTCGGTGCCGTCCGTGACGAAGCCCGGGGCGGGTATCGCCGCCCCGCCTTCCAGCAGGATCAGTCGCCACGGGGTGAAACGTAAGGCCGAGGCGCCGCTGTCGCGGATCAGCACGTGCAACTCGTTTGCGGGCAATTGCCCGAAGGCCGCGCCGTATAGGCTGCCCAGATCGCAAGCGCCTGGTTGCAACGATGCGCCGATGGGTCCGGGGTCGCGGCCCTGCCACTCCTTAGGCAGACCAAAAGCCGCCACGGCCCGCGCCATGCGGCGGGTGTCCGGCGTGAACATCTCGGCAAACCACGTGGCCAGAGCAACCAGGTGATCAATGGCCTCGGCCTCCGAGACTGCTCGTCCTGTCTTTGCCCCATCTGCGCGTAGGATCAGGACATCGGCGGAACGCTCCAACCGGATATCGGCCGAATCCGTCGCGAGCAGGCGCTCCGGTCCGGTGTCGATGGCAAAGCCGAATTTGGCGGGTAGCACGGGAAGCTCGCTCAGGCGGTCGATCAATTCCTTTGTCAGCCGCGCGGTCAGATCGCCCGGCTGGTAAAGCGGTGAGACCAGAATGTTGCGCCGAACCTCGATACTCGGCTCCGTGTCCAGCAGCCCAAGCGCGGACAACTCGGACAGCAAAGCCTGGTGTTCCCCTTCCTGCACGCCGCGCAACTGCAGGTTCGCACGGTTGGTCAGGTCGATTGTGCCGTTGCCGTATTTCTGGGCCAGTTCACACAGACCAAGCGCCTGTGGTGCGGTCAGCCGTGCGAGACGAGGGCGCACGCGCACCACCAGCCCATCCCCTGACATCATCGGTCGGTGGGCGCCGGGGCACCAACCTTGGACGACTGGTTTTGGGGTGGGCGCGCTCATCCCAGCCCCTCCAGATCCGCCCGGATCGAGTTGCGCCGCGTTTTCCATAACCCGGCATCCAGCAGTGCGCGGAACCGGTCCTGCATGGCCTGATGGGCCTGCGGATTGGCCTGCTGCAGGAAGGCCTCCACGTCTTCATCGCCCAGTGTGGCATCGTGGTAGAGGTCGAACAAATGCGATGCAACCGTGCCCGAGAGATGCGCAAACGAGGCCATGTGATCTAGCGTCGCGGCTATCTCTGCCGCGCCCCGGAAGCCATGCCGTTGCATCCCGGCGATCCAGTCCGGATTGGCAGCGCGGGCGTGGACGACGCGGCTGATCTCTTCCGGCAAGGTGCGGGCGCGTGGGTTTTCGGGATTGGTATTGTCCAGATGATACAGCTGTGCGGTCCCACCTGCGGCCTTCTTGGCGGCGGCAAAACCGGCCTCATGCGTGGCGTAGTCATTTGCCAACAGCAAGTCTGTCTCGGTCAGGTCCTGCAGGTGAACAAAACTGTCGGCGTGCGCCACGAGTTGAGTGATGCCCGCCTTGTCCTGAACGATATTCTCGCCCTCCAGTGCGAAGGAGCTGGCCTCAAGCCACGCCTCACCCGCCTGTACGCGCGCCTCGTCAGTATAGACTTCGGACAGTTGGGTCATGTTGACGCCATAGCCGCCGGGGGCGGGGCCGAAGACGCGGGCCGACGGGGCTTGACCGGCATAAGGGTTCCAGTCGGTCGCCTCATCCCGCGCCGCCAACGCACGGATCGCCTGACCGTAAAGCGCCGAAAGGGTTGGGAAGACGTCCCGGAACAGGCCCGAGACCCGCAGCGTCACGTCTAGGCGCGGGCGGCTGAGGTCAGTGATCGGCAGCACCTCGATCCCCGAGACCCGCTCGGACCCTTTGTCCCAGACCGGTTTCACGCCCAAAAGGTGCAGCGCCATGGCGAATTCCTCACCCGCCGTGCGCATGGTGGCCGAGCCCCACAGGTCGACGATTAGCCCCTTGGGATAGTCGCCTTCTTCCTGAAGGTGGCGGCGGACCAGTTCCTCGGCCAGCTTGACGCCTTGGGTGTAGGCCGCCCGCGTGGGCACCGAGCGGGGGTCGGTGGTATAGAGGTTCCGCCCGGTCGGCAGAACGTCCGAGCGACCGCGATAGGGGGAACCGGACGGCCCGGCCTCGATCCGTTTCCCGGCCAGCGCGTCGATCAGAGCGCTACGTTCCGCATGGGCCGAGGGCGCGGGGTCGAAAGTGCCGGACACCTCAGGCGCGCGGCCATAGATGTGCAGCCCGTCGCCGAACTGGCTTTCTTTGATATCGCAGACAAAGCGGTCGATGCGGGTGATTGCCTCCGCGGTGCAGGTCGCCTGATCGAGGCCCAGATCGCTTTCTAAACCGATGGCCTGCGCCTCGTCGCGGATATCCTCCTGTAAACGGTCACGCCGTTTGGGGTCCAGCCCGTCCGCGTTCGAAAACTCATCGAGCAGCGATTCCAGACGCACCATGCGATCCGGCGTCCCGCTTTCCTTCATCGGGGGCGGGATATGGCCCAGCGTGACAGCCCCGATCCGACGCTTGGCCTGCGCGGCCTCGCCCGGGTCGTTGACGATGAAAGGGTAGATCACTGGCAGGTCGCGGATCAGCGCCTCGGGCCAGCAATTCGCAGACAGAGCAACGGACTTGCCCGGCAGCCATTCCAGCGTGCCATGCGCGCCGATATGGATCAGCGCGTCTGCGCCCAGCCCTTTGCGGAGCCACAGATAGAAGGCAACATAGCCGTGGCGCGGGGTGCGAGACAGGTTGTGATAGTCGTCATCGCGCAGTTCAGGAATGCCGCGTTCGGGTTGCAGTGCAACCAGCGCGTTGCCTCGGCGCAGGGCGGTGAAGTGGAACGCGCCTTTGGTAAAAACTGGGTCGTCTTCGGGGTTGCCCCAAACGGTTTGGAGATCGGCGCGCAGTTGCTCGGGCAGGCCAGCTAGGGCCGCATGGTAGTCTTCCAAAGACCATGAGATGCGCGCGTCCAGCAGGGTTTCAGCAATCGGCTCAGCCGGTGCGGTGTTGTAGCCCTCGGCCTGAAGATCGGCCAGCATCGCCTCGGCCGAGGCCAGCGCGTCCAGACCCACCGCGTGCGCCATTTGCCAATCTTTGCCGGGGTAGGTCGACAGAACAAGCGCGGGCACCTGATCCGCTTTTGGCTTGTCATGTAGTGTCAGCCAGCCGGTGACACGGTCGATGATCGCTTCGATCCGTTCTTGCTCAGCCCGGTGGGCAAAGCGGGAATATTCCAGATGCGGATCGCGCTTGCCCGGTTCTTTGAACGAGGCAATGCCCGCCGAAATGCGCCCGTCCACCTCGGGCAGCACCACATGCATGGCGAGGTCGGCAGGGGAGAGACCCCGTTCCGCCTCGGCCCACGCTTTGCGGCGCGACGTGGCCAGAGCCATCTGAAACACGGGCACGCCCGCCGCGTCCAAAGGGGACGTACCCGATGCGCCTTTGCCTGAGAACGAGGTGGCGTTGATGATCGCCGAAGGTTTCAGTGCGACGATGTTGTCGCGCAGCCATTCTGCGGCAGCAGGAGCCTTGAGCGAGGGGGCGAAGAGACCGACGGCCTCGAACCCACGATCCCGCAAGCTGCGGATCACGGCGGCGACGGGGGCCGTGTCCGCCGAGGTCAGATAGGCGCGATAGAACGTGACGACGATACGTTTTGCGTCGCCCGAAAACGCAGTCTCAACCGGGATCACGCCGCGATCAGGACACCACGCGCCGGATTCGGGCAGGATCTTAGCCCCCATAACAGGGCCGGCATAAAGCCCCGCCGCCAATGCCATCTGCGCTAAGGCGGCCTGTGCTGCGACTTCACCGCCGGTGTCGCAAAGATGGGCCAGACGGCGCAGGGTCGAGACGGGTAGGGTGGAATATTCATCCAGCCGCGTGTCCTCACGCCCGTCGGCGGGTAAGACGGCCAACGCGATGCCCTTGTCCTGCGCCAGCGACAGAACTTGCTGCAGTCCGTAGGCCCAGTATGGCACGCCACCAATCAGGCGGATCAGAATGCCCTTCGCACCCTCAAGCGTCTGTTCCACGTAGGTGTCGACGGACAGAGGATGCTTCAACGCCGCCAAGTTCGCCAACCGCATCGTGGGCATACGCCCCTCGGGCCCGCCGCCACGGTGCCAGCCTGCCGCGAAAGCGCCAAGGTCGCTGTCCGAGAAGGACAGCACCACCAAATCCGCCGGGCTCTGGCCCAGATCGGTTGGGGTTTCCGTTTCTTCTAACCCGTGGCTTTCGCGGAAGACGACGTGCATGGGCCTTACTCAGCGGCCTCGGTTACGCCCGTGAGGATATCGCGGATCTCTGCTTCTTTGATGTCGTCATGCTCAGCGATCACCACCATGCGCGAGCGGCGTTCTTCACCGGGCCCCCACGGGCGGTCGTACTGGTGACGCACACGAGCACCCACGGCTTGCACCAGCAGGCGCATCGGTTTGCCTCGAACAGCGGCATAGCCTTTGACGCGCAGGATGTTCAGCTCATTGGCCAGACGCTCGATCTTGGCGACCAGATCGGCAGGATCGGATTGTTCCGGCAACTCGACGATGGTGCTTTCGAAATCGTCATGCTCGTGATCGTGGTGACCGTCGTGATGCGACGGACGAGCATCCATGTCATCCTCGGCTGCGGCCTCAAGACCCAGAACGACGCGCACATCCACGGCGCCTTCGGCAACTTCGACAACGGGCAGCGGGCGAGGGGCCTCAGTGGCGATGATCTCTTTCGCTTTGGCGACGCCTTCAGGACCGGCCAGATCGGGCTTGGTCAGCAGAATGATGTCGGCGCAGGAAATCTGATCCTCGAACACCTCGGACAAGGGTGTTTCGTGGTCAATCGAGTCATCGGCCAGACGTTGCGCATCCACCGCTGCCACATTCGGCGCAAAGCGACCGGCGGCGACGGCTTCGGCATCGGCCAGCGCGATCACGCCATCAACGGTGATTTTTGAGCGGATATCGGGCCAGTCGAACGCTTTCAGCAGCGGCTTAGGCAAGGCGAGGCCCGAGGTTTCGATCAGAATGTGATCGGGGCGCGGCTCCAGCGCCATCAAGGCTTCGATGGTCGGGATGAAGTCGTCGGCCACGGTGCAGCAGATACAGCCGTTCGCGAGCTCCATGATGTTTTCCGCCGGGCAATCCGGGATCGCGCAGGATTTCAGGATGTCGCCATCGACGCCCACATCGCCGAACTCATTGACCACCACCGCCAGACGCTTGCCCTGCGGGTTTTGCATCAGATGCTTGACCAGTGTGGTTTTGCCCGAGCCCAGAAAGCCAGTGATCACGGTGACGGGGAGTTTTTCCAAGTTGCTCATTTTAGGGCTCCAATCGGGGGAATACGGGCCGCACAGTTTTTGCGGAAATGTTCAGGACGTTCGCGCCATTTGACCAAACCATCGTCAGTGGCCAAATACTTGGTCACACCTTCGATGATCGTTTCGACATGGTCGGTTTCGTTGAGGTTCTCGTAGACAAAAGTCCAACGCGTGGGCCCGCCACGCAGTACGATGGAACATCCTTGATCGCAATTTGACAGGCACTCCACGGGTTTCAGGTGGATTCCATCTGGCACGCCCGCCTGTTCAAGCGCCTTATGCAGCAAAGCGCCGGGGCGCTGGGTGTCATCTTCGATTGCTAGGCCACGGCGGCATGTCGTGCAGACCAGCAGTTCAACTGGTGCGGCTTTACTCATCTCTCTCATCCCCCTTAGTCAAATCTGGGGGACGGGGTTTCATGTGGGCCGATCCAAGCCCCACACCGGAACACCCCGTCCGGTTTCATCTTCGGGCGCTGGCAGGTCTCCCGGCTTGCGGATGTCAGGGTGTATACCCTGTCGGATGTCCTGCCTTCCCAGCCTTTGGCCAGTGGCTTTGGGCACCCTCTCCGGTCACGGTCGCGGGGGCGGCTGCGTTTGGCGGTAAACCCGTTGACGCATTCCCTTTTCATCCTCTTACGAGGACACCAACGGATCGGACATGCGGCACTGATACGGTGCTTGTCAAGCGTGTCGCCGACAACCGCAACGCCGGGTGCAGAAAAACGACCTCTGGCAGTCGCTGGGCGGCATGGCTGGGCTTAGCCTGCGGCTTTCGAAAGGTTTACAGCGACCACTTCACTGAACCAAATGTTTGACGAATAACTAGACGGCTCTTCATAACAGCAGATACAGGCCAAAGTCGGGGGCGTTTTGCTTTGGTATCTGGAAGCTTTGTGAGAGTGGTGGGCGACCCTGGAATCGAACCAGGCGTGCGTCTCCGCGAGGGAGTTACAGTCCCCTGCCACACCTTGCGGCCTGTCGCCCACTGTCAGGCGTTGCACCTGACGTGGAGGCGTGATTACTAGCGCACCAAAGGAGCGTCAACAGGAAAATACGGCATTGACGCAGGAAAGCGAATTCATGGCCCGGAGGCCCTCAGAATGAAAAAACCCAAGTGGGTTGTTGAAAAGGAACAGGCGCGAAAAGCAGCTGCGGCAGAGACGGTTTGGCTGTTTGGTTTGCACGCCGTGCGCGACGCCTTGATGAACCCCAAACGCCAGAAACTGCGCCTGATTGTGACGCGAAATGCGCGGGACAAGCTGCTCGAAGCCATTGAATTCGCGGGGATCGAGGCCGAGATGGTTGATCCGCGCAAGTTTAGTGCCCCGATCGATGCGGGTTCGGTGCATCAGGGGGCAGCGCTTGAGGTTAAGCCGCTGGAGTGGGGCGGTTTGGCCGAGAACTGCATCGGACGGGAACATCCCCGGGTGATCCTGCTGGACCGTGTAACGGACCCACATAATGTAGGTGCGATTCTTCGGTCAGCCGAAGTACTGGGTGCAAGTGCTGTGATCGGAACCCGGCATCATTCGGCCCCTGAAACCGGGGCACTGGCCAAGACCGCCAGCGGCGCATTGGAACGTCAGCCTTATCTAAGGGTGCGCAATCTGGCCGATGCCATAACCGAGCTTCAGTCGATGGGGTTTCTGGTGCTTGGTCTGGATGGCGAGGCGGATGAAACTATTGAAACAGCCCTGGGGGACCAAAGGGATCGACCTGTGGCGCTGGTATTGGGTGCTGAAGGGCCGGGATTGCGGCAAAAGACCAAAGAAACTGTAGATCAATTGGTTAAAATTGACGCATCCGGGGGATTTGGGTCACTGAACGTCTCAAATGCTGCCGCAATCGCCCTATATGCCTCTCGGCATCATTAGACAGGAGATCGCTATTTCCGGACCGTCCAAAATCGCCACCTGCTGCTATTGCGGTACTCGGGCTGCCCTGGTTCTGACCGGGAAGAAACGGCACGAGCTGAGTTGTTCAAGCTGCGGTGCGCCCCTGCACGACCTTAAGATGTTGCCAAAGCACAAGGTTCAGAAATCAAAGTCTGCTCGTACGGCGATCAGCCACGTAGCACCCCCGAAATCGCGAAAAAAGAAGAAGAAAAAGAGCACTTTCTATCGCGTTCTGGATGAAGCCTGGGACGTTATAGAAGACATCTTTGATTAAAGGCTACCGCGCATTCGCAAGGATGTTCACATCCACGTCAACGGGGGTTTCACAGCGGTTCAAAAGTTGCATCTTAGTTGCTCGATTCTTTGCTACGGAACCCAGATGCAAAACCGCCGTTTCATATTCGGTATACTGACAGCCATCGCTTTGGCGCCTATCGCTTTGGCGCAGGACAAACCTGTCTATTTTGCGACCGATGGCGCCGCGATGGCGGGGTACGATCCGGTGTCCTATTTCGACAGTGCTGTACCGGTTCGTGGTGAACCAAGCATTGCCGTTATGTGGAAGGGGGCCCAGTGGCATTTTGCGTCGCAGGAAAATCGCGAGCGGTTTGAAAGCAACCCGCGTGCCTTCGCGCCTCAGTTCGGGGGCTATTGTTCCTATGCGATGGCAAATGGTGTTCTGAAAAGCACTGACCCCATGGCATGGCAGGTTGTGGATGGGCGTTTGTATCTGACTCATTCCCCGGCGGTTGAGCAGATCTGGGAACAGGACAGGACGGCAAATATCCATCTGGCCGAAGAAAATTGGCCCGTCATTCTGTACGAAGACTAAGCGAATTTCCGTTTTTTGTGAAAAGTCATCACAAAAATGAGCGCTTGGTCTTTTTTTTAACCAGATCATGCCTAAATGTCACAGTGACCGCGGAACGGAACTGCCGCGGGTCATTTCACTGTCCCTCGTTCCAACAACTGGCGCCCAAGGCTTCTTGGGCGCTTTTTTCTTTTTCGCGGCTGTGATTAGGATGCGGCCATGGCTGATTATTCCGACGATCATCTGAAAACCATCCTGCAACGCACCAAAACCATCGCGGTGGTTGGGGTGTCGATGAATCCGGTGCGACCCAGCTATTATGTGGCGCGGTATCTTTCGTTGAAAGGATATGCGGTGATCCCCGTCAATCCGGGCCATGCTGGCAAGGACTTGTTTGGCCAGACGGTGCGTGGCGCCCTGTCCGAGATTTCTGAACCTGTCGATATGGTCGATATATTTCGGCGCTCCGAGGCTGTTCCACCCATTGTCGATGAGGCGCTGGAGGTGTTCCCCAAGCTTCGGACCATCTGGATGCAGATCGGGGTCGAGCATCCTGAGGCTGCTGAAACGGCGCAGGCCCGTGGGGTGGATGTGGTAATGAACCGTTGCCCCAAAATCGAATATCAGCGCCTGTTTGGCGAACTGCGCATGGGTGGGTTCAGCACCGGCATCATTTCATCGAAGCTTTGAACCTAGTTGGCGACATAGGGTTTCAGCCGCGCCACCTGTTCGAGGCGCCGTTTTTCGAGAACAACATCGCGCGGAACCCAGTCATATCGGCTGTCATCTGACACCGGGGACCAGAACAAAACCCCGCCATAGCGCCAGGGGTCCAGCACAACACCTTCGTACATCGAGTCTCCGGCGCGGCTGATGATCGCCGTGCTGTGGTCGATGCGGAAAGGGTTGTCGGCATTGGCGATGGCGCGATGCAGCGTAAGTGTTTCGAAGTTTTCCTGCTTCAATCGACGCTCGATATCTTCGGCCCAATGCCAGCACAGCCCGCGCGGGCGCAGCCCCCTGTTGACCTTCGTGTTGTGGATCAGCGGGGGATCAGTGATCTGATATTCCTGCGCCAGCTGGGCTGTGTAGGCATAGGCGATCCGGGCGGCGCGGTCGGCCTCTTCCGGGTCAATCCCAGGCCCTAGAGTCCGAATCTCGGCCGCAAGACGCTGCACCTCATCCCCAGTCTGCGGGGGAGGGGTAGCGCAGGCTGCCAAACCCACAAGAGCCAGAACAAAGGCCAAAGCTCTGATCATTCCGATTTCCCCTATTGGATATCTCGAAGGATCATAAAGCTGGAACTAACATATCGAAAGCTTACTTAGCGCGTGGCCTTCTCTGCAATACCGCTGGTGCCTTGACGTCGTTCGAGTTCAGCTAGCACATCATCCAGCGCAACGTCGCGCGCGGCAAGCATCACCAGCAGGTGATACAGTACATCCGCCGCCTCGGAGGTCAGCTTGTCCTTGTCGCCTTTGACAGCTTCGATGATCGCCTCAATCGCTTCTTCACCGAATTTCTCGGCGCATTTTTCTGGGCCCTTGGCCAGCAGTTTGGCGGTCCAGCTGGAGTCAGGGTCAGCCCCTCTGCGGGCTTCGATCGTCGCGGCAAGTTCTTGGAGAATGCTCATGTTAACCTCATCGGAATACCCGCAGCAGCCATGTGTTCCTTGGCCTCGCGGATGCTGTATTCGCCGAAATGGAAGATCGAGGCGGCCAGAACTGCGCTCGCGCGACCCTCGGTTACACCTTCGACCAGATGGTCGAGGGTACCAACACCGCCACTGGCGATCACTGGCACGTCCACTGCATTACTGATCGCCCGGGTCAGTGGCAGGTTGAATCCGGCCTTGGTGCCATCACGGTCCATCGACGTCAGCAGGATTTCTCCTGCACCTTTGGCTACAACAGTCTTGGCGAATTCGACCGCATCGATCCCTGTGGGTTTACGCCCGCCATGGGTGAAAATCTCCCATTTCCCCGGTCTTACGGTTTTGGCGTCGATGGCACAGACGATGCATTGACTGCCAAACTGGTCTGCAGCTTCGGCGATCACATCGGGGTTGGCGACAGCGGCCGAGTTAAAACTGACCTTGTCAGCGCCCGCCAGCAACAGGGCGCGCACATCATCCTTGGTGCGCACACCTCCACCAACGGTCAGGGGGACAAAGCATTGTTCAGCCGTACGCTGAACCACATCGAACATCGTGCCGCGGTTTTCATGGGTCGCGTGGATGTCAAGAAAACAGATCTCGTCCGCGCCTGCTGCGTCATAGGCCTTGGCCGACTCCACCGGATCGCCCGCATCGCGCAGGCCCACGAAATTCACACCTTTGACCACGCGGCCATCGGCAACATCCAGACAGGGTATGATGCGGGTCTTGAGCATGAACCATCCTTTGCTTGGCGCACCTCTACCGGCAAAGCCCCGCCGATGCCAGACTTGTGATTGTGATCTGCGGCGAAGCCATGGAAATTAGGTATGAAATTCAGCAAAAGGACTTCTGCAATGAAACATCTTCTTCTGGCATCAGTTTTCACAATCGGAGGCGCTTTGACCGCCATGGCTGACGATATTATCAAGATACAAACCGAAAAATCCGTGACCGAGGCGCTGGACGCATTGGAAGCCGCCGTGGGCAATGCGGGCGCAACCGTTTTTGCGCGGATCGATCACGCGGCAGGGGCCGAGAAGGTGGGCACGCCGATCCCACCCAACCAGGTGTTGATTTTCGGAAACCCCGCCCTGGGTACGCCTGCCATGCTGATTGACCCTCGTGCAGGGCTGTTCCTGCCGCTGAAGGTGCAGGCCTATCAAGATGCAGAGGGTCAGGTCTGGTTGGCCTATGAGGACCCGAAAGAAACGATGGACGAGTTGGACGACGTCGAAAACTCGCCCGTTGTCGAGAAAATGCGCGGAGCGTTGGCCAAATTGACTGCGGCGGCGGCTGGTTAAGCCCTAGGCGCTTGCGCGACTGACGCGTGCAAGCGCATTTCTGGCGATCAGGATGTGGAAAGGCAGGATCGCTGCCAGGTACAAGCGTCCGCCCAGATTGTGCCGGTGAACCCAGGTCGCCAGCGAGATACGGCCATTTTCAGACAAGACCGACACACGAAAATCCAGATGACGGTCGTTGAAGCCTGCGATCACCTCGGTCTCATCGTCATGCTCAACCGGAAATATCCCTACCTTGTCGGTCGCATTGGGCCCGCTGGTGCTGAGCCCGAATGGCGCCACCAATACTCCGCGTAGCCGAACCAGTGCCATGGCCCATGCCGGAAAGCTGGTGATAATCTCTGCTGCCTGACGTGGGGATAAATCCGACGCGACACTGAAACAGTCCAAGAAATCGCCCTGTTTGATTCGTTTGTTAAGCAAGCTTCGGGCCGATAGCGCCGTGCGTTTGACAGCGGAATGGAACATCGCGCTATTCTCTGAGAGTTGTCAGAGCCTCTTTCAAATCGATCGCCCCATCATAAAGGGCGCGGCCGGAAATGGCACCATTCAAGGCTGCGCCACAATCGCGCAGGGCAAGCAGGTCTTCAATCGAAGAGACGCCGCCCGAAGCGATCACAGGGATTGAAACGGCTTTCGCCAGCGCGGCGGTTGCGTCGATATTCGGGCCTTGCATCGCCCCGTCCCGGTTGATGTCGGTGTAGATGATCGCTGCAACGCCTGCGTCCTCAAAACTGCGCGCCAAATCGGTGACCTGAACGTCTGTTTCTTCAGCCCAGCCTTTGGTTGCGACCAAGCCGTTGCGTGCATCAATCCCAACGGCGACCTTGCCGGGGAAGGCTTTGGCCGCTTCGCGCACCAGATCGGGGTTTTCGACAGCGACTGTTCCCAGAATGACGCGGGCCAGCCCTTTGTCGATCCAGGTCTCGATGGTTGCCATGTCCCGGATACCACCGCCCAGCTGCGCGGGCACATCGCAGGCTTTCAGGATCGCTTCGACCGGGGCGGCATTTACCGGCTCACCCGCGAAAGCGCCATTCAGGTCGACAAGGTGTAACCACTCGCACCCGGCCTCGACAAACGCACGGGCCTGAGCGGTCGGGTCCTCATTGAAAACGGTGGCTTTATCCATCTCTCCGCGCAGCAGGCGCACGGCGTTGCCGTCTTTGAGGTCGATGGCGGGGTAGAGGATCATGTCGGGCGACCTTATCTGAATGTTACATGGGCGGCATATCGCACAAGCTGGGCCGGGGATGCAACGCGACGCAAAGTCAATCTTGTCCGATGCCCGATGGCACGCCAGACTGACACCAAATCAGGGAGGTTACTATGAAGAAACTTGCAACATCCGTTGTCTTTGCAACCTTGGCGACCGGCGCAATGGCGGCGGACCCGGTTGATGGGTTGTGGAAAACACAGCCGGGTGACACCGGGGGGTATCTGCACGTCTCCATCGGTGAGTGTGGCAGCGCGATCTGCGGCACCATCGACAGCGCTTTTGATGGCAACGGTGATCAGCAACTGGATTATGAGAATCTGGGCAAGCAGATCATCTGGGACATGGTGCCCGAAGGTGGCGGAAGCTATGACAGCGGCAAAATCTGGGCCCCGGATCGGGATAAGACCTACAATTCGAAGATGACCCTGGACAGCCAGAACCAGCTGACGGTCAAAGGATGTGTCGCTGGTGGCCTAGTCTGCCGCGGGCAGACTTGGACGCGCGTTCAATAAGCTTTTATGGGGTCCAGGTCAGGAAGTTCCCGATCATGCGCAGGCCCACATCCTGACTTTTTTCGGGGTGGAACTGCATGCCTACCATCGTGTCGCGGCCGATCACGGCCGTGACCTCTTGCCCATACTTCACATACGCCAAACGCTGCGCCGGGTCTGTGACACGGAAATGGTAGGAGTGGACGAAATAGGTGTGATCACCGGATGCGACCCCGTTGAACACTGGGTGATCGCTTTCCAGAACCAGATTGTTCCAACCCATATGTGGCACCTTCAGCGCAGCATCTGACGGTTCAATCCGCACCACATCGCCAGCCACCCAGCCCAAACCATCGGTTTCGCTGTATTCATGGCCCTTTGTTGCCATCAGCTGCATGCCGACGCAGATGCCCAGAAACGGGCGGCCTTTCTGTTCGACCGCTTCGACCATGGCGTCGTAGATACCCTTATGCCCCCGCAGCTCTGCCGCGCAGGCGGGAAAAGCTCCATCACCGGGCAACACCAGCCGATCGGCGCGTGCAACAACATTCGCATCCGAGGTCACCACGACCTCGCCCGCGTTCTGTTCCTGTGCCATGCGTTGAAACGCCTTCTCGGCCGAGTGCAGATTACCGCTCTCGTAGTCGATAATGGCAGTCAGCATCTACAAGGCACCTTTGGTCGATGGAATCGCATCTGCCTTGCGCGGGTCGGTTTCGACCGCATCGCGTAGCGCCCGCGCAACCGCTTTGAATGTGGCTTCGGCAATGTGATGGCTGTTAAAGCCGTGCAACTGGTCGATATGAAGGGTGATGCCCCCATGGGTGCTGAGCGCCTGAAAGAACTCACGCACCAACTCGGTGTCGAACGTGCCGATCTTCTGGGTTGGCAGGTCCACGTTCCAAACTAGGAACGGACGGCCAGACAGGTCCAGTGCACAACGCACTTGCGCATCATCCATGGGCAGGTGGCATTCACCATATCGGCGAATCCCCTTTTTATCGCCCAAAGCCTGAGTCAGCGCCTGACCCAGCGCAATGCCGGTATCCTCGACCGTATGGTGGTTGTCGATGTGGTAGTCGCCCTTGGCCCGGATCGTCATGTCGATCAGCGAATGACGCGCCAACTGATCCAGCATGTGGTCAAAGAAACCAACACCGGTCTGGTTGTCATACTGGCCGGTCCCATCCAGATTGACCTCGACCGAGATCTCGGTCTCGGCGGTCTGACGACTGATCTTAGCGCTGCGCATGGGCGAATTCCTTTTGCTACAGGGGCGCTTATAGACGCGGACGGGCTGCCTATCCAGACCGCTTGAGGCCTTCGCTGCAAACTGTTGCAGGGGATTGCACCTGGGCGCGGCCCGTGCCAGCCTGCGTGCAACACGAACCAACAAGGCCCGGCCCATGTCCACCTGCGTTTTCATCCAGATCCGCTGTAAACCCGGCACCACTTATAAAGTGGCGGAAGAGATCGCGCTGCGCGAAATCCACTCCGAGCTCTATTCTACCAGCGGTGAATATGACCTGATGCTCAAGCTTTATATTCCCGAATCCGAAGATGTGGGCCATTTCATCAATGAAAACCTGCTGGTGATTCCCGGTATCGAACGCTCATTGACGACAATGACGTTCAAGGCGTTCTAGCCCAGCTCAAACGTCGTCACGCCGAAAATCCGGCTCAGGTCGATATCGGGCTCATGATGCGAGTACATCCGTGCGGTCTCAAAGACCTTCTCAAGTCCCAACGCGTCAGCGAGCGCAAATGCGGCGGCGTTGGGTTGGGGCATGTCGATAAACACCTCATGCGACGCGTGATCCTCGGGGATGGTGTTGAGAACTGAGACCAGCAGCGCCTGTGCGATGTCAGGGCTGTCCGCAAACAAAGGCCCGATCTTACATCCGGTCTGGCAGGGGCGCAGTGTCACGTAGCCCTTGATCATCCCGTTTTCGACAAAGGCACGTGAGGCATGGCTAGGCGCGTGCAGCCATTCACGCAGGAAAACGCCGCGTGGGGCAGGGAACAGGGCTCTGTCATAGGCCAACAGGTCCTCGGAGATGTCGGTCAGAACGGATATGTTCGCAGTCGCTTGCGACCCAAGCGCGGCCAATATCCCGGTCTTTGTTCCGGTAAAGCGGTAGTTGTTATAGGCAAAGGTAAAGCCGGATTTGCGATAGTTGTCCTGTTGCTCGACCACACCATCCAGACCCATATTACGCCCTTTGCAATGGGCCAGCGCGTGCTGGGCGATCTCCAGCCCATGGCCCGATCCGCGAAATTCGGGACGGACGATGTAAAAGCCCAGAAAAGAAAACGCATCGTCATAGTTCACCGCAGATACTGACGCGATCATTTCACCATCAAGAAACCCGCCCAGAAAGCCATCCGGGTCGGTTGGGCGGAAGCACGCAGCGTCGTGCTGACCGGGGTTCCACCCTTCGCGCCCGGCCCAGTCAACGGCGTGCTGCAGCTCGGCTGCTGTAAGGGGGCGGATGACGTAGTCTGACATGTCACATGATCCTGTAATTCGCAGTGTCGCCAGAATGGCGCAACGCTTTGCAAAGGACCAGCATGTTCAGGAAAGGTTGGTATCTGGAGCGGGCGAGGCGATTCGAACGCCCGACCCTAACCTTGGCAAGGTTATGCTCTACCCCTGAGCTACGCCCGCATCAGATACATATGTGGTCCAAAGACCTCTCAATGGAGCGGGCGAGGCGATTCGAACGCCCGACCCTAACCTTGGCAAGGTTATGCTCTACCCCTGAGCTACGCCCGCGCCGTTGAGTGAGGAGGGATGTATAAAGTCCCACGCGAGGCTGCAAGCGGAAAAACACAAAATTCTGTAAAAATCTTTCGACGGAAACCGGGGTCTGGTGCGTTGAAGAACCAGAGCAATTGAGAACGAAAATGGCGGAGGTGGACAGATGATGCAAATTGCAGACCTGAAAATGGCGGCGCTTGCGGTGATGATTGTGATGGGGTTTTGGATCATCAAAGCCGAGCCGCAGCACGTTGGGCATACATATCCCACAATCGCCGCTGCACCGGTTGTAGTAGTCAGCACGCTGCCAGGATAAGTCCAGCACAGAGGCCTAAAGCGCCAGAACAAGACTTGCGATAGCGCTGACCAGAATGGCGGCAAAAGTCAAAACCATTCCGATCTGCCGCAGAATAACGACCTGAGGGTTGCGGCCGAAGCCATAGGCATGCATCAGCCGTCCGGCCAGGATCAACAAACCCAACAGATTCACCAACAGACCAGGTGCGCCCTGCAACTCGACCATTGCAATCAAGAGCAGCGCAAAAGGCGCATATTCCGCGCAATTTGAGTGTGTTCGCATCGCTTTGATCAGCACTTTGTCATCCCCATCTCCGACCGAGACCTTCCCGCTGCGGCGCGCCGAGATGACCTTTGCACTGAGCCAGACGTAAAGAATTGCGATCAATGCAGCATAGATCGGGGTAATGGTCAGCATTCTTGGGGCCTCCGTCAGGGTCGTGCAAAATGGCCGCGCAGTTGCCCGCGCGGCCATTCAAAGCTTAGCTGATTTTACAGCTTATTCCAGTTCCACCAGCAGGTCCTTGGCGTCAATCTGGCCGCCAGGCTGAACATGAACCGCTTTGACCACCGCATCGCGTTCGGCGTGAATGCCGGTTTCCATCTTCATGGCTTCGATGGTTAGCAGCAGATCACCTTCTTTGACCTGTTGTCCGACACTGGCCGCAACCGTTGCCACAACGCCCGGCATCGGGGCGCCGATATGGTTGGGATTGCCCGCTTCGGCTTTGGGTCGCGCCTGCGTGGACGATGTGACCATGCGGTTCGGTACCCGGATCACCCGAGGCTGCCCGTTGAGTTCAAAGAAGACTTTGACCTCACCCTTTTCATCGGTCTCGCCGATGGCCTGACAGCGGATTTCCAGCGTCTTGCCCGGATCGATCTCGGCTGTGATCTCGTCTCCGGGCTCCATGCCATAAAAGAAGGTGCGGGTTGGCAAGGTGCGGACGGGGCCATAGGTGCGGTGACGGCCCATATAATCCAGGAAAACCTTGGGATACATCAGGTAGCCATTGAGGTCTTCGTCATCAACCTCCTTGCCCTCCAATTGCTTGGACAGTTCGGCGCGGGTGGCTTCCAGATCGACCGGAGGCACGTCCTTTCCGGGGCGTTGCGTGTTCGGTGCTTCGTCCTTCAACACTTTCTGGATGATGGTGTTCGGGAACCCACCCGGAGGCTGACCCAGATTGCCACGCATCATGTCGATGACCGAGTCTGGAAAGGCCACATCTGTGTCCGGGCTTTCCACCTCGTCCCGTGTCAGGCCCTGGCTGACCATCATCAGCGCCATGTCGCCAACCACTTTCGATGACGGTGTCACCTTGACGATATCGCCGAACATCTGGTTCACGTCCGCATACATCTGCGCAACCTCATGCCAACGCTCTTCCAATCCCAAGGACCTGGCTTGTGCTTTGAGGTTGGTGAACTGACCGCCAGGCATCTCATGCAGATAGACCTCGGACGCTGGCGCCTGAAGGCTGGATTCAAACGCCGCATACTGGCCGCGCACCGCTTCGAAATAGTCGCTGATCTCGCGGATGGCCTTGATGTCCAGACCAGTGTCGCGGTCAGTGTGGCGCAGGGCCTCGACCACAGTGCCCAAAGTCGCCTGGCTGGTGTTGCCTGAGAAGCTGTCCATCGCGCAATCGACAGCATCCACGCCCGCCTCGGAGGCAGCCAGAATGGTGGCGCTGGCGATCCCGGCGGTATCGTGGGTGTGGAAGTGGATCGGGAGGCCAACCTCTTCCTTCAAGGCGCGGATCAGGATCTTGGCCGAGGCGGGTTTCAGCAGGCCGGCCATATCTTTCAGACCCAGGATATGTGCTCCTGCATCGCGCAGCTCTTTCGCCATGCCGACATAGTATTTCAGGTCATATTTAGAGCGGTCCGGGTCGAGGATATCACCGGTGTAACACACGGTGCCCTCGCAGATCTTGCCGTTCTCCACCACCGCATCCATGGCGACGCGCATGTTTTCGACCCAGTTGAGCGAGTCGAACACACGGAACACGTCGATATTCTGCGAGGCCTGACGGACGAATTCCTGCACCACGTTGTCGGGGTAGTTGGTATAGCCAACTCCGTTCGCACCACGCAGCAGCATCTGGGTCATCAGGTTCGGCATTGCCTCGCGCAGATCACGCAGACGCTGCCACGGGCATTCCTGCAAAAAGCGGTAAGCCACATCGAAGGTCGCACCGCCCCAGCATTCGACCGAGAACAGTTGCGGCAGGTTGGCCGCATAGGTCGGCGCCACCTTGATCATGTCGATCGACCGCATCCGCGTGGCCAGCAGCGACTGATGCCCGTCGCGCATGGTGGTGTCAGTGATCAGCAGCTGACGCTGGGCTTTCATCCAGTCGGCAACCGCCTGCGGTCCTTTTTGTTCCAACAGATTGCGGGTGCCCATCTGCGGTTCACCCCGCAGTGCCGGAGGTTTGGCCTCTTTCAGGTCAGCACGCGGCTCGGGGCGGTCCTTGGTTTCGGGGTGCCCGTTCACGGTGATGTCCGCGATATAGGTCAGCACTTTGGTGCCCCGGTCGCGGCGACGTTTAAAGGTAAACAGGTCTGGCGTCGTGTCGATGAACTTGGTGGTGTATTCGTTTGACAGGAAGGTCGGGTGTTTCAGCAGGTTGATGACAAAGTCGATATTGGTGCTGACACCGCGAATTCGGAATTCACGCAGTGCACGATCCATGCGCGCAATCGCAGCCTCAGGAGTCGGTGCCTTCGCGGTCACTTTGGTCAGCAGTGAGTCATAATACCGCGTGATCACCCCGCCTGCATAAGCCGTGCCGCCATCCAGACGAATGCCCATCCCGGTGGCCGAACGATAGGCGGTGATACGGCCATAATCGGGGATGAAGTTGTTCTGTGGGTCTTCGGTGGTAATCCGGGTCTGCAATGCGTGGCCGGTCAGATGCACGTCGGCCTGGCTGGCTGCACCGGTGGCTTCGGCCAGAGTTTTGCCCTCGGCGATCAGAATCTGGGCCTGAACGATGTCGATACCTGTGACCTCTTCAGTAACGGTGTGTTCGACCTGAACACGCGGGTTCACTTCGATGAAGTAGAACTTGCCGGTTTCCATATCCATCAGGAACTCGACTGTACCTGCACACTCATAGTTCACATGGGCGCAGATCTTGCGGCCAAGTTCACAAATCTCTGCACGCTGGTTTTCCGACAAATACGGGGCAGGGGCGCGTTCGACGACTTTCTGGTTCCGCCGCTGGACCGAGCAGTCGCGTTCGTACAGGTGATAAATCTCACCATGCTTGTCGCCCAGAATCTGCACCTCGACATGGCGGGCGCGGGTGATCATCTTTTCCAGATAGCCCTCGCCATTGCCAAAGGCGGCTTCGGCTTCACGGCGACCCTCTAGAACCTTCTCTTCCAACTCGTCCTCGGATTCGATCGGGCGCATGCCGCGCCCGCCACCACCCCAGGAGGCCTTGAGCATCAGGGGATAGCCGATTTCCTTGGCTTCGGCCCGGATCGCATCCATGTCGTCGCCCAGAACCTCGGTTGCCGGGATCACGGGCACACCTGCTTCGATGGCGACCCGCCGCGCGCTGGCCTTATCCCCCAATGCGCGCATGGTTTCCGCTTTGGGCCCGATGAACGTGATCCCGTTCTTCACACAGGCATCCACAAAGCTGGGGTTTTCCGATAACAAGCCATATCCGGGGTGGATCGCATCTGCGCCGCATTCCTTGGCGACACGAATGATCTCATCAATCGACAGATAAGCGGCAACCGGGCCCATCCCTTCGCCAATGCGATAGGCTTCATCCGCCTTAAAGCGATGCAGACCCAGCTTATCCTCTTCTGCATAGACTGCGACTGTACGTTTGCCCATCTCATTGGCGGCGCGCATCACGCGAATGGCAATCTCGCCGCGATTGGCGATAAGGATCTTTTTGAAGTCAGTCATGGCAGGTCCCGGTGTTGATGGTTTGGGCGTGTTCTTAGCCGGACACTACGCGCAGATACATCAGTCTTTCTGGGTAGAACCGGCATGTTAACGCTCGCAAACGCCTTTTATTTGTGCGCTTTTCTTAACGTCGCTGCGTTGCAGCATCAATTCTTTAATTTACTTTGGGTCAGTTGATCCAAGGAAAAGGTGCCCATCTGTCCCATATTGGACAGCATATCCTGCTTGAGAATATCGATCACATGCGCCGGACCTCGCGGACCCAAGGCTGCCATCCCGTACAAAAATGCTCGCCCCAGCATGACAAAATCCGCGCCACAGGCCAGCGCCCGCAGGATGTCCAAGCCACCTTCGATGCCGCTGTCAAAGATAAGGGGCAGCTTGGTTGCCGAGCGCAGTTCTGGCAAAACCTCGATACTGGCGGGGGCTGCATCGAACTGCCGCCCCCCGTGGTTTGACACCCACAGCGCATCAACGCCCGCGCGCTCCAACGGATCGGCGTCTTCTGCACGCATTACACCTTTGATGATCAATGGCCCGTTCCAGTGATCGCGCAGCCAATTGACGTAGTCCATATCTGGCGAAGTGCGCAGCAGATACCCCACATGGGCGGTTGGCGGCAGGTTCTGTCCGCTGTCTATGTACTTGTCCAGTGTGCGCATTCTGGGCGACCCTTGCCGCAACATCCCCAACGCCCAGGCTGGTCGCATCGCGATCTGCGCCAACAATCGTGGCGTCAGCCTTGGGGGTTGCGTGAGACCAGAGCGTGTCTGACGCTCGCGCCGAGAGGCCACAGGAACATCAACCGTCAGCACCAAAGTCTTAAAACCCGCGTTGCGTGCGCGAGACAGCAAATCAGCGCGTATTTCAGGGTCTTTGGGCGGATAGAGTTGGAACCATGCATTCTCGCCAATACTGGGTGCCAAATCTTCGGGGCTCTGTGCCGCGACCGTAGAGAGCGTGTAGGGCAGCCGGGCCTTGGCGGCGGTCCGGGCCAGCAGACCTTCGGCATCCGGCCAGACCAGTCCGGACATACCGATCGGGGCAATACCAAAAGGCATCGGGTAGTTCTGGCCCAAAAACTGCGTGCGGGTGTCAAAATCACTCTCACCTCGCAGGATTGCGGGATAAAGCTGTACACGGTCCAGGGCATCCCGGTTGCGCTGCAGGGCAGTTTCCATGCCCGTGCCACTTTCCACATAATCCCAGACAAAGCGTGGCAACCGCCGTCGCGCGCGGTGCTTCAGGTCCGAAATACCGGGGTAAGTGCTGTGCAAATCCATGCGGATTGATCCGCCCTGTGCTGCGATTCGGCAAGCATCTGAGGTTGTTTTACGGGTCTGCGCCTACATTCGGGTGAGGTCCGTTCGTGATTTGTGGATATTCGGCCCCAAAAAAATGAGTGAACAAGCCGTGAACAAACTCTTCCCCTCGGCACGCAACCCGCGTAGTTTGGGGGTATGAGCAGTTACGACGAAATGGACGCCTTCGAGGGCGCATCGCTATCCCAAAGGGCCATGGCTCGGACCGAGCCTTATGAATTGAACTATCTCAATCCCGAACAGCGTAATGCAGCTGAGCAGGTCAATGGACCCGTTTTGATTTTGGCTGGTGCCGGCACCGGCAAAACAAGAACTTTGATGGCTCGTGTCACGTATTTAGTCCGAAACCGTCTTGCACAACCGAATGAAGTGTTGGCGGTGACGTTCACCAACAAGGCCGCCAGAGATATGAAAAAGCGAATGGAGGAGGATCCCTACAAACTTAGGCATCCGCTTCCTTGGATGGGTACTTTTCATTCTATTTGTGCACAGTTGCTACGGCGACATGCGGAACTGGTCGATCTAAAGTCGAACTTCACCATTCTCGACAGTGATGATCAGTTGCGTTTGCTCAAGCAGTTGGTGCAGGCGGCCAATATTGACGACAAACGCTGGCCTCCTCGGTTGTTGGCCGGACATATTGATGAATGGAAGAATCGCGCTCTGACTCCTGAGAAAGTACCTTCGGCAGATGCTGGGGCCTTTAATAACAAGGGTATTGAACTCTACGCACAGTATCAAACGCGCTTACGTGAATTGAATGCGGTGGATTTTGGGGATCTGTTGCTACACATGATAACTGTCTTGAGGACTCATGAAGACCTTCAAAAGCAGTATCAACGTTGGTTCAAATACATAGTTGTGGACGAATACCAAGATACCAACGTCGCGCAATATCTTTGGCTTCGCCTGCTAACAAACGACGACAGAAACATTTGTGTCGTCGGTGACGATGACCAATCTATCTACGGCTGGCGTGGGGCCGAAGTCGATAACATCTTGCGATTTGAGAAAGACTTCCCCAGTACAAAAGTTGTCCGTTTAGAACAGAACTACCGCTCGACCCCACATATTCTGGCGGCTGCCTCGAATGTCATTCGCGGCAATGAAGGCCGGTTGGGTAAGGAACTGTGGACTGATCGCGAAGACGGAGAAAAGGTTCGCCTGATCGGACATTGGGATGGCGAGGAAGAGGCGCGTTGGATCGGCGAGGAAATTGACGCGATGCAGGGCGGCACGCGGGGCGTGCGGCCCATGAACCTGGATGAGATCGCCATTCTGGTCCGCGCCTCGCACCAGATGCGGGCGTTCGAAGATCGGTTCCTGACCATCGGTCTGCCTTACAAGGTGATCGGAGGCCCGCGGTTCTATGAGCGGATGGAGATCCGTGATGCCATGGCCTATTTCCGGCTGGTGGTCAGCCCTGAGGATGATCTGGCATTCGAGCGGATCGTAAACACACCCAAACGCGGTTTGGGCGATAAGGCGCAGCAGACGATTCAGGTGGTGGCCCGTGAAAATGGGGTGTCTCTGGTCGAAGGCGCACGGCTTGCGGTCGATAACGGGTTGATCAAAGGCAAGGGCGGTAAGGCGCTGCGCGAATTGATCGACGGTCTGGCGCGCTGGAATTCGATGACGCGAGGGCCTCGGATCGAAGTCGATGACGACTCGGTCATTGATGATGGCGTTTCGCCCATACGCTATGGCGCGCCCGAGCATACGCATATCGAGCTGGCGCAGATCGTTTTGGACGAGTCCGGCTATACCGGTCACTGGCAGAACGACAAAACACCCGAAGCGCCCGGGCGGTTGGAAAACCTTAAGGAACTGGTAAACCAACTGGACAATTTCGAGAACCTGCAAGGGTTTTTGGAGCATGTCAGTCTGGTCATGGACAATGAGCAGGATTCGGATGGCGCCAAGGTCTCGATCATGACCCTGCACGCGGCTAAGGGGCTAGAGTTTCCCGCGGTGTTCCTGCCGGGGTGGGAGGATGGTCTGTTCCCTTCGCAACGGTCGATGGACGAATCGGGCCTCAAGGGGCTCGAAGAAGAACGGCGCTTGGCTTACGTGGGCATCACCCGTGCGGAAGAGGTCTGCACGATATCTTTTGCGGCCAATCGGCGGGTGTTCGGGCAGTGGCAGAACTCCATGCCCTCGCGATTCATTGACGAATTGCCCGAGGATCATGTGGAGGTGCTGACCCCTCCGGGGTTGTATGGCGGCGGGCAGGTGTCGGCGGGTATTGAAACCCGCGCGGCGGAAGCGAATGTTTACAACTCGCCGGGTTGGAAGCGGATGCAGGCGCGGCAGGGGCAGTACGGGGTGTCGCAACCCAAGGAAAGCCGGAATACGGTAATCGATGCAACGGCAGTGGCCAGTTTCACATTGGGTGAGCGGGTGTTTCACCAGAAATTCGGCTATGGCGGTGTGGTTGGCATCGAAGGTGACAAGGTTGAGGTCGAGTTCGACAAGGCAGGGACCAAGAAAGTTGTCTCTCGGTTCCTGTCTGCCAAGGACGACGTGCCGTTTTGATCTTTTGCGAGGCTCTGCCTCGCGCTCCGAGGTATTTTTAAACAGAAGAAGGTGGGGGCGTTCGCGCCCCTTTTTGCTGTTTGAAAAAGAAAAGCGGCGGTTCCCAGGGAGGAGGAGAGGGAACCGCCGCTCTTTGCAACATCAGAGCAGGGAGGAGGAGAGCCCCGATGTATCAGTTTCCGGCTATTTGGGCCGGTATAAGGTGCGGCAGCATCAGGGAGGAGGTAGATGCTGCCGCTGATTACAGACCCTAAAGGGAGGAGGAAGGGCCTGATCTCGGTTGTTCTGGGCGCTTAACGCGCTGTGTGTTCGTCGGCGGCTTGCTTGGCCAGACGTCGGATCATCGACCGGTGCAGGCCGAGATCGGCCAGTTCCCGATCCGAGAGGTTGGACAGCTCATTGACTGTCTGACGGTACATCCGGTAGCTGGCGAAGCGGGTTTTGGCGGCTTCGATCCATGCGTTCAGCCCGTTGCTGTGTGCACCTTTCAGCGCGGAAGTGTTGGTTGCGACTGCCATTTGCTCACTCGCTTTCATATCTCTGTGCTGGTCATTTCCAGCGTTTGCTTGAGACTGAAGATAAGCCAATGCTGCAATTGCACAATAGGTAGCGATAACAATGCTGCTATGCAGCAAATGCATAGATATCAAAAACTTGATGCTCTGCACCTTGATCGCCCCTAAAAACATGAGTTCTGGGCAGATCATTCGCAAAATCGTTACATTGAAAAAAAATTGATGCGCGGACTGACTGCGCGATGTTTGAGCGACAAATCACAAAATTTAGGCGTTCACGAACCGGGTATCGAACGGTGTTGGGGTCTTTTGGAGGCGTCCTGTGACCTTGCTGGGAATTCGTGGGATGCGGTGAACTCTGGCGATATCTCTGAGTTTTTTTGAGAGGTGATTCGACTTCACGAGCAGGAAAATCGACGAAAACACCCGGTCCTCTGAAAAAATCTGAAAATGTACGGGAAATCATGGGGTCGAATGGGTCGACGAGATTTACATATATATAGTGTCTTGCTTGATGGGAGGCACTACAGGGGGTGTCTGAGGTTCTCTGCAGAAAGATTTGAGAGCCGTTGTTTGGCCACTGAGTCAGCATGGGGCCTGAATTTCCTATTGATTTCCATGAATTCCCATGGCATCCCTATATGCATCCGATGAGGACGAGGCAGCAGGGGCACAAAACGACCCCAAACCAAATAACAAACAGGTTTCATACAGGCACTTCGCTTTCATCACTCTGAAGATCCGGCGCGCGAGCGAGCAGACATCCCCCCAGGTGGCGCGCGCAGCTGGACATCCCGCACAGCGGGTCAATGCGGCGGGTTGATCAGTGGCAGCAGATCAACCCGCCGTTTTTCATCCGGGGGCGTGAAATTTGAGGTGGGGCGCAAGCGAAAGGGACAGTCGTCTTGGCGCGCAGGTTTAGAGGTGAAAGCCACCATAAGGTGGACACGAAGGGCAGGGTGTCGATCCCGGCCTCGTTTCGCCGTGTGCTTGAAGCTTCTGATCCCAACTGGCAGCCCGGTGATACTCCTGAGCTTGTGATTGTCTATGGCGACCACCGTCGCAAATACCTTGAATGCTATACGATGCAGGCAATTGATGAGGTCGATGACAAGATCGATGCCTTGCCGCGCGGCTCGATGGAGCGGCGGATGCTGCAACGTATGTTCCACGGTCAGTCCTTCCCTACGACAGTAGATGAGACCGGACGTCTGGTCCTGCCTGCCAAGCTGCGCAACAAGATCGACCTTGAAAATGAGGCATTCTTTATTGCCGCCGGTGACACCTTCCAGATCTGGAAGCCCGAGACCTATGAGGTCGAAGAACTGGCCAAGACCGAAGAGTGGATGGACGATCTGCCGGATGATTTCGACCCGATGGTCTATCTCGATGGCGTTGGGGACGCGTAACGGCATGTCCGGCGCTGTCTCCTCATCTTCGAACCCACATATCCCTGTCCTGCTGCGCCCTTTGCTGGCGGCGGTGTCTCCGGTGTCGGGTGTATGGTTGGACGGAACCTTTGGCGCAGGCGGCTATACGCGGGGTCTGCTTGGGGCTGGCGCCGACAAGGTGATCGGTGTGGACCGCGATCCGCTTGCGTTTGAGATGGCAGCAGATTGGGCGCGTGACTATGGTGACCGGCTGGTGATGCAGCCGGGTGTGTTTTCGCGGTTGGATGAATATGCGCAGGATTTGGACGGAGTCGTTCTGGACCTTGGCGTGTCGTCGATGCAATTGGATCAGGCCGAGCGCGGGTTTTCGTTCATGAAAGACGGGCCGCTTGACATGCGCATGAGCCAACAGGGTGAAAGCGCCGCTGATCTGGTAAACGGCGCAACCGAAGCTCAACTGGCAGATATTCTCTTTCATTTTGGCGAAGAACGGGCCAGTCGGCGTATCGCCAAAGCGATCATCAAAGCACGGACTGAGGCACCGATCACAACGACGTTGCGATTGGTCGAGATCATTGAATCCTGTCTGCCGCGCCCGAAACCGGGCCAATCGCACCCGGCGACGCGCAGTTTTCAGGGGCTGCGGATTGCTGTGAATGCTGAATATGAGGAGCTGTTTCAGGGCCTTATGGCTGCTGAACGGGCCTTGAAGCCTGGCGGACAACTGGCCGTTGTGACCTTTCATTCCATCGAGGATCGGATGGTTAAGCGGTTCTTCCAATCGCGCGCGGGCAAGACCGGTCGGGCCAATCGCTATGCGCCCGAAATCGAACAGGAACTGCCGCAATTTACCCTGAAGACCCGCAAGGCCGTGGCGCCGGATGAGCGGGAATTGCAGGAAAATCCACGCGCGCGTTCTGCCAAGCTGCGCGTCGCGGTACGAACTGAGGCTCCGGCGGGGGAAATCGATGCGCGGGCCATTGGCATGCCGCAGCTGGGGGAGAAGGCAAGATGAAGAGTATTCTGTATGTGTTAACTGCCATGTCCGTGTTTGGTTTGGCGCTTTGGGCGTATCAAGAGAACTACCGCACCCAGCAGGTGTTGAAAGAAACCCAGTCGTTGCAGCGTCAGATTGGCACGGCGCAGGTGCGGCTGGCGGTTCTAAACGCCGAATGGGCTTATCTCAACCGCCCGGATCGGTTGCGTGAGCTTGCCGATCTGAACTTCGAACGTCTGGGCCTGCTGCCCTTGCGGTCTGAACAGTTCGGGCGTGCGGATCAGATCGCGTATGCCGAGGACCCTGATCTGCCAATTGTTGATCCGATTGAATTGCAGGCCATTACGGATCTGCAGGCCCTGGGCGAGGTTCAGCTGCCATGACACGTACCCCACTTCGCCCACTAGCCCGTGTTCTTGAGGCGCGCGCAAAAGGGGAAAACCCCAAGGTCATCGAGCGCGAGAATATCCGGCAACGCCACGAGCAGATGAAAGATCGCGCGCGCGCCCGCGCTGAGGGGCGTTTGCTTGTGCTGGGCCTGTTCTTTTTCTGCGCGTTTTCGGTTGTTGGGGTCCGCATGGGCATGCTTGCGACCTCTGAGGCGCAAGAGCCGCTGGCGAGCGCGCCTGGGGCTTCGATTGCTATGCAACGTGCCAATATTGTGGATCGTGAAGGCCGTATTCTTGCGACCAATCTGGATACCTATTCGGTCTACGCCCAGCCGCCTCTGATGATCGACCCGATTGCGGCGGCGGATCAGCTGGTGGCGATCTTCCCCGATCTGGAAAAAGAGCGTCTGGTCAAGGACTTCACCGGCAATCGCAAGTTCCTTTGGATCAAGAAACGCATCTCACCTGAGCAGAAACAGGCCGTGCATGACATCGGCGATCCCGGCATCCTGTTCGGCCCCCGTGAAATGCGGCTGTATCCCAACGGTAAGCTGGCCGCGCATATTCTGGGTGGCTCGGGTTTTGGGCGCGAGGGCGTAAGTGCTGCTGAAGTGATCGGCGTTGCCGGGGTCGAAAAGAAATTCGACGACTACCTGCGCGATCCGGCCAATGGCAACAAGCCGCTGCAACTGTCTCTGGACCTGACCATTCAGGCCGCGGTCGAGCAGGTGCTTTATGGTGGCATGAAGATCATGAACGCCAAAGGGGCCTCGGCGGTTTTGATGAATGCCCATACGGGTGAGGTGGTCTCGGCTGCCTCTCTGCCCTCGTTCGACCCTAATGACCGCCCACGCCCGCCGACCTCGGGTTTTGATCCCTCCGACAGCCCGTTGTTCAACCGCTATGTGCAGGGCGTGTACGAGCTGGGTTCGGTTTTCAAGATATTCACCGCAGCACAGGCGGTGCAGCTTGGGTTGGTGAATTCTGAGACTATCATCGATACCTCCGGCCCGATGAAGATCGGTCGTTTTCCGATTGGTGAGTTCAACGGCAAGAACTATGGCAAGATCAGCGTCGCTGATGTGATCGTCCACAGTTCGAATCGAGGAACCGGCCGGCTGGCCTTGCAGATCGGGGCCAAAAGACAGCAGGAGTTTCTGGAAACGCTGGGCATGTTCGAACCAACACCGTTCGAGATTGTCGAGGCCTCCGGGGGTGCGCCACTCAAACCCAAAAAATGGGGTGAACTGAGTACGGTGACCATTTCCTATGGCCACGGCCTGTCGACCAGCCCGATGCATCTGGCGGCAGGGTATGCGGCGATTGCCAATGGTGGGCATTATGTCAGCCCGACGATCCTGAAGAAAAACGGCCCTCAATACGGCCCGCGTGTCCTGACGGACAGCGCTGCGTCGCAGGCGCAAAAGATGCTGCGCAAGGTGGTCACCGACGGCACAGCAAGCTTTGGTGATGTCAAAGGCTATGATGTGGCAGGCAAGACCGGAACGGCAGACAAGCCAAAGCCGCGTGGCGGGTACTACGATGACAAGGTGATCGCGACCTTTGCCACCATTTTCCCGGCTTACGATCCAAAATATGTGCTGATTGTTACGCTGGACGAACCGTCGATCGTGGCCTATGGCGAAAAGCGCCGGACGGCCGGGTGGACGGCGGTGCCCGTCGCCGCTGAATTGATCGGGCGGGTTGCTCCTTTGCTGGGCTTGCGCCCCCGGCTTGAGCCCGAGGCGGGCGCTGCTATAACCCTGACCTCGAATTAGGGTGCCAGAGAACAGGTGGGTCATGGGCGTAAAAACAAAGAAACTCAGCCAACTGGCCCTGACCGCGCGCGGTGGTGCAAACCCGGATATCACCGGGCTGGCCGTTGACAGCCGCGAGGTCAAAGAGGGTTTCCTGTTTGCGGCCCTTCCCGGCACCCGCGTGCACGGCGGTGAATTCATTCAATACGCCTTGCGCATGGGGGCGGCTGCCATTCTGACCGATGCCCAAGGCGCGCAGATCGCCGAGGCCGAGTTGGCCACATCTGATGCTGCCTTGGTTGTGGTTGAAGACCCGCGCCAAGCATTGGCCGGGTCCGCTGCACTTTGGTTCGGCGCGCAACCTCAGACGATTGTGGCGGTCACCGGGACCAATGGCAAAACCTCGGTCGCCACGTTCGTCCGCCAGATCTGGTCCGAGCTTGGCCACGCCGCCGTCAACCTTGGCACCACTGGGGTTGAGGGCGCATGGACCGCATCGCTGGCTCACACAACGCCCGAACCGATCACCCTGCATCGCTGCCTGTCCGAGGCGGCGGAGAATGGCGTGACCCATGCGGCGATGGAGGCTTCCTCTCACGGTTTGGAGCAACGCCGGTTGGATGGCGTGCATCTGACCGCTGCCGGGTTCTCGAACTTCACGCAGGATCATCTGGACTATCACGAAACCTTCGAGGCCTATTTTGCTGCCAAAGCGGGTTTGTTCGACCGGGTTCTGCCGCAGGACGGAACAGCGGTCGTCAACCTCAGCGACCCCAAGGGCGCGCAAGTCCGCAAGATCGCCGAAGCGCGGGGGCAGTCGGTGCTGACCGTTGGGCTGGGCGAGGCCGACCTGTGCTTGATGAACCAAAGGTTTGACTCGACCGGTCAGGATTTGCGGTTCTCATGGCAGGGCAAGACCTTCCAGACCCGTCTGAAACTGATCGGAGGGTTTCAGGCCGAAAACATCCTGCTCGCGTGTGGATTGGTGATAGCCGCCGGGGATGAGCCCGAACGCGTATTCGCAACCCTGCCGCATCTGACAACGGTCCGAGGCCGCATGCAACTGGCCGCCACCCGCGACAATGGCGCGGCGGTTTTTGTAGACTATGCTCACACGCCCGACGCTGTTGCGACAGCTTTGAAAGCGCTGCGCCCGCATGTGATGGGACGTCTGATTGCTATCGTCGGCGCGGGCGGAGATCGCGATGCCGCCAAACGCCCGCTGATGGGCGCGGCCGCAACCAATCACGCCGATATCGTTTTTGTCACCGATGACAACCCGCGCAGCGAGGACCCCGCCACCATCCGCGCGGCCGTGATGGAGGGTGCGCCAGGCGCGACCGAAGTGGGTGATCGGGCCGAAGCGATCTTGCGCGGCATTGACGCTTTGCAACCCGGTGACGCGTTGTTGATTGCAGGCAAAGGCCATGAAACCGGCCAGATCGTTGGTGATCAGGTTTTGCCCTTTGATGATGTTGAACAAGCCAGCATCTCTGTGGCCGCTCTGGATGGGAGGGTCGCATGACACTCTGGACAGCGGCCGAGGCTGCCGAAGGGACCGGTGGTCGCGCGACTACTGATTGGATGGCGAATGGTGTGTCGATTGACACGCGCACCTTGCAGCCTGGCGACCTGTTTGTTGCTTTGAAAGCTGCGCGAGACGGGCACGACTTTGTGGCTCAGGCGCTTGAGAAAGGCGCGGGGGCTGCCTTGGTCTCGCATGTCCCCGAGGGCGTGCCCGAAGACGCACCGCTGTTGATCGTCGAGGATGTTCAGGCCGGTTTGGAAGCACTGGGCCAAGCCGCGCGTGCGCGCACAGAGGCACGTATCGTCGGTGTGACAGGCAGTGTCGGCAAAACCTCGACCAAGGAAATGCTGGCGACCATTCTGGAAAGGCAGGGCAGGACTCATGCCAGCGTGGCCAGTTACAACAACCATTGGGGCGTGCCCCTGACTTTGGCGCGGATGCCGCAAGACACTGAATTTGCAGTGATCGAGATCGGGATGAACCACCCCGGCGAGATTGCTCCGCTCGCGTGTCAGGCCCGCCCGCATGTGGCTTTGGTGACAACGGTGGCCGCGGTGCATCTTGAGGCGTTTGTGTCGGTTGCAGGGATTGCCCATGAAAAGGCGGCTATTTTTGAGGGGCTGGAACCCGGCGGCGCAGCCATCTTGAATGCCGATATCGAGCATGCCGAAATTCTGCGCCAGACGGCGCAAGACCACGGCGCAGGTATAGTCGAATTTGGCCGACAGGCCGCAGACTACAAACTGACGGCTGTGACTGCCGGGCCGGATTCGGTTCAGGCCCAAGCCTCGGTTGGTGATACGCAGTTCACCTTCGACGTCCAATCCGCCGGTACGCATTTTGCAATGAATGCGTTGGGCGCTTTGGCGGCCTGTGTCGAACTGGGCGTCGATCTGGAACAGGCCATCGAAGGGTTACAGCACTGGTCTCCGGTCAAAGGTCGCGGGGTGCGCGAGACTTTGCCATTGGCAAATGGCGGGCAAATCGAACTGCTGGACGACAGCTACAATGCCAACCCGACTTCGATGGAGGCTGCTTTGGACGTGCTGGCGGCATCCCAAGGTGCGCGCCGGATCGCCTTTCTGGGGGACATGAAAGAGCTGGGGCCGCAGGAACAGGCCATGCACGCGGCGATGGCGCAGGTCAATGCGATGGCCCGTGTGGATCAGGTGCATTGTATCGGCCCGCTAATGCAGGCGCTGCATCAGGTTCTGCCAGATGACAAGCGCGGGCTGTGGTTTAAAACCAGCGTCGAGATGGCTGAGCACATGCCTGATCTGATCAAAACCGGCGATACCGTGCTGGCCAAGGGCTCACTGAGCATGGCTCTGGCGCGGATTGTTGACGGTCTGCGCAAAATGGGGCAAGGGGGCGCGCTTGACGGGTGAACTTACCCATAGGCCTCGTGTAAGAAAGGTTTTGTAATGCTGTATTGGTTGACCGCCTTGTCGGACGGAGGGGATTTCTGGAACCTCTTCCGCTACATCACCTTCCGCGCGGGCGGGGCCTTTCTAACGGCGCTGATATTTGGCTTCATCTTCGGAAAACCGCTTATTAATGTGCTGCGCAAGAAGCAAGGCAAAGGCCAGCCGATCCGCGACGACGGCCCAGAGGGGCACTTTTCCAAGGCTGGTACCCCAACCATGGGTGGGTTGCTGATCGTTGGCGCTCTGGTCACTTCGACCCTCGTTTGGGCGCGGTGGGACAACCCTTATGTCTGGATGGTTCTGTTCGTGACTTTGGCCTATGCGGCCATTGGTTTTGCGGATGACTACGCAAAGGTATCAAAGCAAAACACGAAGGGTGTTTCCGGCAAGATGCGCATGGCTTTGGGTGTCATCATCGCTGTACTGGCGTCGCTATGGGCAGTTCTGCATCATCCTGAAGCGCTGCAAAACCAACTTGCTGTGCCTGTTTTCAAAGATACGCTCGTTAATCTGGGCATCTTCTACATCCCGTTCGCTATTGTCGTAATCGTGGGGGCGGCAAATGCGGTGAACCTGACCGATGGTTTGGACGGCTTGGCGATCATGCCCGCAATGATCGCGGCCTCGACGCTTGGAATCATCGCCTATGCCGTCGGGCGGGTCGACTTTACCGAGTACTTGGACGTGCATTATGTGCCCGGGACAGGTGAAATCTTCATCTTCACCTCGGCCCTCTTCGGCGCGGGGCTTGGGTTCCTGTGGTACAACGCCCCGCCCGCTGCGGTGTTCATGGGCGATACCGGATCACTGGCACTGGGCGGCGCGCTGGGGGCTATTGCTGTGGCGACCAAGCACGAGCTGGTGCTGGCCGTCGTTGGTGGTTTGTTCGTGGTCGAGGCGCTGAGCGTGATCATTCAGGTCCTCTACTTCAAGCGCACCGGCAAGCGCGTTTTCCTGATGGCCCCGATCCATCACCACTATGAGAAAAAGGGCTGGGCCGAGCCGACCATTGTGATCCGATTCTGGATCATCTCGCTGATCCTGGCGATGATCGGGTTGGCGACGCTGAAGGTACGTTGAAGAACCGTCGGGTTGTACTGTCCGGATGTTCGGGTGGTGGCAAGTCCACCCTACTAGAGGAAATGGCGCGACGCGGCTATGCCACGGTCGCGGAACCGGGTCGTCGGGTGATCGCAGCCGAGCAAGAGCACAGCGGAGATGGTTTGCCCTGGATCAATCCCGAGTCGTTTTGCCGTAAAGTGATCCAAACATCTTTAGATGATGTGACCAAGGCTCCAGATGGTATGGTCTTATTTGACCGTTCCGCGCTGGACGCCTTGATTTGGTTTGATCGAACCGGTGCCAATCTGGAGAGTTCACTCCGGGATAAGATACTAAGCCTGGGATACGATCACTGCGTTTATCTGTTCCCACCGTGGCCCGAAATCTATGTAAAAGACGAACAGCGAAGGCATGACTTGTCCGACGCACTTGAAGAGTATGAGGCTTTGTGCGACCGCTTACCAACGCTCGGGTTTCAAACTGTGCTTTTTCCAAAAAAGCCAGTTGCAGACCGGGCAGATTGGTTTGAGGCGCAGCTAAACAAAGGGCAAACGACATGATCCCGGTCAAAGGGTTTTCAGGACAGAAAGTTGCGGTTCTGGGGCTGGGGCGATCTGGGCTGACCACCGCACGAGCGTTGCGTGCAGGCGGGGCACGGCCGGTGTGTTGGGATGACAATCCGGACGCGCGGGAGAAGGTGCAGGCCGAAGGGTTCGACTGTACCGATCTGCGCCGGAACGGGGCGTTCGAGGGTATTGCGTCTCTGATCGTCTCGCCGGGGATACCGCATCTCTATCCCACGCCGAACCCCATCGTTGCGGCGGCCTTGGAGGCGGGCGTTCCGGTGGACAATGATATCGGCCTGTTCTTCCGCTCCTTCGCAGGGCCGGAATGGAACAACTTTGATACTCCACCGCGTGTGATTGCTGTCACCGGGTCGAATGGGAAGTCAACCACCGCGGCGTTGATCCATCATATCCTGACCGAGTCCGGACGATCAGCCGAACTGGCCGGGAATATCGGGCGGGGCGTGCTGGATATTGATCCCGGCACCGATGGTTCGGTCGTGGTGCTGGAACTCAGCAGCTATCAAACTGAACTGGCCCGGTCGCTGACACCGGATGTGGCGGTGTTCACCAATCTTTCGCCAGATCATCTGGACCGTCATGGCGGCATGGGTGGTTACTTCGCTGCAAAAAGACGCCTGTTTGCCGAAGGTGGGCCCGATCGTGCTGTCATTGGAGTGGATGAGGCCGAGGGCGCGTTTCTGGCTGGTCAGATGGCTGAGGGGCCGGCGGATGACCGAGTTATCCGTGTCTCGGTCGATCGTAAGCTGACCGGTCCGGGCTGGCAGGTCTTTGCCCGTAAAGGGTTCCTTTCAGAATACCGCAAGGGGCGGCAGGCGGGTTCAATTGATCTGCGCGCCATCAAGGGCTTGCCGGGGACCCATAACCACCAAAACGCCTGTGCCGCCTATGCCGCTTGCCGTTCGCTGGGCTTGGCCCCTCGGGTGATCGAAGAAGCGTTGCACAGCTATCCGGGCCTGCCGCATCGCAGCCAGATTATCGCCGAAGCGCAGGGCGTGACTTATGTGAACGACTCTAAGGCCACAAATGTCGACAGTGCGGTCAAGGCGCTGGGGGCGTTCAAGCGGATACGCTGGATCTGTGGCGGGTTGGAGAAAGAGGGTGGTCTGGCTGCTCTGAACGATGCGACCTCGGATGTGCTGAAGGCTTACGTCATTGGGCGTGAGGCTGCGAATTTTGCAATGCAATTGAACGTCGAAACACAGGTTTGCACAACCATGGCTGCGGCGGTTGAACAGGCGATGGCAGATGCCGAAGCAGGTGATACCGTTTTGCTTGCGCCTGCTGCTGCAAGTTTTGACCAGTATGATAGTTTTGAACGACGTGGCGAAGATTTTGCTGACAATGTTCTGCAAAGACTGGCTGAATAGAGCGATTACAGTTTGCCGCTTGTTCACAAGGGCAAATGGGCTATCGTCTTGACGCCCTAGCGGATTTGGTCTTGCCTTGGCAGGACGTAGATAACGAGGTTACGGATATGTCCAACCGAAAGAAATTTATGGTGTTGCCAGCTGTACTGTTGGTCGGAGCTTGTGCCAGTTCGGGTGCGAACTACACGCCGATCATCGATGGCAATATCGGTCCCAATTACAACGCAGACTTGGCGCAGTGTCAGGCTCTGGCCCGAACACAGCCAACGGTTGATGGCAGAACAGCGGGTGCGGCGGCGATTGGTGCTGCAGGTGCCGCTGGTACAAAAGCGATCATCGATGACAGTGCCAGCGATCTGGGCCGTACCGCTGTTGCGGGTGCTCTGATCGGCGCAGGCGCAAGCGCGCTGCAGAACACCCAAAATCAAGAGGTTATCGTGCGCAATTGCATGCGCGGGCGTGGCTATAACGTCGTCGGCTAGGGTTTGATCGTCAAAACGAGCGGCTTGCGATGGCGGTTCCGGCGGCGTGGCCCGAGGACCACGCCCATTGGAAGTTGTATCCACCCAACCATCCGGTGACATCCACCGCTTCACCAACTGCATAGAGGCCGGGGACATCCCTGGCCTCCATCGTTTTTGAGGACAGCTCATCTGTATCGATCCCGCCCAGCGTGACCTCGGCCGTGCGGTAGCCTTCGGTGCCCGATGGGGTCAGTTGCCAGTTGGACAGGGCGGAGCTCAGATCGCTGAGCGCCGCATCAGACTGGTCGGCCAGATTGCCATGCATTGGCATCTGTTGGCTGAGGTAATCGACCAGTCGCGCGGGCAAGTGGCGCGCCAGTTCTGTGGTCAAATCCTTGCGCCCAGCGCTTTGGCGTTGATCCCGCAGCAGGTCGAACAAAGGCAGATCGGGGATCAGGTTCACGCAGATCGCCTCACCCTCGCGCCAGTAGGATGAGAGTTGCAGAACCGACGGCCCGCTAAGGCCGCGATGAGTGAACAGAAGCGCTTCGTCAAAACTGGTACGCTCGTTTGACAATCGTGTTGGCAGCGACACGCCTGAGAGGTCTTTGAACTTCCCATCTGAGAACGTGAACGGGACCAGCGCGGCGCGGGTTTCAGTCATTCGCAACCCGAATTGCAGGGCGATATCATAGGCCAGCCCTGTCGCGCCCATTTTGGGGATTGACTTGCCGCCTGTGGCCAGAACCAGATTGGAGCAAGTCAGGCTTTGGCGCTGTCCTTCGCGTTCGACCTCCAGTGTGAAGCCCCTTTCAGTCTTGCGCAGGTCCTTCAGCTCGGTCCGCACCCACAGCTCTGCTCCGGTACGCGTCATCTCATCCAGCAGCATCTGGATGATCTGCCTCGAGGATCCGTCGCAGAACAGTTGCCCCAGTGTTTTCTCATGCCATGCGATTTTGTGGCGCACGACCAGATCGACGAAATCCCATTGCGTATACCGCGCCAGAGCGGATTTACAGAAATGTGGGTTCTGCGACAGGAATTTTCCCGGTCCCGCATACATGTTGGTGAAATTGCAGCGCCCGCCGCCAGAAATGCGGATTTTCTCACCCGGCGCTTTCGCGTGATCGATCACCAATACGCGTCCGCCGCAATGGGCGGCGCACATCATGCCGGCCGCTCCGGCCCCAAGGATGATCGTGTCGTAGGTCATGGGTGGGGGGATGGCTTGGATTGAGCCAGAACGCAAGAGCGCGCCATCGTCTCGTTCAAGGTGCAATCCCGCGCCGGAAATCCGCATTGCCAGTTGCCGGACGCACTGTCATCCTGCGGTAATAACTTACCTGCTTAGAAGGAACAGTTCATGCAATTCCCGGATTTTATGGTGGCCTTTCCAAAACTCGACGTTCCTTTCCCCGAAGATGTGGTGCAGACGGCGGTAATTCGCTCGGATGCGGGGCTGGTGGCGTTTTTTACCTTTCTTAAGGAAATGGAGCTTCCGCTTCATTCTCATGGCGCGCAGTGGGGTACAGTTATTGAAGGTGAGATTGAACTGACAATCGGAGATCAGACAAAAACCTACCGTCCTGGTGAAAGCTACTCGATCCCAGCCGGGGTCGAACACGGAGGCCGGATCAAGGCAGGTACGCGCGTGATTGATGTCTTTGAGGAACCGGACCGGTATCCGATCAAAGCGTAGCGCACTTTCATATCTCTGGGGCTGATCGAATTCCGCTTATGCCCCTCATTTCCCTAGCCCAATCCCCAAAATCCCTGTACACTTCGACCCAGACCCCGAAAACGGGGCGTTAACGAGGCAGTAAGTGGCGGTATCTCATGACTGAGATGGTGTATGGCGCGGTCCAAGACCAGCGCGGCGAACCGATTCTACCAAAGTGGTGGCGCACGATTGATCGCTGGACGATGTCCTGCGTTCTGATCCTGTTTGTCATCGGGCTATTGTTGGGGTTGGCGTCCTCGCCGCCACTGGCTGGGCGCAACGGCTTCGATCCGTTTCACTATGTTGAACGTCAGGTGCTGTTCGGTGGGCTGGCGCTGATTGCGATGTTGCTGACCTCGATGATGTCGCCGACTTTGGTGCGCCGTCTGGCGGTGCTGGGCTTTCTGGGGGCGTTTGTTGCGCTCGCCTTTCTGCCGATTTTTGGCACGGATTTCGGCAAAGGGGCAGTACGTTGGTACTCGCTCGGCTTTGCCTCGTTGCAACCGTCCGAGTTTCTCAAGCCCGGATTTGTGGTCGTCGCAGCCTGGTTGCTGGCCGCCTCTCAAGAGATCAATGGCCCTCCGGGGCGGTTGTGGTCCTTTGCGCTGTGTATGGCGATTGTCGGCATGCTGGTGATGCAGCCTGATTTCGGGCAAGCTTGCCTTATCCTTTTTGGTTGGGGCGTGATGTATTTTGTGGCAGGCGCCCCCATGCTGCTGTTGGTTGGCATGGCGGGTGTGGTCATTCTGGCGGGGATGTTCGCCTATTCCAACTCGGACCATTTCGCGCGTCGTATTGACGGATTTTTGAATCAAGAGGTCGATCCGACCACTCAGCTTGGCTATGCCACCAATGCTATCCGCGAGGGCGGTTTGTTTGGCGTCGGCGTGGGGGAGGGGCAGGTCAAATGGTCTCTGCCGGATGCGCATACAGATTTCATCATCGCCGTGGCGGCCGAGGAATATGGGCTGATCCTGGTGCTGATCATCATCGCGCTTTATTCGATCATCGTGGTGCGCTCGCTGCTGAGGTTGATGCGTGAACGGGATATGTTCATCCGCTTGGCGGGAACTGGCCTGGCCTGCATGTTTGGTGTCCAGGCGATAATCAATATGGGTGTTGCGGTGCGACTGCTGCCTGCCAAGGGTATGACGCTGCCTTTTGTCAGCTACGGCGGCTCGTCCCTGATCGCTGGCGGCATCGCCATCGGCATGTTGCTGGCCTTCACCCGAACCCGCCCGCAAGGCGAACTGGGCGATATTCTGCGCGGACGAAGCTGATGGGCAAACCCTACCTTCTGATTGCGGCGGGCGGCACCGGGGGCCATATGTTCCCGGCGCAAGCCCTGGCTGAGGCGATGTTGCACAAAGGTTGGCGGGTGCGCCTGTCTACCGATGCCCGTGGGGCCCGCTATACCGGTGGCTTCCCGCACACGACCGAGATTGTCGAAGCCTCCTCGGCCACTTTCGCGCGAGGCGGTTTAGCGGCTAAGGCACTGGTCGGCCCTAAGATTGTTGGTGGCGTCGCCAGCATGGCGTTTCAGATGATGCGGGACAAACCGGACGTGGTCGTGGGCTTCGGCGGATATCCCTCGATCCCGGCGCTGGGTGCGGCGGTGATGCTGAAACTCCCGCGCATGATCCATGAGCAAAACGGGGTGCTGGGCCGGGTGAACCAGCTGTTTGCCACGCGCGTTTCACAAGTGGCCTGCGGTGTCTGGCCGACGGACCTGCCCGAAGGCGCGCAGGGCATCCATACCGGCAACCCCGTCCGGGCCGCAGTGTTGGAACGGGCGGGTGCGCCCTATATCCCACCCGGCGAATATCCGATGTCGGTTCTGGTGATGGGCGGCTCTCAGGGCGCCCGTATTCTCAGCGATGTGGTGCCCGAAGCGATTGCCGCTCTACCTGAATTCCTGCGCGGGTTCATCCGCGTTTCGCACCAGGCCCGGGACGAGGATGGCGCGCGCGTCACGGCCTTCTACGCCGATCACGGTATTCGCGCCGATGTGCAACCGTTCTTTGACGACGTTCCGCGACGGATGTCGGATGCGCAGCTTGTCATCAGCCGTTCGGGCGCGTCGAGCGTGGCCGACATCTCGGTCATCGGTCGCCCGTCGATCCTGATCCCTTTCGCCGCCGCCGCAGGCGATCATCAAACCGCCAACGCCCGAGGGCTGGTGCAGGCGGGCGGGGCGATCATGATCCCTGAAAAGGCACTTGACGTTCCCTCACTGACCGAGCAAATGACCACGGTTTTGACCAACCCCGAAGCCGCACAGAAAATGGCCCATGCCGCCCTCTCGACAGGTGCCCCCGACGCTACTGAGCGTCTGGTCGCGCTTGTCGAGCAACTGGCGCAGAAGGAGACCACATGAACCCCGCAACCAAACTGCCGCAGGACGTAGGACCGATCCATTTCGTTGGGATTGGAGGGATCGGGATGTCGGGCATCGCCGAGGTGTTGCTGAACCTTGGCTACCGGGTGCAGGGGTCGGATCTAAAGGCTTCGAAGATCACGGATCGGTTGGCGTCTCTGGGGGCCGAGATATTCGTGGGTCAAAAGGCCGAAAACCTGCAAAACGCCGCCGTGGTTGTCACCTCGACCGCGATCAAACCGGGCAACCCGGAACTGGATGAGGCGCGCGCGCAAGGTCTTCCTGTCGTTCGCCGCGCGGATATGTTGGCCGAACTGATGCGCCTGCGTTCGAACATCGCTATTGCCGGGACGCATGGCAAAACCACCACGACCACGATGATGGCCGAACTGATGGTCGCGGGTGATTTTGACCCTACGGTCATCAATGGCGGGATCATCCACGCCTATGGCTCGAACGCGCGGATGGGGCAGGGCGAATGGATGGTGGTCGAGGCCGACGAATCCGACGGCTCGTTCAACCGTCTGCCCGCAACCATCGCCATCGTCACCAATATCGACCCCGAGCATATGGAGCATTGGGGCGATTTCGATAGGCTGCGCGACGGGTTTTATGAGTTCGTTTCGAACCTGCCGTTCTACGGCCTAGCCGTTTGCTGCACGGATCATGCCGAAGTGCAGGCTCTCGTCGGGCGTATCACTGACCGCCGCGTGCGCACTTACGGGTTCAACGCGCAAGCCGATGTGCGCGCCGAAAACCTGACCTACAAAGGCGGCGTCGCCCATTTCGACATCCATCTACAATACGAAGACAACGTGATCGAGGACTGTACTCTGCCGATGCCAGGCGATCACAACGTCTCAAACGCGTTGTCTGCCGTGGCTGTTGCCCGCCATCTGGGCATGAAAACCACTGAAATCCGCGAGGCGCTGGCCAATTTCGGCGGCGTGAACCGGCGTTTCACCAAGGTCGGAGAGATTGATGGCGTCACCATCATCGACGATTACGGCCATCACCCGGTGGAAATCGCTGCGGTGCTGAAAGCTGCGCGTCAGGCGACTGAGGGACGCGTGATTGCCGTACACCAGCCGCACCGCTATTCCCGTCTGTCCAATCTGTTCGATGATTTCTGCACCTGTTTCAACGACGCGGATGTGGTTGCGATTGCCGATATCTTCGCGGCCGGTGAAGATCCGATCGAAGGGGCCTCGCGCGATGATCTGGTGCAGGGGCTGATCCGCCATGGGCATCGGCATGCTCGTGCGTTGCTGGACGAGGGCGATCTTGAACGCCTCGTGCGCGAACAGGCGCGTCCGGGGGATATGGTCGTCTGCCTTGGCGCCGGTACGATCAGCGCATGGGCGAATGGGCTGCCTGAGAGACTGCAAAGAAAACAAGCAGTTTGAAGGCATTCCTCATTTGCAGCACAACCTGAAAGTGTGGTAGGTTAACCTTAGTTACCGCGGGTGCTCGGAAGGGGCGCATGGACTATTCGATGATCTTTGCTGCGATCTGGGTGATCTGCGCCACCATTGTGGCGTTGTTGCCTATGCGGCTGCAATTCCCTCCGGGTGTCACCCTGCTGATCTGCGCGCCGATCCTGATTGTCTGGCTGGGCTATGATCATGGCTGGTTCTGGTCGGCTCTCGCCTTCGGAGGTTTCGCCTCAATGTTCCGCAACCCGATCCGCTACTACTGGCGCAAATGGGTGCGCGGGGAGGTAATGGAATGAGCTGGTCGCTTGCTCTGGCCGCCCTCTGGGGCCTGGCCGCCAACCTGTTAGCCATGATCCCCAGCAAGGACAACCACTGGACGCGCGCCTATGTATTGATCGCTGTGGGCATTCCGATTTTGGGCTATGTTACCTATGAGAACGGCCCATGGATCGGGTTGTTGGTTTTGGCTGCGGGCATGTCCATGCTGCGCTGGCCGGTGATCTATCTGGGTCGCTGGATCCGTCGACGCATTTGATAGCTGAGTTTCGGATACAGGTTGCCATATCCCTTTGAATCCGCGATCTAGCGTTCATGAGAACACTTCCTGCGCCGCGTGGCAAACTGTCTAAAAATCGTAACCTTAACGACCTGACATGGCTCCGCGTTGGTGGCCCTGCAGACTTTCTGTTCCAGCCTGCCGATCTTGAGGATTTGCAGGCCTTCCTGCGCGAGCTACCCGAAGATGTGCCGATATTTCCCATGGGTGTTGGGTCTAACCTGATCGTGCGCGACGGTGGCTTGCGTGCGGTCGTGATCCGGTTGGGGCGTGACTTCAACGGGATTTCGATCGAAGGCTCGACCGTCACGGCTGGTGCCGCTGCGCTGGACGCTCATGTGGCGCGTAAGGCGGCAGATGGGGGTGTTGATCTGACATTCCTTCGCACGATCCCCGGATCGATAGGCGGGGCGGTTCGGATGAATGCGGGGTGCTACGGCAGCTATACGGCGGACGTCCTTCGCAAAGCCACGATCGTCACGCGGCAGGGTGAGTTGATAGACCTCACCGCCGCCGACTTGAATTTCCGCTATCGCCAATCCGACCTGCCTGAAGGGGCTGTTCTGGTGTCTGCCACATTCGAAGGACCCAAGGGCGACCCGGCAGAGCTGCACGCCCGAATGGAGGCGCAGCTGAAAAAACGTGACGAAACCCAACCCACCAAGGACCGCAGCGCAGGATCGACCTTTCGCAATCCGGCGGGGTTTTCCTCGACCGGAAAGGCGGATGACGTACATGACCTCAAGGCATGGAAGGTGATCGACGATGCCGGGATGCGTGGCGCAACCAAAGGCGGCGCGCAGATGAGCCCGAAGCATTCGAATTTCCTGATCAACACTGGTGACGCCACTGCGGCTGATCTGGAAGGTCTAGGTGAAGAGGTGCGAAAAAAGGTTTACGAAACAAGCGGCATCACGCTAGAGTGGGAAATCATGCGGGTCGGTGATCCGCTGACAGAATAAAGCCCCAACCGTCAGACCAAAACAGGCAAATTCAGGCGACGGATCAAAGGCATAAACACAGTACGGACCATTACATAAGGTCCGGGGACATTGAGGCGCACATTGGGTATGTCGAGCAGGACAAACCCCAAAGTGGCGGTATTGATGGGCGGCCCCTCGGCGGAACGCGAGGTGTCTCTCAGCTCTGGGCGCGAATGCGCAGCCGCCCTTGTGGGAGAAGGCATTGACGTGGTCGAGCTGGACGCAGGTCCGGACCTCTATGCGCGCCTGATTGAGATCAAGCCGGATGTGGTTTTCAACGCCCTGCATGGACGCTGGGGCGAAGATGGCTGTGTGCAGGGGCTGCTGGAGTGGATGCAAATCCCATACACGCATTCCGGCGTTTTGGCCTCGGCCCTGGCAATGGACAAGCAGCGCAGCAAAGAGGCGTTTCGCATTAGCGGCCTGCCCATTGCATGCAGCATCATCGTACCTAAGCGGGATGTGATGGCCGATCACGTGATGGCGCCACCTTATGTGGTCAAGCCGAACAACGAGGGCTCCAGCGTCGGTATTTATCTGGTGCATGAGGATACAAACGGCCCGCCTCAGCTATCCGACGACATGCCGGATGAGGTGATGGTCGAGCAATATGTGGCCGGTCGAGAGCTGACGGTGACCGTGATGGGCGATCGTGCCCTGACCGTGACCGAGATCATGACCGATGGTTGGTACGACTATGACGCCAAGTATAAGCCTGGCGGCTCGTGGCACGTTCTACCAGCCGAGATTCCCGTAGAAATTTTTGACCTGTGCATGGACTACGCGCTGCGCGCCCATAACGTACTGGGCTGCAAAGGCGTCAGTCGGACCGATTTCCGTTGGGATGACACCAAAGGCGCTGATGGTCTGGCGCTGCTGGAAACCAATACTCAGCCGGGGATGACTCCTACCTCGCTTGTCCCCGAACAGGGTGAGTATTGCGGCATGACATTCGGCCAGCTGTGCGCCTGGATGGTGGAGGACGCCTCATGCGACCGCTAAGCGCCACCCGCGCGCCGGTGATCCACCGGACCAAGCCCGTTGCAGGGCCGGATGCGGGTTTCGACTCTGCAGATACAGAAACGCATGAGGTGGACCCCGTCTTGCGCCTGCGCGGAGCGCGGTTGTTTGGGCGTACTTCGCGCGGCTCGGACCCGGCGCCTTCGCGGCTGAGCTACCGATTTCAGCGCTGGATGCTGACGCCTGGCATTCGATTGGGTGTCAAGCTGGGCTTGCCGATTTGTGCGGTCGTCGCGGGTGTTGGGCTTTACTTTGCTTCTGCCGAACGGCGCGAGGCGGTCAGCACCTACATTGTCGAAATCCGCACCTCGATTCAGGAACGTCCGGAATTTATGGTCAACCTAATGGCCATCGATGGTGCGGGATCAGGCCTTGCTGAGGATATCCGCGAGGTCGTGCCGCTGGATTTCCCGATCAGTTCCTGGGATCTGGATGTCGAGCAGATGCGCGACACGATCATCGGGTTGGACCCGGTGAAAACGGCTACCGTGCGCATCCGGCCCGGCGGTGTATTGCAGGTCGATGTGATCGAACGCCAGCCCGTCATTGTCTGGCGCACCCGGAGCGGCATTGAACTGCTGGATGAAACCGGAGTTCATGTCGACCAGATCTCCTCGCGCAAAGATCACGTTGATCTGCCACTGATCGCAGGCGAGGGCGCGGATTTGCACGTTGCAGAAGCGTTGGAGATTTTTCAGACCGCGCGCAGCCTGGGCACGCGGGTGCGTGGGCTTGTGCGCATGGGCGAACGGCGCTGGGATCTGGTTCTGGATCGCGGGCAGCGCATCATGTTGCCGACCGAGCGTCCGGTGCGCGCGCTGGAACGGGTATTGGCCGTCAATGAAGTGCAAGATCTTTTGGAACGCGATGTCGCTATCGTCGACATGCGCCTCGGGCAGCGTCCCACGGTCAGAATGACCAAAGCCGCCAGCGAAGACTGGTGGAACACAAAAACAGACGTGAGTAGCGGGCAGTAACGACCATGATGACCGATCTTTATCAGTCCCAACGCGCCATGCGGCAGATGCGCAGACAAGCGATGCAGCGGGGTGTCATTGCCATTCTGGATGTGGGCAGTTCCAAGATTGCCTGTTTGGTGCTGCGCTTTGACGGAACCGGTCGCCTAAACGAGGATAACACGATCGGATCCATGGCTGGTCAGACCGGGTTCCGCGTCATCGGTGCGGCCACAACGCGTTCGCGGGGTGTGCAGTTCGGCGAAGTTACCGCGATGCAGGAAACCGAACGCGCCATTCGGACCGCCCTGCAAGCGGCGCAGAAAATGGCCGATATTCGCGTCGACCATGTGATCGCCTGTTTCTCGGGTGCAAACCCGCGCTCTTACGGGCTGGACGCTCAGGTTGATCTGGAAGGCCAGCTGGTGACCGAGGCCGAAGTGGGCCGCGTACTTAACGCTTGTGACGTTCCGGATTACGGGGCAGGGCGCGAGGTGCTGCATGCACAGCCTGTGAACTTTGCGTTGGATAACCGATCAGGCCTGATCGATCCGCGTGGGCAACTGGGTCAAAGCCTAGCCGTTGACATGCACATGCTGACTGTTGATGCGGTTGCTATCCAGAACATCGTGCGCTGTATCAAGCGTTGTGATCTGGAATTGGCCGGTATTGCGAACTCGGCCTATGTGTCGGGCGTTTCGGCGCTGGTCGAGGACGAGCAGGAGCTGGGTGCCGCCTGTATCGATATGGGCGGTGGTACGACCAGCGTGTCGATCTTCATGAAGAAACACATGATCTATGCCGATTGCGTGCGCATGGGTGGGGATCACGTGACCGCTGATATCTCAATGGGGTTGGGCGTACCGGCGGCCGTGGCTGAGCGGATCAAAACCTTCAATGGTGGTGTTCATGCAACCGGTGCCGATGACCGCGATCTGATCGATATCGGGGGAGATACTGGCGATTGGGAGCATGATCGCCGCACGGTCAGCCGGGCCGAATTGATTGGCATTATGCGCCCCCGTGTTGAAGAAATTCTGGAAGAGGTCCGCGTGCGTCTGGATGCAGCAGGCTTTGAGCATATGCCGAGCCAGCAGATCGTTCTGACTGGTGGCGGTAGTCAGATCATGGGGCTGGATGGATTGGCGACGCGCATCCTGGGTCAACGCGTGCGTTTGGGCCGCCCGCTGCGCGTTCATGGTCTGCCGCAATCGGCCACCGGACCGGGCTTCTCGTCTGCCGTGGGGCTCAGCTTGTTTGCGGCCCATCCGCAGGACGAATGGTGGGATTTCGAAATTCCTGTAGACACCTATGCCGCGCGCCCGTTCAAACGCGCCGTCCGGTGGTTCCGTGACAATTGGTAGAGTTCTCGGCCTTACCACTCTGACGCTGTGGTCGGGCGATGCCGTGGCGCAAACCCGGATCACGCCCGAAGCCTTTCTGGATGCTGTTGTCGGTAAAACCGTCATGTTCTACGAGATTCGCAGCGGCGATCTGGTCGGGACCGAGGAGTTTCTGAATCACCGAACCTCTGTCTGGCGGGAAGAAGGCCGCGGCTGCGTCTATGGTCAGATCACCACGCCGAACGGTCAGATTTGTTTTCTGTATGACAATGACGCGGACGGGGTGCCGGTCTGTTGGTGGCCGTTTTTGTATCAGGACCGGCTGATGGTGCGACTGGCCTCATTGTCGGATGGGGAAATACAGGAAACGCGAAACATCTCGGAGAAGGGTTTGAACTGTCCGAATGCGCCCACCAGCTAAAGAAACCGGTTGCAGCGCAGGCATTTATCCATAAAGATATCCACAAGGCCCGTCAGAGGCCCGGCGGCAGGACCATGAGCAGTTTTCCGCCCTGTGAAATCCGGGAAAGCAACCCGCACGTGAGCCGAAAAGGTATCGCGCTCATTTCGCCTGTCTTGTGGCGTGCTTAAGTCAGTCCGCTAGATTTCGCGGGTGGCGCGAAATACCGCCGGGTAGCGCCTTACTTCCTCCATATTTTGTGGGAATTCGCGATTTTTAGCGTGACCTTTGCGCATCACAACGATAGAATCGAACAAGGATAGGTAAGAAAAACACCGCTTTGGCGGAACAAAAATACAGGCGGACAGAGCATGACATTGAACCTTTCGATGCCCGGGCACGACGAACTGAAGCCTCGGATTACAGTATTTGGTGTTGGCGGTGCGGGTGGCAACGCAGTCAACAACATGATTGAAAAGCAGTTGGACGGCGTTGATTTCGTAGTTGCCAACACCGACGCGCAGGCGCTGCAGCAAAGCCATTCTTCGGCGCGCGTGCAGTTGGGTGTGAAAGTCACCGAAGGTCTGGGGGCTGGAGCCCGCCCAACCGTTGGCGCAGCCGCCGCAGAAGAAAGCATCGAGCAGATCGTCGATCATCTGGCAGGCGCGCATATGTGCTTTATCACCGCCGGTATGGGCGGCGGCACCGGTACGGGTGCTGCGCCGATCATAGCGCAAGCTGCTCGGGAACTGGGCGTGCTGACCGTTGGTGTAGTTACCAAGCCCTTCCAGTTCGAAGGGGCCAAGCGGATGCGTCAGGCCGAAGATGGCGTTGAAGCGCTGCAACAGGTCGTCGACACATTGATCATCATTCCGAACCAGAACCTGTTCCGGTTGGCCAACGAAAAAACCACCTTCACCGAGGCATTCTCGATGGCTGATGACGTTCTGTACCAGGGCGTCAAAGGTGTGACCGACCTGATGGTGCGCCCGGGCCTGATCAACCTCGACTTCGCGGACGTGCGCGCCGTGATGGACGAGATGGGCAAGGCGATGATGGGCACGGGCGAGGCAACTGGCGAAGATCGCGCCATTCAGGCCGCCGAAAAGGCGATTGCCAACCCGCTGCTGGACGAAATCAGCCTCAAGGGCGCCAAGGGCGTGCTGATCAACATCACTGGCTCGCATGACCTGACGCTGTTCGAACTGGACGAGGCCGCCAACCGTATTCGCGAGGAAGTGGACCCAGAGGCCAACATCATCGTCGGCTCGACCCTGGATACGGCCATGGAAGGCGGTATGCGCGTTTCGGTTGTTGCGACCGGGATCGATGCCACGGAAAAAACCAGCGATGTGCCGGTCGCGCGCCGTTCGATGTCGGAGCCGCTGACCCGCACCGTATCTGCAGAAGAACCGACACCTGAGGCAGCGCCTGTTGCTGCTGAGGTTGCTGAACCTGCGCCTGAAATCGTGGAAAACCGTGAGCCGACGTTGTTCGAAACCACCGAAGACCCGGCAACCCGGTTCCAGCCGCAGGATCAGCAGGAGGATGACGGCCTGCCTCCGCCAGCATATCAGCCTCGGGTCGCCGAGTTTGAACCGCAGCCGGAGCATTTCGAACAGACCCCCGAAAGCTATGTTGCGCCGCAGCCGGAACCCGCGGGAACACCTTCGCCAGAAGCGCTGCAGCGGTTGCAGGCCGCTGTCCAGAACGTGCCTTCTTCGGCGCAGCGTCTGACGGCAACCCGGCCACAGGAACCGGCGCCTCAGGTGCAGGCAGAAACCGAGGAACGCTCGCGCTTTGGCTTCAACCGATTGATCGATCGGATGACTGGACATGCGGCAGACACACCGTCTCAGCCAGCCCGTCAGCAGCCCGCGATGCGCCAGGTTGACGCGACGGCACCTGCGCATGAAGAGGCCGACCCCGATCAGGATCGGATCGAAATTCCTGCTTTCCTGCGCCGTCAGGCCAACTGATCGCGGTAACAAAATGAATGCAAAGGGTCGCCTTCCGGCGATCCTTTTTTCTTTGTTAACAGATGGATATAGGGGGATAAGCAGGGTTTTGCCGATCTGTCACATCCATGTTTCATTCAGTTACAAAGAGTGAGTTGAGCATAGACCCGTGCTTCCTTAACTGAGTGGCCAACACAGCTGTAACAGGCTGGACACCACTCGCTGAGGCCCAATTTGCAACATACGCTCAAATCTCCGGTTACCTTTAACGGCGTCGGACTGCATGGCGGTCAGCCTGTCGTTATGGTTCTGAAACCCGCTGCGGCAGGTCATGGAATCTGGTTCAAGCGGACGGATATTGAGCTTGGCAATGCATTGATCCCCGCGATCTATGACGTGGTCGAGCGGACACCGCTCTGCACCCGTCTGGTGAACGATGCGGGTGTATCGGTTTCTACCGTGGAACATATCATGGCCGCACTTGCGGGCTGTGGTGTTCACAACGCGCTGATCGAGATTGACGGCCCCGAGGTTCCGATCATGGATGGCTCGTCGATTGATTTCGTGCGCGGCATCATGGCCAAGGGCGTGCGCCGTCAGGCCAGCCCGGTTCTGGCTTACGAAGTGCTCAAGCCCGTTACTGCGTCCCGCGAAGGTGCAAGTGCAACGATTGCGCCTGCGGATGGTCTGATCATCGATTTTCACATCGACTTTGAAGATGACGCAATCGGAAATCAGACCAAGACACTGGACATGCGCAATGGCTCGTTTGTACGTGAGCTGAGCGATTGCCGCACTTTCTGTCGCCGTATTGATGTCGAGACAATGCGCGAGAATGGATTGGCCTTGGGTGGTACACTTGAAAATGCAGTGGTGGTGCAGGGCGAAGAGGTGCTGACACCAGGCGGTTTCCGCCACGCGGATGAGGCCGTGCGTCACAAGATGCTGGACGCTCTGGGTGATCTGTATCTGGCCGGCGGGCCGATTCTGGGCCATTTCACCGGCGACAAGTCCGGTCATTCTATGACCAACACGCTGTTGCGGAAGCTGTTTGAAACGCCGGGCGCTGTGCGTCCGATCTTGTGCACCCCTGAACAGGCAGCACGGCTGCCTGGGCAAGGTCTGGTTCAGGAAGAGATTCCGGCGGTGGCCTGAGCCGCTCACCTTTGACGACATTTGCGACAGAGGGTGCATAAGGCGTTTTGCACCGGAAATATCTATGCTAGACCATGGCTCAATTCGGGGCGAACCCCGGTAAGTAAGATGACAAGGATGGGCGGTATGGTTGGCAGCAAAGCGGCAGTCAGGTTCGCAGGTGCGATTCTTCTGGCAGCAGTTTTGACGGCATGCGGCAACAGGGGCGCAGACCGCGATCAAAACCTCGAAGGCTTCACGCCCGAGCAGATCTATACCCGTGGTGAGTATGAACTGTCGCAGAATCGCTCGGATGATGCGGCTTGGTATTTCTCGGAGGTTGAGCGTCTTTATCCCTATTCTGACTGGGCAAAACGCGCGCTAATCATGCAGGCGTTTTCGTTCCATTCCGACAAGAATTATGAAGAAAGCCGTGCCGCTGCGCAGCGCTACATCGATTTCTATCCTACCGATGAAGATGCCGCCTATGCGCAGTATCTGCTGGCGCTCAGCTATTATGATCAGATCGACGAAGTGGGCCGCGATCAGGGTCTGACCTTTCAGGCGCTGCAAGCGCTTCGAACGGTGATCGAAGTCTATCCTGACAGCGAATACGCGACCTCGGCGGTGCTGAAATTCGATCTGGCCTTCGATCATCTGGCGGGCAAGGAAATGGAGATCGGGCGCTACTACCTGCGTCAGGATCACTATGTCGCGGCCATCAACCGATTCCGCGTTGTGGTTGAGGATTTCCAGACAACTTCTCATACAGCCGAAGCCCTGTATCGTCTGGTCGAGGCCTATTTGTCTCTGGGTCTGTTTGATGAGGCGCAGACCGCGGGCGCGATCCTTGGGTACAACTACCAGTCCTCGGAATGGTATGACGATGCCTACAAGCTGTTGACCTCGCGCGGGTTGGACCTGAAGAGCCGCGGCAACAACTGGCTCAGCCAGATCTATCGTCAGACGATCAAGGGCCAGTGGTTGTAAGCTGGTGACGGGCAGGGGATGCTAACACCCGATGCTGCGTGCCTTAGATATCCGTGACATGTTGATCATCGACCGGCTGGAATTGACCTTCCAGCCGGGACTGAACGCGCTGACCGGTGAGACCGGGGCGGGCAAGTCGATCCTTCTGGATTCGCTGGGGTTTGTTCTGGGTTGGCGCGGTCGGGCCGAACTGGTACGGCAGGGGGCTGCGCAAGGTGAGGTCGTGGCCGAATTCGAGCTGCCCGAAGGCCATCCCGCGCACGAGGTTTTGGCCGAGGCTGGACTGCCGGGTGGAGAGGAGTTGATCCTGCGCCGTGTCAACACTGCCGAAGGCCGTAAGACCGCCTGGGTCAATGACCGCCGCTGTTCCGGTGAAGTTCTGCGCGCCTTGTCCGAGACTCTGGTCGAGCTTCACGGCCAGCACGATGATCGCGGATTGCTGAACCCGCGTGGGCATCGCCTGCTGTTGGACAACTACGCTCAGGTCTCGGAGCAACTAGCCGCAGTGCGCCGCGCATGGTCCGAAATGTCGCGCAGCCGTAAAGCGCTGGCCGAGACCGAGGCGGCGCTGGCTGAGATGCGGGCCGAAGAAGATTTCCTGCGCCATTCCGTTGCCGAACTGGACAAGCTGGACCCTCAACCGGGTGAAGATGCTGAATTGGACGCCCGCCGCCGCATGATGCAGGGGGCTGAACGCATCCGCGATGATGTCGCCCGGGCCTTTGACCTGCTGGGTGGCGACGGGGCCGAAGGGGCGATGTCGGATGCGATGCGCTGGCTGGAGGGTGTTTCGGACAATGCAGGCGGGCAGTTGGAAGGGCCAATCAGTGCTTTAGGCCGCGCGCTGATCGAGCTAGGCGAAGCGCAGGATGGCGTGAACGCCTGCCTTCAGGCGCTGGATTTCAACCCGGCAGAGCTGGAAGCAGCTGAGGAGCGCCTGTTTGCGATCCGCGCACTTGCCAGAAAGCATGATGTCGCCCCGGATGACCTGGGGGCCTTTGCGAATACCCTGCGGGATCGGCTGGGTCGTTTGGATGCAGGCGATGCCGATCTGGCCGATCGACGCGCATCAGTCGAGGCCGCGCAGGCCGCTTACAACGCCGAGGCTGCGACCCTCAGTGCGGCCCGTCAAAAAGCCGCCGGTCAATTGGATGCAGCGGTGATGGCCGAGCTTGCGCCGCTCAAAATGGAACGCGCCGTGTTCCAGACCGAAATCACCACAGCGGACCCGGGTCCCGAAGGTATCGACGCGGTTGCCTTTACCGTGGCCACGAACCCCGGCGCGCCATCGGGTCCATTGAACAAGATCGCTTCTGGCGGCGAGCTCAGCCGCTTTCTGCTGGCGCTCAAGGTCTGTCTGTCTGGCGATGACAGTGCGCGCACCATGATTTTTGATGAGATTGACCGGGGCGTCGGGGGCGCCACCGCCGATGCGGTTGGCCGCCGGTTGGCGGCGTTGGCGCAAGGAGGGCAGGTTCTGGTCGTGACTCACTCACCTCAGGTGGCCGCACGGGCAGCACACCACTGGCGGGTGCAGAAACAGGTCAGCGACGGGCAGACGCTGTCTACCGTTGTACCGCTGGCCGAAGGTGACCGTGTGGACGAAATTGCCCGGATGGTTTCGGGCGATACGATCACCGACGAAGCGCGGGCCGCCGCACGTGCGCTGTTGAAGGCGTGATGTATTGGCGCCGCCTTCTTTGTTCTGCCATGCTTTTATATGACCACCCCTTGGCTTACTAAGGGTTAAGTGACGAGCCCCGAAGGCAGATGACTCAATCAACCTATACCGTACTGCGCAACCAGCTGAATCAGGCCATCGCCGCGATCAAGGATGCCTTTTGGGTGATGCGCCGACGCGGGCCCAGTCAAATACAGTTCTGGTTCATCGCTTTGGTGATCGGGATTGCCGCCGGGTTCATGGCCTTGGGTTTCCGTAAGGCGATCCAGTTTTTACAGGCCTATTTGTACGACACAGATGATATCCTGCTGCTGCACAGCCATGCTGAGAAACTGCCGTGGTACATGGTTCTGATCATCCCGATCCTGGGCGGTTTGCTGGTTGGCGTGATCCTGAACTGGTTCACTGATGATGGCCGTGTACGGTCGGTTGCGGATGTGATCGAAGGTGCCGCGATCACGGATGGCCGGGTCGAGACGAAGGCAGGTATAGCGTCCTTCTTTGCCTCACTGATCACGCTCAGCTCAGGCGGTTCGACCGGTCGAGAAGGGCCGGTTGTGCATATGGCCGGAGTTATTTCGACATGGGTCAGCAACCGTATTCATGCGGATGGGATCACAGGCAGGGATCTGTTGGGATGCGCCGTTGCCGCTGCTGTCTCGGCCAGCTTTAACGCGCCCATTGCTGGGGCTTTGTTCGCGCTTGAGGTCGTGCTGCGCCATTTCGCGGTTCACGCCTTTGCGCCCATCGTCATTGCCTCGGTCGCAGGAACGGTGATCAACCGGCTGGCCTATGGGGATGTGACCCAATTCGCGCTGGATACGCCGGGGTCCCTGAAGTTCTATGTGGAGCTGCCCGCCTTTCTGATCCTTGGCCTGATCTGCGGTCTCGTTGCTTTGGTATTGATGCGGTCAATCTTTTTTGCCGAAGACATCGGCACCCACGTCCAGAACCGCCTGTCCTTGCCGGGATGGCTGCGTCCGGCGGTGTCGGGGGCGATGCTGGGCGTTTTGGCCATCTGGTTTCCGCATATTATCGGTGTCGGCTATGAAACCACGATCCGTGCGTTGACTGGTGATCTGGTTCTGACGACCGCTATCTTGCTGGCCGTGATCAAAACCATCGCGGTGGCCATCACCATGGGTGGTCGCATGGGCGGCGGGGTATTTTCGCCCTCTTTGATGATCGGGGCGTTGACAGGGTTGGCCTTCGGCTTGATTGCAACGGGGTTGCTGCCGGACGTGTCGGGAACCCACACGCTTTATGCGTTTGCAGGGATGGGAGCGGTTGCAGCTGCGGTACTGGGCGCACCAATTTCGACCACGTTGATCGTGTTTGAACTGACCGGAGACTGGCAGATCGGTTTGGCGGTGATGGTTTCGGTTTCGATGTCGACGGCGCTGGCATCTCGTTTGGTGGACCGGTCTTTCTTCCTGACTCAGTTGGAGCGCCGAAATGTGCATCTGGCCGCTGGCCCGCAAGCTTATCTGCTTGCCATGCTGCGCGCCGGGGCAGTGATGCGGCCAATCGGCGACGCGCGCTCGATTACGGCAGATGAGGCGCAAGAACTGATCGCGCGGGGCCTCTGCGTCAAAGCGAGCGCCACACTGGAAGCCGCCATGCCTTATTTCGACCGGGAAGACATTCCTTGTATTCCGGTGATCTTGTTAGAAGAGGACGGGTCAGAAACCCCGATCGGCGCGCTCTATCATGTCGATGCGCTCAAGGCCTACAACAGGGCGTTGGCGGCCACAGCGGCCGAGGAACATTCCTAGCCATCATAGACGCTGGCAGCGTCACCCAGATAGTTATCCCAGGCAAACCAATAAGAGATATGCCCGGCGACGCGCGGCAGTTGCGCGCCATCTGGTCCGGTTAACATCTCTTCGGACAGTGTCCATTTGCGTCCTGTCTCATCCACCAGTCCACCGTCAGAGGCTTTGAATCTGTGCCCCGCCCGCTCATAAGCCCGCACGGTTCGGCGATCCGGGTTTCCGATCAGAACCAGAGGGCGGTTCGCAATTGCATCATTGATCACACGGGTGCGGCTGAACGCGTCCAAAGGCCATGCCCGCGCAGCACCGAACTGACGGATCGTGAAGATGTAGTCCTTTTGTCGGTGCTGGGATTGATCGACCTGCGCGGGGAACATCAGTTCGGGCGAGGCGAAATACTCGCGGTAGACCACGCCAGACCCATAGTTTCGGCGATGCCCAGTATCCAGCGACAGTACGCGGGTACCAGGATGCGAGGTCTTCCAGTTGTCCCAGGTCGTGATCACCACCGGTCGCTGCTTCAACTCAATCCCGCTATCAACCAATGGGCCGACCACGGGTTTGCCGGTGTATTGGTTCCACAGCGAGTGTGTCTCGCGGTCAAACATTAGTTTGTTTGACCGGTAGAGGAAGCCAGAGGAGCCAAAGACAAACGGTTTGCGCCGACCCGCAACCTGCGTTTCAAACAAAATGCCCGACCCGCACAAGGTACAATAGGCAAGTGCGACCGGAACTCCTCCGATCACTTCGTTGAACATTTCATGCCATCCCATGATCCGCAGCGGATAGGCGCGTACATCCCCGTTGATCGAGACGCCAAAGACCAGATCGTCACCCTTGAGGTAGCTGGCATCAGCCGCCGACAGGAGGGTTGGATTGTCCAATGAAGGGATACCGTCTTTGTAAACCCCACCCCAGGCGATCTCTTCCAGCCTGATTTTCATCCGATCCCGTGCCAGGTATTCGGGCCTGAGGAACAGATCAAAGTTTTGGTCGAGGCCTAGCAGAACCTCACGCTTGAAGGGGATCAGCGATGGGTGCGGGATCAGCTGCGGATTCCGCTCTTGCCAGAGCATCCAATCAAACCAGTCTGTACCTAGCTTTTGCCCGCTGAGGGTTTCCATCACCTCCGAGATTTCATCCCGCCGCCGATCCCCGTATCGCATCGCAGTCAGCAGGGCAGGCACCACATCCGGCTTTCTGCGCTGCGTCAGATAGGCCATCTGTGTCTCAAACTCGGTTCGACCGGAATAAAGCGTGCTGCGCAGTGCCTGCAGGACCGGGTCCTGCTGCGCCCAAAGCACGCGTGGTGCCAGCGCGCTGAAACTCAGCCCCCCAACAAAGCTGCGGCGTGAAACTGACATGGCATCCTCCACTTCTGCTTGGCCATATTCTGACCGCTGTCGCGCTCACATTCACGCAACAGATGCGTGAGCTTGCAGAAACCTGTGTCAGAGGTATCTGAACTCGGCAGTTGCAATGCCTCGCCGGGCCTGAAAAACATGGTACGTCTGTTTGCAATCCATTTCTGTCATGCCTTCCAATCCAGCCTCTGCGCGTCTGCTATTCCTGTTGCTACTGTTTTGCGGCACGATCTGCAGTTCGATGATTGTGCCTTTCATGGGCTTTTTTCTGGTTGACGGATTGGGGTACGAGCCCTGGGTGATCAGCGTGTATTCTGTTCTGGCGCTCAGCCTGACCCTGTTCGCGAACAGGCAGTTTGCGCGACGCATTGATGGTGGTGCGCACGTCTTTCCGCTTGTAGGGATTGCCATCGCAGGATTCCTTGTGGCCACTTTGACGCTGTCTGCTTTGCCGACCATCTGGATGGTCATGACCATTGGCGCGGTGGGCTTTGGCATCGGGTCTAGCGCCGTGTCGACCATGTTCAGCCTTGGCGGCAGCATGGCTGAACGGCATGAGATCGCGCGGAGCCGATTTAATGCATATATGCGCGCGACAACATCCACTGCCTGGATGATCGGCCCTGCCGTGAGTTTTCTGATCGCCGATCAGATTGGTTTGCGCGCAGTCTTTGTTCTCTCTTTCATCGTCGCCTTGATCTGGCTGACATTGTGGTGGACGACGCTGCCTCGTGATATCGCCGCCGGAGTCAAAGAAATTCCGGGCAGCGATGTTGCGCAAGCTTCAGCGTCGCGCCAGTTGTGGCTTGCGACAGGTTTTGTGTTCTGCCTGTCGCTTGCGCATTCGCTGACATTCACCTCGCTGCCGGTCTTCTATGTGCAAGAGGTCGGTTTGCCTGGCTACGCACCGGGCCTGGCATTCAGTATCAAAACCTTTGTCGAAGTGTTTGCGATCTTCAGCACACCGTTGATCATAGTTAGGTTCGGAATGCGTCCGGCTCTGATCGCCACCACTTTGCTGGCGGTGATCACCATACAACTCCTTGCGGCGGTTCAGACCTTTCCGCAAATGCTGGGTGCCGCTGCACTGGAAGGGTTGTACTATGGCCTCTACGCCAGCCTGGGCATCAGCTATGTGCAGTCATTCGCAACCGACCGTCCCGCACGGGCTACGGCCATGTACTGGAACACCCTCATGATTACAGGTCTTCTGGCCGGTCCAGTCGTTGGGCTTATCGCTCAGGTCTACGATTTCCGAACGGTTGTGCATACCGCCTCGGTGGTCGCGCTCATCGCAGCTATCATATTGGTTGCAAGCAGACCCTCAAGGCCAGCCTAGATCATCTGGAAAGCGACAGGTACTCAGCGTCGGGGATTGCGCGATCTATTGCTTTAGATCTGCTCCACCTTCACCGACTCCACCGGATAGAACGCGATGTAGTCTTTGATCTTTGCTACGCCGGGGATCGGGCTCTCATAGCTCCACGCGGCATTTTCGGTGACCGATGACTTGTTGACGATCGAGAAATGGGTTGCATCCCCTTTGTGCGGGCAATGTGTGACCTTGTCCGTTTGGTCCAGAAAAGCCATCGCGATGTCGGACCGAGGGAAATAGATTACGGGTTCCAGATCGCCTTCCAGCAGAACCAGAGCATTGTTCGTTTCGCCTAGAATGGCACCGCCTGATCGGACGCTCCACTTGCCATCAGCTTTCTCGATTGTGATCTCTGTCATTTCTTGCCTTTCCCTCAGCGTCGCGTGGGGCTCTCCTGTGCCCGTTCTATGTAACAGTCCGGTGTCAGACCGGCGCGGTTGCGGCATCCAACCACAGTTGAGCGTCAGGGCCCAGCCTTGGTCGGATTTTTTCCGCAACGTCGTGGTGATAGGCGTTGAGCCAGCTGCGTTCGGCGGCGGTTAGCATGTCCACCACGATCAGCCGGCGGTCAATAGGCACATAGGTCAGAGTGCGCCAATGCAGCATCTCGCGTTCATCATCGCCACCAGGCAGGGCTGGGGCATCTTCGACGACGACTAGATTTTCGATGCGTATGCCAAAGGCCCCTTCGCGATAGTATCCCGGTTCGTTGGACAAGATCATCCCGGGTTTCAGGGGCACATGGCTGACGCGTGACAAACGCTGCGGGCCCTCATGGACGCTGAGATACGCGCCCACACCATGGCCAACGCCGTGATTGAAATCCTGCCCGGCCAGCCACAGTGGCGCCCGTGCGATACACTCAATGTCGCGCCCAGCCAAACCGACAGGCCAGCGCAACATCGAGAGGTTGATCATGCCTTTCAGAACACGGGTGAAACATGCTTTTTCGTCGTCACCCGCCTCACCAATGGCGATGGTTCGGGTGATGTCAGTCGTACCGTCCAGATACTGCCCACCGCTGTCCAGAACCAGCAGGTGGCCATTCTGCAGCCGACTGTCAGTCTCTTCGGTCACTCGGTAGTGCATGATGGCGCCATTCGGGCCGGTGCCTGAAATCGTATCGAATGAGATATCCTGTAGCGCATTGTCTTTGCGTCGGTTATGTTCCAGCCGGGTCACGACCTGCGTTTCGGTCACGCTGCCGGGCTGTTGCGCATCCAGCCAACACAGGGTCTCGACAACTGCGACCGCATCGCGCAGATGCGCCTCGGCGCTGCCTGCAATCTCGGCGGGGTTTTTGCAGGCCTTAGGTAGGGCGCAGGGGTCGCCACCATCGACCATCTTGTCGCCCAGCATATCTGCCACGATCTGCGGCACCGTGCCTGCGTCGACCTGAACACGCCCGTCCAACTTCTGAACTGCATCCAGAAAATCAACAGGGTCATGGATCGAAACCTCATCACCAAGATGATCGCGCACCTCGACAAGTTTCTGCGCGGCCATGAACAAATCCACCTGGCCTGCGGCGTGCAAAATTGCGAAACCATGAGCAACCGGATTATAGGCGATATCAGAGCCGCGAATGTTCAGCAGCCACATGATCGAATCCGGCAGCGTGATCAGCGCTGCCGTACACCCTGCGTCCTGTACCCCACTCGCCAATCGCGTGATCTTGTCACGCGCGGCTTCTCCCGCAAACTCTAACGGGTGTGCTTTGACCGGGTTCATCGGTGAGGCAGGCTGGTTCTCCCATACCCGGTCGACCAGATTGTCGGAGCGCACCAGTTCGATGCCACTGCCTTCGAGCTCCTTTTCCGCAGCGGAAACTTGGCCCGCCGCGTGCAGCCAGGGGTCAAAGCCTACCTTTCCACCATGCGGCAATTGCTCTTTCAGCCAGGCGCTCAGGCTGACATCCGGCCATGGGACAGGTGTATAAACATCCGCGACCTGCGCCTTGACCTGTGTGCGATATCGCCCATCGATGAACACACCCGCCGCATCCCCGAGCGCGACGCAAAATCCGGCCGAGCCAGTAAAGCCGGTCAACCAGGCCAGACGTTCATCCCGAGGCGCTACGTATTCACCTTGATGCGCATCCGCGCGGGGAATCAGAAACCCATCCAGCCCGGCACGCTCTAACTCGGCCCGAAGCGCAGCCAATCTCGGAGGTCCCTGTTCCGGGCGCGCAGTGACTTTGAAACTCTGGAACATGAGGGCCTCTTGCAGCTGTCGAATTTCGGTGAAACCTGAGACCTGTCGCGAGAAATGTCCAGCGTCATTGCGGGTTAGTCGTTGTCGGACAGAAAATCTGTCAAGGTGCGCAGATAGGTGTCGTAGACATCATTGCCGGGCAGCGGAATAATGTTTGCGGTTTCCAGCACGACCAGCGACGCGTCGGGAATACCAGCAGCCAGCTTGCGCGCTTCGGACAGGGGATGCACCGCACAATTCCGGCCATGCAGGATCAAGGTCGGGCATTTCACCTCAGACAACAAGTGGAGTACCGATGCGGTATTGCCGCAATCGCGCTGATGTAGTTTCTGCTCGACCGAGTAGAGGGACTGCAACTCGCCCACCATCTCGCGCACGGTTTCCAGGGGGCCGTCCGGGAAATAGCTGAGCAACGAGCCCACCGCATAGCCGCTACCGCGCTCATCCCAGCCTTCAATAATCAGATTGCGAATTGAATCCGGCCCGACGACGCCTTCTCGGTGATCGCGCCCTTCGGCCCAGCCTCCGATGATGACCAGTTTGCTGACACGTTGGGGATATCGGGTCGCAAATCTTAATGCCGAAAACAAACCGCCAAATTCCGAGACAATCGCGAAGCTTCCAAAGCCTGCTGCCTTGGTGATCGCCAAAATATCCTCGACGACACCATCGTAGTCTGTGTCTTCTGGATCGTCCCAGCCACTTTGATGATGTTTGTTGTATCGTAACAGAGTGAACTTGGCCTCCATGGCCTTCAGATAGGCCCTTTCCGACGGCAGCCGCCATTCTGCTTCGATGTCGTAGACAACCGATCCGACACGCAACACTGGAGGGCCGGAACCTGCTACTGAAAAAGCAATCGCCTGACCGTTGCTACCCTTGACATAGCGCAGAGTGCGGGTCTGCGCCGGCTCACTTTGGGAAACGATTTGGTCGCACGTAACCTCTGCGGCCAATTGCAGCCCGCGGCGCACGATTGTGCGGATGATCCGTTGCGCCTTGCCGTCATCACCCACGGCACGCCGAGCGGCGGCCACGCGGGCGCTGATGGTGGATTCCGATACAAAGCGCCCGTTCCAGACCCGCGCGACAATCTCATCACGTGCGACCAGTTTGCCGGGGTGTTCGGCCAGAAGCTTCAGCAGATCGAAGACCTGCGGTTCAACAGGCACCGCCTCGCCCTGGCGGGTCAGAACGTGACGATCCACGTCCAGAACACAATCTGCAAATTCATAGCGCATGGGATTAGTACATCCGGTTTTGGGCGGTCTCACAAGCGCCAATGGCAATCCCAAAGGTTTCTTAGGGATTTCTCAATGCGGCCTTCAAGCGCTCAGCTTAGCTGGGTGGCAAAATGACAATCAACATCAGGAGATTTCAACATGTTGCCACCCTTTGACACAGCGCTTCTTCAGCACCAACCGACACGCTACCAAATGCGCAACGCTGCTGCCCGAACCAAGAGGTCGCGCCGACCGTTCCTGCAGAGCATTTTCGCCTTTTTAACAGGCTTCTGGACTCTTCCGACGCAGCAAGCCTAGCTTGCTTTCTTCATTCCCATCACGCGGGCACGGGCGCGAGGATCGCTGTCAAACAGCGCGGCCAACTGTTCAGTCATCGCGCCTGCCAATTGCTCGACATCGGTGATGGTCACCGCGCGGTCGTAGTAGCGGGTTACATCATGGCCGATACCGATGGCCAGCAGTTCGACCATCTTGCGCTTTTCCACCATCGCAATCACATCGCGCAGGTGTTTTTCCAAATAATTCGCCGGGTTCACGCTGAGCGTTGAATCATCGACCGGCGCACCATCCGAGATCACCATCAGGATCTTGCGCTGCTCGCGCCGGGCCAGCATGCGGCGATGGGCCCATTCCAGTGCCTCACCGTCGATGTTTTCCTTCAGCAAGCCCTCTTTCATCATCAGGCCCAGATTGGCTCGTGCACGCCGCCAGGGCGCATCGGCTCCTTTGTAGATGATGTGACGCAGGTCGTTCAGGCGACCGGGTTGCTGCGGACGGCCATCGTTCAGCCACGCCTCGCGCGCCTGTCCGCCTTTCCACGCCCGCGTGGTAAAGCCCAGAATTTCGACCTTCACATTGCAGCGCTCTAGCGTACGGGCCAGAACATCCGCACAAACTGCCGCGATCGAGATCGGGCGTCCGCGCATCGACCCAGAATTGTCCAGCAACAACGTCACCACCGTGTCCCGGAATTCAGTGTCTTTTTCGACCTTGAAGCTCAGCGGGGTGGTCGGGTTTGCAACCACACGGGCCAGACGACCAGCATCCAGAATACCCTCTTCGCGGTCAAACTCCCAAGACCGGTTCTGTTGCGCCTGCAAACGGCGCTGCAGCTTGTTGGCCAGTCGGCTGACCGCGCCTTTCAACTGATCCAGTTGTTGATCCAGATAGGCGCGCAGCCGTTCTAGTTCGGCCGGTTCTGCCAGGTCTTCGGCCGCAATCTCTTCGTCATGCGTGTTCAGGTAGACCTTGTAGTCCGGATCAGCCTCGGAGGCAGGCGGCGGGGCAGGCGGCTCCAGCGGGGCCTCGCCATCTGGCATCTCGGCCTCATCCGACATCTCTTCGTCGGCCATCTCGTCCATCGAGACCTGTGCCTGAGACTGGTCCTGCTGTTCTTCCTGCGTCTGCTCGGGCGTGGCGTCCGCGTCTTGTTCGTCCTGATCATCCTGCCCGGTGCTGTCGGGATCGGGCTGTTCTTCGGCGTCTTCCTCGGCCTGATCTTCCTGCTCGTCGTCCAGCTCATCCGGGTCATCGCCCAACTGATCGCCGTATCCCAGATCCTTGATCACCTGCCGGGTGAATTTGGCGAACTCGGCCTGATCCGAAAGGATGTCATCGAGGTTTTCCAGCGTTCCGCCCGCCTGTTCCTCGATAAACCCGCGCCACAGGTTCATGACATTCTCAGCCGCAGGCGGCAGATCGCGCCCCGTGGCCAGATGCCGGATCAGGTATCCCGCGGCCACGGACAAAGGCGCCTCGGCCGGTTGTTTGCACTGATCATATCCGCGCCGCAGCGCTTCATGGCCGATTTTCACATCGATGTTCGACGCCGTGCCGGGCATGTCCCGCGCACCCATCGCCTCGCACCGCGCGGTTTCCATCGCTTCATAGAGGTCGCGCGCCATATCGCCCGGAGGGGCATAACGCGCATGGGTCGCGTCGTCATGATAGCGGCGTTGCAAGGCCAGGGCATCCGCTGTACCCCGCGCCAGTAGAACCTCTTCGCGGGTCATCCGGCGCGAGACTTGCGGCAACCGCATCGATTCACCCGACAGGCCCGACGGATCGACGGTGTAACTCACCGACAGTTCCGGATCATCGGCCATGACCTTGGTAGCCTCGGCCAAGGCCTTCTTGAACGGATCAGCGGGATTGTCGTTGGGTTTGCTCATTTCTTGTCCTGATCCCCAAACATGCAGCTCATATTAGTCATTTTAACCAGGCCCAAGATAGCGCTGCTATTGCAGGTTTGATCCAATGGCGGGCGAACACTCAGCCAAGGCTCGCCCTCTAACATGACTAGGCTGTCTGCAAAGATAACGACAGCGTTCTCATAATGCATGCTCCAACTTCGATCATCGTCGAACCCTCGATATTCGATTCTAGCAGGAGGGCCGGTGTTGCAAACCGCGAATACACCGGCCTCGAGGGCATTTGTTGTATCAATGAAACCGATGTACCCTGGTTTCACACAAGGCAATTTCAAATCCGCAAAAGCGGTATGTGCACCGCTCAAGATGAAGGCGAGAATTGCGATGCCAGGGCCGCAACGCATCACCCCAAGCTCACACTCGCCGCGCTTTCCGGCAGTTCCTCATCAAAGCAACGCTGATAGAACTCGGCCACGGTCTGACGCTCCAGCTCATCACACTTGTTCAGGAAGGACAGACGGAAGGCGTAGCCGACATCGCGGAAAATCTCGGCGTTCTGGGCCCAGTTGATCACGGTCCGAGGGCTCATCACGGTCGACAGGTCACCGTTCATGAAGGCGGTCCGGGTCAGGTCGGCAACGGTAACCATCTGGCTGACGGTCTTGCGGCCCTCGGCGGTGTTGTACAAAGGTGCCTTGGACAGCACGATCATCGTTTCCGCATCATGGCTGAGGTAGTTTAGCGTCGAGACAAGAGACCAGCGGTCCATCTGCGCCTGGTTGATCTGTTGTGTGCCGTGATAGAGGCCGGTTGTGTCGCCCAGACCCACAGTGTTTGCGGTGGCAAACAGGCGGAAGTTCGGGTTTGGTGTGATGATTTCGTTCTGGTCCAGCAAGGTCAGCTTGCCGTCATGCTCCAGAACGCGCTGGATCACAAACATCACGTCCGCGCGGCCCGCATCGTATTCGTCGAACACGATGGCAACGGGGTTGCGCAGGGCCCAGGGCAGGATGCCTTCGTGGAACTCGGTGACCTGCTTGCCGTCGCGCAGTTTGATCGCGTCTTTACCGATCAGGTCGATCCGGCTGATGTGGCTATCCAGGTTCACACGCACGGCGGGCCAGTTCAGGCGGGCGGCGACCTGTTCGATATGGGTCGACTTACCCGTACCGTGATAGCCCTGGATCATAACGCGCCGGTTATGGGTAAAGCCCGCCAAGATCGCCAGCGTGGTTTCCGGATCGAACTTATAGGTAGGGTCGATTGCCGGGACGCGGTCGCTTGATTCAGCAAACCCTTTGACCGCCATATCGCTATCAATGCCGAACACTTCACGAACCGAAATCTCTTCGGTTGGTTTTGCGTTGATGTCGATCGATCCGTCAGCCATGCGCCTTGTCCTTATCCTTTGGCCCGTTCACCGGGTTTGAACCCGTGTGTGGTGCAACATATTGCAGACAAGGGCAAGGGAAAGCCGCGTGATGAAATGGCTGACAGGATCTTTCTTTCAAACTGGCCTTATCGCGGGCAGAACCACGCTTAATCCAGAATGGCGTTACGCATCCGGACTAGGCTGCGTTCATCAACGAAACGCGGGGTCTGGTGCATGTAGTCGCGGAAGGCGCGGCCATAACCCTGCAGCAGCCAGCGTTCTTCGTTCAGAACGAACAGAAAGTAGATCACGAACAGGATGGCGGCCAGACCAAGGGTCACCCACGACCCGCTGGCGATACCCAAGCCAATCGTTGCCAGAACCGAGGTGACATATTGTGGATTGCGCGAATAGGCATACATGCCGCCGGTTACCAGCCCATCACTTTCGCAATAGGTGTTATCGAGCCCCAGGAACCGATAGCCCCAAAGCGTGATGCCAAAGGACATCAGCATGATCGGCAGGCCTAGCACATAGCGGATCCAATGACCCCAGCCGTTCACCCATACTTCTGACAGGGCAAACACAACGGTTGCACCGCAGAACAACCGAAACAGGCCAAAAGCCGTATGATGCCGCCATCCGTTTGCGCTGGGCCATAGGCCAAGCTGCGGAAGGCGCAGATTCAGAGAAAGATATCCGCTCAGCAACAAGGCCGAGCCCAGAGCAACACAAAGAGCAATCGTATGAGCGTGATAGATGAGGGGTTCCATATCGAATTCCGTTGTCAAAGGTCATGTTCGGATATGGGCACAGTGCGCAGCCCATAGGGACAGGCCGTAGCAAGGCTTTGTAACAGGTTGAGGACCCCAGAGCCGGTTAACGGTTCAGCGCGACGCCTCGGTTATTTTGAGAGTCATGAAAAGCGCGCGAAAGTTCGTTTCTGACAGAAAATAACTCGAAACCCGATGCATCTGTCGGTAGAATTACGACCAATAAAAAGTCGATTATGCAGAGCGTGTTCTAGTTTGGAAATGATTGATGTTGATGATGAAAAACTGAGCAATATTGATGCTCTAGTCAAACTCGTTGAAAGACGCGAATCCGCTGATCGGGATTTCGGACGCGCTATTGGAACCTTAAAGAATGATCTGGTCTACATAGACAAAGCTCTAAGAGCCGAGCCTGCCAAATGGCGGCAAAACAGGGCGTTCCATATCGTTCATGTACCAAGCTTCCTCGCCATCATGTCGATATTCGATGATATGGATCAGATGGTGTCTATATCGGATGATGAAAAACACCAGATTCTGATTTCGGTTCATCGAGCTGCGCAGTTGGCCAAAGTGGCTAGACGACGCATGGAACAATCCAAATTGATGGATGCTAAAACCGAGCTTGAGGTGCTTGCCCAATACGCGGCAATCCCAGACGAACCCTATCAAAAGCCGTCGCGCCTTACGCGCGCGTTCAACGGCCTTGCTTCGGCTTCGGACTCCGCCTGGCAGGGTGCGAAATCGCATGCAACTGCAATGCCTAATCTGGTTAGCGGCCTTCAGAGCGGTGTTTCAGGTACACTGTCGCGCGCCGCGTCTGCTCCGGCATTGTTCGAGAATTTGCAGAAAACCGTGTCTGGTGCACTGTCTGACACCGTTTTGACTCCGATATCCATGCGGCTGAATGCAGGGGGGCGAGCTCTGAAACATGGCGTCGGGGCCGGGGTCGGCTTGGGTGTTGTGGTTGGGGTCCTGTGCCCACCATTGTTGCCGCTTACGGCAGGGGGCGCAGTGCTTGCTGCGATGCGCGCCTGGCGCAAAGACATGGACAAAGCAGCCACGCTAAATCAGGCCGAACGCGAACAGCGCATTGCAGAGCTGCAATCCGAGCGAAAGGCCGCCTTGCGCCATTTGACCCACGGGGCGCCTGCGTTGCAGATGGAAACCGAAGACCTCAGCATGACACTGGATGTTGAAACCGGTCGCGCGGATGCGGTGATTTTAAAAGGCGAACACTCGGGCCGCCTGTGGTCGAACTTGTCCCCGGCTGACAAAGCAGAGCTTGGGATGAATCTGGCCGAAGGCGCGGCTAGCCTGCTTAATATCTTAGAGCTTGCGATAAAGGACTAACTTTCAGCCCCAAGCTACTTAAAGTTCCGGCTGTCCTTGATCTGATCCCAGGCCCAGACCACCTCTTGCAGTTGTTCCTCTTGTGACCGGTCGCCGCCATTCATGTCAGGGTGCAGGACCTTGATCAGCTTTTTATAGGCTTTGCGCACTTCGGCTTTGGACCAGCTGTCATTGGCTTCAAGAATCTCAATGGCGCGACGCTCGGTCGGCGGAAGGCGGCGCCCGCCGCCGCCTGACGTGCGGCCTTTGTTCTGGGTGCTGTTTGCGCCCAGAACCTGATGCGGATCCTCGATGCCCAGACGGGCCCAAGCGCGGGCTTCAGGGTCGCCCATGGGCTTTGTTTCACGTTCCCACACCTTGTCTTTCGAGCGTTGCGCATTCAGCTCGGCCTCGGTCGTGCCATCGAAGAAGTTCCATTTCTGGTTATATTCGCGCACATGTTGTTGGCAGAACCAGTAGAAATCATCCAGCACATCCGGGGCCTTGGGTGCGCGATACTTTCCGGGCTCCTGACATCCGGGATGGTCACAGATTCGCACCGAGGTTTCAGATGCGCCCGACATGCCCCGACGCCCGCGCGGGTTCTTTTTCTTGGCGCTGGAAACGGACATATCGAATCCAAAGGGGTCTGATTTCGCCATGCTTTATCCTCACGAACGCATCTTTTCGACTCGGAGGCAGCAGTTTAGTCTAAGCTGCCGAAAGTAGAAGAGGGGGGCGGCAAGTTTTTTGCCGCTGAGCACAAAATTGAGCATAACCGAGGACATCCGAACCCGCCTTCAAGCCGCCTTTGACCCGCGAGAGTTAGAGGTGATCGACGACAGCGAAAGCCATCGCGGCCATGCAGGCTTTCAGGAAGGCGGCGAGAGCCATTTCAACGTTCGCATCCGCGCCGCAGCATTCGAGGGCCAATCCCGTGTGGCGCGTCACCGGGCCGTGCACAAGGTGTTGGGAGACGTCGTGCCACGCATCCACGCACTGGCGTTGGATATTGGGGTTTGATGGAACCATCGCATTGCATTGTCGGAGTTAAGAAAATTGCTGATGTATCGACCTTTTTTTCTACTGGATGACGATGACTTTACAGGCTTCATAAGTCAGCTTTCGTTCTTCGCTATAGTAAATTAGCCGAACCAGCGTCATCAGCCCGGGCTTAGAAGCGATCACTTCGAATTCTTGTACCTCTGGGGATCCAAATACTAGTTGTGTGACTACTTCTATCGGTGGTAGAATTTGTGTCAGACTGCCCGAGAAAAAATTGATGTTTCTACTATACTCCGACAGCAATAGTGTAGCTCTTCCATCGACGGCTAAAACTATGTCTTCGCCGTTAACATCTTGGCAAAATGGCGTTGCTTCCAGCATTTTGTTTTCATCCGTTGAGGTCGGTTGAGTTACCCAATATGGGCAAACTCCACCAATTTCGTAGATGCTCGCCTCTCTATCGTCCGGTGTCCCTTTGTTCCATGAGAGGCTGCCCAGTCCTTCAGCCTGGCCACGAACTTGAACGGATCGATCAATGAGCGGCCCCGCATCAATTATCGCGCGGGGTCTGCCGCTGACTTCCGATACATCCTCTGGGAGCTCAATAATCTGGACATGTCCAACGATTGGAGCCTTCGCTCCGTATTGATGTACCAACTCACAGTTTCCAAACTCCAGATCTTCCAAATTGTGAAGATCGGGATTGAATTCAACAATTTGCACCAAACAACTGTAAGCTTCTGTCTCGTCTTTTCTGAGAAAAGTCAAAATAGTGCTGCGGCTGAGGGAAGTACTATTTCGAGTGCCGTCTGACGCGGAAGATTTGAAAACGTCGTAAGCGTGGATTTCGGTATGTAGCCCGGACCTGTTTCCTGGGAAGATCGTGATACTCTCACTTCCGGAAATCACGTTTTCATACGACACTGGAGAAGCCACTGTCCCGTAGAGTCCAGCGATGAGGCTGCCCTTGGCGTCGACGTTCGTCAGGCACCATGGAAGACTGAGGCCCTCTGGCTGTGTTTCTGACTGCGCGGCGATAGCGTAGGCTAAGCTAAACAGAGTTAAAAGCAATGCAAGTAATGTCCGCCAGAGGCGTAGAGAACTAGCCATTCGGCTAGCCATTTTTTTCCTCAGTTTTGCCATCCAACTCGGCCGACTTCAATGTCAATGGCGGCTCGTCCGCCTCTTCGGCGATGGGCTCAGGGGCTTGAACCGCATCCGGCCCTGGCACCGGCTGCGCCAACGGTAGGCCTTCTGGGGTTTCGCTGGGGGTTGGGGCTGCAACCACGGGTGCCGTCTCGACGTCTGGCGCGTCTTGCGCCACCGCCCGCCGAAACACCAGCACATTGCGCCAGTTCGTTGTCGACCCCGTCAGGCCCGAGCGTTCCTCGCTGGGCAGCAGTTCAGCGCGCTGGTATTCCCAGCCGTCCTGGCCCATCTGGTTCAACACCTGCTCGACCGAGGCGGCAAAGCGGCCCTCGGTCGTTTTCACGCCCTTGGCTTTGACACCTTTTTGAGGGGCGGGGATGACCTTGTATTCGTAGCGCTGCATCAACTGTTCCTAAACCATATTCGCGCCAACTTAACATGCTGGTCCCCGGGCGAAAGCATCGTTGCGGGATCGGCGAGATTTAGCTCCGCATGTTACCGCTGGTCTGTGCCGCTTTGGTCACAACTGACAGGCAAAGTTCCGTCGCCAGCGCCATGTCCTGCACCGAAATCCACTCCAACGGTCCGTGAATGCACTGCATGCCCGTGAACAGGTTGGGGCAGGGTGTGCCGAACTCGGTCAGGCGTGAGCCATCAGTGCCGCCCCGGATTGGAACCGAGAGGGGCTCAATCCCCAGTTCCCGGCAGGCTGCGCGGGCCAGATCAACGGGTGTCATGTCCTTTTCCAGCCAATAGCGCATGTTGCGGTATTGATGGCTGATGTCGCAGGTGATGGTCGCGCGAGGTTCGGATGCCTGAACAGCGTCGCAGACCTTGCGCACCAGATCGCGCTGGGCCTCAAGACCCTCCATCTCGAAATCCCGCAGGATCAGCTTGATCTCCATCTCGGACGAGCCGCCATTCATGTCGGTGACATGGATGAACCCTTCGCGCCCATCGGTGACTTCGGGGGTCAGTGTGGCCTGCGGCAGGGTCTGTACGATCTTTGCGGCCAGATGGGTGGCATTGACCATCTTTTCCTTAGCCAGCCCCGGGTGGATCGACACGCCGGTGATCTTGATCACCGCACGGTCAGCCGAGAAGCTTTCATATTCGATCTCGCCCACTTCCTGCCCGTCCAGCGTATAGGCGAAATCGGCCTTGAGGTCCTTAGGTAGTTGCTCGGTCACGCCGCGTCCGATTTCTTCGTCCGGAGTGAAAGCAATGCGGATGGGCCCGTGTGGAATGTCTGGATTTTCGATCAGGTGCCGCGCCATGGTCATCAGGATGGACACGCCGGCCTTGTCATCGGCGCCCAATAGAGTGGTGCCAGAAGCGGTGATCAGATCATGTCCGATCTTTTCGGCCAGATAAGGGTGCTCGCCTGGCGACAGAACCAGATCGGGATCGTCAGGAAAGGTGATCTCACCGCCGTTATAGCCTTTGATGACGCGTGGTTTGACACCGGTTGCGTTGAATTGCGGGGCGGTGTCGACATGGGCGAGGAAACCCACGGTCGGCCCTTCGGCGGTGCCGGGAATGGTCGCCACAACGACGCTGTCGCCAGTCATCTCGACATCCTGCGCGCCGATTTCAGTCAGCTCCTGCTGCAGCAGGTTCAGCATGTCGAACTGAATGGGCGTACTTGGGGTCGAAGGCGATGTCTCATCGCTTTGGCTGTCGATAGCCGCGTAGCGCATCAGACGGTCTTCAAGTTCCTGATCGAATTTTCTGGTCATGGCACCTCTCCTGTGCGGAAGAAAGGGCGCAAAAGAAAACGGAGTCAAGCAGGTGGCCTGACTCCGTCGCAGAACTTTGAAAACGGGGTTATGAGCCCAGCTTTTGGGCAACCAGCTCGTTCACGGCCTTGGGGTTGGCTTTGCCGCCGGTGGCTTTCATCACCTGACCGACAAACCAGCCAGCCAGTTTCGGGTTCACCTTGGCCTTTTCGACCTGCGCCGGGTTGGCGGCGATGATCTCGTCCAAAGCAGCCTCGATCGCGCCGGTGTCGGTGACCTGCTTCATGCCGCGCTCTTCGACGATCTTCGCCGGGTCACCACCTTCGGTGTAGACGATTTCGAACAGATCCTTGGCGATCTTGCCCGAGATGGCATCCGAGGAAATCAGGTCGATGATCCCACCCAACTGCGCCGGAGATACAGGCGAGTCGGTGATGTCGTGATCTTCTTTTTTCAGGCGCCCAAACAGCTCGTTGATGACCCAGTTCGCGGCCAGCTTGCCGTTGCGGCCTTTGGCGACCTCTTCGAAATAAGCGGCGCTTTCGACCTCGGCGGTCAGGACTGAGGCGTCATAGTCGGTCAGGCCGAACGTTTCGATGAACCGCGCCTTTTTCTCGTCGGGCAGCTCAGGCAGCTTGGCGGCGATGTCGTCAACCCACGCCTGTTCGATCTCCAAAGGCAGTAGGTCAGGGTCTGGGAAATAGCGGTAATCGTGCGCTTCTTCCTTGGACCGCATCGAGCGGGTCTCACCCTTGTCCGGATCGTACAGGCGTGTTTCTTGATCGACGGTGCCACCGCCTTCGACGATTGCGATCTGACGGCGGGCCTCGACCTCAATCGCCTGCTGGATGAAGCGCATCGAGTTCATGTTCTTGATCTCGCAGCGCGTGCCCAGATGCGAGAAGTCCTGCGTTTCCTGATACTTCTCATAAGCCCCCGGCAAACAGATCGAGACGTTCACGTCCGCCCGCAGGTTGCCGTTTTGCATGTTGCCATCACAGGTGCCTAGGTAGCGCATGATCTGGCGCAGCTTGGCGATATAAGCCGCAGCCTCTTCCGGGCCACGAATGTCGGGGCGCGAGACGATCTCCATCAGGCAGACGCCGGTCCGGTTCAGGTCAACAAAGGACATATGCGGGTCCATGTCGTGGATCGATTTGCCCGCGTCCTGCTCCATGTGGATACGTTCGATACGGACCATGCGCGCAGTGCCATCGCCCATCTCAACCAGCACTTCACCTTCGCCTACGATGGGGTGATAAAGCTGCGAGATCTGGTAGCCTTGTGGCAGGTCAGGGTAGAAATAGTTTTTGCGGTCAAAGGCCGATTTCAGATTGATATCCGCCTTCAAACCCAGACCGGTGCGCACGGCCTGTTCCACACAATATTCGTTGATCACCGGCAGCATACCGGGCATCGCCGCGTCCACGAAGGCCACGTTCGAGTTCGGCTCGGCCCCGAATTGGGTCGACGCGCCGGAAAACAGCTTGGCATTGGACGAGACCTGAGCGTGCACCTCCATCCCGATCACCAGTTCCCAGTCGTGCTTGGCCCCGGCAATGGTTTTGATTTTGGGCATTTCGTATGTCAGGTCGAGCATGTCGCGCCTCATTTCCGCAGAAGTCTAAGCCTGCGTATTAGGCCCGGCGGGGCCTAGGGGCAAGGGGGAAAGGCGCGATTCAGTGCTGCGAGAATTGCAGACCGGTGGGTGTAAAGGTCACATCCTTGCCGCTGCCCAACTCATCCCGGAAGAAATCGCCGATCGTACGCAGCGCATCGCGCTGTCCACGTGCTGCAAATCGCTCGGGTGAATTGATACGCACTGAGTTGTTGAAGCCCGCAGTTGCATGGGCCCAAATCAGCGGATGCAGTTCGGTCAGATGGTCGCGGATCAGCCAATTGGCGGTCTCGCGCATCTGGTTGCGGACCTGATCGGCCTTTTCGTTCAAGCCCAGCCCGTTTTGCACCGTGATCGCGCAATAAGCGGACAGCATATTGACCATTTGCTGACCGGGGTGCAGCCGCAGAATATCGCGCAGGCCTTCAAGGAAATACTCGACATCCACCCGCGCGCAAGCTTTGGCGTCCATCGCAATGGCGTCGAACTGGACCCATGTGTAACCGCCTGCGCCCCATGTGTCGTGTGTTCTGGCCGCGTTGCGTAGGGCTTGCAGTTCAAGCTCCTCATAGCTGCCGAACCAGCGAGGCAGCAGATGGCTGCCCATCGCGCGCATATGGCGCTGGTTTTTCGGGTCGAGGCCAATTAGGCGCTCATACTTCTCGGCGACCCGAGCGGTCTCCTTGCGTTGACCGGCCAGCAACGCACAGTTCGCCGCAGCGATGAGCGGGCTATCGGGTGCGGCAGCCGTGCAGTCCGGCAGGATTTGCCCGGCGCGGTCGAAATGGGCCGCGCAACGCGAACTGTGCAGCGCGGGCAAAGTCGCATCCGCCGAGTTGCCTCGCCAGGCCCACGCGATATCGATATGTGCCAGCGCGACGATTGCAGCAATCATTGGGTCACCCGGATGGTCGCGCATCTCGGTTTCAAGTTCCGAAATCCCGCCCAGCAGATCGTAATCGGATACGGCCTTGCCATCTGACAAGGCATGTTCCGCCGCCAAAACCACGTCAGACCGGGCGCCAAAACCCAACAAATCGGCAATCGGCATCCCATCCGGCGCCGTCGCGCCAGTCTGATCCGCAGCGCGCATTTCTGTGGACAATTCATCCCACCGATCTTGACGCGCCAGATGACGCCCGCGTTCGATCATCTCACGGCCCACAAGATCCTTGGGGTCAAGTTTGGCAACAGGAATGTTCAACTGACCCTGTTCGGGTAAAGCTGCGGCTAAAGCAGAATTAGCCGGACAGAAATCAGGTGCGGCCTGAGGTTTGTGAGGTGAAAATCGGGCAGAGAATGCCCGTGCAATGCGGAACATAGTGGAACTCGAGAACTTAAAAACTGGTAACTGCAAGGTAGGCTGGCCGGAAAACCCGACGATTTCAAGTTAAATGCGCGTTACCTTCCATGAATCCTGTGCAATCGCACTCCGCTGTGCGGATCGTTTCAGAAAACAGAGAAATGATGGCGCTCAACGCGGAAACCGGCTTGGGTGACAACGTTTTCAAACTCTTGATGCGGCGGCAACGACTCATCGGGCAGGCGGATGCGTTTTTCTGATTTCAGCACCAGTGAGACGCGGACCGAGAAATCCCAGCGCGTATCAAATCGAAAGAAATCAACCTCTTCCAAAGCGATCTGGCCCTGCCGTTTGCCGGAATACCAGCGCAGCGTATCCTGATCGAATTGAATACCTGCGCTGCTGTCGTGCAAAACATCCCATATCGCGGGCAGGGTGGTCAAAGCCAGCAAAGCCATCAGCCACCATACGGCGTCAAACAGAATAATCAGCGCAAGCAAAGTCGCGTAGATACCAATCAGAAGAATGACTGCCCGAGGGTTCCGATTGCGCCGCGTGAACGTGTAGGTCGTCATGCGCCCAGGATGCGCGAGATCATTTCGGTCGTGTCGCGCGACAGGTTTGGTGTTTCGGAAATGCGGGTCAGTTGCGCCTGGATCAGGTCCTGTCGGCCCGCATCATACCGCCGCCAGGTCTGGAAGGCCGAACACATGCGCGCTGTGGTTTGCGGGTTCACGGGATCCAGTTTGATCAACCAATCGGTCAGTAGTTGATACCCTGCGCCATCAAGCTGATGAAAGCCTGCATGATTCATCGCCAAACCACCCAACACAGCGCGGAATCGATTGGGATTTTTCCAATTGAAGTCAGCATGTTCCGCTAGCTTCTGTGCGACATCCGCCGTGACTTCGGGCGCGGCCATTGCCACTTGCAAACCGAACCATTTGTCGATGACCAGCCGATCATGCTGCCATTGATCATAGAATCCGGCCAATTCCGCCTTGCCTTTCCGGGCACGCAGAAGGCAGGACAGGGCCGAGAGTTGCAAGGTCATGTTATCCGACTTCGCGTAGGATTCAGCCGCCAGTGCGCCTCCATCCAGACGGGTGGTCAAAGCCAATGCCGCACCGCCCAGTGCGCGCTTGCCGGATTGTTCGGCATCCGGCGCATAGGGCGCGTCCACGAGGGCTTCGCCATGCAGGCGGGGCAACAGGTCTTGCAGGTGCTGGGCTGTGGCTTGCCGCAAGGTTTCGGTCGCGGTCCAGATCGCCATCGGATCGGGCGCACGGCCCCGTTCGTGTAAAGCCGCCGCAAGTTCCGATTGTGTGGGCAGGCCCAGCATCAGCGCTCGGTAGGCGGGGTCTAAATCCCCATCGCGCAGCACGGCCAGCAACCCGTCCAGGTAGTCGGTTCCTGGTGTTGCGTCCTCTGCAATCATGCGCAGTAGCGTATCTTCGGCCAGCGAACGCCCGGCTTGCCAGCGGTTAAATGGGTCGGTGTCATGGGCCAGCAAGAAGGCACGATCTGCGTTGGTGTGATCGTGTTCAAGGATCACCGGCGCCGAGAAATCTCGCAGGATTGACGGTACCGGCCTGGCCGTGAGATCCGAGAAGGTAAAGCTCTGCCCGGTTTTGGTCAGTTCCAGTATTTCGGTGGCGCGCACCTCATCGCCATTGGGGCCCAACAGGCCCACGGCCACGGGTATCACCTGAGGCGCTTTGTTGTCCTGACCCGGCGTAGGTTCGGTGCGCTGGCGAAGCGTCAGGGTATAAGTGCCATTGTCCCAATGTTCGGCGACGGAAACTCGAGGCGTGCCGGATTGGCTGTACCAGCGTTTGAACTGGCTGAGGTCGCGGCCTGTCGTGTCTTCGAACACTTGTAGCCAGTCCTCGATCGTGCAGGCCTGCCCGTCATGGCGGTCAAAGTAGAGGTTTAGCGCTTTGGCATATGCCGTATCCCCGACCAGCCGTTTCAACATGCCAATCACCTCGGCGCCTTTTTCATAGACTGTCGAGGTGTAGAAGTTGTTGATTTCCTGAAAACTCTCAGGTCTGACAGGGTGCGACAATGGCCCATTATCCTCGGGGAACTGGCGTGCGCGCAGATCGATGGCGTCGTGAATGCGTTTCACCGGAGCTGAGCGCATGTCGGAGGTGAACTGCGCATCACGGAACACCGTCAGCCCCTCTTTCAAACACAGCTGGAACCAATCGCGGCAGGTGATGCGATTGCCGGTCCAGTTGTGGAAATACTCATGCGCAATGATGGCCTCAATCCGTTCGAAATTCAGATCGGTCGAGGTTTCGGGGCTGGCCAACACGGCGGAAGAGTTGAAGATGTTCAACCCCTTGTTCTCCATCGCGCCCATGTTGAAATCATCCACGGCGACGATGTTGAACACATCAAGATCGTATTCGCGGCCGTAGACGTCCTCATCCCATTTCATGGACTTCTTCAGCGCCTCCATCCCGAAGGCGCATTTGCCTTCGTCACCGGAGCGGACCCAGAGGTTCAGCTCGACCTCGCGGCCCGATTGGGTGGTGAACTGACCGAGATGGGCGATCAGGTCTCCGGCGACCAGCGCGAACAGATAGGCGGGTTTGGGCCAGGGATCGGTCCATTCGGCCCAGCCTTTGCCTTTGCCCGATGGGTTGCCATTAGACAGCAGAACAGGAAGGTCGCCGTTGATCCGTACTGTGAATGTGGACATTACATCGGGGCGGTCGGGATAGTAGGTGATCTTGCGGAAGCCTTCAGCCTCGCATTGAGTGCAGTACATGCCGTTTGACATATAGAGCCCTTCAAGCGCGGTGTTGTTGCCCGGGTCGATTTCAACCTCGGCTTCCCAGATAAATGGAGTATCGGGGACATCGACAGTCAAACCTTGCTCGGTCACTGCAGGGTTCACTTCTGTGCCATCAATGGACGCACGTATCAGCTTTAACTCTTCCCCATGCAAATAGAAGCGGCGATCCGAGGCATCGGGGTTTGGCCTAAACGCGATGCGCGATTTAACCCGCGTTGCATGCGGGGCAAGATCAAAGGTCAGGTGAACGCTGTCCACCAGGAACCCAAAGGGTGTGTAGTCTTTCAGATAGATCGTTTTGCCGGTTTCGTCGCGCATCCGAGGCCTCGCATCGGTTTTGGGTTTTTCGCGACGTTAGGAGCTTCGATCCGGGGCTGCAACCAGCCTGCGGGATTGTCTTGCGGCTTTTGAAACAGCTTTAAGCAAAACTGTGCGATGGGAAACCTTCGACAAAAGTTGCCTATCGGAAACATTCGGCCTAAGTCAGTTTGGCATACATCGGCACACAATCGCAGGAGAGCAACATATGAGTGGCAGACAGGCCCTGAGCGGGTTGCAGGTAGACCCAATACTGGTTGAGTTTATCGAGACGCAGGCGCTGCCAGGGACAGGCGTATCGTCCCAGCATTTCTGGGCTGGTCTTGCACGTATGGTTCAAGAGCTGGGGCCCAAGAACCGTGCCCTTCTGGCCAAACGCGCGGACATTCAAAGCCGTATTGATGGCTGGCATCTTGCAGAAAAATCGCAACCCATGGATCCCTCCGCCTATCAGGCGTTTCTGAAAGAGATCGGGTATCTGGTCGATGAGGGCGACGCGTTTCAGATCGAAACGGCAAATGTGGACCCCGAAATCGCGCTGACCCCTGGCCCGCAACTGGTTGTGCCAATTACCAATGCCCGCTTTGCTTTGAACGCGGCAAACGCCCGCTGGGGCAGCCTGTATGATGCACTCTACGGGACAGACGCAATGGGCGATCTGCCTGCGGGTGGGGGCTATGACGTGAAGCGTGGGGCGCGTGTAATTGCATGGGCGAAGGCGTTTCTGGATGAGGTTGCGCCGCTTGCCGAAGGATCATGGGCTGATGTCACGGGGCTGACCATCGATGCCGGCGCGTTGACCCCCGCGTTGGCCAATCCTGCACAGTTTGCCGGTTTCGGCGGGGAAGCAAATAAGCCTGCGTTCGTATTGTTGAAAAACAATGGCTTGCACATTCAAATCATGATCGACCCGTCCAGCGCAATTGGGACAAGTGATCCTGCGGGCATTGCCGATATGCGCCTGGAATCAGCGCTGTCGACCATCATGGATTGCGAAGATTCGGTCGCCTGCGTGGATGCCGAAGATAAGGTTGTCGCCTACGGCAACTGGCTGGGCTTAATGAAGGGCGACCTGACCGAAGAGGTCACGAAGGGCGGCAAAACCTTCACCCGTAAGCTTGCGGATGATGTGGAATACACCGCTGCTGACGGAGCTCAGGCGTCGCTAAAGGGCCGGTCGCTGATGTTGATACGGAATGTGGGCCACCTGATGACCAACCCGGCCGTATTGGACGCTGAAGGCAATGAGATCGGTGAGGGGCTGATGGATGCGCTGTGCACCACGCTGATCGCAATGCATGACCTGAAGCGTGACGGCGGGAACTCGGTCGAAGGGTCCGTTTATGTGGTCAAACCCAAGATGCATGGCCCCGAAGAGGTCGCGTTCGCGGTTGAGATTTTCGACATGGTCGAAGACGTTCTGGGACTGCCACGCAACACCGTGAAACTGGGCATCATGGACGAGGAACGCCGCACCTCGGCAAACCTCAAGGAGTGCATCCGCGCCGCGAAATCGCGCGTGGCGTTTATCAATACCGGGTTCCTGGATCGCACCGGGGATGAGATTCATACCTCAATGGAAGCGGGTCCGATGTTGCCCAAGGGGGACATCAAAACCACGCCGTGGATTGCCTCATATGAGGATCGCAATGTCGATATCGGACTGGCCTGCGGTCTCAAGGGCAAGGCGCAGATCGGCAAAGGTATGTGGGCGATGCCCGACCGGATGGGAGAGATGCTGGAAGCCAAGATCGGCCACCCGCAATCTGGCGCAACCTGCGCCTGGGTTCCATCTCCTACAGCGGCAACTCTGCATGCAACGCATTACCACAAGGTGGATGTGCTGGCCCGGCAGGATGAAATTGCGGCGGGCGGCGCGCGCGGCACTTTGGATGATCTGCTGACGGTTCCATTATTGGATGGTCGCAACCTGAGCGATGAGGAAATCACCCGTGAGATCGAAAATAACGCGCAGGGTATCCTTGGCTATGTGGTGCGATGGGTCGATCAGGGTGTTGGCTGTTCAAAAGTGCCAGACATCCATGATGTCGGGTTGATGGAGGATCGCGCGACCTGCCGTATCTCATCCCAAGCCTTGGCGAACTGGGTGCACCATGATGTGGTGAGCGAGCAGCAGGTGATGGCCGCGATGCAGAAAATGGCAGCTGTGGTGGATCGGCAGAATGCGAGCGATTCAAACTATGTTCCGATGGCGCCGGGATTTGACGGTGTGGCTTTTCAGGCTGCTTGCGATCTGGTCTTCAAGGGCCGGGTTCAACCGTCAGGCTACACCGAACCGGTCCTGCATGCGCGGCGGTTGGAATTCAAAGCCAGTCAGGATTGAGTGGTAGTTGCGGGAACGAGGGGGCTGTCTGCCCCCTCGCGCTCCCCCGAGGATATTTTTGGCCAGATGAAGGGATCAGGTATGGGTATTTCTTTGCGCAAGGCGCGGACCATTATACGTAAAGCGATGGAAAAAGGGCGGGAAATGGAACTAAAACCACTGTCGGTTGTGGTTCTGGATGCCGGCGGTCATGTTATCGCGTTTGAGCGTGAAGACGGTGCCGCCCCTGGCCGGTTCGCCATTGCGCAGGGCAAGGCCTATGGTGCGGTCATGCTGGGCATGGCAGGCACGGCGCAGATGCAGCGGGCTGAAGCGCAGGCCTATTTTATGGCCGCGGTGAACGGCGTGTACAGCGGACAGGTCGTGCCAGTGCCGGGCGGCATTCTGCTGCGCGACCGCAAAGGTGCCGTGATCGGTGCGGTTGGTGTGACGGGCGATACCTCTGACAATGATGCCGTCGCAGGCATGGCAGGGATCGAAGCAGCTGGGCTGACGGGCGAAATCTGACCCGGCACTGTCCAGTTAATAGGCGTGTGCGCAATTGAACATTGCTTTGCGCTGTTATGCAGCCTGTGCTCTGTTGCACGGGCTGCTTTGTGTCGATAGCGTCAGTTCCAATCAATGCAAAAGCAAGGACATTGGAATGGTGCGACCCGTTGTTGGTATTATCGGCAATTCTTATCTGATGAATGATCAATATCCCACACATGCGGGTGGGACGATGAATTCGGATGCCGTGGCCAATGTGTCGGGCTGTCTGCCGCTGCTGATACCAGCTGATCCGCGGTATGTTTCGGTTGATGAATTACTTGAGGTCTGCGACGGGTTCCTGCTGACGGGTGGTCGCCCCAACGTACACCCCGAGGAATATGGTGAAGCAGCCACAGATGCGCATGGCGATTTCGACCGGGCGCGGGATGCAATCACGCTGCCTTTGGTGCGCGCCTGTGTCGAACGTGGCCAGCCCTTTCTGGGGATCTGCCGCGGGTTTCAAGAGGTGAACGTGGCCATGGGCGGCACGCTTTATCCGGAAATCCGGGACCTGCCGGGTCGGATGAACCACCGGATGCCGCCGGATGGGACGCTTGAGGAAAAATTCGCCCTCCGCCACATCGTGACCTTATCAGAAAACGGTGTGTTTCACGATGTTTTTGGTGCGACCGAAGTGATGACGAACACGTTGCACGGTCAAGGCATCAAACGGATTGGCGAACGCGTTGTGATTGATGGCCATGCACCGGATGGAACGCCCGAGGCGATCTATGTCAAAGACGCGCCTGGTTTTACCCTGTCGGTTCAGTGGCACCCGGAATGGGATGCAATCAATGATCCGGTGTCTCGTCCGCTGTTTGAAGCGTTTGGGGCCGCTGTGCGGAACTGGGCTTCAGGAACCGCGTTGCAACAGATGCAGAGATTGGCGTGATATTGGCAGCGGCCCGGCGATGGGTGCCGGACCGCCTCAATATCATCAGATCAACAGATCAAACTGATTAATCAAGGGCAGGCTGCGCGCTCGTTCTCCGGTCAGGTCAAACAGGGCGTTGCCAAGCGCAGGCATGGATGGCGGTGTGCCGGGCTCACCCGCGCCGCCCATATGGCGGTTGGTTTCCAGCACGCGCACCTCAACCTGTGGCGCAGTGTGCATGCGGATCGCGTCATAGTCGGGGAAGTTGTACTGCTCCACCTCGCCGTCGGCAAAGGTAATCTCGCCGTAGCAGGCCGCTGACAGGCCATACATCATGCCGCCGAACATCTGCGCTTTGACATTCTCCGGGTCCAGCGCAAGCCCCATGTCACAGGCGATCCACGCCTTGTTGATACGGATAATGCCGTCCTCATCCACCACTTCGATGACTTGCGCAACAGGGGTGCCGAAGCTGTAAGTGAAGGCCACACCGCGCCCGACACCACGGGGTGTCTGGCCCGTCCAGCCCGACATATCGCGGACCGCTTCGAGACATCCTGCGGATGGGACGTGCTCGCCTTGCATCAATTCCAGCCGGAATTCCAGCGGATCACGGCCTGCAGCATGGGCCAGTTCATCCATGAATGTCTCGTGGAAGAACCCGTTATGGCTGTTGCCGACCGAGCGCCAGAACCCGACAGGGATATCGAGATTGGCGATATGTCCACTGATGCGATAGTTCGGGACGCCGTAGGGCTGGTTGAAGAAACCCTCGACCAATACCTTATCCGGGCCTGCGCCAGGTAAGCCGGTATACCGCTGAACAGCCTGTTGTGTGCAGGATTGTGAGGCGACGGCCCCGTCGATCAAAACCGCTTTGCCATCCTGAACCGCGCCTCGCATCCGGGCGATGGCGCCGGGGCGGTAGTAGTCGTGGCGCATGTCTTCTTCACGGCTCCAGGTGGTCTGGACCGGAGTGCCCGGCATCGCCATGGCAACTTTGGTGGCGATGTCACCAAAATCCAGCTCACCACGTCGGCCAAAGCCCCCACCCAGATAGGTGGTATGAATTTGCACGGCTTCGGTCTCCAACCCGGCTGTGTTGGCAACGCGGAACTGGATCAGGGTGGGGGCCTGGTTGCCGCACCACAGTTCCAATGCGTTTCCGGTGTAAAGCGCGGTGGCGTTCATCGGCTCCATCGTTGCATGGGCCAGATAGGGCAACTGATATTCGGCTGTGATCTCTGTTGCGCCCTCGGGCAAAACGCTGACATCGCCATCGTCGCGCATCGTCGAGTTCGGGGCGTCATCGAACGCCTTGGCGATCTCGGCAAAGACCTGATCGGTTTCGGGTGGGTAGGGGGCGTCGCCCCAATCCACATCAATGGCGTCAACCGCCTGTTGGGCAAGCCATGTGTTGTTGGCGATGACCGCAACACCCGCGCCCAGATCGACCACCTTCTCGACCCCCGGCATTGAGGTTGCGGGACTGTCGTCATATCCGTTCATCGCACCACCCAGCTTAGGGTTCATGCGCACGGCTGCGAATTTCATACCCGGCAAGCGGACATCGACGCCAAACTCCGCCGTTCCCGTCGCCTTCTCCACCATATCCAGACGCGGCTGGGATTGTCCAAGATAGCGCCATTCGGAGGGATCGCGCAGGGGAACCTCGACCGGCTCAAGATCGGCGACATCAACGGCCAAATCGGTGTAAGGGATCTTGTCACCATTCGGGGCGATTACATGGCCAGACGCGGTCTGCAACTCTGCTGGATCAACGCCCAATCGGTCGGCGGCGGCGCGTTTCAGGGTTTCGCGCGCCGAAGCCCCTGCCTGACGCATCCGTTCAAACCCGTCTTTCATCGAAGTCGATCCACCGGTGACCTGAAGGCTGAGCGTACGCCCCAACACCCCTAGTGCTTCACCCAAATTGTACTGGATATCCGGGATGTCATAGCCCTTGTTGGGCAGACCTTCGCCAATCAGGGCCGAGTTGTAGTAGGCCGCAGCAGCAGGCCCGTGCAGAACGGTGACCTGATCAAGGTCAACGTCCAGTTCCTCGGCAATCAACGCGGCCCAGGTGGTTTGTACACCCTGTCCCATTTCAGCGCGGGGTGCGAATAGCGTCACACCGTTCTGATCGATCAGAATAAACGGGTTCAGTGCAGCCTCACCCTCGCCGGGTTTCAGCGGGTTCGTTGCGGGTCGGCTTACGTAATAAGCACCGAAAGCCACGCCGCCAACGATCGCGGCAGACCCGATCAGGAAGGTACGGCGCAGGATTTTTCCAACTTTGCCCATCTCTTACGCCTCCTTCAGTTTGCCAGCGGCGTCGTGAATTGCTGCACGTATTCGGGGATAAGTGCCGCAGCGGCACAGGTTGCCCTGCATCGCGTCATCGATATCAGCATCTGAGGGCGCGGGGTTTTCGGCCAGCAAAGCTGCGGCCTGCATGATTTGACCGGACTGGCAATAGCCGCATTGCGCCACCTGATGGTCGACCCAGGCTTGTTGGAGTGCTGACATGGCCGCAGGCGTTCCGATGCCTTCAATCGTCGTCACGTCACCCCAGACATCCGAAAGGGCCACCTGACAGGACCGCACCGCCTCGCCATCGATGTGCACGGTACAGGCCCCGCAGGCAGCTACACCGCAACCGAATTTGGTGCCGGTCAGGCCGACCTCATCACGCAGCACCCAAAGCAGGGGGACATCATCAGGCAGATCCACCTGATGTGCGGTTCCGTTGATCTTAAGGGTGGTCGCCATGGCGCGCCTCTCGTTAGCTGTGGCAGTATCTGACATAATTGGTGAAAAGTGTCAGTATGTCAATTGACAAAATATACGAAAACTGTCAGAGCTTCTGAAATGAAGGATACGAGCGACGACATACGGCAAAAGGCTATTCTGGCTTCGGCTTTCCAGGCTTTTTCGAAATACGGATTCCGCAAGACATCGATGGATGACATTGCGAAAGGTGCAGGTATGTCCCGGCCTGCCGTGTATCTGCACTATAAGAACAAAGAGGCGATCGTTCGCGAACTAACCAGGCTGCACTATGCTGACAAGGCAAATGCCGTAGCCGCTGCTTTGAAGAACGCAGGATCGATCTCGCAGGTGTTGAACGCAGCGATTCAGGCGCAAATGGAGGGAATGGCCGCGATACTGGCTTCACCCCATGGGGTCGAGATGCTGGATACGACCAAATCCATGTCCACCGATATTGTCGAACAGGGTGAGGCAGAACTGACTTTGCTGTTTGCCAACTGGCTGACCGATATGCAGGCCAAAGGGCGCGCCCGCGTGTTCGATACGCCCCACGAGGCTGCAAAGACGATTACGGCCAGCCTGAAAGGGATCAAGCTGACCGCCTCCAGCGCCGAAGAATTCGAACAGCGCACCCGGCAGTTGGCCGCTATGATCGGCGCTGGGCTTGAGGTCAGGTAACCCGCTGACGGATTTTGTATTCGGGCCGATCCCACTGCCTGTTGCGCATGATATCGGCCAGAATATCAACCGCTTGCTCCACATCCGTTTCGTCAATGTAAAGCGGTGTAAAGCCAAAGCGCATGATATCCGGTGCCCGGAAATCTCCGATCACACCGCGCGCGATCAGCGCCTGCATCGCGGCATAGCCTTCGGCAAATCGGAATGAGACCTGACTGCCTCGCTGCATTGGGTCGCGCGGGCTGGCAAGCGTCAGATCAGGGCAGGTGGCCTCGACCCGTTGAATGAAAAGCTCGGTCAATTCGATGGATTTGGCACGGACATCGGTCATATCGGCCATATCCCAGACATCCATCGCCACCGAAAGTGAGGCCATCTGAATGACCGGAGGAGTTCCGACCCGCATCCGTTCGATCCCCGCGCCAGGGCGATAGTCGAGATCAAAGGCGAACGGAGCCTCGTGCCCCAGCCAACCCGACAGAGCTGGGCGCACGCGCTCCGCCAATCGAGGGGCGACATAGACAAAGGCCGGAGCACCGGGCCCGCCATTAAGGTATTTGTAGGTACAGCCCACTGCAAAATCGGCATTGCAGCCCGTCAGATCTACAGGAATCGCCCCAGCCGAATGGGCCAGATCCCAAACGGTCACCACGCCCGAGGAGTGCGCCAATTCGGTCAGGGTTTTCATGTCATGCATGCGTCCGGTCCGGTAATCGACCTCAGTCAGCATCAGAACGGCGACATCGTCCGTCAGGGCATCAGCCACCTGTTCAGGGTCGACCACTCGCAACTCATAGTCATCGCCGAGCGAACGCAAAAGTCCGTCAACCATGTAAAGATCGGTTGGGAAGTTGCCATTGTCTGACAGCACAACCTTGCGATCCGGGTTTAGCTCCAGAGCGGATGCAACCGCTTGATAGACTTTGATCGATAACGTGTCGCCCACGACAACACTGCCCGGTTCCGCTCCGATCAGTTTGCCAATCCGGTCGCCCAACGCCGCGGGCATACCCATCCAACCGGCTTTGTTCCAGCCCGTGATCAGCATTTGCCCCCATTCGTCGGTCATCATCTGATGCACGTGATCCGCCGCTGCCCTCGGAACCGGGCCCAGAGAGTTTCCGTCGAGGTAGATCATCCCCTCGGGCAAAATGAACATGTCTTTGGTCGTCGCGAAATCAGTCATGGCGGCCCGTTTTTTGTTTATTTGGATAGCATTGCCCCTAGGGCGTAAAACATCCCGTCTCTGCTGTCCATTGATGCGACAACTGGGGTTTTGCTATTTCGGTCCCAAAGCGGTAGGACAGCGCCCAGAAACGACACGTGCCCTTACGTGACGTCAGCCCCGAGGATTGACGATGCGCTGGATCGACCTTCCCCCTGTCTGGCTCGTGGGCTTTGCCCTGCTTGCCTGGTTGCAGGGACGCTATTTGGGATTTGGCCTGTCCCTTGACGGTGGGTTGACCGATCTTCTCAGCGGCGTGCTGATCGGGGGTGGCATTCTTCTGGCCGTATTGGCCGTTGCCGAATTCCGACGCCATAAGACGACAGTCATCCCGCATGAAACACCCAGTGCAATCGTGCAATCCGGCATCTACAAACGCAGCCGGAATCCGATCTACCTGGGAGATGTTTTGATCCTGGCGGGCTTGGTTCTGCGCTTTGACGCCGTTCTGTCACTGGCTCTGGTGCCGATCTTCGTCTGGGTGCTTGAACGTCGTTTCATCCTGCCCGAGGAGGACCGCATGCGCCGCACCTTCCGCGCGGATTTCGCCCGCTACGAACAAAAAACAAGACGGTGGGTGTAGCCAGATCAACCGAATGACACAACGTAATGGATGCTGCGCTTGCGAAATAAAATTGCGCAAGATACATCTTTTCTTAACAATCCATACCCGAGGACCTGACCGGCCTTAGAAGCGAGGGGGACTGCCAGTGAAAATAGGCACACCAAAAGAAATACTGGATGGCGAGAACCGAGTGGCAATGACGCCAGACTCGGCCGTGCAGTTGCAGAAACTGGGCTATGAGTGCCTGATCGAAAAAGGGGCCGGTGCGGCGGCCGGGTTTTCGGATGCGACGTATGAGGCTGCGGGTGTTGAGGTCGTAAAAACCGCGGCAGCACTATGGAAAGCGGCGGATATTGTCGCCAAGGTGCGCATCCCGACAGACACCGAGATGAAGCGTCTGACCAAAGGCAAAACGCTGATCTCGTTCTTCAACCCCGCGGGCAATGAAGAGGGGATGGAACTGGCCAAATCCAAAGGCGCGAATGTTATCGCCATGGAGATGGTGCCGCGTATTTCACGCGCGCAGAAGATGGATGCGCTGTCTTCGATGGCGAATATCGCGGGCTATCGTGCGGTGATCGAGGCCGGTAACAACTTCGGCCGTTTCTTTACCGGTCAGGTGACCGCCGCCGGAAAGGTGCCACCTGCCAAAGTGCTGATCGTTGGGGCCGGCGTGGCTGGTCTGGCGGCGATCGGAACTTCGACCTCGCTGGGAGCTATTACCTATGCGTTCGACGTGCGCCCCGAAGTGGCCGAACAGGTCGAATCCATGGGGGCCGAGTTTGTCTATCTGGACTTTGAAGAAGACCAGCAGGACGGCGCGGCCACAGGCGGCTATGCCTCGGTTCAGTCGGATGAATTCCGCGAAGCGCAGCTGGCCAAGTTCCGCGAACTGGCGCCCGAGATGGACATCGTGATCACCACCGCGCTGATCCCGAACCGCGAAGCGCCCGAGCTTTGGACCAAAGACATGGTCGAGGCGATGAAGCCGGGCTCGGTCATCGTTGACCTTGCGGCGGAAAAGGGCGGCAACTGTAAGCTGACCGTCGCGGATGAGAAGATCGTGACCGACAATGGCGTGACCATCATCGGCTATACCGACTTCCCCAGCCGGATGGCGGCGCAATCGTCGTCGCTTTATGCCACTAACATCCGCCACATGATGACCGACCTGACGCCTGAAAAGGACGGTCAGATCAATCATGACATGGAAGATGACGTGATCCGCGGTGCGACCGTGACATTTGAAGGCGACATCACCTTCCCGCCACCACCACCCAAGGTGCAGGCGATCGCGGCGCAGAAGAAACCCGAGGTCAAGGAACTGACCCCGGAAGAGAAGAAGGCGCAGGAGATCGCGGCCTTCAAGGCGCAGACAAAACAGCAGTTCACCCTGCTGGGGGGTGGCGGTGCGCTGATGCTGTTGGTGGGGCTGATCGCTCCGGCCAGCTTCATGCAGCACTTCATCGTCTTTGTGCTGGCCATTTTCGTGGGCTTCCAGGTGATCTGGGGCGTCGCGCACAGCTTGCACACACCGCTGATGGCGATCACCAACGCGATCTCGTCGATCATTATCGTCGGGGCCTTGATGCAGATTGGGTCCGGGTCGTTCCTGGTTATTCTGCTGGCTGCACTGTCCGTGTTCATGGCCGGGATCAATATCTTCGGCGGCTTCCTCGTAACCCGGCGCATGCTCGCCATGTTCCAGAAATCCTAAGGAGGTCGGGCATATGATTGGCTTTACTTCTGCCGCTTATGTTGTTGCGGCTGTCCTTTTCATCCTGTCGCTCGGCGGATTGTCGAACCAGGAAAGCGCCAAGCGCGCGGTCTGGTATGGCATTGTTGGTATGGCGCTGGCGGTTTTCGCCACGCTGGTCGGTCCGGGTTCGGGCCTGTGGCTGCTGTCCATTCTGCTGATCATCGGCGGTGGTCTAATCGGTCAATACGTGGCGCAGCGCGTCCAGATGACCGAGATGCCGCAGCTGGTGGCCGCAATGCACTCGCTGGTCGGTCTGGCGGCCGTGTTCGTGGGCTTTAACGCGCATTTCGAGATCGGAAACGTGGCGCAGGTCATGGCGATTGCGGATAGTGCCAGCCAGGCGGACCTGTCCGACCTTGGCGCTTTTGCCAAGCTGATCGCCAAGAAGACCCCGGCGGAACTGGCGATCCTGCATGTTGAGCTGTTCCTGGGCATCTTCATCGGTGCAATCACCTTTACCGGCTCGGTCGTGGCCTATGGCAAGCTGGCGGGCAAAGTGACCTCGGCGGCGACCAAGCTGCCTGGTGGTCATATGCTGAACGCGGCGGCTGCAGGTCTCTCGCTGATCTGTCTGATCTGGTATACCAGCTCGGGTGGGTTTTTCCCGCTGTTCCTGATGACGCTGGCGGCGCTGTTTATCGGCTATCACCTGATCATGGGCATCGGTGGTGCCGACATGCCGGTGGTTGTGTCGATGCTGAACTCGTATTCGGGTTGGGCGGCAGCCGCGATTGGCTTCAGCCTTGGCAACGACCTGCTGATTGTTGTCGGCGCTCTTGTCGGCTCGTCGGGTGCGATCCTGTCCTACATCATGTGCAAGGCGATGAACCGTCACTTTGTCAGCGTAATCCTGGGCGGCTTCGGTGGCCCGCAGGGCGAGCAGATGGCTGTCGAAGGCGAACAGATCGCGATTGAGGCTGACGGCGTGGCCGCTGCGCTGAACGATGCGGACAGCATTGTCATCATCCCGGGCTATGGCATGGCCGTGGCGCAGGCACAGCAATCGGTGTCCGAACTGGTTCGCAAGCTGCGTGCCAAGGGCAAAGAGGTGCGTTTTGCGATCCACCCCGTTGCCGGACGTCTGCCGGGCCACATGAACGTGCTGCTGGCCGAGGCGAAAGTGCCGTATGATATCGTGCTGGAGATGGATGAGATCAATGACGATTTCCCGGAAACGGATGTTGCCATCGTCATCGGCTCGAACGACATCGTGAACCCTGCGGCGCAGGAGGATCCCAACAGCCCCATCGCCGGTATGCCGGTGCTGGAGTGCTGGAAGGCCAAGCAGGTCTTTGTGTCGAAGCGCGGTCAGGGCACCGGCTATTCGGGCATCGAAAACCCGCTGTTCTTCAAAGAGAACACGCGCATGTTCTATGGCGATGCCAAGCAGTCGCTGGACAAGCTGCTGCCGATGATCGACTGATCAAATGTTGCTAGCAAATTGCAAAGGGCGCCTGCGGGCGCCCTTTTCTTTTTTGGGTAGAGTTGGGGGCTTTGCCCCCAAACCCCCAGGATATTTGGGGCCAGATGAAGCCTGTGGAATGTGCTATTCTGAGCCGGAGCACGGTGACAGGAGGTAGCTTTGCAGAAAGTGAACGGTATTGGCGGGGTTTTCTTTCGGGCCCGGGATCCTGACGCTTTGCGGGACTGGTACGCGACCCATCTTGGGGTCAATCACTATGATCCAGTGCCCTGGAAACAGCGCGAGGGCTACACGGTCTTTGCCCCCTTCGCGCAGGACACCGAGTATTTCGGAAAGGCCGAGCAGCAATGGATGATCAATTTTCGCGTGGATGATCTGGCGGCGATGACCGCACAGCTTGAGGCCGCGGGGATCAAGGTTGAGACCCATCCCGACTGGGACAGCGAGGTTGGTAAGTTCGCCCGCATTCATGACCCGGAAGGCAATCCGATCGAGCTGTGGCAGCCAAATCAATGAGATAGCGGGTTTGTATACCGTTGCATTCCTGTAAGTATATGAAATAAAAAGAGAATTGATGTATCTCGACTGTGTCGTATAGTGCCCCCGGTAAGACGGAGCCAAAAATGACGCCGATTGATGATCATCCCTTGCGCTATGCGCTGGCCAATGAACTGCACGCGAGGCCTTTTCCGAGCGCCGAGGTGCCGTGCACAGTTGCGTTTCTAGCAATCAAGAAACCGGCGGCGGCGATAGAAGGGGAGCGTCAGACGGATATCGCTCATCTGACGGAGTTGCTGACGCGTTATGGTGCGTCTCGTCCCCAGCCAGACGCCACGCACTACGCGGGTCAGATCGGGCGCCATTGGTTGAAGTGGGAACAGCATACCGAGTTTGTGACCTATACCGCGATCTCTCAGAATGTGAGCGCCCGGGCGTTTGATCCGGCTGATTTTGAGGTGTTTCCAGCGGATTGGGTCATGGCCAGCCCGGGCAAAAGAATCACATCGATCCTAATGCGTGTGGTGCGGCGGCCAGATCAAGATGCGGTCCGTGCCCTTTTGCCCGACTGGTTCGAACCCGAAAGCCTAGCCGTTTCATGCGTTCTGGATGATGCCGCCATCTGTGCCAGCGATTTCCGCATCGATCCCGCGGGTCATATGCGCTTTGCGTTGTTCGTCTCTGAAGACACCGGTCAGCGTCGGATTGGGCGCATCATTCAACGCCTGTGCGAGATTGAGACGTACAAGGCGATGTCCATGCTGGGCTTTGCTCGGGTCAAAGACCTGACCCCGCGCATTGGTGAACTAGACCAGAAACTGACCGCGTTGATGGGCGAGATGACCGATGGAGAAAACCACCCTGACGATCTGTTACCTGATCTGCTGCGCATCTCGACCGAGTTGGAAACCTTGTCTGCCCGCTGTGCCTTTCGCTTTGGGGCGACGGGTGCCTATGAAGCCATCGTCAATCAGCGCATCGCCGTGTTGCGGGAAGAACGGTTCATGGGCCGTCAGAGCTTTGCCGATTTCATGATGCGCCGTTACGACCCGGCTATGCGCACCGTGAAATCGACAGAAAAACGCCTGCAAACCCTGTCGGATCGGGCCATCCGTGCTGGGGATCTGCTGCGCACACGGGTCGATGTGGAACGCAGTGCACAGAACCAGGCTTTGTTGGAAAGCATGGACAAGCGTGCGGATCTGGCCTTGCGTCTGCAGCACACTGTCGAGGGGCTTTCGGTTGTAGCCATCAGCTACTATGCCGTGTCGCTGGTGAGCTACGTATTGTATCCGCTCACGTCGACCGGATTGAGCAAGGGTACATTGACCGCCTTGATCACGTTGCCGGTCATTTTGATGGTCTGGGCTGCCGTCCACAGAATTCGCAAGCGGTTGGAATGACGTCACTTGCACAGCGGGGCTAGCCTTGTACTAGTGACCGGCAGCGATAGTCACATAATCGGAGCATCCCTGTGATCAATGTCGTTTCAGCATGGCGGGCTGTGACAGCGATGTTCATCCTCAACGGTGCGTTGTTCGGTATCTGGGCCTCGCGCATTCCGGCGGTTCGGGATCATCTGCAGCTGAGCCATGAGGCGTTGGGCTATGGCCTGCTGTTCATGGCAGCGGGCGCGGTGTGCTCCTTTCCCATCACCGGACGATTGACCGACCGGTTTGGCGCCGTTGCAATCACGCGGGTTATCGCGGTTCTCTATACCGGATCTCTGGTGCTGTTGGGGCTGGCTGACAGTTTCACCCTGCTTGCTGTCTTTCTGTTTGTCTTCGGGGCGTTTCACGGGTCGATGGATGTGGCCATGAATGCCTGGGCCGCCGAAGTTGAAAGCGCCTATGAGAAACCGTTGATGTCCTCATTCCACGCGATGTGGAGCCTTGGGGCGGGCTTGGGTGCGATCAGCGGGTATGCGGCTGTTCAGATGCAGATGAACGTGTTGCAGCATTTTCTTGCCGCAGGTGGTTTGGTCGTGGCCTTGGCTCTGGCGCTGTCCTGGGTGCAATGGACATCTCGCCGGTCGGTGCAGTCGCAGGGATCAGTTTTTGCGTTCCCGTCTGGGGTGCTGATCCTGGTGGGGTTCACGGCCTTGTGCGGTGCGCTGGGCGAAGGGGCCGTCGCGGATTGGAGTGCGATATTCCTGCGCGACGTCACTGGCGCTGCCGAAAGCATTGCGACCTTGGGTTATGCAGTGTTCTCGGTCGCGATGGTGGTATGTCGTCTTGCGGGGGGGCTGGTGATTGCCCGGGTCGGGCCGGTTTCTGCGGCACGGGGCGGCGGGATGTTTGCCGCTATGGGCGTGTTTTGTGTTGTCTCGGCCGGGGCCGCTCCGCTGGCTTTGGTGGGCTTTACGCTGATGGGCGTGGGATATGCGGTGATTATGCCTTTGGCGTTTAGCCGTGCCGCGAATGACCCAAAGATACCGCCGGGGCAGGCTATCGCAAGTGTGGCGACGCTTGGCTATGGCGGTCTGCTGATTGGCCCGCCTTTGATTGGGTTTTTGGCAGAGTTGCTGACGCTGAGAATGGCCTTTGGTGTCTTACTGCCGCTTGCCGTTCTGATCGTCGTGTGCGCCGGCGCGCTTAAGCGCGCCGACTGAGTTTGATTAACGTCCGCGAATACGCGGATCCAGCGCATCGCGCAGGCCGTCGCCCAGATAGTTTACGCTGAGAACGGTCAGTGAGATTGCCAGGCCGGGCCAGAACACGCGCTCGGGGTATTGTTGTAGATAGTCAACGCCATCAAACAGCAAGCGGCCCCAGGTCGGGAAGTCGGGCGGGAAGCCCAAGCCCAGGAAGGACAGCGCGCTTTCAGTGATGATCGCCGTGGCAATCCCCAATGTCGCCGACACCATGATCGGAGACAGCACGTTCGGCAGGATGTGCCGCGTGATGATCTGGCTGTTGCTGGTGCCAATGGACCGGGCTGCCAAAACGAACTCGCGTTCCTTGATGGCCAAAACATCGCCCCGAACGATCCGGGCTGTCGGCATCCACGAGGTGATGCCGATGGCGCAGACAATCAGGATGAAAATCCCGCGTTCCAGCCCGAAGGCCGCAGACAAGGGCTCGCGGAACAGCAGCATCATGACCAGCAGCAAGGGCAGCAGAGGCAGGGCTAGGAACAGGTCGGTCAGGCGCATCAGCGGCCCGTCGAGCCGCTTGAAGAACCCGGCGACCACGCCGATGAATGAGCCCAGGAACAGCGCCAGTAGCATCGCGGTGATGCCGACCGATACCGAGGTCTGCCCACCCGACATCATCCGCGCCAAAATATCACGCCCCAACTGGTCGGTGCCAAACGGGTGCGCCCAGCTTGGCCCCTGATTACGCGACCGGATGTCGATCTGCGTCGGGTCGATGGTCCAGAGATACGGGCCGAGATACACTGCAGCGACGATGAAGATGAACAGGACCGCCCCGATCATCGCGCCCTTGTGGGTTTTGAACTGATCCCACACATCGCGCCACTGGCTGCGGGGTGGGGTGGACAGGTCGTCCATCACACCTGCGGTTGGCAGGGCGGTGGAGGCCGGCGCAATACCTTCATCCGGGACCAGCGTATCCGTACGATCATGATCAGTCATAGCGAATCCTCGGGTCCAGAATGCCGTAGAGCACGTCTGCAATCAGGTTGAACAGTACGATCAGCACGGCAAAGATGAAGGTCAGAGTTTGAACCATCGGCAGGTCATTGGCCTGAATGGCCCCGATCAGCAACTGGCCGATGCCATTCACCTTGAAAACCTGTTCGGTGATGATGGCGCCGCCGAAGATGGCGGGGATACCCAGCGCGATCACTGTGACCACAGGGATCATCGAGTTGCGCAGGACGTGGACCATGACAACGGTGTATTCGCTGAGACCCTTGGCGCGGGCGGTGCGAACGTAATCCTGATTGAGGTTGTCCAACATCGAGGCGCGCATGAAGCGGCTCAGCTGTGCGGTGATCTGAAGCGCCAGAACCATGACCGGCATGATCATTTGCTTGAGTTGCACGACAAAGCTGTCCCAACTGTTGACCACCAGCGTGGTGTCATAGATCGAAGGGAACCAGCCCAGCTGGACTGAGAAGATCACGATCACCAGAACGCCCGAGAAGAAGGGCGGGACCGAGAAGCCGACCATCGACACAAAAGTGCCCATTTGATCGAACCAGGAATACTGGCGATAGGCCGAATAGATGCCGATGGGCAGAGCGATCAGGATCGCAACCACATAGGCGGTGCCAACAACCCACAGGGTCTGCGGGATGCGCTGAACGACGATGTCCATGACCGGCGAACGGGTCTGCCACGAAATCACACGCAGATCACCTTCGGAAAAGGTGGTGCCGAACATGTGGTCGATCAGAACCTGAGGTTCGATCCAGAAGAACTGAACGATCCATTTCCAGAACCGGATATGCATCGGTTGGCCAAGGCCAAGCGCTTCGCGCATCTTCTCTTTGACTTCGGGGGGAACGGTGAGCGGAACCTGTGCCATCGGATCGCCAGGTGCGAGTTCGAGGAGCAGGAAGATGACGAGGCTGATGAACAGCAGTGTAGGCACCGCCAATATCAGTCGTCTGATGGTAAAATTAAGCATTAAGAGGCGCCTTTATATGCGTCTTCTTGTTGGGGTGGTGTGCAAAGCACCGCGCCCCGAAGATCGGGGCGCGGCTTTGCAAGGCTAACGCTTAGGAACCGGTCTTGCGGTACCAGTCAGCGATATTCCAAAGCTCGCTGTCCCAAACGTTCAGGACAACGCCACCCAGGGTGTTTGCATGCGCCGACAGACGACCACGGTGCACCAGCGGGATCATACCGCCGTTTTCAACTATGATGTCGTTCAGCTGTTTCGCGATCTCGGCGCGCTTTTCCAGACCGGCAGTTTCGGCCAGCTGTGCGTGCAACTTATCGAACTCTTCGTTGCAGAAGCGGCTGATGTTTTCACCCTGCCACTGTGTGTCGGGACGAGGTGCCTTGTCGCACAGACCGTTGCCCAGATAGGACTGAGGGTCGGTGCCGTTGAAGGTGTTGGCATACATCTCAACATCGGCATAGAACTTCTGGAACGTGTCAGGCGAGCCCGGGTCACCACCGAAGAAGACCGAAGCGTTGATGTTGCGCAGTTCGGTTTCGATACCGATCTGGCTCCACCATTCCTTGATCAGCGCCTGGAAGTCCTGACGGACGGCGTTGGTCGACGTTTGATAGACAACTTTCAGCGGAACACCGTCTTTTTCACGGACGCCATCGCCATTGGTGTCAACGATACCTGCTTCGTCCAGCAGGGCGTTCGCACCAGCGATATCCTGCGTGTCACAGGTCATCGAGGTCGAGTTGAACGCAGCCGGGGCCGGAACCCAGTTACAGGTCACTTTACCTGCCTGACCATAGCCGATCTCAACCAGTAGCGGCCGATCGATAGCCATGGACATGGCTTTGTAAACGGCCGGGTCCTGAAGGAACGGGTGCGGATGCGTTGCTGTCGACCGCTCGCCTTCCGGCAGGTCAGGCGAGGGGTTGGTCTGGTTCAGCATGATACGCTCGACCAGTGGACCGAAGCCAGCGACCGGGGTACCTTTGCCGCCTTCTTGCATCTGCGCGATCACCTCGGGCGCCAGCTGCAGGTTCCAGGCATAGTCAAACTCGCCGGTTTCCATAACAGCACGACCAGCCGCCGTTGCATCGCCGCCACCCTTGAAGGTGACTGTCGCAAAGGCAGGTTTCGCCGGATCGCGATAGTTGTCGTTCGCCTTGAAGGTGATCACGTCATTCGGCTTGAATTCGGTGACAACAAACGGGCCAGTGCCGATGGGGTTAAAGTTCTGCTCGGTGCATTCGGGGGCTTTCGCGCCCATGCAATCTGCGAACTGAGCGGCTTGAATGATCGGGCTTTCGCCACCCACAAACGGGCCATAGGGGAACGGGGTTGGCTTGTCGAAGGTGACCTTGACGGTCAGATCATCCACCGCTTCGACGTTGGTGACGCCTTCAAACTTGGTGACCTGCGCGCAGCCGCCATCGGGGTCCATGCAGTAATTCGCGGTAAAGACCACATCTGCCGAGGTAAACGCCGAGCCGTCCGACCAGGTGATTCCCGGCGCAATTTTCCAAGTGATCGAAGTCAGGTCCTCGCTGACGCCACCGTTTTCAACGGTCGGGATCTCTGACGCCAGATAGGGCACCATGTTGCCGTCCTGGTCATAACGCGCGAGCGGTTCGATCACCAGCGATGCGGATTCAACGTCCTTGGTTCCGCCCGACAAGAAGGGGTTCAGGATCGACGGAGCCTGCCAATAAATGATGCTGACATTGCCGTCCGATCCACGCTCGGCCAAGGCCATCGGGGCCATCGCCGTGCTTGCGATCGCACCGAGCAAAAGGGTTTTGATCTTCATAATAAACTCCCGAAAAGGACACTTCCGTGTCTCGATTATCTCCGCAAGGCCTGCGGATTTGGCGTTGCCGCTTTGGGTAAGGGTCTGAATTGTTGCCGCAAAATCTGCTAAGATCCACGGAATCCATGATCTCCCCATCACGGTTACGCGAGGTATCGAAACAGAACTCTGGAAAAAAGCAAGGGTTGCCGTCGGGAAAAATGGCAACGGGTTTGACTTTTCCTGCCTTGCCGCCTTAGCGTCGGGCATCCGAACAAAAAAAGACTACCAACAGGAGCGCGTGCGTGCTGGATCAACCTATTGCACAGATCAAAAAACTGCGGGTCGAGTTTCAAACGAAAGATGGCCCCGTGGTGGGTGTCGAGGATGTCTCGTTCGAAGTAAATCCTGGCGAAACCGTTTGTATCGTTGGCGAATCTGGCTCAGGGAAATCGGTTTCCTCACTGTCTTTGATGCGTCTGGTTGAGTTTGGTGGCGGTGAAATCGCGGGTGGAGAGCTACTGTTTGACCGCCGCGACGGCGAAGAGATGGACCTATCAAACGCCGATCAGGATCTGATGAAACAGATTCGCGGCAATGAGATCGGGATGATCTTTCAGGAGCCGATGACAGCGCTGAACCCGGTTTTCACGGTCGGACGCCAGCTGACCGAAGGGCTGCGCATCCACAAAGAAATGTCCAAGGCGCAGGCCGAGGAGCGCGCGCTTGAGCTGCTGCGTCAGGTTCGAATCCCTGAACCTGAGCGTCGTTTGAAACAGTACCCCCATGAATTGTCGGGTGGCATGCGACAGCGTGTTGTGATTGCGATGGCGATGGCGTGCGAGCCACGTTTGCTCATCGCGGACGAACCCACGACCGCGTTGGATGTGACCATTCAGGCCGAGATTCTGGCATTGATGGACCGGTTGAAGCGGGAAACAGGTACGGCGGTGATGTTCATCACCCATGACATGGCCGTGGTGGCGCAGATGGCCGATCGGGTTGTCGTCATGTTCCGCGGAAACAAGGTTGAAGAGGGCACCGTAAAAGAAATCTTCGAGAACCCGCAGCATGACTACACCAAAGCGCTGCTGGCGGCGGTGCCGAAGCTGGGTGAGATGCGCGGCAAATCCGCGCCTGAACCCATGAAACTGCTGGGGGTCGAAGGGCAGAACATCGCCCCCATTCCGGGCACCGAAGAGGTTCTGCTGACCGTCAACAATCTGACAACGCGGTTCCCGGTCAAAGGGGGCTTGCTACGTCGTACTATCTCGAACGTTCATGCGGTCGAAGATGTGTCCTTTACCCTCAACAGGGGACAAACGCTGAGCCTTGTGGGCGAATCGGGGTGTGGAAAATCCTCGGCTGGACGCTCGATCCTGCGGCTGGTCGAGCCTATGGCGGGCGAGATCAATCTGGACGGCGTCGACATTATGAAACTGGATCCGTCCGGCCTACGCAAGGCACGGCTGGATATGCAGATGATCTTTCAGGACCCATTTGCCTCGCTCAATCCGCAGATGCAACTGGTCGATCAGGTGGCCGAGCCGATGCGCAACTACGGCGTCGCCTCAGGGTCGGAATTGCAGGACCGGGTCGCGCAACTGTTCGACAAGGTACAATTGCCTCGCAGCTTCATGCGTCGCTTCCCGCACGAGATGTCAGGCGGTCAACGTCAGCGGATTGCCATCGCCCGTGCACTGGCCCTGAACCCCAAACTGATCATCGCGGATGAGGCGGTTTCGGCGCTGGATGTATCTGTGCAGGCTCAGGTTCTGAACCTGATGATGGAGCTGCAATCTGAACTTGGCCTGTCCTACCTGTTCATCAGCCACGACATGGCCGTGGTCGAGCGTGTCAGCCACTATGTGGGCGTTATGTATCTGGGGCGCATCGTGGAACTTGGACCGCGCGCGCGTGTATTCGAAAACCCGCAGCACCCCTATACACAGGCGCTGATGAAGGCTGTGCCGATTGCTGATCCAAATCAGCGAAAATCGGAAAAAGACTTGAATTTCAAATCGATCCCGTCGCCCATTCATCCGATTGACTACAAGCCGGAACCGTCTACGTATCGCGAGGTCGAACCCGGGCACTTTATCCTGACCACGGATAGCGGATACTGACCCACATGGCACAGCGTCTGACGCCGCTTGAGATCATGACCAAGCTGATCTCGTTTCCAACTGTAAGCCGCGAAAGCAACCTGCCGCTGGTCGATTGGGTCGAAGGATATCTGGGCGAGCACGGGATCAAGGCGCATCGCTGGCCTGACCCGAACCAACCGCACAAGGCCGCGATCTTTGCGCATGTGGGTCCTTGGGAGGAAGGCGCGGTCGTCCTTTCTGGCCACACAGATGTGGTGCCGGTCGACGGGCAACCTTGGGATACCGACCCGTTTGTTGTGACCGAGAAAGATGGTAAATATTTTGGCCGCGGCACCTGCGATATGAAGGGATTTGACGCGCTGGCCATCTGGGCCTTCGTCGAGGCTCAATATGCCGATCTCAAACGCCCGCTTCAATTGGCGCTGAGCTTTGATGAAGAGGTCGGTTGCACCGGCGCGCCGCCCATGATTGAGGCAATGCAGAAGGTTTTGCCCAAAGGGTCGGCTGTGATCGTCGGTGAGCCATCGGTGATGCAGGCTGTCACGGGTCACAAGGGCGGTTTTGGCTATGACACGCATATGATCGGGTTCGAGGTCCATAGCTCAATCATGCATACAGGCGTCAATGCGATCATGGAGGCGGCGCCTCTGATCAATTGGGCCAACGAACAGAACGCCCGCAACCGGGCTGCGACGCCAAGTGACACGGCGGCGGTGTTTGATCCGCCCTGGACCACCGTTCATGTGGGTATGATCGAAGGCGGTACGGCTCATAACATCACGGCCAAGGATTGCCATTTCATGCTGGATTTCCGCACAGTCCCGGATGAGGCCAAGGCCGACTGGCGAGATGCGTATTTCCAGCAGGTGCGCGCGGTTGAGACGCGGATGCAGGTCGTACATCCCGAGGCCCGGATCGAGATTTCCGAGAACTTCTCGATCCCCGGTCTGGTACCGGAACAGGATGGTGAGGCCGAAGCTCTGGTGCGCGCTCTGACCGGTGACAATGCTAGCCATGTGGTCAGTTACGGCACCGAAGCGGGCCAGTTTCAGGAAGCAGGGTATTCCGCGGTCATTTGTGGCCCTGGCGACATCGCGCAGGCGCATCAACCGAACGAGTTTATCTCGGTTTCGCAGTTCGAAGCAGGGCGCGCGTTCATGCAGCGACTGGTCGATAAACTTTCAGGCTGACCAGCCCTTTGAAAGGAGGCATCCGATGCCGGTAAAAAACAGACTTGCCGAGATGCAGGATGAGATCACCAAATGGCGCCGCCATCTGCATATGCATCCCGAACTGATGTATGACGTCCACGAGACTGCGGGTTTTGTGATCGACCGCCTTAAAGAGTTTGGCGTCGATGACATCACGCCCGGCATCGGCAAAACCGGTGTTGTTGCTGTGATCAAGGGCCGCACGGATACCAAAGGTCGCGTGATCGGGCTGCGCGCAGATATGGATGCCTTGCCGATCGAAGAGGCAACGGGATTGGACTATGCCTCGACAGTTCCCGGCAAAATGCATGCGTGTGGGCATGACGGCCATACCTCGATGCTGCTGGGGGCGGCGCAATATTTGGCAGAGACGCGGAACTTTGATGGCACTGTGGTGCTGATTTTTCAACCGGCCGAAGAAGGCGGGGCCGGGGGATTGGCCATGTGTCAGGATGGGTTGATGGATCGTTGGGGCATTCACGAGGTCTATGGTATGCACAATATGCCCGGCCTTCCGGTGGGCGAGTTCGCGATCCGGCCCGGTGCGTTGCTCGCGTCGTCCGATGAGTTCGAGATCGTTGTGACAGGCAAAGGCGGCCACGCTGCGGCCCCGCATGAAGCTGTCGATACAACGCTCGTTGCTTCGCATATTGTTGTTTCTTTGCAGTCGGTTGTAGCACGAACTGTCGATCCGATTAAACGCGTTGTACTGACCGTCGGTACGTTCGAGACGGACAGTGTGGCCTCGAACGTGATTGCACATACGGTCAGGTTAAAGGGCACTGTCCGGACGCTTGACCCCGAATATCGCGCCATCGCCGAGGAACGTGTGCGTCGGATTGCCGAAGACACGGCCTCGGCCTTTGGTGCGACCGCACAGGTAACATGGACGCCTGGGTATCCGGTGACCGTGAATTCCGAGGCGGAAACGGGATACGCCGCCGAAGCCGCCGTCGCTGTTGCAGGCAAGGTGAACGATAGCACCGATCCCATCATGCCGTCAGAAGATTTCGCCTACATGCTTGAAGAACGGCCCGGAGCCTACATCTTTGTTGGAAACGGGGATACGGCCATGTGCCACCACCCGGAATACAATTTCGATGACGACGCGATTCCCGCCGGCTGCAGCTGGTTTGCCGAGCTTGTGGAACGACGATTGCCCATCGCCTAACATAGGGAGAATGCCATGCCGATCAGAAACCGCCTTGCAGAGCTGCATGAAGAGATCACCGGTTGGCGGCGTGACATTCATGAACACCCCGAAATCCTCTACGACACCCACCGCACCAGTGCGTTGGTGGCGGAGAAGCTGAAAGAATTCGGCTGCGACGAGGTTGTCACCGGCATCGGTCGCACCGGTGTGGTTGGCATTATTAGGGGCAAGACTGATACGCAAGGTCGGGCCATTGGGTTGCGGGCGGATATGGATGCGCTGCCCATGCAGGAGCAGACCGGGCTGGACTACGCCTCGAAAACGCCTGATGCGATGCATGCCTGCGGGCATGATGGTCATACAGCGATGGTTCTTGGGGCTGCGAAATACCTGGCCGAAACACGCAATTTCGACGGCACTGCGGTTGTGATTTTCCAACCTGCCGAAGAGGGTGGCAATGGGGCCGAGGCCATGTGTCAGGACGGGCTAATGGACCGGTTTGGCATTCAGGAAGTCTATGCGATGCACAATGTGCCGGGCCTGCCCACGGGGCAGTTCGCGATCCGCTCGGGCCCGTTGCTGGCGGCGGCGGACGAGTTCGACATTCATTTGGAAGGTCATGGCGGCCACGCCGCCAAACCGCAGGAGACGGTGGATACGACGGTGATGTTGTCTCAGTTGATCGTGGCGCTGCAAACAATTGTCTCGCGCAACGCTGACCCGATTGAACAGGGTGTTTTGTCTGTGACCTCGGTTGAGACATCATCGAAGGCGTTCAACGTGATCCCGCAATCGGCCCGCGTGCGGGGAACGGTGCGCACCCATTCCAATGAGATGCGCGCCATGATCGAAAAGCGGCTGACCGAAGTTGCCACCGGCATCGCAGCCACGATGGGCGGCACCGCGACCGTGACTTACAACAAAGGCGTTCCGGTCACGATCAACGCCGAAGAACAAACCGGCTACGCCGAAGAGGCCGCGATTGCGGTTGGTGGAAGCTGCGGCGAGGCTCCTATGGTTATGGGTGGCGAGGATTTCTCGTTCATGCTCGAAGAACGTCCTGGGGCCTTCATCATTCTGGGCAACGGCGACAGCGCCGGGCTGCACCACCCCGAATACAATTTCAATGACGAGATCATTCCAATCGGATGCTCGTGGTTCGCCGAAATGGTCGAGCGCCGGATGCCGGCGGCTTGAATTAGGAGAGAGAAGACATGCCAGTTAAAAACCGCTTTGCCGAATTGCAGGCCGAAATCACCGAATGGCGACGGGATTTGCACGAGAACCCCGAAATTCTGTTCGAAACGCATCGTACCAGCGCAATGGTTGCGGAGAAGCTGAAAGAGTTCGGCTGTGATGAGGTGGTCACCGGAATTGGCCGCACCGGCGTTGTGGGTGTGATCAAGGGCAAGTCTGACAGCAAGGGAAAGGTCATTGGCCTGCGCGCGGATATGGATGCGTTGCCAATCCACGAGGCGACAGGTCTGGACTATGCCTCAAAAACAGACGGGGCCATGCATGCCTGTGGGCATGACGGTCATACGGCGATGTTGTTGGGGGCTGCGAAGTACCTGTCGGAAACGCGGAACTTCGACGGCACCGTTGTCGTAATCTTCCAGCCCGCTGAAGAGGGAGGCGGCGGTGGTCGCGAGATGTGCGAAGACGGTATGATGGACCGCTGGAACATTCAGGAGGTCTACGGAATGCACAACTGGCCGGGTAAACCGGTTGGCAGCTTCGCGATCCGTCCGGGCTCATTCTTTGCCGCAACTGATCAGTTCGACATCACTTTTGAAGGGCGCGGCGGACATGCGGCGAAACCGCAGGAAACCGTCGATACAACCGTGATGACAGCGCAGGCGGTGCTGGCCTTGCAAACCATCGCGTCGCGCAACGCAGATCCGATTGATCAGGTGGTGGTCTCAGTGACCTCGTTCGAGACATCGTCGAAGGCGTTCAACGTGATCCCGCAGACGGTGCAGATCAAAGGCACGGTGCGTACGATGAGCAGCGACATGCGTGATCTGGCCGAAAAGCGGATCAATGAGATCTGCAACGGGGTGGCGGCGACCTTCGGAGGTATGGCGGATGTGACCTATATCCGCGGCTATCCGGTCATGGTGAACAGCGACGCACAGACCGAATTTGCCGCAGAAGTGGCCGAGTCCGTATCTGGGGCCTGCGAAGAGGCTCCGTTGGTGATGGGCGGTGAAGACTTCGCATTTATGCTCGAGGAGCGCCCGGGGGCGTATATTCTGGTTGGCAATGGCGACACCGCCATGGTTCACCATCCCGAGTACAATTTTAACGATGAGGCTATTCCTGCAGGGTGCAGCTGGTGGGCCGAGATCGTTGAACAGCGGATGCCGGCGGCCTGATGGTGAGGGTGGGGGCTCTGCCCCCACACCCCCGAGATATTTTTAGCCAGATGAAGAGGGATCCTGCGCCTTTGGTGCAAGGTTCAGGTGCGTGCAGAGCGTTTCCGCAACCTTGTTCAGAGCGTCTTTTTGAGTGCTGACGCAGGTTTGGGCAGCGCTGCGCGCGGTGGTCAGGGCGCTGTCGTCGGATAGCCAGGTTGCAACGGCATCGGAGAGGTCGTGGGCGGTTTGGACTTCGATTGCGCCTCCGCTCTTGATCAGGGGCGCGAAGGTTTCGGCGAAGTTGAAATAGCCCGGGCCGGTGAGGATGGCGGCCCCAGCTTGGGCGGGTTCAAACGGGTTGTGGCCGCCGATCTCTTTCAACGATCCACCAAGGAACACGATGGGGCAGAGCGCGTACCACGTGCCGGTTTCGCCCAGTGTGTCGGCGACGTAGGTTTGAGTTTGGTCCGTTATCGGTTCACCCGTCGTGCGGAAAGCGGCTGTGAGATTGGCCTGATGTAGAAGTTTGGCGACTTCGTCACGGCGTTCCGGATGGCGCGGGATCAGAAGCAGGAGCAAATCGGGCCAGCGTTCAAGCAGCGTTGTATGCGCTGCGAACACGGTTTCCTCTTCGCCGTCATGGGTAGAACTGGCGATCCAGACAGGGCGGCCTGAGAGTTGCGTGCGGATGTCGGACAGCGCCTGTTCATCGATGTCCAACGGATCGGACATGGCTTTGAGATTGGTGCCGGGTTTCACGCGCTCAGGCTTGGCACCCATGTCGATCAGATTGGCTGCGGTTCGGTCATTCTGGGTCAGGAAGAGACAAAAACTGTCCAGTATGAAACGCGCAGTTTTAGGCCGCTTTTTCCAACCCTCGACAGATTTCTGCGAAAGACGGGCGTTCAGCAGGGCCAGTGGCACGCCGGCCCTGGCGCTTTCGACGATCAGCTGAGGCCAGATTTCACTTTCGACAAACACGCCTGCATCGGGTTTCCAGTGCGAGAGAAAGCGCTGCACTGAGCTATGCGTATCCAGAGGCGGGTATTGATGCCGTGTCCGGGGGGGCAGGCGTTTTTTAACTAGCGCAGCAGATGTGGGCGTGCCGGATGTAATCAGAAACTCGACATCGGGCAAAAGCGTGCCTATCCGTCTGATCAGGCTGAGGACCGACAGGCTTTCGCCAACGCTGGCCGCGTGAAACCAGATCAGACGTCCTGAGGGTCGCGGTAGGCTCGCATGACCCAGCCGTTCCTGCTGTCTCTCGTTTGGAACAGCTGCAGCTTCAAGTTTGCGGCGCACGGTGCGCCACAACAAGGGCGCTGTGACATTAATGATCCCACAGTACAAATGATACAGCAATGTCGGACGACCGGGGCGATGGTCGGGCATCCTAGCCGCCCGTATGGCTCATATGGCGCGTCATCTGGCCATCAACGGCTTGGCGGGAATAGTCGAAATCATGGCCTTTGGGTTTCAGGTTGATGGCGGCGCGGATCGCATGCTCCAAGGGCGCTTCGCTGTCAGGGTGATCACGCAGCGGGGCGCGCAGGTCAGCCATGTCTTCCTGGCCGAGACACATATAGAGCTCACCCGTGCAGGTTAGGCGCACCCGGTTGCAGCTTTCGCAGAAATTATGGGACAGGGGCGTGATGAACCCAATCTTCTGCGCGGTTTCTTCCAACCTTACATAGCGCGCGGGTCCACCGGTCCGTTCGGCCAGATCGGTGACGCTGTAGTGGTTTTCATATTCCTTGCGAACGTCCTTCAGCGACCAGTACTGATCCAGACGATCCTCGTTGCCGATATCGCCCATGGGCATCACCTCGATCCAGGTCAGATCCATATCGCGCTCGGCACACCATTCGGTGATGCGGGGCAGTTCGGGTTCGTTGAAGCCCTTCAAAGCAACCGCGTTGATCTTCACCCGCAAACCGGCCTTTTGCGCCGCATCAATCCCGTTCAGCACCTGTTTCAGGCGGCCCCAACGGGTGACTTTGGCGAACTTGTCTTCATCCAGCGTATCCAGCGAGACGTTCACACGCCGCACACCGGCAGCATAGAGATCATCGGCAAACCGATGAAGTTGCGAGCCGTTGGTTGTCAGCGTCAGTTCCTTCAGCGCGCCGCTGTCCAGATGCCGCGTCATGGAGTGGAAGAAACTCATGATGTTGCGACGCACCAGAGGTTCACCCCCGGTGATCCGCAGCTTTTGAACGCCCAGATTCACAAAGGTCGAACACATCCTGTCCAACTCTTCCAGGGTCAGAAGATCTTTCTTCGGCAGAAAGGTCATGTTCTCGGACATGCAGTAGACGCAGCGGAAATCGCAGCGGTCCGTTACCGAGACGCGGAGATACGTGATGGCACGTGCGAAGGGATCTATCAGCGGAGCAGTCATGCGATATAGGTAATTTGGTATCCCCTTCACGGCAAGGGGCTAACGCGCTTTGGGCTGGAACAGATTGTTTGAGGGCTGTAGGTGTTGGGCATGAAGTACGTTCTTGTTTTCCTGTGTGTTCTGCTTGCTGGCTGCGAAACAGTGCGGACGACGACGGATCGTGTGTTTGGGCGCAGCGAGGCCGCGCCTGAGACAGAGGCCAATGCAGAACCCGAAGCGGCAGAGGCCGCACCCGAAGCTGAGCCGGTCACGACGCGACCAAACTGGGTCGGTGCCAAATCCACTACCGCTGTTCTAGGGGACCCCTCAACACCCGGTCGCTGGATGCAAACGTCGCTTGTGGACACCGAAGTCACTGCGCGTGTGGTTGTGCCCCGCACCGGGGCGCAGGCTTATATCACGCTTATACCGTCGCGGGGGCCCGAAGGGGGCGGCAGCCAGTTGTCACTGGACGCGATGCGTACACTTCTGGTGCCGCTGGATGCGCTGGTTGAGGTTGACGTCTACGCCAACTGATCTTTCAAGTATTTCCCGGCTTCCCGCCGCGCAAAGGGTTTCATCGCCGGGCCATGTTGCTCCAGAAACGCGACAACGCGCGGGGCATCGTGTTTTGACAGTTCACGCAGCCACCAGGCGATGGCTTTCTGGATGAACCAGTCGCGATCCGGAACGTAGCTGGCGGCCCAACCCAAGATGCGGTCTCGGCGGTCCAGATCATCAGGTTTGGGATGGTTTTGCTTGGTCCAGGGCAGGGTGGCCACCAAAGCGGCGCGGCGTGTCCACATGTGATCCGATGTCGTCCATCCCTCGACCTGATCCAGCCGGGTGGGATCGGCCGTCAGCCGTTTTTGCATCGCCATAGCCGCATGATCGGCCACGGCCCAGGCATCGAAATCCGGCAGCCAGCTTTGCAGCAGCTCCCAGACCGCGTCGTCAGGTCGGATGCGCGCCTGGGTGAGTAGTTTTGAGGCGGCGAGGCGGGTTTCGTGAGTATTGAATTGCCACAGCTCATCCGCCAACTGCACGCGTTGCGGCACGTCCAGCTCTTGCCGCCAAGCCTTGGTCAAATCATTCAGAACGGGGTTTGCGACGCCTAGATAGGGGCGGTCCGCCTTGTGATAGGCCGCCATCTGGGCACCGCGTTCAGGATCGGCATGGGCCTTGATCTGGGCCAGATAGGGATCAAGCAGTTGCATCTCAGGCGGGAACCCCGGTGGGTTTGCCGTCAATCGTCTGCTGGTTCTTGTCCGCCCAATAGGCGCGGATATCGTCATCGGACTTGCCATCGACCCATTTCTGCATGGTGTCACGTTCCGAAGTGTATTCCATGAACGGCACCGCGTAGCCGCATGAGGTCTGAACCATGTCGATGCTCAGGTCATAAATCTGCCGGGCGCTGCGATGGGTGGGGAAATGCCGGGCCAACTCATCCCAACCTTCATCGCCTATGTGGAACGTTCTGGCGGTACCATAGGCGCGCAGGATCAAAGGGCGGGTCGTGAAGGAACACCACATCAGGGTCATGCGATTGACGTCCAGCAGATGCCCCGCCGTTTCGTTGCCGCTGCCGGTCAGGTTCATCCAGATGATCCGGTTGGGGTCCAGAACGCGCAGGGAATCCATCCCCTTGGGCGAGATATTGACTCGCCCCTCAGACCCAGCGGTTCCGACAAAGAACATGTGCTGATCTTCGATAAAGGCCTGATGCGGCGGATCGAGTTGCGGGAATTGCTTGGCCATGATGCGCTCCGGGTAAGGGGTTGCGGCAAACCTAAGCGCGTACGGATGGGCCGTCCAGCACTCAGGAGATTGAGCGCCGTTCTGCGAGCAGGGCATCCAGATGTCTGGGATAGGTTTTGTACCCTGTGAATATGAATTCGTCCTCATCTGCCGGGGCGCGCAATTTGGCCTCTTGATCCCAGATTCGGGCCCAATCCCGCAAATGCTCTTGCAGGTCTTCCAGCGCCGAAATCAGTTCAGGGGCGGCTTTGAATGGAGTGCCTTCGATGAAATCCAGCACCTTTTGGTTGGTCGCACGCAATGCCCGCGCAGGACCAAAGGTCTTGCCAAGTGCCAAATAGCGCTCGTATTCCGCGCGGGACGCACGCATCAGGGACATCAGTTGCGCAATTGCGTCCTGCTGAACCATGTTCCCGCCTATTCCACCGTCACTGACTTTGCCAGATTGCGCGGCTGATCCACATCCGTGCCCTTGGCCACCGCCGTGTGATAGGCCAGCAGCTGTGCGGGGACAGAATACAGGATCGGGGCAAGGCTGGGGTGGATATGCGGCATTCGGATCGTGCTCCAAACCCCGTCCTCGGCCTCGGCAATGCCATCATCGTCTGAGACCAGGATGACCTTTCCCTTGCGCGCCATGACCTCTTGCATATTGGACACGGTCTTGTCGAACACGGTATCTTTGGGTGCCATCACCACAACCGGCATATGTTTGTCGATCAGCGCGATTGGGCCATGTTTCAGCTCACCTGATGCATACCCTTCGGCGTGGATATAGCTGATTTCCTTCAGTTTTAGCGCGCCTTCCATGGCCAGCGGGTACATGAGGCCGCGCCCCAAGAACAGGACATCGCGCGCCTCGGACAATCGCTGGGCGGATTTGCGGATGGCGCGATTTTGATCCAGCGCCGAGTTCAGAACCGAGGGCAGCCCACGCAAGGCGGCGGCGTGATCGGCCAGTTCCTCATCGGTCAGAGTGCCCCGGTCGGCGGCGGCTTTGAGCGCCAGCATCAGCAAGACGCTGAGTTGGCAGGTGAAGGCCTTGGTCGAGGCGACACCGATCTCGATACCTGCGTGGATGGGCAGTGCCACATCGCTTTCCCGTGCGATCGAGCTTTCGGGGACGTTAACAACAGAGACGATCTTGTCAGCCTTACCTTCGCAATAGCGAAGGGCAGCCAGCGTATCGGCAGTTTCGCCCGACTGGCTGACAAACAGGGCCATGGTGCGGTCGCTGATCGGAGGTTCGCGATAGCGGAATTCGCTGGCGATATCGACCTCGACCGGCATTTTGGCCAGTTGTTCGAACCAGTACTTCGCCGTCAGGCAAGCGTAAAATGCGGTTCCGCAGGCGACCATGGTTAGGCGGTCAAGCTTGGTGAAATCCAGATCGATATCTGGCAGAACCACCCGATCCCCGCCGGTTGGTAGGTAAGACCGGATCGCCTCGGCCACAACAACCGGTTGTTCGGCGATTTCTTTGGCCATGAAATGTTTGTGTTCGCCCTTATCGGCCCGCGCATGATCCAGCTTGATCTTGCGCATTTCCCGATTGGCCAATTCACCGGCCTCATTGCGGATTTCAAGCGAGGTGCGGGTTAACACCGCGCGGTCGCCTTCCTCAAGATAGGTGATCTTGTTTGTCAGAGGGGCCAATGCGATGGCGTCGGAACCCACAAACATCTCTCCATCTCCGTGCCCGATGGCCAAGGGTGAGCCCTTGCGCGCTGCGACAATCAGGTCATCCTGACCATCAAACAGAAAGGCCAGCGCAAATGCACCTTCCAACTGATCGATGGTCTTGAATGCCGCTTCGACCGGGGACAGGCCTGAATTCAGCAAATGTTCGGCCATCAGTGCGACGGTCTCGGTGTCGGTCTCGGTCTCAAATCCGATCCCGTTTTCGGCCAGTTCGGCGCGCAGTTCGCGGTAGTTTTCGACGATGCCGTTGTGCACAACGGCGACCGGACCGGCCTTGTGCGGGTGGGCGTTGTTGACCGATGGCGCGCCATGGGTAGCCCAGCGGGTATGGCCGATCCCGGACTTGCCGGGCAGTGGGTCGTGGACCAGCAGGTCACTCAGGTTGACCAGCTTGCCTACCGCCCGGCGACGCCCCAACGCTCCGTCATTCACCGTGGCGATCCCCGCGCTGTCATAGCCGCGATATTCCAGCCGTTTCAGCGCTTCAACCAAAATAGGGGCGACCTCATGCTGCCCCAGAACACCTACAATTCCACACATAAACTCAGGCCTCTTTATCGCGGCGAGCCTTTTTCGCCTTTAACATATCAAACAATTTACGCGCATAGCCGGGTTTGTTTTCTTGCTTGGCCCGCGCAACGGCCAAGGCATCGGCTTCGACATCTTTGGTCACCACCGTACCGGTCGCCGTCATCGCACCATCGCCCACCGTCACCGGAGCAACCAGCATGGTGTTAGAACCGATAAAGACATTCTGACCAATCGTGGTTTTGTGCTTCATCACGCCGTCATAGTTGCAGGTGATCGTGCCCGCGCCGATATTCGTTGCGGCCCCAACTACAGCATCACCGACATAGCTAAGGTGATTGACCTTCGCGCCTTCGGCAATCTCAGCGTTCTTGATCTCGACAAAGTTGCCGATCTTCGCGTTTTCTGCGAGTTCCGCACCGGGGCGCAGGCGGGCATAGGGGCCCACGACGGCACCTCGGCTGACATGGCAGCCTTCCAGATGCGAAAAAGCCCGGATCGTCGCGCCGCTTTCTACGGTCACGCCGGGGCCAAAGACCACGTTGGGTTCGATTACCGTATCGCGCCCGATGACCGTATCGGCGGCCAGATAAACCGTTTCCGGCGCCATCAGAGTCACGCCCAGATCCAGCAATTCGGCCCGCGCCTGCGTCTGAAACACAGCATCCGCCGCAGCCAGATCAGCGCGAGAATTCACACCCAGTGTCTGGGCTTCGTCACAAGCTACGGCGGTTACGCTCAGACCACGACTGCGAGCGATTTCGACCACATCCGTCAGGTAATACTCGCCCGCGGCATTGTCATTGCTCACCGCATCAATCAGCGACAACAGTGTTTCTGCGTTGCATGCCAAAAGCCCTGAATTGCAGAAACTTATCGCGCGTTCTTCATCTGATGCTTCTTTGAATTCGACAATCCGCTCCAGCGTGTCACCATTCATGACCAGACGCCCATAGCGTGCGGGATCTGCGGCCTCAAAGCCCAGGATCACAAGATCATTCTGCGCGCGGGCCTCGATCATGCGTTCCAGCGTATCGGGCCTCAAGAACGGAGTGTCACCATACAGGACCACGACGTCGCCCTCGAACCCCTGCAGCGCGTCGCGCGCTTGCGCAACCGCATGCGCGGTACCCAACTGCTCTTCTTGCACGGCGATTTGCGCCGTCTCATCCTCTGCCTGCGCGACCTTGGCGACGGCTTCGGACCCATGGCCTGTGACGATCACGGTGCGCTCGGGCGACAGCACCGATCCGGCGCGCATGGCGTGGATCAGCATCGGAACTTGGGCGATGGGATGCAGAACCTTTGGAATATCCGAATTCATCCGGGTGCCTTTTCCGGCGGCAAGGATGACAAGGGCAGTGGTCATGAAATCGTTTTCTCTTTGTGTTTTCTTGCCGACCGTTTTATCCGCTGAGGGCAAAGGCGCAAGCCGTTCGGCCATCAAACAAGATTGCCGTTTGCAACATGACATGGCGAAAAACTGCCGAGCAAGGAGGCGCGATGCGCACGGTCATCTTCGATCTGGATGGGACTTTGGCGGATACATCCGGTGATTTGCTGGCCGCCGCAAACCATTGTTTTCGCGCGATGGGTCATGGGGATGTGCTGGTTCGTGGACAGGATGCGGGCATTGCGGTGCGTGGTGGTCGGATGATGCTGACGCACGGGTTGAAACGGGTCGGGGCCTATGATGAGGCAACTGTAAACGCCTATTACCCCGTATTACTTGAGGCCTATTCCAGCGATATCGACACCTACACGCGGTTCTACCCGGGTGCGCTGGAAGCGGTCGAAACCCTGAAGACGGCCGGTTACGGCGTTGGCATTTGCACCAACAAGCCTGAGGCCTTAGCGCATCAGCTTTTGTCTCAGATGGGTGTTCGGGATCAGTTCGCCGCGCTGGTGGGGGCCGACACACTGCCGGTGCGCAAACCGGACCCTGAACCCCTGCGCGAAGCAGCGCGTCGGGCCGGGGGACATCCTGATCTGTGTGTTTTGATCGGAGATTCCGATACTGACCGCAACACAGCCAAGGCCGCAGGCGTGCCATCTGTGTTGGTTACCTTCGGTCCTTCGGGGGATGATATGGCCGCGTTGGAGCCCGAGGCTTTGCTGCATCATTTTGACGATCTGCCGGGTGTTGTGATCGATCTGATCGGTGCGGCGGCGTGATCTCTTGACCCGAAGCGGATAGAGCCCCATGACTGAGCCATGACTGAGACATTCACCGGCAGTTTCACCCAGCAAGAACCGATCCCCGACGAAGCGATCGAGGCCGCGCTGGCCGTGCTGCGTCACGGGCGTCTGCATCGCTATAACGTCGCACCGGGTGAGTTGGGCGAGACCGCATTGTTGGAACAGGAATTTGCCGCCCAGATGGGGGCTAAATTTTGTCTCGCCGTGTCTTCGGGCGGGTATGCGCTTGCAACTGCCTTGCGCGCGGTGGGTGTTCAACCGGGTGACCCGGTTTTGACGAATGCCTTTACTCTTGCACCTGTGCCGGGCTCGATTGCCTCGGTCGGGGCCAAGCCTGTGTTCGTGGGCGTGTCCGAGAACCTGACCATCGATCTGGACGATCTTTCGGCCAAACTGGATCAGGCGCGGGTTCTGATGCTCAGTCATATGCGGGGGCATTTGTGCGACATGGATCGCCTGATGCAGATGTGCGATGCCGCTGGCGTCGTTGTGATCGAAGACTGCGCACACACGATGGGCGCAGCTTGGAGGGGGCAATTGTCCGGTCGGCAGGGGGCAATCGGCTGCTATTCCTGCCAGACCTACAAGCACGTGAATTCCGGCGAAGGCGGCCTGCTGATCACCGATGATGAGGAGCTTGCAGCCAAGGCCACGATGTTGTCGGGGTCCTACATGCTGTACGAACGTCATCTGGCCGCACCATCACCCGAGGTGTTCGAGCGCGTCAAATACAACACCCCCAATGTTTCGGGCCGGATGGATAATCTGCGCGCCGCGATCCTACGTCCGCAGTTGCGCGATCTGGACCGGCAGGTAGGGCGTTGGAATGAAAGATACCGGGCCATCGAGGCTGGCTTGCGCGGAACACCGGGGCTGACAATTGTGGACCGGCCAGAGGAAGAAACCTATGTCGGTTCGTCGATCCAGTTCCTGCTTCTGGACTGGGCGCCCGATCGGATCACCGAGGTTATTGAACGGTGCGCAAAACGGGGGGTCGAGTTGAAATGGTTTGGTGGGGCTGAACCGACAGGCTTCACCTCTCGCTATGACAGCTGGCGCTATGTCGAAAGCGAACGTATGCCGGGATCGGATCGTATCCTTACGGGTATTTTGGATATGCGTGTCCCTCTTACGTTCTCTTTACAGGACTGTGATCTGATCGCTCGAATAATTCGGGAAGAAGTCGCGCGGATCCACAATCTGGCGACGGCATAAAAACAGCAAACTCTTTTGTCCGGACACGATTTCGCTTGCGTACGGACGTTATGATGCTGGCAAATTGAGGTGTCTTTGCTTCTTTGAGCGGGCACACCATCAGATATTATTGCGGAACCATGACCAAAGAGAAAAAATCTGAATCTCTGGAAGTCAGGCTAAGCCTGTCGGAAAAAAACGCGTTCGCCGCACGGGTTGCTGCGCGCGGGGAAACCATGAGCGCGGCTTTGCGCCGGTTGATCGCTGAAGATGGAGTGCCTCATTCAAACTCGAAGGAGGTTTCGACCATGAAAAAGACAGTAGTTGCGGCGTCTCCAGTAATTCTGACGATCGCTATCTTAGCCGCTGTATCGATGTCTGGAGCATCTGCAAAAACCGATTTCGCTGGCAACTTTCGTGCCAAGGATACCAATGGCGATGGATTTGTCGATCGGATCGAAATGCTGAGTTACATGACGCAGCAGGCCGAACAGGTGAACTTACCTAGCGATTGTGATGGAACCGAACTGGCGAAGGTTTGGTCAATGTCGCCGGAAGAACTGGCAGATGATGCTATTGGCTTCTCAGATGCTGACAACGATGGCCGCATTACCTTGTCTGAAGTCGTAGCGGCAAACGAACGCTACCGGGCTGACGATTTCACATCCGCCGATACCAACGAGGACGGATTTGTGACCTTGGCAGAGTTGGAGTTCGGCTTTCGTGAAGACGAAGCCAAAGTCAGCGCGGAATGCAGAGCGGCCATTGGTATGCACAGCGCCGCCCGCGCTTCTGAGATTTTGGAGCAAATAGATACAGATGGTGATGGGCGGATCAGCTTGGGTGAGTTCGTGAACCACTAGACCGCATTCCAACTGGACAGACACTCTTCGCCTCGCTATAAATGAACATGTGTTCAATTACTGATGTATAGCGCAAAGGCAGACTAAATGTTCCAGGCGGCAATGACTTTTGATCTCGGCGAGGATGTAAACGCGCTGCGCGAGATGGTGCATCGCTGGGCGCAGGAACGGGTCAAGCCGATGGCCGCCGAGATCGACGCGTCTAATGCTTTTCCCAATGAGCTATGGGCGGAGATGGGAGAGCTTGGCCTTCTGGGCGTGACGGTGCCCGAGGAATATGGTGGGGCCGGAATGTCGTATTTGGCTCATACAATTGCGGTCGAGGAAGTGGCGCGTGCCTCGGCCTCGGTTTCGCTGTCATATGGGGCGCATTCCAACCTGTGTGTGAATCAGATCAAGCTGAACGGCAATGAGGAGCAAAAGCAAAAGTACCTGCCGCGCCTGATTTCTGGCGCGCATGTGGGTGCATTGGCGATGTCAGAGGCTTCGGCAGGATCGGATGTGGTTTCGATGAAGCTGCGCGCGGAAAAACGCAACGATCACTACCGGCTGAATGGCAACAAATACTGGATCACCAACGGGCCGGATGCGGATACGCTGGTCGTCTACGCCAAGACAGACCCAGAGGCGGGCTCTAAAGGGATCACCGCGTTTCTGATCGAAAAAGAGATGAAGGGCTTCTCGACCTCACCGCATTTCGACAAGCTTGGAATGCGCGGGTCCAATACAGCGGAACTGATCTTTGAAGATGTCGAAGTGCCGTTCGAAAATGTTCTGGGCGAAGAAGGCAAGGGCGTTGCCGTTCTGATGTCTGGGCTCGACTACGAACGTGTCGTTCTGGCCGGGATCGGAACCGGGATCATGGCGGCCTGTCTTGATGAGATCATGCCCTATCTGGCCGAACGCAAACAGTTCGGCAAACCCATTGGCAGCTTCCAGCTGATGCAGGGCAAGATCGCAGATATGTACACCGCGATGAACTCTGCCCGGGCCTATGTCTACGAGGTTGCAAAGGCCTGCGATCGTGGGGATGTGACGCGGCAGGATGCAGCGGCGTGCTGTCTCTATGCCTCAGAGGCGGCGATGACGCAGGCGCATCAGGCGGTTCAGGCAATGGGTGGGGCCGGGTTCCTGTCGGACGCGCCGGTCAGCCGGATTTTCCGAGATGCCAAACTGATGGAGATCGGTGCAGGCACCAGCGAAATTCGCCGGATGCTGATTGGTCGCGAGCTGATGAGTGAGATGCAGTGAAGAAAACGCCCCGCTGACTTTGGGTCGGCGGGGCGCTCTGGATTGGATCAGAACCGATGGACGTAGGACACACCGACCAGCCAGGGATCGATTTCGGCGGTGCCGATATCGGCGCCATCCAGGGTCACGTCAGAGTCGATGTCGAACCAGCGCACATTCAGTCGGACTGCCCCGTTTTGGGTGACCTGATAGTCCAGCCCGGCCTGCAGCGCGACCCCGAACGAGTTGTCGACTTTGAGATCACCCAGCGGAGAACTTTCGTCGAAGAAGATCGTGTAGTTCAGACCGGCCCCGACATAGGGTTTCCAGGCGCTGTTGGTCGGGAAGTGATAGTTCAGCGACAGGGTCGGGGGCAGGTGCTTGACGCTGCCCGCATCAGTGCTGCCTCCCAGAGTGATGTCGTGGCTGAAGGGCGTTGCAGCCAAAAGCTCGATCCCCAGATTGTCACGGATAAAGTATTCGGCGGTGAAGATCGGGCGGGTATCCGCGTCGATATCTGCGCTAAGCCCCGCAAGCGTTCCGTTGTCGGATTTCGGGTCCAGATATCCCACACCTACGCCAAGGGTCCAGTCGCCCTGCGATTGGGCAAATGCGGGCACGGCCAAAGCGGCCAGTGCGGTCGAGAATGTCAAAGCGGCGAGCGTTTTCATCATGATCTTGCCTTTGGTTTTGTTGATGCCCCGTGTGTGACGGCAAAGGCCCATCCGCGCTCTGATCTGCATCAAGTTTCGCTTGGTTCTGGTTGCCTGTGTCCAGCGGGAAAATTCAATGAAAAAAGAGGCCTAGCAGATGCTTGACCCTACGCGCATACCTGGTTTGCGCCCAGAGGGTGGCTGGGATCTGCCCGACCGGTTGAACATGGCGCGTCAGTGTCTGGATCATCCTAATGATCGTATTGCCGTGATCGATCTGACCGGCCTTTCCGAACAGCGTGTGACCTATGAACAGCTGCATCAGATGACCGACGGGATCGCCCGTGCCTTGCAGCAGCAGGTGCAGCCAGGTGACCGGATCGGTGTCCTGCTCAGCCAATCCCAATGGTGTGCCGCCGCACATCTGGCGATCTGGAAGATGGGCGCGATCTCGGTTCCCCTGTTCAAGCTGTTCAAACAGGAGGCTTTGCGGTCTCGTGTCAGTGATGCGGGTGCAAGTGTTGTGCTGACCGATGTCGAAGGCGCCGGGCTGCTCGAAGGGATCGCAAAGCCTCTGATCGCATCCGAGGTAGGGGTGCCCGGCGCTCCACTTCCCTTTGCTCAGACTGGGCCGGATGATCCGGCGGTGCTCATCTATACGTCGGGCACAACCGGCAGCCCCAAGGGCGCGCTGCACGGGCATCGGGTGCTGACGGGCCATTTGCCCGGCGTTTCAATCAGCCATAATCACCTGCGCGACGGGGACTGCCTGTGGACCCCTGCCGATTGGGCCTGGATTGGTGGTTTGTTCGATGTGCTGATGCCGGGATTGGCGTTGGGCGTCCCAGTGGTTGCGGCACGGCTGGATAAGTTCTCGGCGGAGGCTTGCGCAGATGTCATCGCGCAGGTTGGGGTGCGAAACGTGTTCTTCCCTCCGACCGCGCTGCGGATGCTGAAAGCGGCGGATCAGAGCATCCCCGGCTTGCGCTCGGTCGCTTCAGGGGGTGAGCCTCTGGGCGCCGAGATTCTAGCATGGGGGCAACAGGCGTTCGGATTGACGATCAACGAATTCTACGGTCAGACCGAATGCAACATGGTGGTGTCTTCCTGCGCTCAGGATTTCCCGGTGAACCCCGGTTGTATCGGTAAGCCTGTTCAGGGGCATAAGGTGGCGGTGATTGACGAGGATGGCAATCCGACGAGCGAGGAAGGCGACGTCGCTATCCGGCGTGGATCGGCCTCGATGCTTTTGGAATACTGGAACAATCCGCAAGCGACGGCCGAGAAATTCCGGGGGAATTGGCTGATCACCGGGGATCGCGGCGTTTGGGAGGGCGACTATCTGCGCTTCGTCGGTCGCGATGATGACGTGATTACCTCAGCCGGATACCGCATTGGCCCGGCCGAAATCGAGGATTGCCTGCTGACCCATCCGGCGGTGGCAACGGTCGGCGTGGTCGGCAAGCCCGACCCGCTGCGGACAGAGATCGTTAAGGCTTATGTGGTGCTGAAACCGGGGGCTGAGGCGGCGGAGCGCGAGTTGCAGGATTGGGTCAAGGACCGTCTGGCGCATTATTCGTATCCGCGCGAGGTGGCGTTTTTGGAGGAATTGCCAATGACGGTCACGGGGAAGGTGATCCGGAAGGAACTGAAGGCGCGGGCGGCTGGGGAGATAAGGAAATGCCGCTGAAAGAGTCTTCAAGATTAGTATGTATTCTTATCATGTTTGCGTCGGGTGTAGGCGTTCTTGCTCAAACCTCTCATGCTTATGAGATCGCTTCAGCACAAAACGACAGCTATTGGGTGGAATCTGAAATCATTGAGGAATGCTTAGTTGATGCCCGAGTGGGTCTCGAAAAGAAAAAGCCTCTGCGAGCAATCCCAGACGCGGTTTATGAGTGCATTGGTATTGCTGCCCAAGACTGCATGGAGCGGACTGACTATTCGACCTATGGAATGATTGTGTGTTTGGACGCCGAGACCGTTTTTTGGGATAGAATGCTGGAAGAAAATTACTCAGATTTGGCAGAATGGGCTCATAGACTTCATGGCCATGTCTCCCAAGATGATCATGCGTTCAAAGGGACTGCGCCTGAGACATTAAAAAAGATGCAAGCCGAATGGAAAGTGTATTCCGAAGCTGACTGCCGTTTTCGAGCCAGTGTTTATTGGGGTGGAACAGCTGCTGGGCCGACCAGAGGCGCATGCTGGATGCGCAGAACGGCTGAGCAGGCTCTAAAGATGGAGCGAAAGATAGTGGGAATCTGTAGCTGGCAACAAGGCAGTATTATACGGGAAATTTGTGAAGCACGCGGGGTAGCTGAACGATGAAACTAACCTCCAAAGCCATGCCCACCTCCGAGGGTTTCAAGGCAAACCGCATCGCCCATCTCGGCGCGCTAGCGCAAATCTCCGAAGCTGCCGAAGCCGCCCGCATGGGCGGGGGCGAGAAATCCCGTTCGCGGCACATATCTCGGGGCAAGATGCTGCCTCGGCGCAGGGTGGCGAACCTGCTCGATCCAGGGTCTCCGTTTCTAGAGATCAGCGCGACGGCGGCGCATGGGATGTATGGTGATGCCGCGCCTTGTGCCGGGGTGATCGCAGGGATCGGTCGGGTGCAGGGGCTCGAGGTCATGGTCGTGTGCAACGACGCCACGGTGAAGGGCGGCACCTATTATCCGATGTCGGTGAAGAAACACCTGCGCGCGCAGGAGATCGCCGAGGAAAATCATCTGCCCTGCATCTATCTGGTCGACAGCGGCGGTGCGAACCTGCCAAATCAGGATGAGGTCTTCCCCGACCGCGATCACTTTGGCCGTATCTTTTATAACCAAGCGCGGATGAGCGCGAAGGGGATCGCTCAGATCGCTGTGGTGATGGGGTCCTGTACGGCTGGTGGGGCCTATGTACCCGCAATGTCGGACGTGACCATCATTGTGAAAGAACAAGGCACGATCTTCTTGGCCGGTCCGCCTCTGGTGAAAGCAGCGACCGGCGAGGTCGTCAGTGCCGAAGATCTGGGCGGCGGTGACGTGCATACCCGCCTGTCCGGCGTGGCAGACTATCTCGCCGAGGATGACGCCCACGCTCTGGCTTTGGCGCGACGGGCTGTCGGCTCGTTGAACCTGCGCAAGCCGCAAACGGTCGATTGGGCCAGCCCCGAAGACCCGGCCTATGACCCCGAGGAAATCCTCGGCGTTGTTCCGGCTGATCTGCGCACGCCTTATGATATCCGCGAGGTGATCGCGCGGTTGGTCGATGGCTCTCGGTTCGATGAGTTCAAGCCGCGGTTCGGGGAAACGCTGGTGACCGGCTTTGCCCATGTCAAAGGCTGCCCGGTCGGCATCATCGCCAATAATGGCGTGCTGTTTTCCGAAGCTGCCCAGAAGGGCGCGCATTTTGTCGAGCTGTGCTCGCAACGCAAAACCCCACTGGTGTTCCTGCAGAACATCACCGGCTTTATGGTCGGTCGCAAATACGAAAACGAGGGCATCGCGCGGCACGGGGCCAAGATGGTGACGGCGGTGGCAACAACCTCGGTGCCGAAGGTCACGATGCTTGTCGGAGGCTCATTCGGGGCCGGAAACTATGGCATGGCGGGGCGGGCCTATCAGCCTCGGTTCCTGTGGACTTGGCCGAATTCTCGGATTTCCGTGATGGGTGGCGAGCAGGCAGCGGGTGTTCTGGCCACCGTCAAACGCGACGGGATCGAACGGCAGGGCGGTACATGGTCCGCCGAGGAAGAAGCCGAATTCAAACGCCCGACACTGCAGATGTTCGAGGAACAGTCACACCCGCTCTACGCCTCGGCCCGGCTCTGGGATGACGGCATCATTGATCCGCGCAAAAGCCGTGATGTGTTGGCCTTATCGCTCAGCGCTGCGCTGAATGCCCCGATTGAGGAGACACGTTTCGGCGTGTTCAGGATGTAAGATGACCGATCTGGAACAGCTAAGAAACCGCTACCCAGGCGCACAGACCTTCAAGTTTGGGGACAACGCGGCGCTGAGTGCCGAACTGCTGGCCCTTGTGCGCGCAGGAAAGAAGACAGCGACCTGCGATGCGCTGCGGAACTATCCCGAGGGCTCTCTCGACATGCCCGTGGTCGGGCGGCGCGATATTGCTCTGAGCTGGGATGATCGCCCGGCGCTGGTGATCGAAACGGTCGAGGTTACGATCTGTCGCTATTGCGATGTGACCGAAGGTTTTGCGCTGGCCGAGGGCGAGAATGAAACGCTTGCGGGGTGGCGCGATGATCACCGCCGCTATTTCGAGCGCAATGGCGGGTTCGATCCTGAGATGGAGTTGGTCTGCGAGCGATTTCGTCTTGTCGAAGATCTGGCGGGCAAACGGTAGATGGGGATGCTTACGGAAACGCGCCGCTCAGTTTGGTTTGGTTCCAGAAAACCGAACAGCGCTGCCACTTACATAGTAGGTCATTTCGACGTTCAGCCCTGCGGATTTAAGGGCTGTCAAAACGGTCTCACCTTTTCCGAAATTCCGTGTGTATTCACCGATCATGGTGAAGTCTTGCGCACCATTCAGAAAGAAACGCTCAACTTGCGGAAGCACTCCATCAAGATAGAAACGGTAAACAGGCCGCAAAAACCAATCCACAGGGTCCGTTGCCTCGATCAACGAAAACGGAGCGCCGGGTTTGAGAATACGACAAAGCTGATTGGCGAAAACCTGATGCTGCTGTGCGTTAAAGGTTTTCAATCCAAAGGTAGAAATCGCAAAATCCGCCGAGGCGGTTGGAAGATCTGTCGTCAACATATTGGCACAGAGGTGGGTGATGCGGCCATCCCGGCTTTTGTGCAAACGGCTCATAGCATGTTTGTGCATCCCCGGGCTTATGTCGACCGCGGTAACGTTCGCGATTCTAGGAAACTCGGCAAGCAGATGAGGCCAAGCTTCTCCGGTGCCGGCCATGAGATCGACTCCGGACGCTTGCGTGTCCTTGGACAAGGTCAGCCCTTTCACACATGCTCTGCGCCATGCGCGAACCAGGCCGAAGGACGCGACTGCGCTCCAATTTCGGTAGGAATCCGAACACCGGTCGAACACGCCTGCCACAAAGTCGGGGTCATAGATGTCATTGCTCATGGTCTGGACCCTGCGGAGAGGAGAACCGGATTTCAAGGGGTTACCAATGTTCAATAAAATCCTGATTGCCAACCGTGGCGAGATTGCTTGCAGAGTTATGGAGACGGCTCAGAAAATGGGCGTGTCCTGTGTCGCTGTTTATTCCGATGCCGATGCCTCGACCAAGCATGTGCAGATGGCGGATGAGGCGGTGCATATCGGTGGCGCGGCCCCGGCTGAAAGTTATCTGAAGGGTGATGTGATCATTCAGGCGGCGCTGGACACTGGTGCGCAGGCGATCCATCCGGGCTATGGGTTTCTGTCCGAGAATCCCGAATTCGTGGATGCGGTTGAGGCTGCGGGTTTGACGTTCATCGGACCATCGGCGGAGGCGATCTGCAAGATGGGCCTTAAAGACGCGGCCAAGGTTCTTATGGAGGAGGCAGGCGTGCCTGTGGTGCCAGGCTATCACGGGGACAATCAGGACCCCGAGCATCTGGCCGTAGCGGCGGAAACCATCGGCTATCCTGTGTTGATCAAGGCCGTGGCAGGCGGCGGCGGCAAGGGGATGCGGCTGGTCGAAAATCCCGAGGATTTTCTGCCGGCTCTCGACAGCGCGCGCGGTGAGGCGAAAACCGCCTTCGGCAATGATGCTGTATTGGTTGAGAAATTCGTTGCGAAGCCCCGCCATATCGAGGTGCAGGTCTTTGGTGACGGCACGCACGCAGTTCACCTATTCGAACGGGACTGCTCGTTGCAGCGACGGCATCAGAAGGTGATCGAAGAGGCTCCGGCCCCCGGCATGACCACTGAAATGCGCGACGCCATGGGACAGGCAGGTGTCCGCGCGGCTGAGGCGATTGGCTACAAAGGGGCAGGAACGGTTGAGTTCATCGTCGACGCGTCCGAGGGACTGCGCCCGGATCGGTTCTGGTTCATGGAAATGAACACGCGCCTACAGGTTGAACACCCGGTGACCGAGGCGATCACGGGCGTCGATCTGGTCGAATGGCAGTTGCGTGTGGCAGCGGGCGAGAGCTTGCCGAAACAGCAAAATGAACTGTCAATCAACGGCCACGCGTTCGAGGCGCGGCTCTATGCCGAAGATGTACCCAAGGGATTCCTGCCAGCAACAGGTACCCTGACCCATCTGCGCTTTCCTCAAGGGTGCCGGGCGGATAGCGGCGTGCGGGCAGGGGACACGATCAGCCCCTGGTATGACCCGATGATTGCAAAGGTGATTGTGCACGGGCCAACGCGGGCGGTCGCACTTGAACAGTTACACCGCGCGTTGCAAGGGACTGAGGTCGCCGGAACGGTTACCAACCTATCATTCCTGGGGGCCTTGACCCGGCATACTGGCTTTGCCTCGGGCGATGTCGATACGGGGCTGATCGGGCGCGACCTTGACGAATTGGTGCGGGCGGTACCGCCACGGCCTGAAACCCTTGTGGCGGCAGCCATGCGGGCTTCGAACTTGGTGGACATGCAGGCAGACGCTGGTTTCTCGCTTTGGGCGCCTCTGCATCGGGCGGTTCAGTTGATATCCGGTGAGGATCGTATCGAGCTTGATGTTCAAGTCATCAGCGCCGAGCGACAGGAATGGCAGGTGGGCGAGACGGTCGTCACGGCTCAACGCCAGGACGGGCGCTGGCTGATCAACGGAAAACCGATGCCCAATGTCGCGATCACTGGTCCCCGGATCACGGTCTTCCAGGATTATGGTCAGGGTTTTGACATGGTCGATCCGTTGGATCGCGAGGCCAGCGCGGCTGGGGATACCAACCTGATTGAGGCGCCGATGCCCGGACTTGTCAAAGCGGTCTTTGCAGTGGTCGGTCAAACCGTCAAGGAGGGCGACCGTTTGGCGGTGCTGGAGGCGATGAAGATGGAACATTCCCTGCTTGTTGCTCGGGATGGTGTTGTCGCAGAGGTTCTGGCCGAAGAAGGTGCTCAGGTCGAAGCCGGTGCCGCCTTGGTCCGGTTGGAAGATAGCTAGGCTGTTCGAAAGTCTGAGCATGTGTCACGATCAGTTTGGACACCAAAGGGAGTTGAGGCATGGGCGAACGGGTAGAAATTTTTGAAGTCGGGCCTCGGGACGGGTTGCAGAACGAAACGCGCGACATTCCGGTGGCCGAGAAGATTACGCTTGTCGATTGCCTGTCGGATGCCGGGTTCAACCGGATCGAAGTGGCCAGCTTTGTTTCACCCAAATGGGTTCCCCAGATGGCAGGCAGCGCCGAGGTTCTGGCCGGCATAACGCGCGCAAAGGGCATGCGATATGCGGCCCTGACCCCCAATATGCGGGGGTATGAAGATGCATTGGCGGCCAAAGCGGATGAGATCGCGGTTTTTGCCTCGGCGTCCGAGGGATTCTCGAAAGCCAATATCAATGCCACCATTGCCGAGTCGATTGAACGGTTCACGCCGATCCTGGACGCCGCGCGGCACATCGACCTGCCAGTGCGCGGCTATGTCTCTTGCGTGACCGACTGCCCGTATGATGGGCCGACACCGCCCGAAAAGGTGGCCGAGGTCGCGGATCTTTTGTTCTCACACGGCTGCTATGAGGTGTCTTTGGGCGATACAATCGGGCAGGGGACGCCAGACAAGATCGCGCGGATGCTGATGGCGGTGCGCGAGCGTGTTCCCGTGACCCGACTGGCCGGTCATTTTCACGACACGAATGGCAGGGCGTTGGACAATATAGATGCCTCGCTTTCACTGGGCGTCCGTGTATTCGATGCCGCCGTTGGTGGCCTTGGTGGTTGCCCCTACGCCCCCGGTGCAGCGGGCAATGTCGCGACTGAAGCCGTTGCGGCGCATCTGGAACGGTTGGGATATGCCACCGGCTTGGATGCCAAAGTGTTGGATCAAGCCGCGCAAATGGCGCGCGCCATGAGGGGCTAAAATGTACGAAACGATCTCTGTCGTCACAGATGCACGCGGCGTTGCGACCCTGTGCCTAAACCGCCCGGAAAAACACAACGCGATGTCGGCCACGATGATCGCCGAACTGACGCGCGCAGCGCAGGATTTGGGGCAAGACCCCACTGTGCGGGTTGTCGTACTGACAGCCGCTGGTAAATCCTTCTGCGCCGGAGGGGATTTGGGTTGGATGCAGGATCAGATGGCAGCCGATCCCTCAACGCGTTTCATCGAAGCACGCAAGCTTGCGGAGATGCTGCAAGCGCTCAACACGATGCCGAAACCCCTGATCGGAGCGTTGCAGGGCAATGCGTTCGGCGGTGGCGTGGGTCTGGCAGCGGTCTGCGATGTGGCGATTGGTGTCGAAACTCTGAAGATGGGACTGACCGAGACAAAGCTGGGCCTGATCCCGGCGACGATTGGGCCCTATGTTATCGCACGTATGGGGGCGGCCAAGGCCCGCCGGGTTTTCATGTCAGCGCGTCTGTTTGATGCGGCCGAGGCGGTGAGGCTTGGGCTTTTGGCCAAAACGGTCGCGGCAGACGGGTTGGATCAGGCCATCGAGGGCGAAGTTCTTCCCTATCTGAACTGCGCACCGGGGGCGGTTGCCTCGGCCAAGGCGCTGGTGCAGGATCTTGGGCCTCAGATTGACGATCAGGTGATTGACCATACGATCAATGCGCTGGTTTCGCGCTGGGAAACAGAAGAAGCGCATGAGGGCATTAACGCTTTCTTTGAGAAACGTAAGCCCAAGTGGATCAACAAAGTTTAACCCTGATTCCGAGCGCAGTTGGTTACTGAACGCGCGAGCGCCTTTGGGTGTTTGTCAAGTTCAAGGTTGATGACCTGCGCGCTTGTGATCGGTTGACCCTCTGACCCTGCAGAGATAGAGAATGTCCAGTCAACTCGCCAATTGACCGCGCGCTCAATATGGATCGCGCAGGAAAGGAGCTACTCTTGGAAGAGCTGTTGCGGGAATATCTCCCGATCCTGGTGTTTCTGGCCGTGGCCGTGGGCCTTGGAATCGTACTGATTCTGGCGGCTGTCGTTTTGGCCGTCCGCAATCCCGATCCCGAAAAAGTCAGCGCATATGAATGCGGCTTCAACGCATTTGATGACGCGCGGATGAAATTTGATGTCCGATTCTATCTGGTCGCGATTCTCTTCATCATCTTCGATCTTGAAATCGCCTTTCTGTTTCCCTGGGCCGTCGGCTTCAAGGACATCAGCGATGTTGGTTTCTGGTCCATGATGGTGTTCCTGGGCGTTCTAACCATTGGCTTTGCCTATGAGTGGAAGAAAGGGGCCCTGGAATGGGAGTGATGACGGGTGCAAACACCGCTGGCGTCGATAAAGAGGTCGCCACCCAGGCCCTGAACGCCGAGCTTCAGGACAAAGGGTTCCTGCTGACTTCGACCGAGGACATCATCAACTGGGCGCGCACTGGCAGCTTGCACTGGATGACCTTTGGTCTGGCCTGTTGCGCGGTCGAAATGATGCACACCTCGATGCCGCGCTATGACGCGGAACGGTTCGGCATCGCGCCCCGCGCGTCCCCACGTCAGTCGGACGTGATGATCGTGGCTGGTACCCTGACCAACAAGATGGCCCCGGCGTTGCGCAAGGTTTACGATCAGATGCCCGAACCGCGCTATGTGATCTCGATGGGCTCCTGCGCGAATGGCGGTGGCTACTACCACTATTCCTATTCGGTCGTGCGCGGCTGTGACCGGATCGTCCCGGTGGACATCTACGTACCCGGCTGCCCTCCGACCGCCGAGGCGCTGCTCTATGGCCTGATGCAACTGCAACGTAAGATCCGCCGCACCGGCACGATTGTACGCTGAGGGAGGGGCAGATGAGCGAAGCACTCAAAGAACTCGGCGCACAGCTTGAACTGAAACGCTCGGATTGTGTTCTGTCCTGGGATGTGACCCATGGAGAATTGAACGTTGATGTTGCGCTGTCGAACCTTGTCGAATTCACTGAATTCCTGAAAAGCGACCGGTCCTGTCAATTCTCGACCTTAGTGGATATCACCGGCGTGGACTACCCAGAGCGGGCTAAACGGTTCGACGTGGTGTACCACTTCTTGTCGATGTACCAGAACCAGCGCATCCGTCTGCGGGTCTCGATCCGTGAAGAAGACATGGTGCCCTCGATCGTTGACGTGCACCCCTCGGCCAACTGGTTTGAGCGTGAGGTGTTCGATATGTTCGGCATCCTGTTCTCGGGCCATCCGGATTTGCGGCGCATCCTGACCGATTACGGCTTCCGGGGCTATCCGCTGCGCAAGGATTTCCCGACCACCGGTTATACCGAAGTACGCTATGACGAGGCGCAAAAACGCGTGGTCTACGAACCCGTCAGCCTCGTGCAGGAATACCGTCAGTTTGATTTCATGTCCCCGTGGGAAGGTGCGAACTACATCCTGCCGGGGGATGAGAAGCAGGAGGCCGAGTGATGGGGGGTATCTGGTGGCTGATCCTTTCCGCGCTGACCATCATTCCGATGGTAAAGATTTTGCCGTTCTTCGGGATCAACAAGGTCTGGTGCCTGCTATGTCTGGTCCCTTTTGGCACGATTGCCCTGCTCTGGTGGGTCGGGATCAAGCTACAGGAAATGGAGCGCCGTTAATATGCTGACGATGTTGGGCGAACTGATCACATTGGGCGCGCTGGGTGTATTGCTGGCCGGGGCTGCTGCCAAAGCCGTTGAGGCAAAAAAGGTCCGGGTTCGGGCTGAAGCAAAGAAAAGACGGAGGCGTTGATGGACGGCTCAAGATATGATGACGGCAGCGCGGATGCGCTGAGCGGCGAGCAGAAGATTCGCAACTTCAACATCAACTTCGGCCCACAACACCCTGCGGCGCACGGGGTTTTGCGCTTGGTGCTTGAGCTGGACGGCGAGATTGTGGAGCGTTGCGATCCGCATATCGGTCTGCTGCACCGTGGCACCGAAAAGCTGATGGAAAGCCGGACGTATCTGCAGAACCTGCCGTATTTCGACCGTCTGGACTACGTCGCGCCGATGAATCAGGAGCATGCCTGGTGTCTGGCCATCGAAAAGCTGACCGGGGTTGAAGTGCCGCGCCGCGGCTCGCTGATCCGGGTGCTGTATTCCGAGATCGGGCGCATCCTGAACCACCTGCTGAACGTGACCACGCAGGCGATGGACGTGGGCGCGCTAACCCCGCCGCTTTGGGGCTTTGAAGAGCGCGAAAAATTGATGGTGTTCTACGAGCGTGCCTGCGGGGCCCGCCTGCACGCTGCCTATTTCCGCCCCGGTGGCGTTCATCAGGATCTGCCACCGGAACTGCTGGACGATATCGAAGCGTGGAGCCACGAATTCCCCGCTGTACTGGACGATATCGACGGTCTTCTGACCGAAAACCGCATCTTCAAACAGCGCAACGCCGATATTGGCGTGGTGACCGAGGATGACATCCAGAAATACGGTTTCTCGGGCGTGATGGTCCGTGGCTCGGGCCTCGCATGGGACCTGCGCCGCGCGCAGCCCTATGAATGCTATGACGAGTTCGAATTCCAGATCCCCGTCGGTAAGAATGGCGACTGCTACGACCGTTATCTCTGCCGCATGGAAGAGATGCGCCAGTCGCTGCTGATCATCCGTCAGGCCATCGCCAAAATCCGTGAATGCCCAGGCGACGTTCTGGCACGCGGCAAGATCACCCCGCCGAAACGCTCGGATATGAAGACCTCGATGGAGAGCCTGATCCATCACTTCAAGCTCTACACCGAAGGGTTCCACGTCCCCGCAGGCGAGGTTTACGCCGCCGTCGAGGCCCCCAAGGGCGAATTCGGCGTCTATCTGGTCGCCGACGGAACCAACAAACCCTACCGCGCCAAGCTGCGTGCGCCCGGGTTCCTACACCTGCAAGCCATGGACCACGTCGCCGGAGGACACCAGCTGGCCGACGTTGCCGCGATCATCGGAACGATGGATGTCGTGTTCGGGGAGATAGATCGGTGAGTTTCAAACGCACCATCATTGTTGCTGCGGCTCTGGGGATCAGCGGTTCGTCCGTTGCCGCGTTGACGGATGGGCAGTCCCGTTTTTTTGATTGGTCAAAATCCATCGAAAGCGGTGCCGACAAACCTGTCTCGGTAGTTATGTCCGACATGCTGGATGCTCTTGATGGATGCGTATTGCCGGATAGCTCGTGCTTGCAGCTTGTAGAGATCGCCGAAAGCAGCCGCAATAAAGTCCGGTTTGTTGCGTCTTTGAATGCCCTTGCAGTTGGAATGGACGGGCTTTTTCAATCGAACGATTGCGAAGTGAAAAGAAGTGGTTTCCCAGTGACAGGACCGAGTTTAAGCGCTGGTGATGATTTCTTTGTTGTGATGACATCCGCTCAGGATTCAGACAGCGGATGTTTCATTCGGAAAGTAGGAATAGACTAAATGCTCCGCCGTCTTCACCCCGAACAACCCGAGAGCTTTGCTTTCACCGCTGCCAACCAGCAATGGGCCGAAGCGCAGGTCACCAAGTACCCAGAAGGTCGTCAGGCCAGTGCGGTGATCCCACTGCTGTGGCGCGCGCAAGAGCAGGAGGGGTGGCTGACCCGTCCGGCGATTGAATCCGTCGCTGACATGCTGGGTATGGCCTATATTCGCGTGCTTGAGGTCGCCTCGTTCTACTTCATGTTCCAGCTGCAACCGGTTGGTTCTGTGGCGCATATTCAGGTCTGTGGCACGACCTCCTGCATGATCTGCGGGGCCGAAGACCTGATCGCGGTCTGCAAGGAAAAGATTGCCGCCAAACCGCACGAGCTGTCCGTCGATGGCAAGCTGAGCTGGGAAGAGGTCGAATGCCTCGGGTCCTGCGCGAATGCACCGATGGCGCAGATCGGCAAGGACTACTACGAAGATCTTACCGCCGCGAGCTTTGGTAAGATCATTGACGATCTGGCCGCAGGCAAGGTGCCAACACCGGGCCCTCAGAACGGGCGATACGCAGCTGAACCACTGGGCGGGCTGACCAGCCTGACGGACCATGACGCCGGCAAGCCGCAATACAATGCCAGCGTGGCTTTGGCCACCGATCTGGGCGACACGGTCAAGCGCATCGACGGGACTGAGGTTCCGATCCTGACCCCATGGCTGGGCAAGGATGGCAAGGCCGCGGCGACCAAATCGGCCCCGAAACCGCCCAAAGCGCCGAAACCGGCCAAACCTGCTGTGAAACAGGCGGAGGAGGCGAAGGCCGCCAAGGAAGATCAGCCAGAAACGCTGACCGCAGCGCGGGATGGTAAGGCAGATGATCTGAAAATGCTGAAAGGTGTCGGCCCGAAGCTTGAGCAGACGCTGAATGAGTTGGGTTTTTACCATTTCGACCAGATCGCAGCTTGGACGCCGGAACATGTGGCTTGGGTCGATACACGGTTGAAATTCAAAGGCCGGATCGAACGCGACGGTTGGATCGCACAGGCGGCCAAGCTGGCGACGGGGGAAGAGACCGAGTTTGCCAAGCGCGCCAAGAAAGACGGTATGTACGAAGACTGAGATGGACACGGATAAAGAACAAGCCATCGCCCGCAAGGGTCGACATATTGGCATCGTCATTGCCGTGACGATGGCGATCTGGCTTGCCATGAACCTGTTCATCGGTCCCGCTTTGGGGCTGACAACGCGCCACGCATTGTTTTTTGACCTCGCCGCCCTGGCCGGGTTCATCTATGCGGGCGTCAACATATTTCAACTCTGGCGCATGCGTCAGGAAAGCCGAAGGTAACACGCGATGCTGAAGGATCAGGACCGGATCTTTACCAACATCTACGGGATGCATGAGCGTACGCTGCGCGGTGCACAAGCTCGCGGGCATTGGGATGGCACCGCTGGATTGATCGAAAAGGGGCGCGACTGGATCATCCAGACGATGAAGGATTCCGGCTTGCGCGGTCGCGGTGGCGCGGGTTTCCCCACCGGTTTGAAATGGTCCTTCATGCCCAAGGAAAGCGACGGACGTCCGGCCTATCTGGTCGTGAACGCGGATGAATCCGAGCCTGGCACATGCAAGGACCGTGAGATCATGCGCCATGATCCGCATACTCTGATCGAAGGCTGCCTGATCGCATCCTTCGCGATGAATGCACATACCTGCTACATCTACCTGCGCGGCGAATATATCCGCGAGCGTGAGGCGTTGCAGGCCGCGATTGATGAGGCTTATGACGCTGGTCTGCTGGGCAGGAATGCCGCTGGTTCGGGCTGGGATTTCGATCTGTTCCTGCATCACGGGGCCGGGGCCTATATTTGCGGTGAGGAAACAGCCCTGATCGAAAGCCTTGAGGGCAAGAAGGGCATGCCGCGTATGAAACCTCCGTTCCCGGCGGGGGCAGGCCTTTATGGTTGCCCGACCACAGTGAACAACGTGGAATCCATCGCGGTTGTGCCCACCATCCTACGCCGGGGCGCAGATTGGTTTGCGGGCTTTGGTCGTCAGAACAATGCGGGCACCAAGCTGTTTGCGATCTCGGGCCATGTGAACAACCCCTGCGTCGTCGAAGAGGCGATGTCGATTTCCTTTGAGGAATTGATCGAAACCCATTGCGGCGGCATTCGCGGTGGCTGGGACAATCTACTGGCTGTGATCCCCGGCGGTTCCTCAGTGCCTTGTGTGCGCGGTGAGAACATGCGCGATGCGATCATGGATTTCGACTATCTGCGCAACGATCTGGGCTCGGGCCTTGGTACGGCGGCGGTGATCGTGATGGACAAGTCCACCGACATCATCAAGGCGATCTGGCGTCTGTCCAAGTTCTACAAGCACGAAAGCTGCGGTCAGTGTACGCCCTGCCGCGAAGGCACAGGTTGGATGATGCGCGTGATGGATCGTTTGGTGCGCGGCGAGGCCGAGCTGGAAGAGATCGACATGCTGTTTGATGTGACCAAACAGGTCGAAGGTCACACGATCTGCGCCCTTGGTGATGCGGCGGCCTGGCCGATCCAGGGCCTGATCCGCAATTTCCGGGACGAAATCGAAGATCGCATCAAGGCCCAGAAATCAGGCCGTTCAAGCGCGATAGCAGCGGAGTAGGAAACATGGACCTATTCACAGATTATTCTCATGCTGTCGCTTCGGTTGTGATTTTCACACTGGTCGTGTTGTTGTTGTCGCCCTTCACGGCGATGGCAAAACAGAGCAAGGGGTTGGCACCGGGTGCGACGCCTGATCAGGACTATGCAGACCGGGCCTATCGTCTGAACCGGGCCTATCTGAACGGAACAGAAACGCTGCCTGCTTTCGTCGCGGTAACAATTGCCGCGATTTTGCTAGGGGCGAGCCCGTTTTGGGTGAACCTGTTGGCTTCGGTGGCACTGGTTGCGCGGTTGGCGATGCTGGTGGTCCATATCCGCGGAACGGGTAAGCCAAATTCAGGCATCCGTTCGGTCTTTTATGTGCTGAGCTGGGCCTGCATGTTTGTGATTGGGGTCATGGCTTTGATGGCGGCGTTTTGATGAGGAGCAAGGGTAAAGTGAACTGGTCGACGGTTGGGCGCATTCGTTCAGGTACCTGCGTTGCTATTGCAGCCGTAGCGCTTGTGTCGGCCTGTGGTACGATCACAAAGTCAAGTGACCGGGTTCAGTTCGAAGGCAACTTCTTCCGTGCCAAGGCCAAACCTGTGGACAAGAAAAAGGCCCCGACTGACTTTACCGTTGTCGTGAACGGCGTCTCGCAGTCCCTGAACGGCGCGCGTGAAGCCGGGCGCTATGAGGGCACGAAATACTGTATCGAGCAATTCGGCTCCTCCCGTATCGAATGGAAGGTCGGGCCTGATACCGAGCCGGATCAGCTTCAGATCAGCGACGATAAACTGTCTTTTGCAGGAACGTGTCAGCGACCATGATCTGTGTTTTTGCATATCAGCGCGTGAAAGCGTGTTTGCTATCGCATAGCAGACCGTCAGCCTTTTGTTTTGGGGAACCCAAAACAAAAGGAAAGAACATGTCTGTAGCAAAATCCCTAAGCCTGGCCGTTTTGATGACACTGCCAGTTGCGGCCGAGGCAAAACCGCCCCTGCGCGATGTTCCAGAGATCGACAACGAACTATACTATATCGCCATTGCCAATGAGATTTCTGAATATTGCCCCTCGATCAGTGGTCGGCGCCTCAAGGCGATCAACGTGATGTGGGGGCTGCGGTCCAAGGCGCACAAACTGGGATATTCCGACAAGGAAATCCGCGCCTATGTGGAATCGGACGCGGAAAAAGACCGGATGCGCGCCAAGGGCGAGGCCTATCTGGCGCAAAACGGAGTGTCTTATGACACACCGAACTCATTTTGCGCACTGGGTCAGTCCGAAATCCAAAGAAACAGCGCCATCGGCGTCTATCTGAGGGCGAATTGACGATGCGGTTCAGGGCAGCGCAAAAAACTCTTCTTGGCGGATTGCTTCTGCTTGTTGTGGCAGGGTGTCAGACCACCACCAGCGAGTCACCCGAGGTGGCGGCTGCACGTGCGCCGTTCCGCACCGAAATGCCGGACAACCTGTACAATGTTGCCTTCGCCAATGCGATGGCCGAACAAATCTCAATCGGATGCCCGTCATTGTCGATGAACCGGCCACAGATCGCGAGCAGTATGAAAGCGGTCGCTGACGATCTTGAATCCAAAGGGTATCAGGAAAACGACTTTAAGTATCTTGAACAAAATCTACCTCGGAAACGGATTCAGGACGATGCAATCCGGTACATCCAAAGCAACGGGATCGTCATCGGTGTGCCGGAAACCATGTGTTCGGCGGGCCGTCGCGAGATCGCCAAAGGCTCTGCCATTGGCACATTCCTAAAAGGGTAACGTCACAATGTCTGACCTCCGCAAGATCAATATCGACGGCCAGGAAATCGAAGTCGATGGCGCGATGACCCTGATCCAGGCTTGTGAACAAGCCGGGGTCGAGGTTCCGCGCTTTTGCTATCACGAGCGTCTGTCGATTGCCGGAAACTGCCGGATGTGTCTGGTCGAGGTCGTGGGCGGTCCGCCGAAACCTGCGGCCTCTTGCGCGATGCAGGTGCGCGATCTGCGCCCCGGTCCGGAAGGTCAGGCACCTCAGGTCAAGACGAACTCACCCATGGTCAAAAAGGCCCGCGAAGGGGTGATGGAGTTTTTGCTGATCAACCACCCTCTGGACTGCCCGATCTGTGACCAAGGCGGTGAGTGCGACCTGCAGGATCAGGCCATGGCCTATGGCGTCTCGGGTTCGCGCTTCAAGGAAGCGAAGCGTGCGGTGGATGATTTGGATCTGGGGCCGCTGGTAGGCACCGCGATGACCCGCTGTATCAGCTGCACCCGCTGCGTGCGCTTCACCACCGAGGTTGCTGGTATCACTCAGATGGGTCAGACCGGGCGCGGGGAAGATGCTGAAATCACGTCGTATCTGAACCAGACGCTGCAATCGAACCTTCAGGGCAACATCATCGATCTTTGCCCGGTCGGGGCACTGACCTCGAAGCCTTACGCCTTCACCGCCCGTCCCTGGGAACTGACCAAGACCGAGAGCATCGATGTAATGGATGCTCTGGGTTCGAACATTCGCGTGGACACTAAGGGTCGCGAAGTGATGCGTTTCCTGCCGCGGAACCATGATGGCGTGAACGAGGAATGGATCAGTGACAAAACCCGTTTTGTCTGGGACGGCCTGCGCCGTCAGCGTCTGGATACGCCTTATATCCGTGAAAACGGCAAGCTGCGGCCTGCGTCATGGCCCGAGGCGTTGACCAAAGCGGCTGAGGCGCTGAAGGGCAAGAAAGTTGCGGCCTTAGTGGGTGATCTTGTGCCGGTTGAAGCTGCCTTTGCGCTAAAGCAATTGGTCGAGGGTCTGGACGGCAACATTGAATGCCGCGTGGACAATGCGCGTTTGCCCGCTGGCAACCGTTCGGGATATGTCGGGACGGCGTCAATCGAAGATGTGGATGACGCAAAATACATCCTTCTGATCGGAACCAACCCGCGTGACGAAGCACCGGTTCTGAATGCCCGCATCCGAAAGGCGTGGCTGAACGGGGCCAAGATCGCCAATATCGGAGCTCAGGCTGATCTGACCTACGACGTCTTCCAGATGGGCAGCGGGCGCGATGCATTGATTGATCTTCAAAAGCACGAGTTCGACGATATTCTGGAAAAGCCCTCGGTGATCATCGTCGGAATGGGCGCTTTGCGTGAAGCAGATGGCGCAGCGGTGCTGGGGCATGCCATGGAGGCAGCGGCCCGGACCAACGGTAAACTGATGGTCCTGCATACTGCTGCGGGTCGTGTCGGAGCAATGGACGTAGGTGCTGTGACGGAAGGCGGGCTCGAGGCGGCAATCGACGGAGCAGAGGTGATCTATAACCTCGGTGCGGATGAGGTCGAAATCGATGATGGGGCGTTTGTCATCTATCAAGGCAGCCACGGCGACCGGGGCGCGCATCGTGCCGATGTGATCCTGCCGGGCGCGGCCTATACCGAAGAAAACGGTCTGTTCGTAAACACCGAAGGCCGCCCGCAACTGGCGATGCGCGCCGGGTTTGCACCGGGCGAGGCCAAGGAGAACTGGGCTATCCTGCGGGCCCTTTCCGCAGAACTGGGCGCAACGCTGCCCTATGACTCATTGGCGCAATTGCGCACGGCCCTGATCGAAGCGGTTCCACATCTGGCCCGCATCGACGAGGTGATCGAAAACGAGATGCAGCCGCTGGAAGCTGGTGCATTGGGCGACGCGACATTCCGCAATGCGGTCAAGGATTTCTACCTGACCAACCCTATCGCCCGCGCCTCGCAACTGATGGCCGAGCTTTCGGCGCAAGCCAAAGCCCTGAAAACCGACAGGATCGCCGCAGAATGATCCGAACCGCTGATATATCCCCGACGACCCACGGTGTGAGGACCAATGGCTGATTTCTTTAACACCCCAGGCGGCATCGCCCTGATCATCCTTGCCCAAGTGCTTGCGGTTGTTGCCTTTGTGATGATCTCGCTATTGTTCCTTGTCTATGGCGACCGCAAGATCTGGGCCGCCGTCCAAATGCGCCGAGGCCCCAATGTTGTGGGCGCTTACGGCCTTTTGCAAACGGTGGCAGATGCGCTGAAATATGTGGTCAAAGAGGTCGTGATCCCGGCGGGTGCGGATCGCTCGGTTTTTATTCTTGCACCGCTGACATCCTTTGTTCTAGCCATGATCGCCTGGGCGGTGATCCCGTTCAACGATGGCTGGGTCCTGTCGGATATCAACGTCGCCATTCTGTATGTCTTCGCTGTCTCCTCGTTAGAGGTTTATGGCGTGATTATGGGTGGTTGGGCGTCGAACTCAAAGTACCCGTTCCTTGGGTCGCTGCGATCAGCCGCGCAGATGATTTCCTATGAAGTCTCCATTGGCTTGATCATTATCGGCATCATCATCTCGACCGGGTCGATGAACTTTGGCGACATCGTGCGTGCACAGGATGGGTCCTTCGGGTTCTTCAGCTGGTACTGGCTACCGCATTTCCCAATGGTCTTCCTGTTCTTCATTTCGGCGCTGGCTGAGACAAACCGTCCGCCGTTCGACTTGCCCGAGGCGGAGTCGGAGCTGGTCGCAGGCTATCAGGTCGAATATTCAGCCACGCCCTTCCTGCTGTTCATGGCCGGTGAGTACATCGCCATCTTCCTGATGTGCGCCCTGACCACTCTGCTGTTCTTCGGCGGCTGGCTGTCGCCGATCCCAGGCCTGCCAGACGGTGTGCTATGGATGGTCGCCAAGATGGCGTTCTTCTTCTTCCTCTTCGCGATGGTCAAAGCGATCACACCGCGCTACCGCTATGACCAACTGATGCGGCTGGGCTGGAAAGTGTTCCTGCCGTTCTCGCTGGTCTGGGTGGTGTTCGTGGCCTTTGCGGCGAAATTCGACTGGTTCTGGGGCGCGTTTGCGCGTTGGAGTGTGGGCTGATGAAGCGAAAAACGCGACTGGAACTTGCCGCGCTTATTGCGTTCACTTTTTTGAACGCACCCGCTTACGCCGCCGAAACTGAATCTGGTCAATTGCGGAGTTTGCTTGACGTTGCTCAAGAAGTTTGCGCGCCTGAGTTCACAAAAGTTTTTCAATTCGACGAAAGCCTTCGGGCCTCCCTCTCAAATGAAGTTGGTCAAAAGTACCCACTCGTAACTGCTAAACAGCACCTAGTTTTTGACAAGTACGTCATAGGGTCTGTTGTAAACGCGATCCAACTGGGGGATATGGCGGCTTACATGGGAGCGCTGAGGAGCGGGAAACCAATCTCAGACAAAATGCGGGGCAAGTCGTCGGCATTGTTGGATTTGGTAGATTGCCTCCGAATAACAAAGGATGACAAAAAAAAGCTTGCAGAGTTCGTCAACGTGAGCGTGGAGGCTGAAAACCTACCCGACCATGTCAACGTGGAAACCCTGCTTTCGGCGCAAAACAGTGCAGAGTGTATGCGCATCATAGAGGCCGGTCGCCGGATCATAGCAGTTGATGCAAGCGCTGAGAACGTGAAAGACCGAGTTCAGTTTATTCTCGAAGATACTGCCGGCCATTGCGAGGAGGATTTCTAGGACATGACCCAAATCGACTACACCCGCGCTGCCAAGTACTTTCTTCTGCAGGACTTCTGGGTCGGCTTCAAACTTGGCATGAAGTACTTCTTCGCACCCAAGGCCACCGTGAACTATCCACACGAAAAAGGGCCCCTGTCCCCGCGCTTTCGGGGCGAACACGCCCTGCGCCGTTACCCAAATGGCGAAGAACGTTGCATTGCTTGCAAACTGTGCGAGGCGATTTGCCCGGCGCAAGCCATAACCATTGATGCGGAACCGCGCGAAGACGGCAGCCGCCGCACTACACGGTACGACATCGACATGACCAAGTGCATTTATTGCGGTTTCTGCCAAGAGGCCTGCCCAGTCGATGCCATTGTTGAAGGCCCTAACTTCGAATTCGCCACCGAAACCCGGGAAGAGCTGTTCTACGACAAGGAAAAGCTGCTGGATAATGGCGAACGCTGGGAAGCCGAAATTGCCCGCAATCTGGAAATGGACGCGCCGTACCGATGAATGACAGCCCGACAAATCCGTTCGAGCTGATGATGAAGCAGGCTCAGGACATGGCCAAGGCGATGAACCCGGCGATGGAAAGTTTCTCGCCCAAAGGGTTCGAAGCGCTGTGGCCTACCATGCCCAAAGAGGTCATGGAGATGATGTTCGGCAATACTGTCAACAAGGACGGTCTGGATGCCAAAACCCGCCTGCTGCTGACGCTGGCCGGGCTGACCTGTCAGGGCGCACAGGCGGATAGTGCCGTACGCCAAACTGTGCGCCATGCACTGGAAGCGGGTGCCAAGAAACAAGAGATCGTGGAAACGATCGGTCAGATGTCGGTCTTTGCCGGCATTCCGGCCATGACCCGCGCGCTGGATCTGGCGCAAGAGGTCATGGGCGACAACGAGGATGAGGATCAATGACCGTCTTTGCCTTCTACCTGTTCGCCATTAGCGCCATCACCGGCGGGCTGTTCACGGTGATCAGCCGCCAGCCGGTGCATTCGGTGCTGTGGCTGATCCTATCCTTCCTGTCCTCGGCGGGGTTGTTCGTGCTGCTGGGGGCCGAGTTCGTGGCGATGCTGCTGATCATCGTTTATGTCGGCGCGGTTGCGGTGCTGTTCCTGTTCGTGGTGATGATGCTGGACGTGGACTTTGCCGAGCTCAAGGCCGAGATGGCGCGCTATATGCCACTGGCCTTGCTGATCGGTCTGGTGATCCTGATGCAGTTCGTCATGGCCTTTGGCGCCTGGGACAGTGCGCAGGGAGCCGCAGCCAATCTGGCCCAGCCGGTCCCGGCAGACCGCCATAATACCGAGGCACTGGGTGTCATCCTTTATGATCAATACTTCCTTCTGTTCCAACTCGCAGGCCTGATCCTGCTGGTAGCCATGATCGGCGCCATCGTTCTGACCCTGCGCCACCGTCAGGACATCAAGCGTCAGGACATCATCGGCCAGATGATGCGCGACCCGGCCAAGGCGATGGAGCTGAAGGACGTGAAGCCGGGGCAGGGGTTGTGATGCGACGCTTAACTCTTGCCATAATGCTGGCTGCATTTTCGAGCGCCGCTCTTGCGACCACGGACGTTGATGGTTTGCCGCAGTGGCCCGCAAAGATGCAAGGCCCAGATATTCCGGGCCTCCATCCGCACGTTTATGGCATTTGGCGTTCCAACAGAAACGGAACGGATGTTTGCTTCAATAGCATGAAGTTCTTACAGCCGGTTTGTATTGCGATGTGGGCGCGCGACTACTTTGGGAACGGGGACCAATGATCGGACTTGAACACTACCTTACGGTCGCGGCGACGCTGTTCGTCATCGGCATCTTCGGTCTCTTCCTGAACCGCAAGAACGTCATCATCCTGCTGATGAGTATCGAATTGATGCTGCTGGCGGTGAATATCAACCTCGTGGCGTTTTCCAGCTTTCTCGGCGATCTGGTCGGGCAGGTGTTCACGCTGTTCGTGCTGACCGTTGCGGCGGCTGAGGCGGCGATTGGTCTGGCCATTCTGGTCTGCTTCTTCCGCAACCGTGGCACCATCGCGGTTGAAGACGTCAATATGATGAAGGGCTAAGAGAACTATGGAAACCACCATCCTCTTTGCCCCTTTGGTGGGCGCGCTGCTCTGCGGGTTCGGCTGGAAGTTCATCGGCGAGAAAGCTGCCATGTGGACCGCAACGGGCCTGCTGTTTCTCGCCTGTCTGCTGTCATGGATTGTCTTCCTAACCTTCGACGGCCAGACGCAACAGATCGAGATTTTGCGCTGGATCGAGAGCGGCTCGCTGTCGACCAGTTGGGCCATCCGTCTGGACCGGCTGACCGCGATCATGCTGATTGTGGTGACGACCGTCTCGGCGCTCGTACACCTTTATTCCTTCGGCTACATGGATCACGACCCGCAATGGCGTGAGGGCGAGAGCTATAAGCCGCGCTTCTTTGCCTATCTGTCCTTCTTTACCTTTGCCATGCTGATGCTGGTGACAGCCGACAACCTGGTACAGATGTTCTTTGGATGGGAGGGCGTGGGCGTCGCATCCTACCTGTTGATCGGGTTCTATTACCGTAAATCCAGCGCCAATGCGGCGGCCATGAAGGCGTTTATCGTCAACCGGGTGGGGGATTTCGGCTTTGCGCTGGGGATCTTCGCGATCTTCTTCCTGACCGACAGTATCAATTTCTCGGACGTTTTCGCCTCGGCCCCGACACTGGCCGAAACGCAACTGACCTTCCTCTGGGGTGAGTGGACCGCTATCGAAGTGATCTGCGTGCTGCTGTTCATCGGCGCGATGGGCAAGTCAGCGCAGTTGATCCTGCACACCTGGTTGCCAGATGCGATGGAAGGCCCGACCCCTGTGTCGGCCCTGATCCACGCCGCGACAATGGTGACAGCGGGCGTGTTCTTGGTCTGCCGCATGTCGCCGCTGATGGAGTTCGCACCGGGTGCAACGGCGTTCATCACCTTCCTTGGGGCCTCGACTGCTTTCTTTGCGGCGACCGTGGGGCTGGTGCAAACGGACATCAAACGCGTCATCGCCTATTCGACCTGTTCGCAACTGGGTTACATGTTCGTAGCGGCTGGTGTCGGCATGTACTCGGCGGCGATGTTCCACCTGCTGACCCACGCGTTCTTCAAGGCGCTGCTGTTCCTCGGGGCAGGTTCGGTGATCCATGCGATGCATCACGAGCAGGAAATGACCGAATATGGCGGATTGCGGAAGAAGATCCCCTATACCTTCTGGGCGATGATGATCGGAACGCTGGCCATCACTGGTGTTGGTATCCCGCTTACAACCTTTGGGTTCGCCGGGTTCTTGTCGAAAGACGCCATCATCGAGAGCGCCTTTGCTGGTGGCACAGGATACGCCTTCTGGATGCTGGTCATCGCGGCGGTGTTCACTTCGTTCTACAGCTGGCGGCTGATCTTCCTGACCTTCTACGGCGAACCGCGCGGGGACAAACATACGCATGATCATGCGCATGAAAGCCCGATGGTGATGCTGGTGCCTCTGGGCGTTCTATCGCTGGGCGCGGTTTTTGCCGGGATGCTCTGGTACAATAATTTCTTCGGCCATACCGACAAGGTGGGCAAGTTCTACGGCATTCCGGTGGCTGAGGCCTCAGAGCATGGTGGTGCGCATGGCGATGCCCATGCAGGCGAGGGTCACGCCGACGATGCACATGCTGATGACTCACATGGCGACGATGCGGGTCATGGCGAGAAAGACGATCATGGCGAGCATCATTATGTGTTTGCGGGTGAGCTGGGCGAGGGCGCGCTGTATATCGCACCCGACAACACGGTGCTGGACGACGCTCATGCCGTCCCGAAATGGGTCAAGGTCTCGCCCTTCGTAGCGATGTTGTTGGGTTTCATCGTGGCCTATTGGTTCTACATCGTGAACACCACGTTGCCCGCGCGTTTGGCCGCCAACCAGCGTCCGCTCTACCTCTTCCTGCTGAACAAATGGTACTTTGACGAAATCTACGACGCGATCTTCGTCAAACCCACCATCGCCATCGGCCGCTTCCTGTGGAAACGCGGTGACGGCAACACAATCGATGGCTTCCTGAACGGAGTAGCAATGGGCATCGTTCCCTTCTTCACCCGCCTCGCAGGCAAGGCGCAGACCGGGTACATCTTTACCTATGCCTTCTGGATGGTGCTGGGCATCGCGGCCCTTGTGACCTGGATGTCGATCGGCGGAGGGGCGCAGTAATGGACAATATCCTTTCCATCGTCACCTTCATCCCGGCGATTGCAGCAGGCATTCTGGCGTTGTTTCTGCATGGCGATGATGCGGCGGCACAGCGGAATGCCAAGTGGATCGCCCTGCTGGCGACCACGGTAACCTTCCTCGTATCCATCGGCATCTACACGGGTTTCGACCCCTCGAATACCGGCTTCCAGATGGTGGAAGAGGGTGAGTGGCTGATGGGCTTGAAATACAAGATGGGCGTGGATGGCATCAGCGTTCTGTTCGTGCTGTTGACCACCTTCATCATGCCGCTCACTATTCTGGCCAGTTGGAACGTCACCGACCGCGTCAAGGAATACATGGTGGCCTTCCTGTTGCTGGAAACGCTGATGCTGGGCGTGTTCATGGCCCTGGACCTGGTGCTGTTCTACCTGTTCTTCGAGGCCGGTTTGATCCCAATGTTCCTGATCATCGGCATCTGGGGCGGAGCGAACCGCATCTACGCCAGCTTCAAGTTCTTTCTTTATACCTTCCTCGGCTCGGTGCTGATGCTAGTGGCGATGGTCGCGATGTATGCCGATGCGGGCACTACGGATATCGAGGCGCTGATGACTCATCAGTTCTCGTCTGAAGGGTTCAGCGTGCTGGGCATCTATATCGTCGGCGGTATGCAGACGTTGATGTTCCTGGCTTTCTTCGCCTCGTTCGCTGTGAAGATGCCGATGTGGCCGGTGCACACATGGTTGCCGGATGCGCACGTACAGGCCCCGACTGCAGGCTCGGTCGTGCTGGCGGCGATCCTGTTGAAGATGGGAGGCTATGGCTTTTTGCGGTTCAGCCTGCCGATGTTCCCCGTGGGGTCTGCGGTGATGACCGATCTGGTGCTCTGGATGTCGGCGATTGCGGTTGTCTACACCTCGCTGGTCGCGCTGGTGCAGGAAGATATGAAGAAGCTGATCGCGTATTCCTCGGTTGCGCATATGGGCTTTGTGACCATGGGGATTTTCGCGGCGAACCAGCAGGGCATTGATGGTGCGATCTTCCAGATGCTCAGCCACGGGTTCATCTCGGCCGCTCTCTTCCTGTGTGTCGGCGTGATCTATGACCGGATGCACACCCGCGATATCGAGGCTTACGGGGGGCTGGTGATCCGTATGCCTGCCTACGCGCTGGTCTTCATGCTGTTCACCATGGCCAATGTGGGCCTGCCGGGCACCTCCGGGTTTATCGGCGAGTTCCTGACGCTGATGGGGGCCTTTCAGGTCAATACATGGGTGACGGCTGTTGCCGCCACCGGTGTGATCTTCTCGGCTGGCTATGCGCTGTGGCTGTATCGTCGCGTTGTGTTTGGCGACCTGATCAAGGAAAGCCTGAAGGCGATGACCGACATGAGCGCGCGCGAGCGGCTGATCTTTGCACCGCTGATCATCATGACCATCCTGCTGGGCGTCTACCCATCGCTGGTGACTGATGTGATCGGGCAATCCACCGCCGCGCTGATTTCGAACTATGACACGGCTCTGGCCGCGGCAGAGGCCGCGACCCAGTCGGCCGCCTCGCACTAAGGGAGCTTTGGAGACATGATCCAGGCTGATCTGACAACAATCCTGCCAGAGATCGTTCTGGCCGTGTATGCGATGGTGGCTCTGATCGGGGCCGTCTACACCACCAAAGACGGGTTGGCCCCGGTGCTGGTCTGGACAACGGCGGGCCTGATGGCTCTGTTGTCCTTCTGGATCGCCACCAATGGTGACGGCACGAATGTCGCCTTCAACGGCATGTTCATCGACGATGGCTTCTCACGCTTTGCCAAGGTTGCCATCCTTCTGTCCGCCGCCGCCGTTCTGGTCATGAGTCAGGACTATATGGCGCGCCGCGATCTGTTGCGGTTCGAATACCCGTTGCTGGTCGCATTGGCGGCTGTTGGCATGATGATGATGGTCAGCGCGGGCGATCTGATGTCGCTCTATATGGGGTTGGAGCTGCAGTCTCTGGCGCTCTACGTCGTAGCTGCACTGCGCCGCGACAGTGCAAAATCAACAGAGGCGGGTTTGAAATACTTCGTCCTGGGCGCGCTCAGTTCAGGACTGCTGCTCTACGGGGCGTCGCTGGTATATGGTTTCACCGGAACCACCCTGTTCTCGGGCATCATCGGAACCGTGCAGGCCGGAGAGGTCTCAATCGGTTTGCTGTTCGGTCTGATCTTCCTGATCTCGGGGCTGGCCTTCAAAGTCTCTGCTGTGCCGTTCCATATGTGGACCCCAGATGTGTACGAGGGCTCTCCGACCCCGATCACCGCATTCTTCGCGACCGCACCCAAAGTGGCCGCCATGGCGCTGTTTGCGCGGCTGTTGCATGACGCCTTTGGTGGCATTGTGAAGGATTGGCAGCAGGTGATCGTGTTGCTGTCGGTTCTGTCGATGCTATTGGGTGCAGTCGCGGCCATAGGTCAACGCGACATCAAACGACTGATGGCGTTTTCGTCGATTGCCCATATGGGTTACGCACTGATCGGACTGGCTGCCGGGACCGAGCTTGGTATCAAAGCCATGCTGATGTATCTGGCCATCTATGTGACGATGAATATCGGTACCTTTGCTTTCATCCTGATGATGGAACGCGATGGTAAGCCTATCACGGATATCGACGCCCTGCGCCAGTATTCCAAGCGCGATCCGGGCAAGGCGCTGGCGGTTCTGATCCTGATGTTCAGCCTTGCGGGCGTGCCGCCGATGCTGGGTTTCTTCGCCAAGTTCGGCGTTTGGCAAGCGGGTGTCAGCGCGGGGCTGACCGGTCTGGTCATCGTCTCGGCCATCGCCTCGGTCATCGGGGCGTTCTATTATCTGCGGATCGTGTTCTACATGTATTTCGGTGCGGAAAACGAAGAACCGATCGAGACGCGTTCGACGCCTGTTTTATGGGTGGCGCTGATGGGCTCGGCCGCGTTGATGCTGGTGGGCGTATTCTACCAGTTCGGGGTTGAGGGTGCAGCGGCTGCCGCTGCGGCGACGCTTGTCAACTGATCCCTTCCGAACGATCGGGCCTTTCCTGTCGTGAGCAATTGGCCAGACGGATATGGCCTGCACGTTATGCAGGAGGTCGACAGTACCCTGAATGAGGCTGCCCGTTTGGCACCGCGGGCGCAAGGGCCTGTTTGGATCATGGCACATCACCAGACAGCCGCGCGCGGCAGGCGGGGCCGGGCTTGGACGCACCCGAAAGGCAATCTGGCGGCAACACTGCTGATGCGCCCTAGTGGGGAACCCGAGCAGGCCGCGCTGCGGAGCTTTGTGGCGGCGCTCGCGCTTTTTGATGCCTGTGTTGCGGTGACAGGTCGTGCAGAAGGGCTGGCGTTGAAATGGCCCAATGACGTGTTGCTGAACGGTGGCAAACTGGCCGGTATCCTGCTGGAAAGTACGGGGCAGGGGCGCAATGTCGGGCATCTATCGATCGGGATCGGCGTGAACCTGATGGACGCTCCGGGTGCGGATATGGTCGAGCCCGGCGCGGTGCGCCCTGTCTCGCTCTTGTCAGAGACCGGGGCACAGGTATCGCCCGAGGATTTCCTGACCGAACTCGCCGCCGCATTTGCGCGGTTCGAGGCGCAATTTATGTCCTATGGGTTCGAGCCGATCCGCACCGCATGGCTGGCGCGCGCGGCCCGCTTGGGTGAGGTCATCACGGCCCGTACTGCGACGTCCGAAACCGTGGGCACCTTTGAAACGGTAGACGCGGGGGGCAACCTTGTCCTAAACACCGCCAAAGGCCGCGTCAGCATTCCTGCGGCGGATGTGTTTTTCTGAAGGGGGCTCAGATGCTTCTGGCCATCGACTGCGGTAATACGAACACTGTGTTCTCGATTTGGGACGGCGAGAAGTTCCTGTGCACGCTGCGCACATCGACCCATCATTCGCGCACCGCTGACGCCTATTTCACCTGGTATTCGACGCTGGTGAAACACTACGGCATCGAGGCCGAGATCAGTGACGTCATCATTGCCTCGACCGTGCCGCGTGTCGTCTTCAACTTGCGTATCTTTGCGGATCGGTTCTTTGGCTGTCGTCCTTTGGTCGTGGGTAAGCCCGATTGCTTATTGCCGGTGCCACCGCGAGTTGACGAAGGCACTGTCCCCGGGCCGGACCGTTTGGCCAATGCCGTTGGTGCGTTTGACCGCCATGGCGGCAATGTGGTTGTCGTGGATTTCGGCACCGCAACCAATTTCGATGTTGTGGCCGCAGATGGCGCCTATGTCGGTGGCATCATTGCACCGGGTGTGAACCTCAGCCTTGAGGCCCTGCACCAGGGCGCCGCGGCTCTACCACATATCGACATCACACGCCCGGACAAGGTGATTGGTACGAATACGGTTGGCTGTATCCAATCGGGCGTGTATTGGGGATATTCCGGTCTGATCGAAGGGCTGATTGCCCGCATCAAGACCGAATACGGAATGCCGATGAAAGTCGTTGGAACCGGAGGGCTTGCACCCTTGTTCGATCAGGCCGACGTGGGGTTCGACGCAATCGAAGATGATCTGACGATGCACGGCCTGACCGTGATCCATCGCTATAACAAGGAAAATGGCTCAACATGAGCAGCGAAAGACTGATCTACCTGCCGCTGGGCGGGGCCGGTGAAATCGGCATGAACGCCTATGTGTACGGCTATGGCAAGCCGGGCAAGGAACGTCTGATCCTCGTCGATCTGGGCGTAACGTTTCCGGATATGGACACCACGCCTGGGGTAGATCTGATCCACGCCGATATCTCGTGGCTGCATGAACGCGCCGACCGGCTTGAGGCCGTGTTCGTGACCCACGCGCATGAGGATCACGTGGGGGCGGTTGCGCATTGCTATGAGGCGCTGGGGGCACCGATCTATGCGCGCGCCTTCACCGCCAACATTGCCCGCCGCAAGATGGAAGAGCATGGCCATCCCGAAGATGCCGTACATACGGCTTCGGCCTGGCCCGAGCAGGTCTCGGTTGGTCCTTTCGCTGTTGGGTTCCTGCCGGTCTCGCACTCGATCCCCGAAAGTGCGGCGCTGGTGATCGATACGCCAGCAGGTCGGATCGTGCATTCGGGCGATTTCAAGCTGGATGCGAACCCGGTGGTGGGTGAGGCATTTGACCCGGACCTGTGGGCCGAGGTTGCTAAATCCGGCGTAAAGGCGCTGGTTTGTGACAGCACCAATGTGTTTTCGACCCACCCGGGACGTTCAGAATCCGAAGTCGGGCCTGAGATCACCAAGCTGGTCGAAAGCGCCGAAAGCATGGTCGTCGCAACCACTTTCGCGTCGAACGTGGCGCGGGTGAAGACACTGGCCGAGGCCGGGCAACGGGCTGGCCGGTCGGTTGTTTTGCTGGGCCGCGCCATGCGTCGGATGATTGAAGCGGCGACAGAAACCGGCATCCTATCGGACTTCCCCAAGGTGATCAGCGCTGAAGAGGCGGTGGACCTACCGCGACAGAACCTCATGTTGATCGTGACCGGCAGCCAGGGCGAGCGCCGCGCTGCCAGTGCGCAGCTGGCACGCGGCAAATATCGTGGGATCGAGTTGAAAGAGGGTGATTTATTCCTGTTTTCATCCAAGACCATCCCCGGCAATGAGCGTGGCGTGATTTTCATCATGAACCAGCTCAGCGAAAAGGGCGTCGATGTGGTGGATGACAGCTCGGGGCTTTATCACGTCTCGGGCCATGCAAACCGGCCTGATCTTGAGAAAGTGCATGCGTTGGTTGATCCACAATTCGTGGTTCCGATGCATGGGGAACACCGCCATCTGCGTGAACATGCCAAGCTGGCAGAAGCCGGCGGACGGACGGGTGTCTTGGCGGTGAATGGTACCATGCTTGACCTGACTGGCAACGCGCCCAAAGTAGTCGACTATATCGAAACCGGACGCACTTATCTGGACGGTACCGTTAAGATCGGCGCGTTGGATGGGATCGTGCGCGACCGAATCCGAATGGCATTAAATGGCCATGTGACAGTGACCGTTATTCTGGATGAAGAGGATGAACCGCTGGGTGAGCCCTGGTGCGACACGATGGGTCTGACTGAGATTGGAACATCACGTGCGGCGCTGGTCGAGGTGCTGGAAGAAGACTTGAATCAGTTCCTGATGCGGGCCGAGGCCAAGACGTTGCGAGACGATGACAAGCTCGAAGAGGCGATGCGCCGGATCGTGCGTCAGACGGCAAAAACCGAGATCGGTAAGAAGCCCGAAGTGACGGTTGTGATCAGCCGAATGAAGTAAGCCAGGCCTCAGTCGACATCCGGCATTGGAACGCCCCTAAGGCGGAAAAACAGGCTCGCCTCGTCATTGTTGCTGTAGAATGGTACTGAGGCGGGCGGGCTAGGGTCCGCGACACGGGTTTCGATTTCGGCCAGCACGACCTCGGTGATGAAGGGCAGGTCCAGATCGCGGGCGCGGTTCAGTTTGACCCATTGCAGATGCGAAAGCTCATCCGAGGCGCGGCTGAAATCATCCAGATCTCCTTGAATCTGATCTGCATCCACCAGAAAGAACCGCGCATCGAACCTGCGGGGCCGACCCGGTGGGGTGACCGCGCGAAACACAAATTGCAATGCATTGGCCGATGGCAGGAAACCTGATCTAGCAAAGCCGCACCAGTCTGCGGGTACGTCTCCTTGCCAGTTGCCGGGCTGACCCAAAATCAGCCCGGTTTCCTCCCATAGCTCGCGGATCGCTGCGGCGGCCAGCGCCGATTGCAAACCGGGGTCGGAATGCTCGGCCAGGCGATCATGGCAGAGGGCAGGCAAGGCATTTGCAAGCGTGATGTCGGCGTCTGCCGGATCAACCGCACCGCCGGGAAACACGAACTTGTTCGGCATGAACACCGCATTCTTGCCGCGCTGCCCCATCAGTATCGACGGATCAGACAGCCTATCGCGCAACACGATGACCGTTGCGGCGTCTCGTATCGCGGTCTTATCGATGCTCATGCGTGGTTGGTTCTGGCGGTGGGCGTCATCAGGCCTTTTCAAACCCGTTCATACGACGTGCCCATTGATAGGCCACGACGGCGCCTTTCAGCCGGGGCAGCAGGTACAAAGACAAGGCCACACAAGCGATCGAGAGGCTGATCGCCATGGTCCAGGGATCCGGTCGCCAATGCACATACGAGACATGCAGAACAGGTGCCAGCAGGTGCCCGACCAGAAGGATCGTCAGATAGGCTGGGCCGTCATCGGCGCGGTGATGAAACAGCTCCTGCCCGCAATTCGCGCAGTGGTCGTTCACCTTCAGATAGCTGTGCAGTAGCTTACCTTCACCGCATTTGGGGCATTTGCAGCGAAATCCCTTGACCAGCGCGGGCCAAGTCTCGCGCTCATCTGCGGTTTCAGTCGATTTGTCGATTGTCTGGTCCATAGCAATACTCATGCGTTCGCCTTTCGCAGATATTGCGCCTGAATGGTGCGAGTTAAAAGGGGGGTGCGTCGCTTTGCGCCGATCTGATTTTTTGGGCCCGCGCAAAAAATATGCGATCCAGGCGACGGAAATACCTGTGCGGTGCGTTTGAATAGGTATGAGCAGCGGTGATGAGGCCGCTTCAAAAAGGGGAAAGACCTATGAAGAACTCAAGATTTATTTCGGGGATTGTTCTCGCGGCAGTCGCCATCACAGGCACATCCGCGCTGGCGGCTGGCTCCAAAGACCGTGAGCCGGCGTCGTTTCAGGAGCTGGATGCAAACGGGGACGGCCAGATTACAAAGGATGAAATGACGGCCCATCGCAACGCGCGATTTGCAACCGCTGATACGGATGGCGATGGTCAGCTGAGCATCGATGAAATGCAGGCCGCTGCGCAGCAAAAAGCCAGCGACCGTGTTACCAAGATGTTCGAGAAGCATGACGCAAACGGAGATGGTTTTCTGAGCGATGATGAGTTGCCGAAACCGCGCCGGGCTGACAAGATGTTTGATCGGATCGATGCCGATGACAGCGGCGGCATCTCGGAACAGGAATTTGCTGATGCAAAAGACAGAATGGGCCGACACAAAAAGCGCCAGAAGGCGGACGGCGACGATAGCTGATGCGGGATGGAGGATCTGACCTCCCACGCACAGACCGGTTGCGGCGGCACCTCCGCCGCAACCGAACTTGGCGACGATGCGTTGCTAAGGCGCTTTGCCGATGGCGATGCGGGCGCGGCACGGATTCTAACCGACCGTCTGGGCCCGCGCTGCTATTCGGTGGCATTGCGCGTGTTGGGAAACCGGGCTGAGGCCGAGGATGTCACGCAGGAGGCGATGATGCGTCTGTGGCAGATGGCGCCCGATTGGGTGCCGGGGCAGGCCAAGGTTTCAACATGGCTCTATCGGGTGACGCTGAACCTATGTACCGATCTTCGGCGCAAGAAACGGCCCGAGCCGTTGTCAGATGTGCCCGAGCCCGAGGATGACAGCGCCGGTGTCGTCGAGCAAATGCAGGACGTCGCGCGAAAGGACGCGCTGCAAGCGGCTCTAGACATGCTGCCGGATCGGCAGCGGCAAGCGGTTGTGCTGCGCCATATCGAGGAATTGTCCAACCCCGAGATTGCCGGGATCATGGAGATTTCGGTAGAAGCGGTTGAAAGTCTGACCGCGCGGGGAAAACGCAGTCTGGCCGCACTTCTGGCCGAACGACGGGATGAACTGGGGTACAAGAATGGCTGATATGGATATGGAATTGGATCACCTGTTCGCCGAGGCCCGACAGCGCCGGGATGCGTTGCCGGATGATCTGGTCGTACGGATACAGACGGACGCCGAAGCGGTTCGGCTGGAACGTCTTTCGAAATCATCGAGGCCGACGCAAGGCTTCTGGTCTCGCGTCACGGGTCAGCTTGGAGGCTGGCAGGGTTTGGGCGGTTTGGTCGCTGCAAGTGCAGCCGGGGTCTGGATCGGATTCTCAGCGCCTGCATTTCTGCCTGATACGGTCAGCTTTGTTGGGGGGCAGGATGCGGCCTATCTGGTTTCGGATCTGGGATTTGACACAAGTTTTCTGGAGGCTGCGGAATGAGCGCGGAAACCAAACCGAAGCGGCGTTGGATGCCGATTGTTCTGGTCATCTCGCTGGCTTTGAATCTGTTGGTCATCGGAATGGCCGCAGGGGCTGCTTGGCGCCTGAAAGGAAGCGATCACGCCAAGGCGCCGCCTGGCTTCGGGCCTGCCTTGTATCGCGCGTTGCCGAAAGGCGAGCGCAATGCCATGTGGCGGGAATTGTCTGCGCTGCACAGAAAGGGGGCCAAGGAGCGGGCCGAGGATTTCGCCGCCATGTCGCAAGCGTTGCGGGCTGTTCCGTTTGACCCGGCTGCGGTTGAGGTTCTACTGCAGCAGCAGACCCGCTCGATGGTCGAAATTCAGGACGAGCTGAAAACTCGCTGGCTGGCACGCGTAACCGCGATGTCAGATGCCGAGCGACAGAAATACGCCGATCGCCTGCAAGAGGTGGTCGCACGTGGCCACAACGGAAAAAAGGATAGGGACTGAGATTAGGCTGCGCTTTGCCTGATCCGGACCTGATTGCGCCCGGCTTTCTTTGCAGCATAAAGCGCTTTGTCCGCAGATTTCAGTAACCCGTTTACAGGTTCGCATTGTTCCTTTGCCAACAGGTCCGAAGGCAAGGCGTACTTTAGGCCAATGCTGATCGTAACAGAGACTGGGGTTTTATGATCAGACAAGTGAAAGGGTTGATCGCAGATGCTGTCGCATACCGCTTCGGCAAGCTTCAGCGCGCGGGCGCGCGACATGTTTGATGCGCCGATCATGAATTCCTCACCGCCGATACGGGCGACAAAGCCTGCGTCTCCCAGCACGTGTTGCATACGTTCGGCAGCTTGTTTCAGCACCAGATCGCCGCTGGCATGCCCAAAACGGTCATTGATTGCTTTGAAATGGTCAAGATCGGCCAGCATCACGACAAACCCGCGTCCGGATTTGGAAGACTGACGCGCTATTTGTGCCATCGCGTGCATTCCATAGCGACGGTTGTGCAAGCCGGTCAGAGGATCGATCCATGAATCCGCGATGCCGCGTTTCAATGAAGCGCGCATCTTGTCGATACGGGTTTTACGCGCCAGTTGATTGGCCAGCCGCAACTGGATCTCTTGCGCGCAGTAACCCCCGAGGCAAACTGAATCTGCTCCCCGATCCAAGGCCTCGGATGCCATGGCAGCGTTCTTGTCGGTCAGAACCCCGATCAGAACCGTATGACGCGTTGCACCGCGTGACCTGAGATCAGCCAGGATGTTCAACCCCGATGGGCTGGAATCCAGTTCGATGATAATCGCGTCAGACGGGTGGCCGGACAAAAGCGTCTGCAAACTTGATTGCGTGTGCCAGGCAACGGAATGCGGTGACTTATCTGCAAGGTCTTTACACCAAGAAGCGCCGGTCCGAGGCGACAGGGACAGGATGTCAACCCGCGCTGGTTTGAACGGTGTGAGGAAGGCGCTCGTTTCTTCTGCAAATCCAATGCTTTGCGTCCCGTGATTGACACGTAGATCCTGCGTATCCGCGCGCGCGCGCAACAGGCTTCGAACGCGGGCCAGCAGCAACGTATCCTTGAAAGGATGGGTCATAACGTCATCAAGACCGTCCTCTAGCGCGCGCAGGCGGGCGGCTTTGTCATTCTGCGGGGCAAGGGCAATCACCGGTACATCGCCCAGGTCGGGTTCGCTCAGGATCAGTTTCTTCACATCTGCCGCCGTCCCATCTGGCAGGGATTGCGCAGTCAGCACCAGATCAGGCCGTGTCCGCCGCAAGAGTGCCCCAAGACCCTTAAGCCGTTCCCCTTGTACCACATGGTACCAGGCCGCCGTCAGCTGAACCTTCAGCATGATGCGGTTGGTTGATACCCCGTCGAGGACAAGGATAGTTCCCTGCACGGACATTGTTGCTCACCCATTGATTGCATGCGTCAACAAAGTGTTTATGAGTCTGGTTAACAAACCCTTTCCAAGATCGTTTTCAGGGCCTGTTCATGTCACTTTCCGCCGATTCCGCCGAAACTCTAGCCCTAACCGCCTTGGGGTGGCTGGTCGGAAATGAGGAGCTTTTGCCGGTCTTTTTAGGCTCAACCGGCGCTGTATCCGAGGATTTGCGCGCCAGTGCGGGCGATCCGGCCTTTCTGACATCAGTGCTGGATTTTCTGCTCATGGATGATTCGTGGATCGTTGCGTTTTGTGACGCGCATTCCATTCCCTATGACCGTCCAGCCCAGGCGCGCGCCGCACTTTCGGGTGGCGAAATCCACTGGACTTGATCCCATCTCTGCAGGAGCATCTGATGCCAATTGACGCTATTGTCTTCGACAAAGACGGTACTCTGTTCGATTTCGCTAACACTTGGGGCGCGTTTGGACGATCCCTTGTGATGCGCCTGACCAACAATGATGAAACGCGGGCGGCTGCGCTGGGGGATGTGATCGGCTACGACCTTGCACAGGATCGATATGTTGAAGACAGCATCGTGATCGCCTCAACCGTCGAAGAGATTGCGGAATTCATGCTGCCACATGTCGAAGGCTTCACGCTGACCGGGCTCATCGACGTCATGAATGCCGAAGCCGTCGCTGCCACGCAATCCCCAGCCGTGCCGCTCAAACCATTTCTCGAAGGCCTTCGAAAATCTGGGCTCAAACTCGGGGTGGCCACAAATGACAGCGAACACCCAGCTATGCAGCATCTGGCGTCAGTCGGAATTCAGGATCATTTTGACTTTATCGCAGGCTATGACAGCGGCCATGGCTACAAACCGGGGCCAGGTCAGTTGTTGGCCTTTGCCGCGCATGTCGGGATCGATCCGTCGCGCATCGCTATGGTGGGGGACAGCCTGCATGACTTACAGGCCGGGCGCGCCGCTGGCATGATCACGATTGGTGTGCTGACCGGGGTTGCCAAAACCGATGCGTTGGCCCCGATGGCGGATGTCGTCTTGCCGGATATCGGGCATATCCCGGCCTGGTTGGAAAGAAACTGACAACACCGATTAGAAATTCGGCACATCGGGATTAAAAACCGACAACTTCTGTCGCAGATAGAGCGGCTGAGATGCGGTCTTCGAGGCTTGCTTAGAAACAAGCAAAGCAGGAGAGGACTATGGCCGATACCAATACCCGCAGACGTCGTGGCGGAGGTCGCGCAGGTGCAGCGGCTCGTCGTGGCAGTGCCGTGATTGATCAAATGCCATGGAATCCGCCGGTTAATATCGACTGCCCGACCGAACCTTTGGGTCCAGAGGGAGTGGAAGCGATCCATGATGGCGCGATGCGCATCCTCGAAGAGATCGGGATCGAGTTCTACAATGACGAGGCCATCGGCATCCTGCGTGAAGCCGGGTGTACGATTGATGGTGACAATGTGCGCATGGGCCGTGACTTCGTAATGGAGATGATCGCCAAAGCCCCCAGCCAGTTCTCGATCACGCCCAGAAACCCGGACCACACGATTCAAATTGGTGGCAAGCACCTTCTGTTTGGCAATGTATCGTCTCCTCCGAACTACTGGGATATGGAGATCGGCAAGAAGGTTCCGGGCAATCGCGAGATGTGCCGAAACCTGCTGAAATTGACCCAGTATTTCAACTGTATCCACTTTGCCGGCGGGTATCCGGTTGAGCCGGTCGATCTGCATGCCAGCGTTCGGCACCTGGACGTGCTCTATGACAAGCTGACGCTGACAGACAAGGCGATGCACGCCTATTCGCTGGGCAAAGAGCGGGTCGAAGACGTGATGGAGATGGTGCGGATCGCGGGCGGGTTGAGCCACGAGGAGTTCGAGGCGACCCCGCGGATGTATACCAACATCAACTCGACCTCGCCGCTGAAGCATGACTATCCGATGATCGACGGGTGCTTGCGTCTGGCACGGCGTGGTCAGGCGATTGTTGTGACGCCGTTCACCTTGGCTGGTGCTATGGCGCCGGTGACAATGGCGGGCGCTGTAGCTCAGTCGCTGGCAGAAGCCCTGTGTGCAATTGCGCTGTTCCAATATGTGCGCCCAGGCACGCCCTGTGCCATTGGTACATTCACGTCAAATGTTGACATGAAAACAGGTGCGCCTGCCTTTGGTACGCCGGAGTACATCCGTTCAACCCAGATGACAGGGCAGATGGCCCGGTACTACAATCTGCCGATGCGGTCTTCGGGCGTTTGTGCCGCCAACGTGCCAGATGGGCAATCGGTTTGGGAAACGTCGAACTCTCTTTGGGCCGCTGTGCAGTCGGGCACCAACATGGTCTACCATGCGGCAGGCTGGCTTGAGGGCGGGCTGATTGCAAGCCCCGAAAAGTTCATTATGGATTGTGAGATTTTACAGCAAATTCAACGATATATGGACCCGCAGCTTGTGGCAACAGGCCCGGATGAAATAGCGCTGGACGCAATTCGTTCGGTCGGAAATGATGGCCACTTCTTCGGCATTCAGCACACCCAGGATCGCTATACCACGGCGTTCTATCAACCCTTCCTGAGCGATTGGAAAAACTACGAAGGCTGGGAGGTTGCCGGAGGTATCTGGACTGCTGAGCGTGCGCATCACATGTTCAAAGAGATCATTACCAGCTTTGAACCCCCGGCTTTGGACGATGGCATCCGGGACGAACTGGCTGACTTTGTGGCCCGTCGCAAGGCAGAAGGCGGGGCACCGACTGATTTCTAGCGTTAAAACTATCGCTTTGATACTCGGTTGCATTCTCCGCAAACAGCGGTGGATTTTGGGTAATTGTTAAGATTTATCCGACCAAAGTGAGATGGAACCAAATGGGGCATCTTATGCATGGTCTGATAAATCGGGCGATCCAGTCTTTTGTTTGCGCGACTTATGGTCAATCGTGCTGGCTGCGCGTGACCGAGGCTGCACGACTGGGCTTTGTCGAGTTCGAGGCCATGCTGACCTATGAAGACGATGTGTTGTTCAGGGTTCTGGAGGCGCTAAGCGCTGAACTTGGCCGCCCGCAGCCCGAAATACTCGAAGATGTTGGAACCTATCTGGTCTCGCATCCCAATATGGAAGGGCTGCGGCGCCTGTTGCGGTTTGGCGGTGTCAGCTATGTCGAATTCCTACACTCGCTGGATGATCTGCCCGACCGTGTTCGCCTGGCCGTCTCAGACCTGACCCTGCCCGCGCTGGAATTGCGAGAGCTTTCGGTGACTGAATATCAACTGCTCTGCCATCCTGGTCTACCGGGCTATGCCGGCGTCATGGTTGGGGTGTTGCGCGCCATGGCAGATGACTATGGCGCCTTGGTAATGCTGTCGGAGGAGGGGCAACAGGAAAGCGCTGAGGTCATATCCATTATGTTGGTCGAGACTGCTTTTGCCGAAGGGCGTCACTTTGATTTGGGGGCGCGAAACGAATGACCAAGACTCTGGATCTGGCTCAACTGCTGGAAACCCTTTGCCCGATGTTTCTGCTGCTGGATGACAAGGGTCTTATCCAGAAGGTTGGACCGACATTGCAAAAGCTGCGACCAGATACGCCCCTGATAGGCAAAAGCTTTCTGGATGTGTTCCAGTTGATCCGACCACGGACCATAACGACCATTCCGGCGCTGATGTCCATGGCCGGTGCAAAGCTGCATCTGAAGTTCCATGATGAGCCACGCACCGCCTTGAAGGGCCTGGTCGCCCCATTGCCGGATGGCGGCGGGGCAGTGATCAATCTGTCTTTCGGGATTTCAATTCTGGATGCGGTGCGGGACTATGCCCTGACCAGTGCCGATTTCTCGGGCACCGATCTGGCGATCGAACTGCTGTATCTGGTCGAGGCGAAATCTGCCGCGATGGAGGCGTCGCGCTCGCTGAACCTGCGGCTGCAGGGGGCGATGCTTGCCGCTGAAGAGCAGGCGTACACCGATACATTGACTGGCCTGAAGAACCGCCGCGCGATGGATCACATGTTGGCGCAGCTCAGCGCGGCAAACGCGACATTTGCGCTGATGCATTTGGATCTTGATTTCTTCAAATCCGTCAATGATCGCTTGGGGCATGCAGCCGGGGATTATGTGCTGCAACAGGCCGCCCAGATCATGGTCGAGGAAACCCGGTCGAACGATATGGTAGCGCGAGTTGGGGGTGATGAGTTCGTCATCATCTTCAAGGGTCTGACCCAGGAAGAAATTCTGTCATCCATAGCCGATCGTCTAATCAAACGCCTTAACGAACCGATGATGTTCGAACAGCAACCCTGCCGCATATCCGCAAGCATCGGAACCGCGCTGTCGACGCAGTTCGAAACGGTAAAGGCGGCTGACATACTACATGCCGCCGATCTGGCCTTGTATCAGGCCAAACGAGAAGGGCGGTCGCGCCATCGGTTGTATTCTAGCCTGTCACAGGCCCGCACCTGATCTGCACTACGCTTCCGCAAAGGCCGCGTCGAGCTTGCGGGCGATCTGGCGTTGAATGGGCGGAAGCTCTCCGATCACCGGCAGGGTTGCGCCTTGGAATCCTGCGCGGTCCAGTTCCTGTGGGACATCTTCCAGCACATGGCCTCCGGTGCAGGCGAAGAAGGGCAGACAAAGAGACTGCGCACCGACCCCGCTTGCCGCATCTGCGATGGATGGGGGTTCTTCGACAAACCCGACTTTCAGGGTTCTGAAAGGCAGCAGCCCGCCCAACGTTTCGGCGAACTCTAATGTCACGGCGGATGGATTGCGGCTGCGCCCAGATCCATGGGCGGCGATCACCAGATCTGTATCTTCGGTGACCCAGTCCTTTGATGTCAAGGCCTCGCGCAGGGCGGTGCACACCAAAGTTGGCAACTCCGGATCGACGCCAAGTGGGTCCAAAACCCGAAGCCCACGGTTGCCGACGCGTTTGGGCAAGGCACTGGTAACAAACCAGCCTTTGGCCATGAACAAAGGATAGATCACCGCATCAGATGGCAGTTCGCCCATCACCGCCTCAAGCCGGCCAGGGGCAGCCAAGGTGGCCGAATGCACCGAGACATCCTGGGTCAGAACATCGACCTGAGCCGCAAATCGGGCGAGCGATGTCTCTGCCGGATCCGGGTCCGAGGGTTGACCATGGGCAACGATAATGGCCTGCGGCATATGTGGTTCCTTCTGTTTGCCCGTTAGGTGTCGCGCCGGACGTGTAAGTCAAGGCGGGGATTATCCCAAAAGGGTCAGCCAAAGCCAGACAGTTATGATGGACGCCGCAGTTCCGATCAGTACAGATGAAGCAGCCACCCGCTTGGCCCGGCCATACATATTGGCAAAGATATAGGCATTAAAACCGGGGGCCATCGCTGCGTTTAACACACCCGAGCGAAACAGGTCCTGTGGCAGGCCCGTGGATGCACCGAAGATCCAAACCAGACTAGGATGCAGCATAAGGGAAATGCCACAAACGTAAGCAATCGTCCTTAAATCGCCTTCGGGTTTGTACTTAACCAGCACGCCCCCCAGCGCAAACAAAGCTCCGGGCAGGGCCGCGCGAGTCACAAGGCCAAGCGCCTCATCGACCACCCGAGGTATGACAAGACCCGACAGGTTCACGACAAACCCAAGCGCGATACCCAGAATCAGGGCATTCTTGAACATCGCAGACAAAACCGACCGCGCCATGCGCATGCCGCCATGACCGCGATTTCGAACAATCTCCATCACCGTGATGCCGACGCCGTAGCAAAAGGGCGAGTGGAAGGCGATGATGGCGTAATTGCCCGTCAGGTTGTCAGGCCCGTAGGCGCGTTCCGTGATGGGCAGGCCCAACAGGACCGAATTCGAGAATAGGCAGCAGAAGCCGATGGCAACGCAATCCTCCCAAGCGCGCCCAAAGATCAACCGTGCGCCGAACAGCCCTGCGGTAAAGCACAGGGCAGCGGCGGAGTAGAAGCTGATCAGCAGGCGAGGGTCGAAACTGGCGCTCAGATCCAAATGCGCAATGGCCAGAAACAGCAGGCAGGGGATGGCAAACCCTTGCGTGAACTTCATCAAGCCATCTACATGGACTTCTTTGAAATAGCCCGACCGCGTCGCCGCATAGCCTGCACCGATGACCAGAAAAACCGGAAGAATGACATTGATCAGGCTTTGAAGCATATCGCCCCACGGCTTGGCGATATCTGGATTGCGCGGGGCAGGGCCTTACAGCACCTGTTCGATCACCATCCCGTCATAGGCGGGGGTGATGTGATCGGGTGTCTCGGCCTCGACCGTCGCATAGTCCAGATCGATATGCATATTGGTCAGAACCGCGCGTTTCGGGCTCAGCTGATCTATCCAACCCAGCGTCTTTTCCAGATGCGCGTGTGTCGGGTGCGGTGTGCGACGCAGGGCGTCGATGACAAGGCAATCCAGCCCTTCCATCGCAGGCCATGCTTCGTCGTAGATTTCCGCAACATCCGGCAGGTAGGCAAGGTTACCCATCCGAAAGCCCAGTGAGTCGATCGAACCGTGGTTCACCTTGAATGGCTCAAACGGGATCGGGCCGCCGGGACCGTCGACTTCGAAAGCGCCGTCAATGGATTTCAGATCGAGGATCGGCGGATAGGGTGAGCCTTCGGGCTGAATGAAGGCATACCCAAACCGACCCAGCAGGGCGTTTTGCGTATCGCCATCCGCCCAGACTGGAACGCGGGTTCGCATGTTGAAGACGATCATTCTCAGATCGTCGATCCCATGCATGTGATCCGCGTGGGAATGGGTGTAAACCACGCCGTCCAACCGCCCGGTGCCGGTATCCAGCAACTGGCTGCGCATATCCGGCGTGGTGTCGATCAGAACCGAAGTGGTGCCATCCGAGCCGTCCCGTTCTACCAGCAGAGAGCAGCGGCGGCGGATGTTGCGCGGGTTTGCAGGGTCGCAATCGCCCCATTGACCGCCCAGGCGCGGCACGCCGCCCGAAGATCCGCAGCCCAGAATGGTGCAGCGCAGCAAGCTCATGCAGCGGCCTTAAACTGGCCGACCTTGGAAAACAGGCGGTCGAAGTTCAACTGAGTTTGTGCTGCGAATGCGGCGTAGTCTATGCCGAACACCTCGGCCCCTTTGCGGGCGGTGTGCGCGGTATAGGCGGGTTCGTTGCGCTTCCCGCGATAGGGTGGCGGGGCCAGATAGGGCGCGTCGGTTTCGACCAGAATGCGATCCAGCGGGGCGGCGGCGAAGATATCGCGCAGCTCCTGACTTTTGGGGAAGGCTGCGATGCCGGACATGGACAGGTAGAATCCCAAATCCAAAGCGGCGCGGGCCAGTTCAGCCGAGGACGAAAAGCAATGCATGACACAGGAATAGGGCGCGTTGCGGTGTTCCTCGGTCAGGATGCGGGCCATGTCATCATCGGCGGCGCGGGCGTGGATGATCAGCGGCAGGCCCGTGCGCTGGGCAGCCTCGATATGAATGCGCAGCGATTGCTTCTGCACCTCGGCGCTGTCGGCGGTGTAGTGGTAATCCAGTCCAGATTCGCCGATGCCTACGAATTTCGGGTGCTGTGCAAGCGCGACCAGTTCATCGACCGTTGCCATCGGCTCGTCTGCAGCGCTCATCGGGTGAGTGCCTGCGGCGTAGAAGACCGGAGCGTGGGCCTCGGCTATGGCGCGGACGTTGGTTTCATTGCGCAGGCGGGTACAGATGGTGACCATCCGGGTTACCCCCGCATCGGCGGCTTTGGCGATGATCTGGTCCAGCTGCCCTTCGAAATCGGGGAAGTCCAGATGGCAATGGCTGTCGGTGATTTCGGGCGTATCGCTCATCTGCTCTGACCGGCGGTTTCCTGTATCTTGAACACCGTATCTAGGACCAATGCGGCAGGGTCAAGGTTCACCGCCTGACCATGACGTGCGCGGGCTGTGATTGTCGCGGCAACCTCGGCCCAGCGGCGCGCCTGATCGGGTGACGGAGACAGGTGCGCGAGCGTTGCGGCTTCGTTTGGGGCGGCTTCAGGCGCGGGCGGCGCACCGGTTGCCCCGGTCAGGGCCAGGCGGGACAGGGCGATGTCGATCAGGGTCAATAACAGTTCGAACCGCTCGGCTGCGCCGCGCTGGGCGGCGGTTTCAGCCAGCTTCAAAGCGCGTTGGCGATCCATGCGGGGCAGAGTGCCCAGAATAGCGATCAGTTCTGCATAGAGGTCCAATCCGTCCAGATTGATCAGACGCACCGCATCGCCGACCGATCCGGCGGCCAGTGCGGCCAGATGATCCGCCTGCGATGGCGGTTCCGCCCCGGTCTGCGCTAAGGCGTTCTGCATGTCCTCGGGCCCCAGCGGTGAGAGGCGCAAGGTTCGGCAGCGCGACCTTATCGTCGGCAACAGGCGCGAAGGCTGGTGCGAGATCAGCAGTAGCGTGGTTCGCGCTGGTGGTTCTTCCAGCATTTTCAGCAGAGCATTTGCGGCGCTGACATTCATCTCATCGGCAGAGTCGACAATGACCACGCGCCGCCCGCCATCTGCCGAGGACAGGCCGAAAAACTTTCCCAGTTTGCGGATGTCATCCACGACAATCTCACCACGTAACCGCCCCTGATCGTTCAGCGAGCGTGTGATGGCCGCCAAACCGGGTTCTGCACCCGCCATGATGCGGTGCGAGACCGGGTGGTCCGGATCAATATCCAGTGTTTCAGGGGGTGGAGGTGCGCCGAATAGCCCACCGTCATCAGCCGGAGGCGTTGCCAGAAGAAACCGCGCAATTCGCCACGCCAGAGTGGCCTTCCCAACGCCGCGCGGGCCGGTCAGAAGCCAGCCGTGGTGCAACCGGTCCGAGGTATAGGCAGTCAGAAATGCCTGTTCTGCCGCGTCCTGCCCGAACAATCGGGCGGTCTCGCGCGGATGTGGCGCGCCGGGGGCCTGATCTGAGGTTGGGGTGTCGTCGCTCATCGTCTATCGCAAAGCTGCCTGGACGATGTCTCTCACATCTTGCGCAACGCTGTCCATGTCGCGATTGCCATCGACGACGCGAAACCTTTCGGAAAACTCATTGGCCAAAGCCAGAAACCCGGCGCGCATCTGTTTTTGCAAGGCAGGGCCGAAATCTTCAAACCGTTCCTCGGTGCCCTGGCGGCCTTTGGCGCGGGACAGGCCGGTTTCCGGGTCCATATCGACCAGCAGGGTCATGTCGGGTTCGCGCCCGATCATGAGACTGTGCAACTGGTCGACAATGCCCCTCAGATCACCGCGCGAGAGGCCCTGATACATGCGGGTGCTGTCGGCAAAACGGTCGCAGATCACCACCTTGCCATCGGCCAGCGCTGGTTCGATGGTGCGTTCCAGGTGGTCGCGACGGGCGGCGGTGAACAGCAGAATTTCGGTTTCAGCCGACCAACGATCCGGGTCGCCTTCCAGCACCAGCCTGCGGATTTCCTCAGCTCCGGGCGATCCCCCAGGTTCGCGGGTCAGAATGACCTGGTGGCCCGACTCGCGCAGAAACTCGGCCAACATCCGGGCCTGAGTTGATTTACCTGATCCGTCTATGCCTTCAAAGGTCAGGAATAACCCGCGTTTCGTCACATCGACTCCAGCGGGTTATTGATCACGTCTTTCAGAACAATACCGCCCACGGTCATCATGCGCACCATGAACCCACCCAGAGGCACATCTTCGGCTGCAACCAGCGGGCGGCGAATTTCGGGCAGGCCTTCGGGTTTGATGACGAGCTCAGCCAGTTGATCGCCCTTGGCAACAGGGGCGTTGATCGGGCCGTCGTAAACGACCTCGGCCTGCACATTCTGAGTGCCCAGAACCGGGAACAGAACGTTCAGGTCGCCCTCGGGCACCAACCCCACGGTCTTCTTCTCACCCATCCACAGCTTGGCTTCGGCTATCGGCGTTTCTTCGGTGGCAACTGTCCTCTCGACAAAATTTCGAAACGACCAGTTAACCACGGCCTCAGCCTCCTCTGCCCGCTGTGCGGTGCTATCGAGACCGGACAGGACGAAGATCACCCGGCGGTCACCTTGTTTGGCCGATCCGACGAGGCCATAACCCGCCTCTTGCGTGTGGCCGGTTTTCAGCCCGTCGGCGCCGATGTCCAGCCGCAGCAGAGGGTTCCGATTGCGTTTGTTCGACGGTGCGCGCCCGTCAAATTCGAACTCTTCTTCTGCAAATAACGGGTAGTATTCCGGGAAGTCGCTGATCAACCGATCTGCAAGAACCGCCAGATCATGCACCGACATCATATGCCCTGCGGCGGGCCAGCCGTTTGAATTGGCAAAGTTGGAATTGTCCATGCCCATCTGTTTGCCGCGTTGTGTCATGTAACGGGCAAATCCCGCCTCGGTCCCATCGGGGCTGAGCGCTTCAGCGATCACCACGCAGGCATCATTGCCCGACAGAACGATAATACCGCGCAAGAGATCCTCGACCGTCACGCGATCTTGCGTGTTCAGGAACATGGTCGAGCCGCCATAGCTCATCGCGTGTTCAGATACGGGCAAAGTTTCCTGCAAAGTCAAACGCCCATCGCGCAGCGCCTCGAACGCGACATAGAGCGTCATGAGTTTCGACATTGATGCAGGCGGCAGTGGTTGATCGGCGTCTTTCGACAGAAGTACAGTTCCGGTTGACTGATCGATCACATAGGCGGCACGCGCCGTGGTATCAAACGCGTGTGCGGGCAGGGCTAGGACAGCCATCCCAAGGGTGAGTACGGATGTGCGAATTGCGGATAGCACGGGGCGCCTCCTGTTATCAGTTGGACACGGTGAATGCGTCGGTAAAGCCCAGGTCTTTGACATCGGTCTGAATCGCCTTGCGGTCGGCGCGTGTTGCGGCAGGGCCGACCAGAACACGCCAGACGGTTTTGTCTTCAGCCTCAAGCGCACGGACCTCGGCAGCCATACCATTCTTACGGATTTTTTCTGCGGCTGTGTTTGCATTGGCTTCAACACTGAACGTGCCGATCTGAACATAGGGCTTTGTCAAGTTCGATGCAGCAGGGGCGGCAGCTGCGGCCGCTGCCGGAGTGGCCTCGGCCGCGTCAATCGCGGCGGCGGCCCCTTCAATCGGATCCAGCGGCGTGGCCGTTATCTCTTCGGGTTGCTTTTTCTGCCACCACTTGCGCTTGGCTGGTTTTTCAGTTGGGGCGGCGACGGGGGCGTCAGAGAGTCCCGGTGCGGCGGCCCCAGTGGCTGAGGCGCTGTCTACTGCAGCTTCCGCAGCCTCTTCATTGGCCGCCGAGCCAGCCGCCGCGGCAGCAGCGCCCGCCGCGCCTGCGGCAGCAGCCGGTTCTTTCTTTTGCCACCACTTGCGCTTGGCAGGCTTTTCCGATGGAGCAGCCTCTGCCTCTGCCTCTGCTTCAGGCGCAGCGGCTGCAACTTCGGTTTCTTCTTTCGGAGCCTCGGCTTCGGGCGTCTGTTCCTCAACGGGTGGTTCTTCTTTGGGTTCTTCCCGGCGCAGGGCTACAACGCTGACCCGCGTTGGCGCACCGGCCAGCATTCCAAGTTTTTCCGCAGCGGCAGAGGAAACCTGCAAGGCAGGTCCTGGTAAGTTCGCCTGACGCCGGAACAGGGCGCCAGTGACGCTTTTGTTGTTCGCGGTGTTCTTGATCAAAACGCGTTCTGGTTGGTTAACATCAGGATGCGCCACCCAGATGCCGCCCAGCGAAGGCCGCCCATCCCAAAGCCCAGCTTCGGTTACCGAAAACACATCCGGTGCCTCAACGTCGCGCTGCGAACTGTTAGTTACCTGAGGTACCAGTTCGATTGTCGAATTGTCCGCGCCTTCGTTCTTGGGTTTCGCAGAGCCGTCCTGAGATTGAAGAACGTTGTCACACCCGGACAAAACTGTCAAAGTCACAGCTAGTAAAGCCAGTCCTCGCGGATTTGCGCGTGTCTGTGTCGCTCGCTTCATCTTTTGTTCCCTTGCCTGAAAGGGCTTCGTTTTTTTCCAGCCCCGCCGAATGACCGGTTCTAAGCGCCAGTCTGCTGCGATCTTAAGGCCAGATCATAACGTGGCTGAAGGGCCAAGGAAAGGCTGCTGCGCAGGGTTGAGCAAGTTTTCCCGATTTCGGCTTGCCTCTGATCTCAGTTGGGCTTAGACCGTGCCTCCGACGGGGAGGTGGCAGAGTGGTCGAATGCGGCGGTCTTGAAAACCGTTGAACGTGAGAGCGTTCCCAGGGTTCGAATCCCTGTCTCCCCGCCACTTGGCCCTTACAATCCAATCACTCCAAGAACGGTTCCAGCAACTATTGCGACTTCAGGTCACGCGACCTGAGCCGAGAGTTGAAGCTGCGTGAATTCCGCATGGCCCTGAGTTGATCAGTTTGAGGGAAGCGTAAAATGAAGCGAGTTCTGACTCTACCGGATACAACTGCGCTCGCTGTGTCGACGCACCCTTGCCATCATTGCACCATGACTGCAATGACAAGGACGTTCACTACATTCTAGATAACTGGGGTTCGAGACTGCCGACAGGACGACGGTTTGTTTTGGTGTGCTGACTAGCTCCAGGACTTAACAGAGACGACAACTCTGCCGTCTGGGCCGTCATCCAGTTCCACGCCAAGCGCTTCGCCGACATTCACCATCCCAAGTCCTGTTTTTGCCAGAGTGTTCAAGTGCAAAAAACAATCGCGTGGGTCATCAAACACATTTACGAACCCGTATTGCTTTTTCTCGCAGAACCATTTGACCCGTGCGGGCAGGTAAGTTCTACCTTCCCGTTCGCTGGTCCCTTCAGGCAGAAAATCTGGCACCGGTTCAGCCTGCAGCTCCAGGATCTCGACGATTTGTGTGCCCTTGGATGTGCGGCGCGTGAGCGCTTTGATTTTACATCCGGGTGCTATGGATGTTTGGCCAAACTCGTTGAGCGTGTTCTGATGGAGCAGTGCATCTTTGCCCGTTTCGTCGCAGGTGACAAATCCGTATCCGTGTTTGGCAGCAAACCATTTCAAAACACCTGAAAACTGGACCAGAGCGGGATCGCCAAGCGTCGAACCATCCATAACAAGCTAACCTTTGAACATCACTATCTTGATCTAAAACCTTCATAGTAAATGTGGTATTTATTAGTCATGTTTTAGGTTACTTATGGTAAACTACAGGTTAACCCCCGCAGTGTTCGGTGCTTTGTATCCATTGGGATCAATGACGCCTCAACCCGCCACCACCATCTGTCGCTGAACACCTAAGCCTTCGATACCAAGTTCAAGGATGTCTCCGGGTTTCAGGTAGACGGGAGGATTTTGCCCCATGCCAACGCCGGGGGGTGTGCCGGTAGAAATCACGTCACCCGGTTGTAGCGACATGAACTGAGACAGGTGAGATACCACAGCAGCCACGCCAAAATGCATCGTTCGGGTTGAACCATCCTGATATCGATGGCCGTTCACCTCAAGATAGATCGACAGGTTTTGCGGGTCTGGAACCTCATCCTGGGTCACCAGCCATGGGCCGATTGGGCCGAAGCTGTCGGCTGATTTGCCTTTGGTCCATTGGCCCGAGCGGTGCAGCTGAAAATCACGTTCGGACACGTCGTTGACCACGCAATATCCGGCAACATAGTCTAATGCATCAGCCTCCGAGACATACTTGGCTTCCTTACCGATCACGACGCCCAGTTCGACTTCCCAATCGGTTTTGGTCGACCCGCGTGGGATCTCGACCGAGTCATTGGGCCCTGAGATGGCCGAGGTCGCTTTGAAAAAGATCACCGGTTCGGCGGGCAAATCCATCCCGCTTTCCGCCGCGTGATCGGCATAGTTCAGGCCGATGCAGATGAATTTGCCAACCTGGCCGACGCAGGCCCCAATGCGCGGATTGCTGGTAACAACGGGCAGAGTTGATACGTCAAGCGCGCGCACCCGGTCGAGGGAGACATCGTCCAGCATCTCACCCGTGATATCATCGACCATTGCAGACAGGTCCCGAATGGCACCGCCGTCATCCAGCATCCCCGGTTTTTCTGCGCCCTTTGGGCCGTAGCGAAGCAATTTCATAGTTTGCGGAGATCCTGATTGGCAGTGGCGTCAAGCGTCGGCTTTCAAAACCTGCAGCCAGCAGGGTTTTGGGTCAACCGCTCTGTGCACTTTTAAACCTCAAAGGCTGAGGGGGGAGATTCCTCCGGCAAAAGCCGCAAGGATCGGTGCGGCCAGCGCGATGCCTGCACGCATGAAATCGCCGGGCCCATCTGACAGACCGTGTGTGGATCGCCAGCCATCGACATCGAAGTCGTCCTCTGCTTCGTCTATCTGCCGGGCAGCAATGGCCAGTTGCGTTACCCGACCATCCAGGATCAGTGCCACCGGCAGATAGAAGCTGAGCATCAGCAGACAGAAATAGGTTCCGGTGAACAAAGCCGATGCTGTAACCAAAGAGCTAAATGCGGCCTTTTCGGCCTCTGCAATGACGGGTAAGGGCCAGTACATCCAGCTCGACGCAAAGAACATCCCAAAGGTCAGGATCAGGCTGGATAAATACAGCTGTTGCTTCATTTGGCGGATGCTGCGGGCCAGGCTGGCGGCCGTATCTTCGAGATCGTCACCGCCGCCAGATGACAGGCACAAGATCATCCCAGCAATCAGCGCGCCTACGGCCAGACCAGCCAGTGCGGTGACAATATCCATCACCCGCCGAAAGAGTGAGAAGACGGGGATATCTCCGCAGGTGCCCAGGGCCCAAAGGTCATCAGGGCCATCGCAGCCCGGCAACGTGCCTTTGGACAGAGCCATCTCAAATAGCTCTTTTCCGACTTGCCCATAAATCTGCGGGGGCGTGTTAGTCATGTGCTGCTGAATGACCGGGATCATCGCGAGGCAGAAAACCGTTACAACCGTCAGAATTGCGGCCAGTCTGGTAGCGCGTTCCGTCGGTCGTCTCAGATTGCGTACAAGGACGGCGACCGGAAGAATAGCCAGCGCGACAAAGAACCATGACGCCGCAAGGAACCGGTAACGGCCAACGGTTTCCAACCAATCCTGATCCGCGATTAGAATGCCAACGGATAAGTCTAGGTCTTTTGGCAGCATGTGAGTCTGGATCAACTCATGGATCAGAAACACGCAAATCGGCAGCGCGACGATCAAAAAGTAATGCAGTTCTACGCGACGTTCGGACACGAGGGCGCCCCTTTGCGTGAAAATTCTCTAAAAAACAGAGCATAGCATGGAATGAGGCTGGTTTCACGGGGGATGGATGCTGGCCGCGGGATGCCCGCATCCGAGTTGCCCGGCCAAACTGTGCTGGATGGCGGTTTTTAGCCAATTGAGGTGCGGTATGTGATAAGATCAAGCGCAAGAGATGTTTTGGTGGGGCCATGATTAACCCAGTTCAGAACTATCACTACAACCAACAGCGCCGCGCCGGACCTCGGCCTTTTTTATGTTACAGCCCGTCGACGAGCCTGTATTTCGGGACCGAAGGTAAGGTTTCAAGCTGTTGTTACAATCGTGAACCGCTGGGCCGATATCCGGATCAATCCATCCGCGAAATCTGGCAAGGACGTCCAAGGCAAACCCTGTGCCAGCGCGTGGCGCAAGGTGATCTGGGTGGCGGGTGCAATGGATGCGGGTCGCAGATTGAAACCGGGAACTACGGCGCTGTCGTCGCACAGCATTTCGATCGCTGGAGCGTTGACCCCGATCACCCGACCTCGTTTTCGTTCGAGCTCCACAATGCGTGCAATCTGGAATGCATCATGTGCAACGGGGAACTGTCTTCGCGTATCCGGCGCTACCGCGAGCTGCGCCCGGCGATGCCGCAGGCCTATGGGGGCAAATTTGTTGAGGAATTAGAAGATTTTATTCCGCATCTTGAAGGCACGACCTTCTATGGGGGCGAGCCCTTTGTGATGCGGCTTTGTTATCAAATCTGGGAGAGATTGATTGCCGCAAACCCAGAGTGTGAGATTACAATTCAGACCAATGCAAGTCTGCTGCCGGATCAGGCCTTATCTGTTCTCGAGCGAGGAAATGTGCATATCGGCATATCGCTCGATAGTGTCCGGCGTGAAACCTATTGCTCGATCCGCCGCAACGCGGATTTTGATGAAGTGATTAAGAACACGCGTTGGCTGGCCGAGTATTCGCAGTACCATGACCGCCCATTCGGCATTTCGGCTTGTATCATGACGGTGAACTGGCAGGAATTGGCAGACCTGATAGCTTTTGCCGACGATCTGGGGGCGGTACTCTACTTCAATACGGTCTGGGAGCCGGAACACTTGTCGCTGGCCTATGCTGCACCGACCATGATTCAGCAGGTAATCGACCTGTATGGCAGGCTTGCCGTTGAACGGGGTTTGCGCGGACCTATGAATGCGGCGGGTGCTGTTACATCGACCAATTTGGCGGGGTATATCGCCTTGCTGGGCACCTGGTATCAGGCCGCAATACGCCGGAAAAGCGAAGAGAAATTGGCGGAACTCAAGAGTTTGGTGTAGACTGGCGACAAGAATGACCGAAGCGAAACCGCAGCACAAAAGGGGCTGAGATGGCTAAGGCAACCCGCAAGCAACCCGCAAAACGCGCGCGCCCCAAGGCGAAACCAGGAGCGTCTAAGCCGCAGCCAGAGCCCGTTAAACCCGTTCAGGCGGGATATGAGGATGGGGTCAGCTCTACGGGCGGGCAAGGCACGCCCCATGGCCCTAGCAAACAGGCCGAATTGCAGGCCGCGATGGAGGAAAGCTATCGCCAGTTGCAGTCCATCTACACGGCCTTCACGCAGCAATACACGGATGCCGGGACCCAGTATCAGCACTTGACTGAACAGGGCTATGTGCCGGAAATGGCGGATCTGTACAAAGAGTTCACCGAGACGCGCGGGGCCGAGATCGCACAGGAAGGTTTGCAGCTTGCGATCCGTTATGCGGCTTCGGCTCAGGTGCTGTCGAAGCGCTATACGGATGAGCTGTTTCAGTTTCTTAATAGCCGAGGCGTGAACGGATATGCAGCCGAAGCGGCAACCGCCCCGCAGGCCGCGGCGATCACATTGTCTGGTCCTGCTGGCAGCACGCTTTCAGCCAGTTTTGAGGTCGAGAACAGCACGGCGATTAGCGTCAGCCCGCGCGTGTCTACCACGCCGGTTCTGGATGAAGATGGCGTTGCGATAGAAGGGGCCATGATTGATGTGATCCCAGACCTGATCAATCTAGCACCGGGTCAAAAGCAACTGGTCAAGGTGATGGTGCCTGTCGACGCTGATCTGTACCGCGCCGGGCATTGCTATTCGACGGCGCTGGTCATCGTTGGATTAGGACGGGCGCGTAATCAATTGATAACGTTGGAGATTGATATCAGTTGATCGGGCGTTTCAAACGCCATATCCGATAGCTCCATTCACCGGATTTCATGGACTCGTAGACCGCTGATCCAGGGGCTGCCAGGAAATTGCTCATCTCCTGATCGCCTCCGAACGCGCCCAGACGCGAGGCCGCGATTTCATCGCAGGACAGCAGCACGTTCTGCGTGATGTCACGCTCGTCTTCGAGGTCAAAGCCGAGATCCTTCAGCAGTTCGAGACATTGGTTGAGCTTTCCCAAAGGCAGAAGGTCGGTATACAAAAACGCGCCGCCGGGTTTGAGGACCCGCAAGACCGAGGCATAGAAGCGTTGGATCGCAGGGTAAGTGTGCGAGCTTTCGATATTGGTCACGGCATCGAATTGCCTATTGTCGAATGGGAGGTTTTCGGCATCACCCTGTACAAAACTCAAACGCGCATCTGTATGCGTCTTGCGGCAAAACTCGATTGCCGCGCCGGACAGGTCCAACCCGGTGACAGCGGCGGGATCGAAGAACTCAACCAGTGCGCGGGCTGTGCCGCCGCGCCCGCAGCCCACATCCAGAACCGACGACCCATCGATCGGGTGGGCCCCGATAACCTCAAGAGCCAGTTTGACCGAATTCCGGTTCATCATCTTATCGCTCAACAGGATATCAGACGCCTCGGGTGCTCCGTTCGGTGTGTAACCATAGTTCAGAAAATGCGCGAAGGTTCCGAAGCCTGAGCTGTCCAGCTGCTTGGTGACACCATCATACATGTCCTGAAAACTTTTCTTTGCGCCTTCCAAGTTCAAGTCGGGCTCTGGCGGCGGCGGTGGTGCGGCCTTAGCGGTGACCTGCTTAACAGCGGTTGTCCCCATATTTGCCTCGATAATCGGGGCAAGCCCCGCAATGGTCGGAGTGTCGAAGATCTGGCCGACCTCGGGGTTGAAGCCAAACCTCTCTTCGATCCGCATGGTCATTTCGATGGCCAGAAGGGAATGCCCGCCCAGCTCAAAAAACTTGTCGTTTATGCCAACCGGGGACAGGCCCAGCAGGTCTTCCCAAATCCCGGCAAGGATGGTTTCCATATCCGTTTTCGGTGCTTCGAACGGATTGCTCAGGTTGGGGCGGCTGTGGCCTGTTGTTGTGGCCTCCGTGGCTTTGGGGGTGGCGGTGAATTCAACCCATTCCGCAAGCCGAGTGTTCAGCGGTGTGGTCGATATGGCGATCTGATCGGTATCCAACGCAGATAGGCGGTTCAGCGCCTCAACCCCATCTGCGGGAGAGATTGCATCTTCCCAATGCGTCTGATCGGCAAAGGCCCATTGATCCCAGTTCACACTGATCCAGCGCGTAGATGTCGGCTGCGACGCGGCAAATGTGTCCAGCATCTGGTTTGCCGCCGCGTAGTAGCCAAGGTTCAACCCGCCCAGAACAGCCGACAGGGATGAGCCCAGCAGGACAAAATCCGGGGTATGGTCCCGCAATGCATGTGCAAGCGCGCGGGCACCGTTGATCTTGGGGGCGATCTGGCTGCTCAGGTCTTCGGTTGTCAGGTCGCTGAGTTTGCCAAACCCGCTACCGACATTTCCAGCCATGTGAAAGATACCGTCGATGGGGCCGAAGGCTTTGGTGGCTTCCGACATCGCCACTTGCAGGGCGTTTGCGTCACAGACGTCGGTCTTCAGAACCAAGAGATCTGTCTTTCGATCCAAATCCAGCAACCTGCGCGCCAGCCTCGCCGTTTTATCGAACTCGTTGGGACCAGCGGCCAGCGCCTTCCATTCGGATCTTGCAGGCGCACCCGAGCGGGACAGAAGTACCAGCTTGGCCTCGTAGAGATCCGCCAACATATCAGCCATCGCCAGCCCGATATTGCCTAAACCGCCAGTGATGACATAGACGCCACCGGGCTTGAATACTGTGGAATTTTCGACCGGCTCCAGTGGTCGCGCCTGATAGCTGAGGCGAAGCCGTTTCCCTTTGATGTAAGCAACCGAAGGAACAAACTGTTGCGCTTGCAGCTCGTTCAAAAGCCAACCTGCAAGGCGGTCCGCAGAGGGCTTACTTCGATCGCTTTCGGCTATATCGACAGAGGTGACGCGCAGAGAGGGAACCTCCTGTCCCAACACCTTCGCCAGCGCAAGCGTGGCCGAGCTTTCCACTCCCGTTGTTTTGTCTGTCCGGGCGGGCTGCGCCTGAGCGGTCACCGATATCATTCTAAGCTTGGCAAGCCCACTGGCTTTGGTGATAACCATGGCCGCGTTCTGCATCGCAATCACGTTGGCCTCGGCGTCCCCAAGCGCGAGAGGCCACAGGTAAACGATGTGCGAAATAGGGTTGTCATCGTCTCGTAGCGCGTTGGCGAGACGGGTGAAATGCTCTGAAACGGTTGGATCGACCGAGAATGCGCCATCCTTGCGGTGCATGAATCGTGATGAGGCCGTGATGGTGGTAATTGCGATGCCCTTGTCCCTAAGCGTTTTTTGCAAAACTCGGGCTGCTGGGCTTTTGTCGCTGAAAATCAGTACGCGCGCGTTTGCGGGCAGGTCATTGGTGTCCGTAATCGGGGCGTCTTTCCACTTTGGCACATATCCCCAATCGACCATCGCCTTGCGTGTTGCTGCGGCGTCCACGCTAGGGTCTTCCGCGCCGCCGACCCAATAGCTATCCCGCTCAAACGGGTAGAGGGGCACCGGTATTTTACGTCTCACTTCTTCGGCGTAGTATCGCTGCCAATCGATCTCGGCTCCATGCGCCCAAAGTTGACCCAGCGTATCGGTCACCAAATCAGCCTCAACCTGCGGGCCGGACTTGCTGTCCATCGAGGGCAGGGCGACCGAACCGCTTCCACTCAGTTGCAACCCAGCAAGATTGGTCAGCGATCGACCGGGGCCAACCTCAAGGAAAATCGCATCGGGCAGATCCAGCCCAGCTTTGACGCAATCGGCGAACCGCACCGCACTGCGCAGATGCATCGCCCAATAAGCCGGATCGGTTGCGGCGGTTTTGGTTAAGACGGTGCCGGTGAGGTTCGAATAGATGTCGATCTGCGGTGCGTGCAGGCGAATGCCCTGAAATGCATTAATGAAGTCGTCCAAAATTGGATCCATCATCGCCGAATGGAAGGCGTGCGAGGTGCGCAGAAGCGTGGCTTTGATCTTCTGGTTTTCCAGCCGCTTTGCCAGCCGTTTGATCGCCGGGCTTGGTCCTGCCACAACTGTCATTCCGGGGGCGTTCACGGTGGCGATCGCGATGTCATTCGGCAGCAGCGGGCGCAGATAGGCTTCCTCCTTCGGAACGGCAAGCATCGAGCCCGGCTTGCACGAGGCCATGAGCGCCCCGCGCCGCACCACCAGCGCGGCGGCATCCTTTAACGTCATCACCCCGGCCAGTGCCGCTGCAACATATTCGCCAATGCTGTGTCCGATCATGGCCTTGGGTCGTACGCCCCAGGACATCCAAAGCTGCGCCAAGGCATATTCGACAGTAAACAGTGCGGGCTGTGTGAACTGGGTTTGTTTGAGCTTCTCAGCCGCGCGTTCACGATCCGCTTTCTTGGGAAAAACTATCGGTTTTAGGTCTAACCCGCTGCCATCCCGAAATGCGCGGCAGCAGCGGTCAAAGCCTTTGCGGAACACCGGCTCTGATCGATAGAGACCCTTGCTCATATCCGGATATTGCGCGCCTTGGCCCGAGAACATGAAAATGACGGGCCGATCCTCGCCATTGGCTTCGATGGTGCGCACCTTGTCGCTGTTATGCGCTAGCAAGGCCAACGCGCTGCCTGCGGGGTTGTCAGCGTCTACGCGTACGTAGCGCCGATGCGCAAATCGCGTGCGGGAGGTTTTTGTTGTGAAAGCAATATCGGCCAGTTCAGACGGCGTGGCAGTCATAACACGACGTGCATGGGAAAGGGCCAACCGGTCCAGCGCAGCCTCATTGCGGGCGGACATAACGATCAGATGCTGCGCGCGGCCGGGCCCTGAAGGTGCTTGTTTTGGAGGCTCCTCAAGCAGGATGTGCGCGTTGGTCCCACCAACCCCGAATGAGCTAACGCCAGCGCGGCGCGGACCATTGCTTTCTGTGACCTCGGCCCTGTCGCGGTTGACGAAAAACGGGGTGGCCGGGAAATCGATGCCAGGCGCAGGGACGTTGAAATGCGGGTTCGGGGGGATTGTGCCCGTCTCAGTCACAAGGGCGGCCTTGATCAGCCCCGTGACGCCAGCGGCGCAACTCAGGTGGCCCACATTGGCTTTGACGGAACCGATGGCGCAGAACTGCGTATCCTCGGTCGATTTGCGGAATACGCGCGATAGTGCCGCGACCTCGATCGGGTCGCCCAGCATGGTCGCGGTTCCATGCGCTTCGATATAGCCGACCGAGCGGGGCGGGATTCCCGCCATCTCGAACGCGGTCTCAATCGCGCGCGCCTGACCTTCGGCGCTGGGCGCAGCATAGCTGACCTTGTTGGACCCGTCGTTATTGTGGCCAAAGCCTCGGATCACGGCGCGAATGCGGTCGCCGTCGCGCAGCGCCTTATCCAGCCTTTTGAGGACAACCAGACCCACGCCGCTGCCAACAATCGTGCCCTGCGCCGCCGCATCGAACGGGCGGCACTGACCGTCCGGGGACAGGATGCCACCTGCGGCGAACAGGTAGCCGCGCCGCTGTGGAACCTTGACCGTGACGCCGCCCGCAAGGGCAATGTCACAGCTTTCTTCAAGCAGGCTCTGACAGGCCAGACAGGTTGCAACAAGGGATGTCGAACAAGAGGTCTGAACCGTGATCGCAGGACCGGTCAGGTTCAGCTTATAGGCCACCTGCGTGGCCATGTAGTCCTTGTCGTTAGTGATCATTAACTGCATGCCGTCCAGAAAGCCCAGGCGGTCAAGGTTACGGTTGATCTGGTACAAATAGCCCGACAGTTCACAGCCCCCGAATACACCGATATCGCCCTTGTAGCGCTCGGGCACATAGCCCGCATCCTCAAGCGCATGCCAGGCGCATTCCAGAAACAGGCGGTGCTGCGGGTCGGTCAGTTCCGCGTCGCGGGGGCTGAACCCGAAGAATTCGGCATCGAACTTGTCGACGTCATCCAGCAGGGTGGCCTTGTTGACGTAGTTAGGAAGCTCATGCAGATCTTTCGGAACCTGCGCGCCTTCCATCTGCTCGGGTGTCAGAGTCGTGACCGCCTCATGCCCGGTCAGCAGGTTCTGCCATAACTCATCGACACTGGCCGCGCCGGGAAAGCGGCCCTGCATGCCGATAATGGCAATCGACGCCTCATCCGGCGCGATGGAGGTCCTTTGCGTGTTCATTCAGGGCATCATCAACGTAGTCGAAAAGCGTGTCGGCAAAATCCGGGTTGGAGAAGGGAAAAAAATGATCGCCCGCAAACAGGCGGCATTCAAAACGGCTGCGCGTACGGTGTCGCCAACCCAGAATGTTGTGGAATGGCACCTGTGGATCATTATCCGATCCGACAGCCAGGATCGGGCAGGGCAGCGGAGAATGCTTGCTGGCGCGGTCAGCCTCATAGGTTTCGAGCAGCGCAAAATCGGCGCGTAAGGCGGGCAGCATGCGATCCATCAGATCGGTATTGGCTAGAACTTCGGGCGGCGTACCATTGATGGCTTCGATCTCGGCCAGAAACGCAGGCCGAGGCAGACCAGATATCTTGCGGTCGCGTTGTGCCATCTGCGGCGCAGGCCCCGCGACGATCAACAGATTGGGAGCCTGCTCGTCATCTGCCAAAGCGCGTGTGACTTCATAGGCCAGAAGGGCCCCGAAACTATGGCCGAAGATGGCAAGCGGGCGGTCGGTCAAAGGCTGAAGACGCGTCACAATCGACCTGATCAGGTCTGGCCAGTTCTGCATCGGCGATTGATCCAAAAGTCTGCCACGCCCCGGCAGAGTGACAGCTCGCACATCCAGAACCGGCGCAAATCCGCTCATCCAGTCGTGAAAGCGCTCAGCCGCGCCGCCTGCATGTGGGAAACAGACCAACCGACCCGACAGCCCGGCATGGGTAGGGTTCTGCGGAGTCAATGCGATTTCTACACTCACAGCGTCTGTCACCTCTGGTGATACCCACATGCGCAGCGCACACCCAACGACTGATCTGGCCCGATCATAGCATGAAATCAGCGTTTTGGCGTAGCCCGCCTTGTCCCGCCCAGGTTCTGGCGTGAACTGGAGGGCAAAATATGCTACCCTAGCGAAACTTTTTGCACAGTTTTCGTGCCAAACGCTTACTCAGGTGCAGCCCGCACCAGAATGGATTTGGAGGTGACTATGCCAGGCGGCGGCAAAGGTGGCGGTGGCAGAAGCACCGTAAACGTCAACAACGGACCTATAAACATCGACTCTGACACCGACGCGGATGTCACAATCAATGGTCTGGACGATATCGGCGTTACGCTAAACGGGGGGCAACGCCCGATTAAGACCGAGACGAAGCTGGAAGGTGGCGATCCGATCAAAACCGAAAGCGTTCAGGACCTGAAGATTTCGGAACCGATTGTCAGTGAGAACACCACAGACCTGACGCTTGAGATCAAGCCGCTATCGGTTGATCTGAAACCCGTAGCGCTGGATCTGTGCACGACTGTCAACTACGGCAAGCTTCCAACCGGCATCATCCGGCAGCCCTATCATCACCATATCGGCGTGACCTATATGGGCGTCGAGTATTACGGCGTGACCTATAGCGGCGAAAGCAAACAGGTCTACGAAGAACTGCCCTTCCGCCCCTCGGTACAACTGCCCGCGCAAAGCGCGGCCCCTTCGGGTGGCGCACCTGCGGCCAAACCGAGTCCATCTTCAGGTGGCGTGAAAATCCACATTAAATAGGGGCGCGACATGGCGACGGCTGCAAAGAAAAAGACCCCTGATGTCTCACTTCTAGAGCCGCTTGTTCTGACGGGCGCGCCTGGTGCGTTGCACGGCACCTTGGCGTTGTCGAATACAGGTGCCGAACGCAAAGCCCTGCGGGATTTGAAGCTGACAGAGGTTAAGCCGAAGACGCGCGGCGCAAAGGCTCAGCCACTGCTCTCAGCAGATTTGCCACGGGTCAAACTGCGTGCTGGTGCCAGTAAATCTGTTCCGGTCACTGCAGCGCTTAACCCATCAACCCCGCCGGGGGTCTATAAGATGTCACTGCCGGTTGATGGCACCAACCATCCGGTCGAGGTGATTGTTACCGAGGTTGTCGATTTTGAAATCACACCGGATGAGGTGTTTCTGGTCGGCAAACCGGGTGCCAAGATCAAAAAACTGATGGTATTCCGAAATCACGGCAACGTTCCGATTGATGTTCCCGCCATCGGCGCAATCCAACTGGATCTGGACTTGCTTCACTGCCGGGCACAGCGCGAGATGCTCAAGAAGCTGCGCGATACGGATCGCACCTTAGATGACGTGATGCGCGCGATGTCGTTGAGCTATGATGCCGAGTTGGAAAGTTTCACGCCGCTGAAGGTCAAGAACGATGCTGTGACCGTTGGCGCGGGCGGGACCGTTTCGCAAATCTGGGAATTCACGATACCGGGCACCATTCCAAAAGGCGTCGATGCCACGGCGATGATCCGGGTTTCGTCTGAAACCGTGACAGTACACATCTTGGCGGTTTGAACGCTCTGCCTGATACAAGGAGGCACGACCATGCAAAGGACAATGACTCGGCATTCCGACGGATGCGATAAGAAGCCCGAAGTCTTCTACGGCTACTGCTATCGGACGCAGGGCATGCGGATGATGAATGTCGATGACTATTTTGAAAATTTGCAGGAAGGCTATGTGCAGCTGCAGGCCTATACGCAAGGGTTCTACCGGGTTCCTGGCGGAGGGTATTCAGGCGCTTCGAAGGGTAAGGGCTGTGACTGCGTTTGTGATACAAAGTCATACGACAGTTGCTGCGATTGCTGCATTTGCGATGGCGATGTTCTGATCGAAGCCCGGTGTTCGGAACGCCGGGTGATTTCGCTGACCTTCGCCAATGATACGCGCCGCACGCGCGAGGTGACGCTGTCGCTGAGCAGTTTCACCACCGCCAGCGGGCACGATCTGGGGTGGACGGCCGCGCTGTCTGACACAAAGTTCGAACTCGGGCCGTGTGAAGAAAAGGTAGTGCAGTTGGTTGTCAATGTCGATTGCTCTGCCTTCTCCAAAAACGGTGCCTCTGGATCCGCGGCAGCGGGACGTGGCGACAAGACGAAGGAAAGACATCTGGATGTCGATCGATGCGAAGTGGCATACGCCCGGGTCAGTGCGGATGGCTGTATCTCGCGCCCTGTTCTTGTTGCTGTTGCTGTCTTGCCGAACCATTGCGACAGCTATGTCGCTGCATGCAAGTGCGGGTGCTGCTAGGCGGATATTGCTGGCACCGAACAGGTGCCTTGCCCGTTCGTAGGGCGAAGCTGCAGGCGTATTTCGAAAAAATCATAGGTCTGTTTGGATAAAGTAGAATCTTGCCGATTCCGGCTATGTCGACCTTGAAGCGCGATAGCTTCGCATGTTTGTCTTTTGGAGCATGTGTTTTGCTCACAATCAGACGCTAACAAACTGAGAACGCACATGTTGTCAATAGAATAAGCGCGCGCGCCGGGACGCACCGGAAGACTGCGCGCTACATGTCCAACATGGAGAGACCTGATGAACAAATTTTCGATGCTACTGGGTGGCGCATCTGCAGTGGTCGCTTTGCCCGCATTTGCGGCCGACATTGTGATCGGCGTTCCCAACTGGGCCTCGGTCAACGCAACGGCGCATATCCTTGAGGTTGTGATCGAAGAAAACCTGGGGCTGGATGTGGAGCTTCAGAACGGAACGAACCCGATCGTGTTTGAGGCGATGGACAGTGGATCCATGCATGTCCACCCCGAGGTTTGGATGCCAAACCAGCAAAACCTGCACGACACTTATGTAAAAGATAATGGCACGGTCGTGATGAACCAGAACCCGGTTCAGGCCGAACAAGGCATGTGCGTCCCAACCTATATTGCCGAACAGCATGACATCAAATCAATCGATGATCTAAGCGATCCGGACAAAATGGCCATTTTTGACACCGATGGGAACGGAACCCCAGAAGTGTGGATTGGCGCGCCTGGTTGGGCGTCGACTGTGGTCGAGAAAATCCGTGCGAAATCATATGGCTATGATCAGATCTTCGATCTGACTGAGTATGAAGAAACCATCGCCTACGCAAATCTGGCCAACGCCACCAAGGCGGGCGATCCTTGGATCGGCTTCTGCTACAGCCCGCACTATATCTTTGTGACACAGGAGCTGACCGTTCTGGAAGAGCCTCCACATGATCCGGCAACCTGGACCATCGTGCAGCCCACGGATGATCCCGATTGGCTAGCCAAGTCCGAGGCGTCCTCGGCTTGGAATGGTGCGACCCTGCACCTGCACTATGCCAAGGAACTGGAAGAGGCTTATCCCGAAGTTGCAGCTCTGTTTGCCAACTACCAAATGCAGGGCGATGACCTGAGCGCGATGGGCAAGGCGCTGGCCGTGGACAATGTCGAAGCCGCGGATTTCGCGCGCCAATGGGTGTCAGATAACGAAGACACTGTGATCGGCTGGTTGACCAACTAAGCCATACATATCCGGGCCGTTGCGAAAAATCGCAGCGGCCCGTTTCCTATCTGCCTGGCGCAACGACGCCTTCATGGGGGGCAAATGGACGAATCTGTCGTAAAACTTGAAAATGTTTGGAAAATCTTCGGCAATCGCGCTGCCGAGGCCATGGGCGCCGTTCTGAAAGAAGGGCTGACCAAGGCTCAGGTTCTAGAACAATATGGCTGTGTTGTTGGTGTGCAGGATGCCAGTTTCGAAGTCTCGCGCGGTGAAATATTCTGTATCATGGGTCTGTCTGGTTCAGGCAAATCCACTCTGGTCCGGCATGTGAATCGCCTGATCGAGCCCACGGCGGGCAAAATCGAAATTCTGGGTAAGGATGTTTCCGCCATTTCCGAGAACGAATTGCGCCGCATCCGGGCGCAACAGATCGGGATGGTGTTCCAGCATATGGCGCTGATGCCGCACCGCTCGGTACGCGATAACGTGGCCTATCCGCTGGAAATCCGCAAAGTCTCAAAATCCAAGCGCTGGGCGGTATCCGATCACGCGCTGGGCCTTGTGGACCTGACCGGGTACGAAGACCGCCTGCCCAAAGAATTGTCAGGCGGGATGCAACAGCGTGTGGGCATTGCCCGCGCTTTGGCCTCGGACCCTGAAATCCTGCTGATGGATGAACCATTCTCGGCGCTGGACCCGCTGATCCGCCTGCAATTGCAGGATCAGTTCAAGGCGCTTGTGGCACAGCTGAAAAAAACGACCCTGTTCATTACCCATGACCTGGATGAGGCCATTCGCATTGGCCATCGGATCGCCATCATGAAGGACGGCGTGATCGTTCAAATCGGAACGCCGGAAGATATCGTTATGAACCCGGCAGACGACTATGTGCGCGAGTTTGTTCAGGGCATATCGAAACTGAAACTGGTCAAGGCGCACTCGATCATGGAACCGGTGGCCAGCTATTCCGGTCCGCTAGAGGGTGCGCCCCGTGCGGATGAAGGGGCCGATCTGGATCAGCTGATTGATCTGGCCGTCAATACCGAGATGCCAGTGGTCATCACAGACGCAGGTGCAGACGTGGGTGTTGTAACCAAACCGCGTCTGCTGCGTGGAATTCAGGGGGGCAAAAATGACTGATGCAGCCATGGAAATGAAAGTCACCGCCGCCTCGGATATCGAAGTCGACCGCGAGACGCTGGATCAATCGATCCACGAATTCGCAGGGCCGAACGGCGACTACTACGTCAATGCGTTTCACAAGATCCATGACGCAACCAGCCCTGTCCCGAATACGTTCAACCTTTGGGCTGCCGTTCTAGGGCCATTCTGGTCGGCCTCGCGGGCTATCTGGGGTATGTTTTGGACCTTTCTGATCCTCGAAATCATCGCCTGGGTGCAGATCGGGCGCGGCGCCTGGGGCAATCCGGGCGCAGATTTCGCTGACCGGGCCGCGCGCCAGCAGGAACGCGCGGATGAGCTGCTTAGTCGGGCCGCCGCCGCGACCGAGCAGGCGGATATCGACCGGTTCACCAAACTGGCTGAGAACATCCAGAAAGCGGCGGATACCAGCCTTGAACGCGCATTGGCCGCGCAATCCGAGGCCACAGGCATCCTGCTGACCGGTTTGCTGATGCTATTGGTGTTCAAGCTGGTGCAGGGGTTCTACGCGGATCGTATTTACGAGAAGCAGTATTCCAACTGGCGGATCAACCCTGACAGCGTTGAAAGCGGGCGCTCGACCCGAAACATCGTGATGGGAGCGATCCTGATCGCCGCGATCGGCCCGCTGATCGTTTACAAGTTCACTGTAAACGCATCGCTGCCATTGCTGGATGCCTTCCCAGAACAGGAAGTGTCCGCTGTGTTCCTGGGCGAGGGCGGAGGCACCTTGTTCTCAGCGCTTGCCAACTGGATGGAGGCGCGGATAGATGCCGCCGCCGCGGCTGGGGGCGATGTGTTTGATGGGATCGTAGCGGGTGTTCGCTCGGTTCTGGATGCGCTGACCATTGCGCTGATCGGATCACCTTGGCCGGTGGTCATGCTGGTCATCTGCGTGACCGCGTGGCGCGCGGCTGGTCCTCGGGTCGCGATCTTCACCGCGGCGTCGTTGGCGTATATTGCACTGCTGGGATACTGGGATGTGGCGATGGAGACGGTTGCGCTGGTGGGTGCAGCGGTGATCCTGTGCGTCGTGTTCGGCATTCCGCTGGGCATTTGGTTCGGCAAGTCGCAGCGCGCCTATCGCGCAGCTGAGCCGGTGTTGGACCTGATGCAGACTCTCCCCGCGTTCGTCTACCTGATCCCGATTATCGCTTTCTTCGGCACGGGCAACCCGCCGGGCATTCTGGCCACCATCATCTTTGGTATGCCGCCGGTCATTCGACTGACCGCGCTGGGGATGCGAGGGGTGCCAGACAGTATCAAAGAGGCTGCGGTCGCCTTCGGTGCCTCGAAATGGCAGTTGCTGAAGGATGTGGAGATACCGTTGGCCTTGCCCTCGATCATGACAGGGGTGAACCAGACCATCCTGATGTGCCTGTCGATGGTGGTGATTATCTCGCTGATCGGCGGTGGCGGTCTGGGCAAGGAAATCCTTGAGGCGCTGCAATACGCGGCGAAGGGTCCAGGTCTGCTGGGCGGCTTTGCCATCCTATTCTGCGCGATGGTCATCGACCGGATCGTGCAAGGGGCCTTCCGGCGAGAAGACGAAAAAATCTAAATACAAGCGCCCCCGGTTCCCGCCGGGGGCGTTTTTCTGTGAGGGAGAGCGAAATGGTGGATCGTTACGAACAATCCATGATGGACAACCTGTATTGGTGGGGCGTGCCGACGCTTTTCCGGTGCCCGAACACAGGTCCTGAGGGTCAGGATATTGCCCTGGTCGGTGTGCCCCATTCCACCGGTAATGGCACCACTGAACGTGATCAGCACCTGGGCCCGCGCGCGCTGCGCCATGTCTCAGCTTTGCAGCGCCGGGTTCATTCGCTGTTTCAGATTGATCCTTGGACCAGCGCCAAGATCGCTGATGTCGGCGATGTGCCGTTTCCCCGAGCTAATGATAACGAAGCCTGTATCGAGCAGATCACCAGGTTCTACAAAGACATCGACGCCGCCGGCGCGCGCCCGGTTTCGATTGGTGGCGATCACTCGATCACCGGCGGGATCGTTCAGGCGCTGGGCTGTGGCAAGCTGGCGGGGGGCGAGCCGGTCAGCTTTCTGCATCTCGATGCCCATACGGATGTATTTACCAAGGTGGATCACTTCCTCGGCGCCAAGAAATCCGCCGCGCATTGGGGCGCGTATTTGGCCGATCAGGGGCAGGTTGACCCAAGCCGGTCGATGCAGATTGGCCTAAGGGGGCATCCACGCAGTCTGGACTGGCTGCAACCGTCTTATGACTACGGCTACAACATCGTGACAATGCGCGAGTTTCGCCAGCGCGGCCTTGCCGATGTGGTGTCGCAAACGCGCGAAGTTTTGGGCGACCGTCCGGTTTATATCACCTTCGATCTGGATTGCCTCGACCCGACTGTTGCGCCTGCGGTGTCCAATCTGGAACCCGGCGAGAAGGGTTTCGATATTGATGAGGCGGTGGGTCTCCTACATGCGGCGCGCGGCTTGAACATTATCGGCGGGGATGTGGTCTGTATGATGCCCACCAAAGACAGCCCGAACAACATTACCGCGCTGACAGCGGCTGCGGTGATGTTCGAGATGATCTCGATGATTGCCGAAAACGTCAGCTAGCACCGCGCATCCACGGCCTGCGCCAGCACACAGAGCAGTTCGAACATCAGTGAAATACCAAGCCATGCCGTGCCCCCGTTTGGATCGAACGGGGGGGCAACTTCGACCAAATCCGCGCCCACAAGGTTCACGCCGGACATCTGCCGAATGACCTGTTGCGCCTGAAAACTGTTGGGTCCACCGATTTCAGGCGTGCCTGTGCCGGGGGCGTAGGTTGGGTCGACAAAGTCGATGTCATAGGTGCAATAGGTCGGGGCTGTGCCGACAATCTGTCGGACCTCGGCCATGACATCGTCGATGCCGCGGTCGAATAGTTCCTCAATGCGGATAATACGAATGCCTTGCGCCTCGCCCCATTCGATATCCTCGGTATTGTAGGCGGTGCCCCGAATGCCGACCTGAACAAAGCGTTTGGGATCGACCAAACCCTCTTCGACGGCGCGGCGGAACGGGGTGCCGTGGGTGAACTTGTGGCCACCGAAATAGGTATCAAACAGGTCGGTATGGCTGTCGAACTGGATCAGGCCCAGCGGACCGGATGCTGCCAAAGCGCGCAGGACTGGCAGGGTCGTCAGGTGATCCCCGCCAGCGGTAAGCGGCGTAATGCCATCTGACACAAGACGATCATAGAAGCTTGTCACGTGATCCAATGTGTCGTCGATGTCCACCGGGTTGGGTGCGACGTCCCCTAGATCGGCGCAGTTCACCAAGGAAAACGGGCTAACACCGGTCACCGGGTTCATGGCGCGGATCATGGTAGAAAAGTCGCGCAATTGCCGGGGGCCATGCCGCGCGCCGGGCCGGTTTGTTGTGCCGCCGTCCCACGGGATACCGACCAGCGCCAGATCGACGTCTTTGTATCGCTCATGCTCGGGTGTCAGGTTCGGCAGGCGCATGAAGGTTGGAACACCCGCAAATCGCGCAAGCTCCATCGCTGATACCGGTTGAAAAAACGCGTCTGCCATGGTGACCCCTTGCTCCTAATCGTCGTGCGACCCTAACCGGCTGGCGGCGTGTCGCCAATCGATAGTTTGGGGTCAGTAGAGAATGCGAAACTGCTTGCGGATCTCTGCATCCTGCTCGGGCGTCAGATAGGCCGGGTGGTGTGTTTGCAGGGTTTCGAGCGCCTGTTCGCGGGCATTGGTCCAGGCGTCCTTTGCACCGTCCTCTTGCCACGTGCGCGGCTCGGTCCGGTCGGCGAGGGCGGGGTAGAAATAGTCCCGCTCCATGGCTTCATAGGTATGAGAACTGCCGAGAAAGTGACCATCGCCCAGAACCGACTGGCAGATCGCCTCGAAGCCCAGGTTTTCTTCGGTCACTTCAATCCCCCGCAACGCGCGGTACGTGTGAGAGTGCATTTCGTTGTCTAGGACAAAGGCTTCAAAACTCGCACCCAACAGCGACGCGGTCATGCCCGAGCTTTCGTAGATCAGGTTTCCACCGGCCAGCGCCGCCGCCAGCGAGGTCATGCCCTTCTCAACCCCGTATTGCGCGTCAATGGCCTTGGCGTCCGTCATCGAGGCAGCAACGCCCGAGGGTAGGCCCAGCCAGTTGATGATCTGGGCCGAGGCCGCGTTCAGGATGGCGGTTTCCCCACTGCCGCCCGCAAACGCCCCTGTGCGTAAATCAACGATGAAAGGCCAGTTGGAAAACACCATCGGAAAGCCGGGTTGGATCGTGTTGACCATCACCAGACTGGCCAGTGTCTCAGCCAGCGATTGCGCTAGAAAGCCGGCCAGTGTCGCCGGTGCCGTCGCCCCGGCCTGCGCGGCTGTGATGCAGGACATCGGGATGTTGTGACGGACGCATTCATAGACAACGTCCACCGCATCTTCGCCGTAGCGCAACGGGGATATCACCGGGCTGATATGTGCCTTCAAGAACGGGCGTTCGGAAAACGCGCCGGGGCCACCTGCGGCAATGTCTAATAGCGAGACAATCGGGGCGACATGCTCGGCCAAGGTGAATGAGGTTGCGACAGGTTTCGTGGTGTTTTTGACAAGCGCATAGGCGGTGTTTACGTCCAAATCCAAAACATCGGGTACATCCGTGGCCACGCAGCAGCGAGTGAACCAACTGACATTGGCCAGCGTGTCCTGCAGCCGCGTAAAATCATGCAGATCGGCGAGGGTTGAGGGGCGGTACACGCCGCTCTCAAGATCCAGTGTCTGAACCGCGGCGCCTCCGGTTCCGAAAAACACCCGATCGCCCCCCACTTCGATGGATCGCGCCGCGTCTCGGCCGTGCAGGGTGAAGGTTTTGGCGGCTGTGCTGATTGCGTTTTCGACCATGCCGCGCGGAAGCAAAACGCGGTCTTGTTCAGCCTCCAACGCGCCCGCCGATAGTAGATCCCTGCGCAGCCGATCTGGAACTTCACCCATACCGAGCGTTTCCAACAGGCGAAGCGCGGTATCATAGATGCGGGAAATCTCGGCTTCTGTCAGCGGTTTGTAGAACCCGCCGACCTGTCCTGGTGCACAAGGATCAACCTCGGGCTTGGCGGCCCGTTGCGCATGGCGGGCCTTGCGGCCGCTGCGTCTGTTTCCGTCCGATGCCATGCGCAGGGCGCTCCTCCGTCTTATCTGGGATCACCGTAAAACTCAGAGATGGCTACCCGCAAAACCAGAAATCAGCCTTTTGAAATCTAAAACCACAGTTTCGATTTTTTCAAACTCACAAAACCCGCGTTGCTGATAGGCCCGGTTTGTCCCCACCATCTGACCGACGCAGGAGGGAGCGCGCGATGAAGTCACGCACAAAGGTCGTTGTGATCGGAGGGGGGATCGCCGGATGTTCCACCTTGTACCATCTGACGCAGGAAGGCTGGAGCGATGTGGTTCTGGTCGAACGGAATGAGCTGACATCGGGCACCACCTGGCATTCCGCCGCGCAGGTGACGAATTTCGGCATGAACCAGACGATGGTTGGGCTGAAATCCCACTCGATTCGTTTGTACAAGGAATTGGCCGACGATCCGGATTATCCGATCAACTACCATCACGCCGATGGGGGCATTCGGCTGGCCAATACCGAAGCGCAGATGCAAGGCTACCGCCATTTCAGGTCGATGGCGCGGGGGATGGATGTGCATTTCGAGGTGATCGATGCCGAAGAATGCGCCCGCAGGCACCCTTTGATTTCGACCGACAATCTGATCGGAGGGCTGTGGGATCCGCTGGATGGCGATATTGATCCGGCGCAACTGTGTCAGGCTCTAGCGCGGCGCGCCCGCAAGGCAGGGGCCGAGGTCTACCGCAATACGCCGGTGACGGGTCTGGTCCAGCACAGTGATGACACCTGGACCGTGCAGACAGAACATGGCGATATCGACTGCGACATCGTCGTGAATGCCTGCGGCTATCGCGTGAACGAAGTCGGCGCGATGATGGGGGTTCAGCACCCGGTCGCATCGATGGAGCATCAGTACTTTCTGACAGAAGAGATCGCAGCCATTCGCGATGCAGGTCACCGGATGCCGCTGCTCAGATGCCCGATCAGCGATTATTACTGCCGTCAGGAAAAGAACGGCCTACTGGTTGGGTTCTATGAACAGGATTGCAAAACCTGGGGCATGGACGGGATTGATCCAAATTTCGTCAACGCCTTGTGCCCAGATGATCTGGACCGCGTAACGGACGTTCTGGAAGGGGCCTTTGCGCGGATGCCCGCCTTGATGGAGGTTGGTATACACACCGTCGTCAATGGTCCGATCACCTACACGATCGACGGCGCGCCTTTGGTTGGGCCGATACCCGGCAAGCGCAACGCATTTTGTATTATCGGCCTACGCGCTGGCCTGGGCGAAGGCGGCGGGCACGGCTGGCTGTTGGCTCAACAGATCGTGCATGGCGAGGCCTGTTATGACACCTGGTGTCTCGACCCGCGGCGCTTTACCGGTCATGCCAATGTCGAGCTTACGGCGCTGAAAGCCATTGAGGATTATCAAAATGAATTCCGATTTCATTTTCCACACGAGCATCGGCCTGCGGGACGTCCGGCCAAAACCACGCCTTTAACCCCCGTTTTGGCGGCAGAAAGGGCGGAATTCACTGTGGTGAATGGGTGGGAACGCGTTGACTATATCAAACCCCATCCCGAGTTCGAACCGACCCTCGGTTTCGACTTTGACGAAAGCTTCGACATCGTCGCATCCGAAGTCCAGAACGTGCAAACCAATGTCGGGTTAGCGGAGGTGAATGGGTTCAACCGGATCGAGATCACCGGATCGGACCGCCATGCCTTTCTGGACCGCGTGTTCTGCGGCACGGTGACGAAACGCGAAGGCCGGGTGGGGCTGGGATACTTGCTGAACCATCACGGAATGATCAAAGCTGAGGCGACGGTTGCGAACTTGCCTGCCAGTGATCGCGGCCCTGCGCGGGTCTGGTACGGCTCGGCGGCGGCCAGCGAATATCATGACATGGATTGGCTCGACCAGCATCTGCGCGCGGACGAGGATGTGTGTCTCAGAAGCCTGACCAACGACCAGACGATCCTTGTTTTGGCAGGCCCCAATGCTCGCGCAGTCTTGGCCGGTTGTGCCCGTGGTGATTGGTCCGCAGACGCGTTTCCATGGCTCAGCGTGCGGGAGTGTTTTGTCGGTATTGCACCCGCGACTGTGATGAACTTGAGTTTTTCGGGCGAGCTTGCCTATGAAATCCATGTACCCAATTCATCGCTCTATGCCGCATACTTAGCTTTGCGCCAGGCTGGGGGCGCGTTTGATATGCGCCTGTTTGGCGCGCGCGCGGTCGAGTCGATGCGAATGGAGAAAGGCTTTCTGCATTGGAAAGCTGATCTGATCACCGAATTCGATCCGTATGAGACCGGTTTGGCCCGGTTTGTGAAACCTCATAAAGGTGATTTTATCGGGCGAGAGGCCTTGGTGGAACGGCGCGAGAAAGGGCCGTCCAAATGCCTCGTGACGCTTGCTGTGCAAACTGACCAAGCGCCAGCACATGGCGGGGCCTCCGTGATGCAAGGGGGGCGTGTCGTCGGGACGGTGACGTCAGGCGAATGGGGGCATCGGACAGGGTTGAACCTGGCCTATGCCTTTATCGAGCCCGAGTGTGCCGACATCGGCACTAAACATGAAATCGACATGTGCGGAACGCGAGTCGAAGCAATGATCATCGCGCCTTCGCCCTATGATTCACAGTTTGAGCGAATGCAGAGCTAGGCACTAAACTGCGCAATTTGGCTATTTAAGCCGCCTTCTTGGCCTCAAATTCAATTTCCGCATTGCTGTCTCTGCGATTCTCTGTTTCGGTTTTTCCGAAACAGTGGGCAGCGGGAGACACGCTGATGTCGAAATCGCTAAGTTTGCGCTGGCTAGAGGTGTTCCAGTTGATCGCCAAGTCCGGATCCATCCAGCAAACGGCGTCTGAAACGGGGTTGTCTATCAGTACCGTTTCGAACCATCTGCGCAGTCTGGAAACCGCGCTGGGTATTGATCTGGTTGATCACGGGCGTCGACCGATGGGCCTTACCCCTGCAGGTGAAGTGTTCGCGCGATATGTGCGCGAGGGGCTGACCGTGCTGAAACGGGGTGAGGCAGAAATCCGGTCTGGGAACTGGCTGCACGCCACATCTCTGCGATTGGCCCTGGTTGATGATTTTGACAACCAGGTCGCGCCGGAACTGTTCCGCTATCTGGCGCAGACGCTTCCCCGGTGTAACTTTCGGCATTTCACCCGTCCGAGCCATGAAATCATTGTTAAGTTGCAGGAGCATAAGCTGGACGCTGGAGTTGCCACACGCCCACCGGGCCGTACAGAGGGGCTGATCGAATACCCGCTACTGCGCGATCCGTTCCTGGTCATCCTGCCCAGGACCTATTCCGGCACGGTAGAAGACGTTCTGAAACCAGATGCTGATCTGCCGTTCCTGCGGTATTCCCGCGACTACACGATCGGAAAGCAGATCGAAATTCAGCTGACGCGCAGCAAAATCAATCTGCCCAATCGGTTCGAGCTAGAGTGCAACCAGTCCATCGCCGGGCTGGTCGCCGAAGGCAGTGGATGGGCCGTGACCACCGCCGCCAGCTTTCGACGTGCGCGCAGGTTTCACGACAACATCAACGTGCAGCCCTTTCCCGGCAGAAACTTTGCGCGCACCGTGTCTTTGTTCACGACCGAGGTCTATCCGTCCTCAACGTCGATGCTGATACACCGCGTTCTGAGCAAACTGATCAAGCAAAACTATTGTGACCCGATCTGCACCAGATATCGCTGGATCGAACAGGACTTTCGCGTTTTGCCGCTCGAATCCGCTTAACGACGGCAAACGCAGGCCAGAACAATTGCTTTGTCCAAGGCGTGGTTCGTGCCAGACTGACGCGTATACGCAGCGGGATCGCGCAGATGTCTGAACCGAAGTTAAAAGGCTGGAACCATATCCCAGAGGTTCCAATACAGGTTTCTCCCTTTTTCAGGTGGCCACTCAGACCGCTTTCTATGCTGCGCTGGGTTTGGGAATCCTGGCTGCTGATCTCTGAGAAGCTCATCATCCTTGCAATCTCCTGTGCCTGCTACCTGTGGCTCAGTCCCAGCTTAGAGGAGGCGGCGCAGCTAGAGGTCGGATGGATCGCACAGATCTACGTTCGAAATCTGGTTCTCATCTTTTGCATCGCAGGACTGCTGCATTTGTGGTTCTACAAATATTCGGCGCAGGGGGACCAGCTAAAATATGATCCTCGGCCTTTGATGCTGAAGGGCAAGCAATTTACCCTGGGCGGGCAGGTGCGCGACAATATGTTCTGGACGTTAGGGTCAGGAGTGTTTTTCTGGTCGGCTTACGAAGTGTTGATGTTTTGGTCGCTGGCAAACGGCTACGCCCCTTTGGTGACATGGGGTGCGAATCCGATCTGGTTTGTGGCGATCTTCCTGCTGATACCGCTTTGGGAAAGCTTCTATTTCTATTGGATTCACAGGCTGATCCACCTCCCGTTTCTGTACAAACACATTCATGCGGTCCACCACAGGAACATCAATGTGGGGCCGTGGTCCGGGCTGTCTATGCATCCTGCGGAACATGCGATCTATCTGGGCTCGGTCCTGATCCATTTTGTGGTTGGTGCGCATCCGCTGCAAATCATCTTCCACCTGCAATATTACACGCTGTCGGCGGTGACGACGCATACGGGCTTTCAGGGGTTGGTGATCAAAGACAAGAACAGGTTGGCCTTGGGTACGTTCCACCACCAAATGCACCACCGGTACTTTGAATGTAACTACGGCTCGCTTGAGATACCTTGGGATAAGTGGTTCGGCTCGTTCCATGACGGCACGGTTGAGGCGAATGAGCGCATGCAGGCACGCCGCAAGTCGATCATGGGTAAATAGTCAGGCGACAGGACCCAAGGACTCGCGGTTGATCACATTGGTTTCCAACCGCAGCGATTGCCCGGTTGAGCCGGTTTCGACCATATCAATCAGCTCGACGGCGGCTTTGCGGCCCATTTCACGATGGGGTACATGCACGGTTGTCAGCGAGGGGCGTATGATCCGCGCCAGCTCTATGTCATCAAACCCGGTGATCGAGACTTCACCCGGGATCGAGATGCCCATCTTTTCCGCCTGACGCACCGCGCCGACGGCCAAAACGTCGTTGCCGCAAAGAACGGCGGTCGGGCGCCGGGGCAGGGACATCAGCTGCTCGAAAGCGGCTGCGCCATTTTCGATCTCGTAGGTCGTTTCGATCACGTTTAGCGATGTCTCTGGCAGGCCATTTGCCCGCATTGCGTCCCTTATCCCCTCGATCCGGAACCGCGCGCGGTCATTACCTTGCGTCAGCGCAGATATCGCCGCAAGGCGCGTATGCCCAAGTTTCATCACCTGTTCGGCCAGCGCCTGCATCGCCTCACGGTTGTCGAACCCAACCGATGGGGCGCTTTGGTTCGGAGCAAAAGACCAGGCGACAACGACGGGAATTCTCTGCCGGTCCAGATAGTCGAAAATGCGCGGATCACGGTCATGACCGATCAACAAAAGCCCATCTGCCCCGCGCGCGACTAGGGTGCGAATTTGCTCTTCTTCAGCCTCGGGCTGATAGGCTGAACTGGACACCAGCAGAGTATAGCCCTGGTTGTGAATCTCTTCCTGAAAGGCCTGTAACCCTCTGGCAAAGATTGCGTTTTCCATCGTTGGGATGATCGCGCCGATGGTGAAGGATCGCTTCGCGGCCATGACCCGCGCCGCAAAATTGGGAGTGTACCCCAGTTCTGAAACCGCAGCCATCACCCGGGTGCGTGTCGCCTCGACCACGCGCTTCGGGTCATTCAAACACCGGGACACTGTCGCCGTAGACACACCTGCCTTTCTGGCGACATCATCCAGGGTGGGTGCTGACCGGGGTTTTGGCATTTTCAAACTCATGCTTCGATTTCTTTGAACTTTATCCTGTTCGTGGGTCTGGGGGAAGCATCAATGTAAGCGCTTGCATTTATGATGTAAGCGCTTACAAATGAAGATGGACCGATTCTATAGGGAGTCCCGGAAATGTTTCTTGCAGCCTCGATTGTCGTGTTCGTCATCTATTTTGCGAACGTTGCCTTGGGGGCCTTCGCAAATGCTGCAGTTTTCGGGGATGTCGGAGAAATGTTGGTCCTGTTCGCGGCGTCGATCCTGTTCGTTGTCGCAATTCTGAAAAAAGAGGCCGATCGGGATACCGAAAACGGCGGCTGAATTTTCTGCTTGGGAGGGCACTTAATGCACAACGACAAAAACGAACTGGCGTCCGCGGAGCGCCGCAATTTCCTGAAGCTGAGCGCCAGTGGCGCGTTCACAGCCGCCCTAGTCGCGGGCGCTGGTGGTGTACTTTGGTCATCCGAGGCCGCAGCACAAACCGCCAAGGAAGAAAGCGAGCGTGAAAAGGCCGCCGATCATGTGATGACCGTCGCAACCGCCTATGTGCTGGGAGCGTCCCGCAGCTATCCGATCATGCAGCTGGACCTGAAAGAAAACATCCAGAACGCCACAAACGGCAAGGTTTATGTCAAACTGGCGCCGGGCGGTCAGTTGGGTGCGGGTGGCTCACTTGTACAGAAAGTGCAGGGCGGAACCATTCAGGCCGCGCAGCATTCGCTGTCGAATTTTGCGCCCTTTGCATCGACGGTTGACCTGATCAACATGCCGTATCTCTGCGGCTCGAACCAGCGCTTCACCAACCTGGTACACTCTGACACCTGGAAGAATGAGGTGCATCCCAAGGTCGAGGCCGCAGGCTTTAAGGCGCTGTTCTATGTCGTGATCGATCCCCGCGTGGTTGCAGTGCGTCAAGGCGGCGATGCCGTGATCACGCCCGGCGATATGAGCGGGATCAAGTTTCGCGTGCCTGGCTCGAAAATGCTGCAGCAGTACTACCGTATGGTCGGTGCCAACCCGACGCCTGTTGCCTGGGGCGAGACCCCCTCGGCCATCAAGCAGGGCGTGGCGGATGCGCTTGACCCGTCGGTGGGCGCACTGTTTGTCTTTGGTTTCAAGGACATCCTGAGCCACGTGACCTTTACTCAGGCGGTGCCAGACAGTCAGGTCTATTCCTGTAACCTGGAATGGTTCAATTCGATGCCTGCCGACGTGCAAGAAGGCATCATGTGGGGTTCGGAAATGACCAGCCACCAGAACCTGTCCAAGGTTCCTTCAGCGCGCGCCTATGCCATGGCCGAGCTGAACAAGGCGGGCGTTCAGTTCCACTCGCTCAGCGGCGATCAACTGGCCGAATGGCAGGACGCAGGCGGCTATCAGAACGCCGATTGGGATCCGTTCAAGACCGAGCTGGCCGGATCGATGGACAACTTCGAGAAGCTGGTCGAAGCGGCCGGTACGCAGGGCAAATACTACGTCCACGACGCCTAATGCGATCTAGGCGGGTGCGCCGTGGCGCACCCGTTTGCTCCACAATAAGTAGCATGTTGAAGCGGTTACCGTGACCGCATTCTGAAGTGCTGCCAAGAATTGGAACCGGACATGACTGTACTTCAGAAAATAGACCGGGACGCCGAGCGCTGGCTGTTGCTGGTGTTCTACGTGATGCTGGTTATCACCATGGCAATCGAGGTGCTAAGACGCGAGATTTTCGCCTATTCCTCGATCTGGGGCGAAGAGATCGTCCGGTATTCCTTTATCTACCTCGCATGGATCGGAGCCGCCGCCGCAGTGAAGGAACGCGCGCATATCCGCATCGATGTGATCATGCATTACCTCGGGCCGCGCCCCAAGGCACTGCTGTATATCTTCGGCGATCTGGTCATGTTCGTTGTCGCGATCATCGCCCTTTATTGGTCTTACGAGGCGGTGCATGTCTCGGCCAAGTTCGGCTCGGTCACCGATGGTTTGCGGATTTCGAAAGTCTGGTTCCTGATGGCTGTACCGACCGGATTTGCGCTAATGATCTGGCGTCTGATCCAATCCCTGATGCGCGACTTGAAATCCCTTCGTGACGGCACGCCCGTCTTCGAAGGCGACAAGCTGTTTGACTGAGGAGATCTGAGATGCTTTGGAATACCCTCAATCAAACGGTCGAATTGGGCTGGGATTTTTATCTGCCCGTGATCCTGTTCGTGGGTCTGATCGCCATGGCCGTGCCTGTCTGGGCGGCGATCGGGTCAGCAGCGATCCTGATGCTTGTCATGTCCGGCGACCTGCCGCTCAGCCTCGTGGGTGAAAGCCTTTTCACCGGCATTGATGCTTTTGCCCTGACCGCCGTGCCGCTGTTCATCCTAACCGGTGACGTGCTGGTTCGCACCGGATTGTCCCGAAAATTCCTGGACGTGGCCGAGGCGTTGACCTGTTTCGCCAAGGGCGGTTTTGGCTCGGCCACCGTTCTGGTCTGCGGCATGTTCGCGGCCATTTCCGGGTCCGACGCGGCGGGTGCTGCCGCAGTTGGGCGCATGACGATCAACCGTCTGGTCGAGAGCGGCTATCCGCGCCCCTATGCCTGTGCATTGGTTGCGGCAGGGGCCTGTACCGGCATCCTGATCCCGCCCTCGATTGCCTACATCATCATCGGGCTTGTGCTGGGTATATCTGCCTCGACCCTGTTCCTGGCCGCGCTGATCCCCGGTCTGGCCATTCTGGTCTCGATCCTGATCACCAACATCATCATGAACCGCCTTTACGCCTATGAGGGCGGCGGCATGATGACCATGGGTGAGTGGCTGGCCAATCTGGGCAAGGCGCTGAAATCCGGCTGGTACGCTTTCATCGTGCCGGGCATCATCTTCTACGGCATCTTCTCGGGCCGTCTGACCCCCACCGAGGCCGGTGCCACGGCAGTTGTTGTCACCATTATCATGGGCTTCATACTGCGCACGCTGACGCTGGCCGATTTCCCGTCAATGCTGGTCAGCTCGGCCAAGGTGAACGGGGTGATCCTGCCGATCATTGCATTCTCGGCCCCGCTGGCCGAGGCGCTGGCGATCATGGGTGTGCCGCAGGGCTTTGTGACCTCTGTTACCAACCTGACCGATGACCCGTACTTGCTGATCTTGCTGATGATCGGCATCCTGATCGCGGCTGGCTGTGTGATGGAAACAACGCCAAACATCGTGATCCTTGCACCGATCCTGAAACCTCTGGCCGACAATATCGGCATGAACGAGATTCAGTTCTGCATCATGATGATCACAGCCTTGGGCGTGGGCTTTATCACCCCGCCGCTGGGCCTGAACCTGTTTGTTGTTTCCGGGATAACCGGAGAATCAATCCTAAAAATCGCGGCCCGCGCCGTTCCCTTTGTCTTGACCATGCTGATTGTGGTTCTGTTGATCGCGTATGTACCCGCAGTTTCAACCACATTGCTCCCTGAAATCTACCAATAGGATTTGCTGAATATGCCGCGTGACTATCTGAAAAAGGCAACCTTGACGGCGCAATCTCATGCGTCCGAGGTGCACGATACGGTCAAAACCATCCTGTCCGATATCGAGGCGGGGGGTGACGCCAAAGCGCTGGAATATGCCGCCAAATTTGACAAGTTCGAAGGCAATGTCCTTATGACTCAGGACGAGATCGACGCGGCCATCGCCTTGGTGCCCGAGAAACTGAAGGCCGATATCCGATTTGCCCATGACAACGTGCGCCGCTTTGCCGAAACGCAAAAAGCCACCGTGTCGGATGTGCAGACCGAGATCGTGCCCGGCGTTGTCGCGGGGCAAAAGGCCATCCCCGTGGATGCGGCAGGGTGCTATGTGCCTGGTGGACGCTACAGCCATATCGCCAGTGCGATTATGACGGTAACCACAGCCAAAGTAGCCGGGTGTCGCCATATCACAGCATGCTCTCCTCCCCGTCCGGGTGAGGGCGTCGCACCTGCGATCGTCTACGCCGCGCATATCTGCGGAGCCGACAGCATCTTGGCGATGGGCGGTGTACAAGGCGTAGCAGCCATGACCTATGGCCTGTTCGGACTTCCGCGCGCGAATATCCTTGTCGGGCCTGGCAACCAGTTCGTGGCCGAGGCAAAGCGTATTCTCTACGGCAAGGTCGGTATCGACATGATCGCGGGACCGACGGACAGCCTGATCCTCGCCGACGGCAGCGCAGATGCACATGTGGTCGCGACCGATTTGGTCAGTCAGGCGGAGCACGGGTATAACTCGCCTGTCTGGCTGGTGACCGATGATCGGGAGTTGGCAGAAAAAGTGATGGAGCTTGTGCCCGCGCTGATTGAGGACCTGCCCGAACTTAACCGTGAAAACGCATCTGCTGCTTGGCGCGACTATGCCGAGGTGATCGTCTGTGCGGATCGTGAAGAAATGGCGGCCTGTTCCGACGACTATGCGCCTGAACACCTGACCGTTCAGGCCGAGGATCTGGATTGGTGGCTGGACCGGTTGACCTGCTATGGCTCGTTGTTTCTGGGTGAAGAAACCACCGTGTCCTACGGTGATAAAGCTACCGGGACCAATCATGTTCTGCCCACTTCGGGCGCGGCCAGCTATACCGGTGGCCTGAGCGTCCACAAATACATGAAAATCGTGACATGGCAGCGGGCAACGCGTGAAGGGTCCAAGCCCATCGCAGTCGCTACCGCCCGCATTTCGCGTCTGGAGGGGATGGAGGGTCATGCCCGTGCCGCTGATGTGCGTCTGGCCAAGTATTTCCCGGATGAGCAATTCGACCTGACCGCAGATGGATGACCCACGCGCGCTCTTTGATCTGACAGGGCGCGTGGCCTGTGTCACTGGTGCAAGCTCGGGACTGGGGCGACGGGTGGCTTTGGTTCTGGCGCAAGCTGGTGCTAAAGTCGTTGGCGTTGCACGGCGGGCCGATGCGCTGTCTCAACTATGCGATGAGATCGGGGCAAATGCCGCCGCCGTGACCGGTGATGTTGCGGATCGTGAGAATGTGGGCGCACTTGTGAATGAGGTCTCATCCCATTTTGGTGCGCCCGATATCATCGTCCACGCCGCAGGTGTGAATACCCGTGAGGCGGCGGATGACGTGACCGGGCAGGGGTGGGATGCGACATTGGCCCTGAACCTGAGCGCGCCGTTCTTCCTGAGCCAGGCGATGGTGCCCGCGATGAAGGAAAAAGGCTGGGGCCGGATTGTGAATTTTGCCTCGCTGCAAACCACACGCGCCTTTCCGGGCGGCATCGCCTATGGCGCGACCAAAGCCGGGATTGGGCAATTGACCCGCGCGATGGCCGAGGCATGGTCGCCCCATGGCATCACCGCCAATGCCATTGGGCCAGGGTTCTTCCCGACTGAATTAACGCAGGCCGTGTTTGACGACCCTGATCGTGCCGCCCGTAATGCGGCGCAAACCTGCACTGGGCGCAACGGCCGGATGGAGGATATGGACGGGCCGATCCTGTTTCTGTGCTCGAAAGCTTCGGATTATGTCACTGGGCAGGTCCTCATGGTCGATGGGGGGTTCACCGCGAAATGAAAGCGCTTGTGTATGAGGGGGTCGAAGAGGTTGCGTATCGGGATATGCCCGACGCTGCACCCGGCACGGACGAGCATCTGATCCGTGTCCAGGCGGTTGGCATCTGCGGCTCGGATATGCATGCCTATCTGGGGCATGATGCCCGGCGTCCGGCACCGCTGATCCTCGGCCACGAGGCCGCTGGTGTGATCGTCGGCGGCCCGCGTGATGGTACGCGCGTGACGATCAATCCGCTTGTGTCCTGCGGGCTGTGTCCGGCTTGCACCTCGGGCCGAGAAAACCTTTGCCCGCAGCGCCAGATCATCTCGATGCCTCCACGCGAAGGGGCCTTTGCGCAATATGTGTCGATGCCCGACCGCAATCTGGTTGAAGTGCCAGATGGTGTGCCATTGGACAAAGCCGCCTTGGCCGAACCCTTGGCCGTTAGCTGGCACACCGTTCGACTGGTCGTTGAAGCGTTGCATCCGACCAGCGAAAAACGCGCATTGGTTTTGGGCGGCGGCGCCATTGGTCTGGCTGCGGCATTGGCTTTGAAAGCGATGAGCATTGAGGACGTGACGCTGGTTGAGCCGAACTCTGGACGACGCGCATTCCTGCAAGAGCTAGGATTTCGCGTCCTAGATGAAGCCGCGGGAACCTATCTGATTGCGATTGATGCGGTCGGTTATGCAGCGACGCGCGCGACAGCGTCGGCCTGTGCAGAACCTGGTGGGGTAATTGCGCATGTCGGCTTGGGTGAGGATACAGGCGGGCTTGATATCCGTCGCATGACCTTGCAGGAAATCACCTTTATCGGCACGTATACCTACACCGCCGAAGATTTCCGCCAAACGACGCAGGCCATATTCGATGGGCGTTTGGGTGCCTTAGACTGGACCGAAGCGCGCCCTCTGTCCGAAGGGGCAAGGGCGTTTCGCGACCTGCGCACTGGCGTGGTTACCGCGCCAAAGATTATCCTGGACCCGTGGGAATAGACCGGGCTGAAAAGGAGATTGATATGTATAAGAAAGTTCTTGTTCCTATGGCGCTGGATCACGGCATCTCGCAACACACGCTGGAGGTTGCCCACGCCCTGTCCGAAGATGGGGCCGAGATCGTTGCCTTGCATGTCTATGAGATGCCTCAGGGCTCGGTCAGCGCCTATCTGGACAAAACACTGGTCGCCGAAGGGTTCGAGCGTGCCCGTCGCCAGTTGCTGGACAAGGTCGAAGGGTTAGATGGTGTGACTGCCGAGATTGTCAAAGGACACACGGCACGCACCATCATCGACTATGCCGACAGCAACGGTATCGATTGCATCGTGATCGGCTCGCACAAGCCGGACCTGAGCGACTATTTTCTGGGATCGACCGCCTCGCGCGTCGTTCGCCACGCGCACTGTGCAGTGCATGTGCATCGCAGAACCTAAACATCATCAATCGCGCATACCGCGCCCTAAACAGGACCAAAAGCTGGACCATGAACATAGACAAGAAGATCACTGACGATCTGGTGGCGAACGACATCTCGTTCGTGACGACCGTCCCCTGCAAGCAACTGGCCGGAGTGATAGAAGAAATCGACCAGCGCGAGGGCATATTCCATATCCCGTCAAACAAGGAAGACGAAGGCATGGGCCTGTGCGCAGGTGCCTGGATGGGCGGGAAACGCCCTGCCATCATCATGCAGAACACGGCCATTGGTGTGACGATCAACACACTGGCGACGCTGATCCAATATTACCGGATGCCACTGCCCATGCTGATCTCGTATCGTGGGGAATTGCGGGAACCAGTCGCCTGTCAGGTCGAGATGGCTGTGCATACCAAGGCGTTGTTGGCACAGATGAACATCCCGACCTACCACTTCCACAATCAATCTGATGTCGAAGAACTCGATATGATCCTGAAATACACATTCATGTGCAACAAACCGGTTGCCATTCTGACCGATGCGAACTTTTGGGGAGGCTATGGCGACCAATGATCCGTTCTGAGATTCTGAAAGAAATCGCCCCGATCCTGCGCGACCAACTTGTGGTCTGCAACATTGGCATTCCCAGCCAGGAACTGCACGCCATCGATGATCAGCCTACGAATTTCTACATGCTGGGTACCATGGGTTTGGCTTCGTCCATTGGTCTGGGTCTGGCTTTAGCGCAGCCTAAACCGGTGATCGTGATTGACGGGGATGGCTCGATCCTGACCAATCTGGGCACACTTCCAACCATCGCTAATAACGTGGCGGATAACTATATCCTGCTGATCGTCGACAACGGCTCTTACGGCTCAACCGGAGACCAGCCAACCTATGCGGGTCAGAAAACCTCTTTGACGAAAATGGCGCAGGCCGCCGGGTGTGAGCGGGTAGTCGAATGTGCCGCCGAGGATACGGGTCGCGTGCTGCAAGAGGCGCTGGACAGCAAACAGATGACTATTATCGTCAGCAAATGTGAAAGCGGCAACGCTAAGATGCCGGTTATCACGATGGACCCGGTGGTGATCCGAGACCGCTTTATGAAGGCTGTCGAGGCCTGATGGCCGCAAGCGACATCCACAGTGCGGAAGACGCCCGCCGCCTTGCGCGGCGGCGTTTGCCGTGGATGGTGTTCGACTACATTGATGGTGCTGCGGGTGCTGAGGTCGGGGCCACGCGCAATCGGGCCGCCCTGGATGCAATGACCCTGCGTCCGCGAATCCTGCGGGATGTGAGTGAGCGGTCATTGGCAAGCTCTGTCTTTGGCAAATCCGCGCAACGTCCCTTTGGCATTGCGCCCATGGGGATGTGCAACCTGTCGGGCCCAGAGGCTGATCTGATGCTGGCCCGTTTGTCTGCCCGCTATTCGGTGCCGTTGGGCGTATCGACTGTGGCCTCCACCCCGATGGAAAAGATGCTGGAGGTGTCAGAGGGCAATGCCTGGTTTCAGCTATATTTCAGCGGGGATGGATCAGGAACCTCTAAGCTTGTGGATCGAGCCAAGGCTGCGGGGTACGACACCCTTGTTCTGACTGTCGATGTCCCTGAGGTTGGGCGCAGGCCCCGAGAGTTGCGGCACGGGTTCCGCATGCCGTTCCGGTTGGGTCCACGTCAGTTTCTGGACTTCGCGCTGCATCCGCGCTGGTCCTTGTCGACCCTCGTGCACGGTAAGCCGCAAATGGCCAATTTCCTGATGGACGGGTACGAGTTTGACCGAACCGAAAGCCGCGCCAAAGCAGATTGGGACACGCTGGCAAGCCTTCGGGATCGGTGGTCGGGGCATCTGGTGGTCAAAGGTGTATTGGATGTTGAAGACGCGGTTGCTCTCAAGGCCGCCGGGGTGGACGCCATTCAGGTCTCCAGCCACGGCGCCCGGCAACTTGAAAGCGCGCCGGCCCCATTTTCCATCCTGCCCGAAATCCGCGCCGCAGTCGGAGAAACATTTCCGCTGTTTTACGATAGCGGCTTGCGTTCCGGCGAGGATGCGTTGAAAGCCCTTCTCACAGGCGCGAACTTCACTTTCTTCGGCCGGATCCTGCAATTCGCCATTGCAGCGGGGGGCGAAGAGGGGCTGCACCAGCTGTGGCAGGTTCTCAGCGATGAGATGAGCATCGCCATGGCCCAGATCGGTGCCACTCAGATCGCACAAGCGGCAGGTCAGAACGCCCGTCAGCCCTAGATCAAAGTGCGGTCGTTCTTAAGGTGTCGCTGCACCATATTGCGAACTTGTCGACCTTTGGATGGAATGTGTCGCGCGGATCGTGCCACGTACCCAGGCTGCCTCAGGTCGGGGAATAGCTCAAGAATCTCGGCGCGCGCAGCTTGGGGTAAGCTGTCCATGGCTTGCGGGCCCGTAAACAGGCTTTCTGACGGCGCCCCTTCAGCAAACACAACCTCATGGCGGTCAAATAGCATGTGGTAGTAAGTGACCGACTGGGCGTGGTCTTCACGGCTGATACCCGGCAGGTCGGTCAGCATATGAGCGGGCACCAGAACCTCTGTGGCGTCGAACATCCGGGTGGCAATAGGCGAACGCACCAGCATTCTGTGTTGAGGCGACACCAAGAGATCGCGGCATGGCAACCCTCGGCCCAAAGCACCAGCCTCAATCCGTATCGGTTTGAGCTTGGGTTTAGCCGCCAGCGCTGCCTGATCCAGTTGAGTTGACCCAATCCAGCGAATGATCTGATCCCCGTGATCAGCCGTGCAAACCAAATCACCAGCACTTAGGGAGTCGATCGGTTTCAGCCCCGATGGCGTTGCAATCAGAGTGTCAGCGGCAAAACAGGGCACATCGATAATTGAGGTTGGGTCGGTCGTGTCAGGCGCGTTTGTCGGCGTGACATTGACGACCTGGATGTTGTAGGTCACGCCCGGGTCAAGTGGCTCAGACGTGATGTATCCGACAAGGGTGCCCTCGACTTCAACGGCATAGACGGTGATGCTGCCGCCACCGGGCACCGTCAGGATGTAAGATTCCTCGAGATAGATGTCACCGCTGGCAAAGGTTGTCGACCCGTCCAGATTGGTAACAACGCCTGTTTGCGTCGCGTCATCCCCGTTTTCGTTGCTGAACCTGTCGCCGTTAAACACGGTTCCCGTGTCAGGCAGCGGGTTGCCCCCGTTCAAAATGGTGCCACCTGCCGCGTCCTCGACATCAAAGACCCTGCGATCCGTCGCTGGGTCATAGCTTGCGGATAAGGTGATGGTATCCTGGCCGAAAAAATTTACTGAAATGACACCCGGCGCGTAGCCGATATATGAATAGTTCGCCATGACTAAACCTGAAACTCATCCACTGGGTAAAACTTTGTCATTGTTTGGCTCTCTAAGATGTTGCGGGATGACATCCAAAGGCAACCAAGCAGCGCCACGCTTACAGCTTGTTTAAGGCGAATTATAGGCGGCACTCCTAAAAAATTGTGTGGGCCAGTCAGAAATCCCATAACAAATTGTAAACAAATTGAGATCGACGGCTGCGATCCTGGACCAATGGGTGGGATGGACTGGGTAGAAATCACTCGCGCGCCACACGCTGGCGTAAAAACCTCACACAGAGGGTTCGGATTGGAATATGTGTTTCACATCGCCGGTGTTTCGGAACACGATTACAAAACCGCAATATCAGGACGGGACCTTGGCCGAGACTTCTGCACGTGAGGCGATATTTCTGAACGGCAGTCTGATGCGCCACGTGACGCGCATGTCGCTGACCACCAGCATCGGATTGATGGCCATTTTCGCCGTTGATTTCGTCGACATGGTCTTCATTTCAATGCTGGGAAATGACGCCTTGGCTGCGGCGGTGGGGTATGCCGGTACGCTGCTGTTTTTTACCAACGCGATCAATATCGGGCTGTCGATTTCAGCAGGCGCGCTTGTCGCGCGAGAGCTCGGCGCGGGCCAGCCTGAACAAGCCCGCAACTATGCCTCCAGTGTGGCTGTGATCGGTCTAATCCTCGGGTTAATAGTCTCTGCTTTGGTGCTGTTAAACATCAGCTTTTTGCTATCTTTGCTCGGAGCCGAGGGGGAAGTTCTAAGGCTGGCGACCCGCTATGTCTCGATCATTTTGCCAACGATGTGGGTGATGTCGATTGCAATGGCGTCGATGGCGGTTCTGCGGGCTCATGGGGATGCGCGCCGGTCGATGATGGCGACGATCTATGGTGGCGTGGTGAACGCGGTTCTTGACCCGATCCTGATTTTCGGGGTCGGGCTCGGGCTCGATGGAGCGGCGATTGCATCCGTGATCGCGCGCGTTTGTATGCTGGCCGCCGCCCTGTGGCCTGCCTTGCGCGTGCATCAGGCCTTTGCGCGCCCCTCAATGAGACAAGTGGTACAGGATATCCGGCCTGTTCGGGCCATTGCGATCCCGGCGGTGTTGACCAATGTGGCCACACCCATCGGCAACGCCATCGTCGTGCGCGAGATTGCCCAATACGGAACAGACGCTGTCGCCGGTATGGCAGTGATCGGGCGTTTGTTACCCGTGGCGTTTTCGGTGATCTTTGCGCTTTCGGGGGCCATTGGTCCCATTATCGGACAAAACTACGGGGCCGAGAAATTCGACCGTGTTCGCGCAGCTTATCTGGCGGGCATCAAATTTACTGCAATTTATGTTCTTGGTATGGCTGCGATCCTGTTTCTGCTGCGCGCGCCGATCGCAGATCTATTTGCTGCCCAAGGCGAAACCCGCACCCTGATTTACCTGTTCTGCGGACCATTGGCGCTGGCGTCGTTTTTCAACGGTGTCATCTTTGTCGCGAACGCCAGTTTCAACAATCTGGGTCATCCGGTTTATTCAACCTGGATCAACTGGGGTCGTCATACGGTCGGCACCTGGATATTTGCGACGATCGGGTCAAGCCTTGCCGGGGCATCTGGTGTCCTGCTCGGTCAAGCGTTCGGTGGTGTCATTTTCGCTGTGATCAGCTGGGGTCTGGTCATGCGCGTGGTGTCCGGCCTGCAGCGGACACAAACAGCTGAGCCCTTCGCGGATCAAAACCGCATCCATTCGCTGTTTGGTCGGCGGGGTTGGTAGCTGCCTCAGTTCCCCTGATTGCGCGCTTGCAGGCGCTCAAGGTTCACAACGGTCGACAGCATCAGCCGATCATGGCTCCAGTCGTGCCTTTGCTGAACGGACGCAGAGCCAACGGCTAGAAGGCTTGCGAAGATCAGCGTCAGACCCAGAAAGAACACGGGCAGGGGGGCCGCTACATGCGGTGCTTCGGTCAAAGCCAGAACGCGCTGCCGCAGCACATGTTTGGCTTTGCCCCCGCTGACCAGCGCGACGTTCAGAACACGCGGGTGACCGACGGACACGGTGCGTGCGCAATAGTCCAGCAAACATGTGGTGTATTCGCGAGAGTCGATCCGTTTGCGTGCGACCACCGACTGATCACAGGCCAGCTCGCGCAGGCGATCAAACTGGTATTTCAGGACCAGATAGGCCGGATTCCAGAACAGAAACGGGCGCAGCAGTTCGAACCCAAGCTCCCATTCCACATCGCCCGCGCGGATATGCTGAAACTCATGGGCCAAGGCAAAGCGCAACTCGCGCGGGGTATCCAGAAGATGACTGGGCAACACCACGTGACGACGGCGCAGGCCGCGCACGGCGAACGGAACTGTGATGCGATCGGACAGGCGGATATCCACCTTGTTTGACTGACGCCAGAGAAAGCTGGTCTCGACCGTGGCGCGGATGGCAAGGGCGTCGCGGGTGACACGCAGCACCAGCATACCCGCCATGCCGGCCAATATCGCCAAGAGGAGCGTAAAGGCGGTCGATTGACCGGACAGGATCTGATCCAACCAACGCTCTCGTGTGTTCAACAGTGCTTCGAATTGGGTTGCAGGCATGGCTATCTCGCCCCGCAGATAGGCGGCGACAGCAATATCACCAAGCGCAACGGCTCGATCCGGCCAGATGAGGCTGGCCAGAGCGGACACACCAAGCGCAAGCAGCGGACTGACCAGAAGGCAGATACACAGCACCTTGAACGCGCGCAGCTGTGCGATAAAGCCGCCACGCAGCGATGTGCGGGCCAAAGCAGCCCGTGCGATCACCCAGATCACAGCGGACAGGCCCAGCACGATATTCATTTCCAGATAAGCGTCGAGTACCGGTTTAACCGCGGTCATGTTGCAGTCTCCTCTCTACCAGTGCTCGAATTTCCTCCAGATCGGTTTCGCTCAGACCTTCATCATCCACCAGTCGGGCGACCAGCGAGGCGGGCGTGTTGTCAAACAACGTCCGCGACAGGTTCTGAAGTGAGCGTGCCTGATACCTGTCCTTGTCCAGAAGTGGCCGATAGATCAGCGTCTTGCCATCCTTGCGGCTTTCGACAAATCCTTTTTCGTCGAGTATGCGCAGGATCGTGGCGCCTGATGTATAGGCCAGATTCCGTTCCGGGGGCAGGCGATCCAAAACATCACGCACCGAACCTTGCCCCAGCGCCCAGAGCTCGTTCATGAACTCCAGTTCGACTTCGGTCAGCAGGTTTGTCGTCTTTTTCTTACGCATTGATCTCGGTGTCGTCATGTTTGGTCTGCCTGTCAGACAAGCATCCTTTCGCTGTTTCGCAAAGCTTAAACTTTCCAGAAGACGAAGATGCCCCAGCCGATGGAGAGGAAAAGCGGGGTCCAGACGGGCTGACCAACCAGCCCGAGCCAGGCAAGGAAGATATAGGCCGAACCTAATAGTGTGATAAACAGCCTATCGCCCAGCGTGGTTGTCAGGCCCAACACGCCACGCCGTTCGATCCCGTCGCGGTACTTGAACCCTTCGAGCAGGCCGATCAGCGCGATGGCCGAAAAGATGCCGACGAACAGGGCCAAAGTCGCTGGCGTCCACGCCATCCAGAAATCGGGCCACAGAGGGTCGGTCCAAGAGAAGCCTTTTTCCTCTTGCTGGCCGACGCTGCCCCAGCCAGCTTGCTGGGCGACGGCGATAGTTGGGAGGAAGGGGAGGGCAAGAAGAAGTTTGCGCATATCGAACCTCACACACGTCCCATCGCGAAACCACGCGCGATGTAGTTGCGGACAAACCAAATGACGATGGCACCGGGGATGATGGTCAGGGTTCCGGCGGCTGCCAACAGACCCAACTCATACCCCGCGCTGGAGGCGGTGCGGGTCATCACGGCAGCGATGGGTTTTGCCTCGACCGCAGTCAGGGTTTTGGCGAGCAGCATTTCCACCCACGAGAACATGAAGCAGAAGAAGGCTGCGACGCCCACGCCCGCTTTGATGTTCGGCAAAAAGATCGTCACGAAGAAGCGCGGGAAGGAATAGCCGTCGACATAGGCGGTTTCGTCCAGTTCCTTTGGGATGCCGCGCATGAAGCCTTCCAAAATCCACACCGCCAGCGGCACATTGAACAGCGTATGCGCCAGAGCCACGGCCAGATAGGTGTCGAACAGGTGGATCGACGAATAGAGCTGAAAGAACGGCAGCGCGAACACCGCCGCCGGGGCCATCCGGTTGGTCAGCAGCCAGAAGAACAACTGCTTGTCACCCAGGAACCGATAGCGCGAGAACGCATAGGCGGCAGGCAGGGCGACACAGACCGACAACACTGTGTTGATCGTCACGTAGATGATCGAGTTGATGTAGCCCCAGTACCACGTGGGATCGGTGAAGATGGTAATGTAGTTTTCCAGCGTAAAGGTCTGGGGAAACAGGGAAAAGCCCGACAGGATCTCGTTCGTTGTCTTGAAGGACATCGCCACCAGCCAATAGATCGGCAGCATCAGAAACGCGATATAGAGGATCGGAATAAGAGACCGCTTCTTCATTGCGCGTCATCCTTTGTCATCAGAGTGTAGAAGACCCAGCTGACTAGCAGCGTGATAGCGAAGTAGATCAGACTCATCGCGGCTGCGGGGCCGAGATCGAACTGTCCCAGGGCGATCTTCACAAGGTCGATCGACAGCAAAGTGGTTGAGTTGCCGGGGCCACCGCCTGTTAGTACGAATGGCTCGGTATAGATGTTGAAACTGTCCATGAAGCGCAGCAGAACGGCGATGGTCAGGACGGTCTTCATCTTGGGCAGTTGGATATAGCGGAACACCGACCATGGGCTGGCTCCGTCGATCTTCGCGGCCTGATAGTAGGCATCCGGGATCGACACGAGGCCTGCATAGCACAGCAGCACGACCAGCGATGTCCAATGCCAGACATCCATCACGATGACCGTGATCCAGGCCGACAGAGGCTGTTGCGTCATGTCATAGTTGATGCCCAGAACATCATTCAGGAAATAGCCCAACAGGCCGATCTTGGGCAGGGTGAAGATGTTCCACATCGAGCCAACCACGTTCCACGGGATCAGCATCGGCAGGGCCATCAGGACCAGACAGACTGGCACCCAGAACCCTTTGCGGGGCATCGATAGGGCGACGATGATACCCAAGGGCACCTCGATCAGCAGGATCAGGAAGGTAAAGAGGAACTGCCGACCAAGGGCCGCTTGGAAACGGTCCGAGCGCAGGATTTGCTCGAACCAGCTCAGACCTTCCCAGAAAAACTGGTTGTTGCCGAAGGTTTCCTGCACCGAGTAGTTGACCACCGTCATCATCGGCACCAGCGCGTTGAACGCGACCAGTGCCAGCACCGGCAGGACAAAGAACCAGGCTTTTTGGTTTTCTGTTCTCATCAGCTGCGCTCCTCGGTTGCGATCCAGCCGTCGCGGTAAACGCGGGATTGTTCTGGTTTGAATTGCAGGAAGACCTGTGAGCCCGGTTCAGGCACACTGTGTTCGGTCACGGCCTTGAGGGCCGTATTGCCGACCATCGCGCTGACCACATAGTGGCGGCCGATATCGGACACTTTGGTGACATGCGCCGGGATGCCCGTGTCGCCGAAGCCCACATATTCCGGGCGGATACCCAGATCGGTGCGACCACCCTCGCCGTGGGTGGGGCCTTCCAGTATGACCTCGTGGCCTTCGAACAGCGCGCGGTCGCCTTTGGCCTCGCAGGGCAGGACGTTCATGCCGGGGGAGCCGATGAAATGACCGACAAAGGTGTGCTGAGGGCGCTCGAACAGTTCGACCGGGGTGCCGATCTGCACCACTTCGCCTTCCTGCATCACCACGACCTCGTCGGCAAAGGTCAGCGCCTCGGTCTGGTCGTGGGTCACGTAAATCATCGTGGCTTTGACGCGCTGGTGTAGCTCTTTCAGCTTCGAGCGCAGCTTCCATTTCAGGTGCGGGTCAATCACGGTCAGCGGCTCGTCGAACATCACCGCGTTCACGTCATCGCGCACCAGACCGCGCCCCATCGAGATTTTCTGCTTATTGTCCGGGCTGAGGCCGCTGGCGCGGGTGTTCTGCATATCCGTGACGTCCAACATCTCGGCAATCTCGTTGACACGTCGTTTGATCGTCGCGGCATCGACGCCTCGGTTCTTCAGCGGGAACGCCAGGTTTTCGCCCACGGTCATCGTGTCGTAGATCACCGGAAACTGGAACACCTGCGCGATGTTGCGCTGATCTGGCGGCAGGGCTGTAACATCCTGACCATCAAACAGAATCTGCCCCTCAGACGGGGTCAGCAAGCCCGAGATGATGTTCAGCAGCGTGGACTTGCCGCAGCCCGATGGCCCAAGCAAAGCATAGGCCCCGCCATCGCGCCAGGTCACATCGATTTCTTTCAACGCATAGTCCTCGGGTCCCTTTGGTGTTGGGAAATAGCTGTGTCGCAGGTTGGAAAGCTTGATCTGTGCCATGTCAGGCCACCCTTTGGCCGTCTTGGCCGAAATACCGGCAATGGGCCGGGTTCATGTAGAAACTGTGATCTTCGCCGACCTCATAGGGGTGCACCCCTACGGCCAGGGACACCCAGTCATCCGATCCATGCCTGAAATGCGCGCTGGAGTCGGAACCCGACAGTTCTGTCACGATCACGCGGCCCGTTAGTTCCACATCAGCATCCGATGTGCGGAACGGTGTCACACGATGCGGGCGCACGGCGACCATGTAGTCTCCGTCGGCCATGTCCGAGACCGTCCAGCCTCCGCCGCCTGCCAATTGTGCCTGCGCACCTGATACGGTGATGCGGGCAACATTGATCGGCGGGTCCGAGAAAACGCGGGCGGCCGCGATGTTTTCGGGATTGCGATAGATGTCTGCGGTCGGACCGAATTGCGTGACGCGACCGTCTTCCATCAAAGCCGTGTAACCGCCCAAAAGCAGGGCTTCTTCGGGTTCCGAGGTCGCGTAGACGACAACGGCACCGCGTCCTGCAAACAGATCAGGAAGTTGTTCGCGCAATTCCTCACGCAGCTTGTAGTCCAGATTTGCCAGGGGCTCATCCAGAAACACAGCCCGGCTCTCTTTCGCAATCGCACGCGCTAGGGCGGTCCGTTGTTGTTGGCCACCCGACAGCTCATGCGGGCGGCGGTGCAGCATCGGGCGCAGTTGCAAGAGGTCAGCAGCCTCTTCCACGCGGCCTTCGATTTCGGATTTCGCCATGCCAGCCACGCGCAAAGGCGAGGCGATGTTGTCAAAAACGGTCATGTGCGGGTAGTTCACGAAGAACTGGTGAACCAAGCTGATCTGCCGTTTTTGTGTGTTCAGCTTAGTGACGTCCTGCCCATCCATAAAGACCTTGCCCGAGGCAATCGGGTCCAGCCCCGCCATCAGCTTGATCAGAGAGGTCTTGCCCGATCCTGTCGCCCCCAAAAGCACATTGAAATGGCCGGTGCGCAACGTCAGGGTCGTGGGCTTGATATGGATGGTGTTGCCAACCCGTTTGGTGGCGTCTTGTAGTTCGATCATGTCCGTGGATTCCGGTCCTTCAGTGCACGCACTGGTCTTGGGAAGGAGGTGCCGAAAACGGCACCCCCAGTTCTTTCGAGCTTACTGAGACTGCCAGCGCTGAACCAGTTCGTCATAGTTGACGGTCTGGCCTTGCGGCTTTTCGTTCTCAAGCTTGGCCTTGGGCGAGCCCGCTTTTTCCAGCCAGAAGGCAGGATCCTGCGGCTCGTTCAGGCGCGGACCACAGCCACCATAGACACCGGCGCTTTCATCCGCGGCCTGCATCCGGGCCATGGTGATGTCCATCTCTTCGGCCAGACGGTCCATCGCCTCTTGCGGCGTAAACGCACCCGAGTTCACGTCACCGATCTGCTGCCACCAGATCTGGGCCAGCTTCGGATAGTCCGGAACGTTGATGCCGGTCGGCGACCATGCCACACGGTCAGGCGAGCGATAGAACTCGACCAGACCACCCAGCTTGGGTGCACGTTCAGTGAACGACTCGTGATTGACCGAGCTGTCGCGGATGAAAGTCAGACCCACATGGGACTTCTTCACATCGACAGTCTTCGAGGTCACGAACTGGGCATAGAGCCAAGCTGCCTGAGCACGATCCTCGGGGGTCGACTTCAGGAAGGTCCAGGAACCCACGTCCTGATAACCAACCTTCTGGCCTTCTTCCCAATAGGGGCCGTGCGGGCTGGGCGCCATGCGCCATAGCGGCGTGCCTTCGTCGTCGACAGTGTTATTGCCTTCGGACTTCGGCTTCACCATGTCGGCGGTAAAGGCGGTGTACCAGAAGATCTGCTGGGCCACGTTGCCTTGGCTAAGTGCCGGCAGCGACTGGTAGAAGTCATAAGACGCCGCACCTGGAGGAGCGTAGGCCCGCAGCCATTCATCCCACTTGCGGATAGCATAGACCGCAGCCGGACCGTTGGCCGCACCACCACGCGAGACGGAGGCCCCGACAGGGTTACAGGTGCCCGCTTCCATGCGGATGCCCCATTCATCAACGGGTACACCATTCGGTTCGCCCACGTCACCAGCACCGGCCATCGACAGCCAGGCGTCGGTCATACGCCAACCCAAGTCAGGCGCACGCTTGCCGTAGTCCATGTGACCATAGATTGTCACACCATCGACTTCCTTGACGTCATTCGTGAAGAACTCGGCGATGTCTTCGTAAGCGGACCAGTTGACCGGAACACCCAGATCATAGCCGTATTTCTCTTTGAACGCGGCCTTGTTGGCTTCGTCATCGAACCAGTCCTTGCGGAACCAGTAGAGGTTCGCGAACTGCTGGTCGGGCAGCTGATATAGCTTGCCATCCGGACCTGTGGTGAACTGAATGCCCATGAAGTCATCCAGATCCAGCGTCGGCGAGGTTGTCGCCGCCCAGCCACCGCCCATCATGTCTGTCAGCGGGTAGGCCAACTGCAGGCGCGAGTGGGTTCCGATCAGGTCGCTGTCGTTGACATATCCGTCATACAGGTTCCGACCCGTTTGCATCTGGGTCTGTACGGCCTGTACCACTTCGCCTTCACCCAGGATCTGGTGGTTGACCTTGATACCGGTGATTTCCTCGAACGCCTTGGTCAGAACCTCGGATTCATACGAGTGGGTGGGGATGCCTTCGGACAGGACGTTAATCTCCATGCCCGCATAGGGTTGTGCAGCTTCGATGAACCACTGCATCTCGGCCATCTGTTCGTCTTTCGACAAGGTTGATGGCTGGAATTCGTCGTCAATCCAACGTTGTGCTGCGGCTTCGTCGGCCCAAGCAGGACCGTGCCCCGCAATGACGGCAGCCGCCGCCACTGCGGAAAGTAGATGTCTCCGCATCTGTCTCCTCCCAAAGATTTTGGTTGCGTCCGGCGCAAACCGGATGAGGGGAAGCATCAGCGATTTCTTGCGTATGTGTCAAACTAAATTTTTAGTAATTGACCTTTGGGCATTCCGAGATGTGAAGAATGATGAGATTGAAATGGTTGAGCGACGTAAATAATGCATTGATTATAAACTAAAATACTTCGTATCTGGCTTCCGATGAGCTGGGAGTGGTGACGCAATTATACGATACCACCCAGTAGGATCTGTGCACGCTATGAACTACGACTCTCGTTGATCCTTCTGTTGCCAAAACAACCAAGGCTTGAGCCTAGAATGATCCAAAGAAGGCAAAATTGCTGGATTTACCAACCCTGATTTGTAGTTTGTGCGCCAGTTCGATTCTTCGGAGCGGAATGTGAAAAAACACGCACTCAACACCCATCGGGAACTTGAATTACTTGAGGCGTTGAAGCGCCTCGGTGGTACCGCCCGAAACACTGAACTGGCCACAATGCTGGACGTCTCGGAAGAGACCGTGCGCCGTACGATCAAAGCCCTGTCAAAGGCTGGTACTGTCGAGCGGGTTCATGGCGGCGTGTTTTTGGCCGGAGCGCAGGGCGATCCGGGTTTCTTTCGTCGTATTTCGCAGCACGCCGATGAAAAACGCGCGATTGCTCGGCATGTTGCGACCATGGTCGAGAATCAAATGACTGTCTTCCTGGATGTCGGATCAACGACCGCCTTTGTCGCGGAAGAATTGCGCCAGGCCCAGAACCTGACCATCGTCACCAATTCAATCGTCGTGGCGCTGACATTGGTTGGGGTCAACGGCAACCGGGTGCATCTGTTGGGCGGTGAGATGCAAAGCGATGAACGCGGCACGTTCGGGCATATCGCACACAAGCAGGTGCAGCGCTACGCATTCGATTTGGCGGTCCTCAGCACCGATGCGATCTCGGACAGTAAAGGGTTTTTATACCAAAGCGCGGCTGAGGCTGATTTAGCGTCCACAGTTGCCAATCATACCGATCACGTTGTGATGGCAGCGGATCAGCACAAATTCGATGCGTCCGCGCCTTATGTTGGGCCAGACCCACGGATGGTTCATATGTTGGTCACGGACAGCGCTCCGAAGCAGGCATTTGCAGACCAGATCGCGAAATGGGGGATCAAGCTACAGGTTGCTTCGGCGGGTTAGCCTGCGTGGCAAGATGCTGAACCTAGGTCAAAGAAGTTTCACCAAGTGGTAGCCCGTAGGGGAATCGAACCCCTCTTTCCAGGTTGAAAACCTGGCGTCCTAACCGATAGACGAACGGGCCATTTGGTATCTGGCGCAAGCACAAGTGGTAGCCCGTAGGGGAATCGAACCCCTCTTTCCAGGTTGAAAACCTGGCGTCCTAACCGATAGACGAACGGGCCACGCTGGCTTGTGGAGGGCCTTTTACGGTTTCACCCCGACCCCCGCAAGCCGAAAAATGCAGGGATGTGAAAGTTTTTGAACGGCTGAAAGGGCAGACAAAATCCTTATCAGTTGGCTTCGGCTGCGTCCTCAAGCCGAAGCTGCACATTTTGCCGTCCGCCCCAAGTGTTCACCTCAAGCCGACCAGCAAAGTGAAACCGTGCACCGCCATGATTTGACAGCCGTTCCCCAAGCGGTCCGTCGAAGGCGCCAAAGGCAATGGCATCCAGCCCGCCGCCCATTCCATCAGACAGAGACAGTTTCAGATGCGTCTCACCCACGCGCTTGGCAAACCGCACTTGCAGATCGGGCAATGCATAACGTGGGGCAGGGGCGCTAGCCCCGAAAGGCCCTGCCTTTTCAATCTGTTCAATCAACTCCACCGTTGCTGCGCCGGGCATCAGGGCACCATCTAGCCTGACATCAGCTGGTCCACCTTGCCCTGCACCCTGCTTTTCCAGCAACTCCGACAGGCGCGCCATTGCAGGCTCTAACTGATCCCGGATCACGGTCAGCCCTGCCGCCATCTTGTGCCCGCCGCCTTTGATCAATAGCCCCTCGGCTGCCAGGCGTTGAATGGAAGCCCCCAGATCAACGCCCGAGACTGATCGGCCCGAACCTTTACCCTCATCACCGTCAAATCCGATCACAATCGCTGGCCGGTTTGCCGCCTCTTTCAGGCGCGAGGCGACGATACCGACCACGCCTGGATGCCAGCCTTCGCCAGCCGCCCAGACCAAAGGCGCGTCCAGACCGCGATCCTCGGCCTGTTCCAAGGCGGCGGCGCGCACGGCGTTTTCGATGTCGCGCCGCTCTGTGTTTAGCGCGTCCAGCCGTTGCGCCAGTGCTTCGGCCTCGGACGTCGAGTCGGTGCTGAGCAGCCGCGCACCCAGATCGGCCTGACCGATGCGCCCCCCGGCATTGACACGCGGTCCCAGCAGAAACCCAAGATGATAACTGTTTGGGGCGGCATCCATTCGGGCGACATCGGACAAGGCCACTAAGCCGGGCCGCTGCCGCCCGGCCATGACCTTCAGCCCCTGCCGTACCAGCGCGCGATTGGCTTCGATCAGGGGGGCGACATCGGCCACCGTGGCCAGCGCGACCAGATCGAGCAGAGAGACCAAATCCGGCCCGGTGGCGCCTGCTTTGCGCATTTGCCGCCCGGCCTCGACCAGCATCAAAAAGACTACCCCAGCCGCACAGAGATAGCCCAGATCACCGCTTTCATCCTGCCGGTTCGGGTTCACGACGGCGACGCAATCCGGCAGCGTTTCCGCGCCCAGATGGTGATCCAGCACGATCACATCCGCACCCTTGGCTGCTGCAATGGGTTCGTGGCTGAGGGTGCCGCAGTCGACACAGATGATCAGGTCATGTGCTGCCGCCAGCTCCTGCATGGCAGGCACATTCGGTCCGTATCCTTCGTCGATCCGGTCCGGCACATAAAGCGTCGCTTGCAATCCCATCTGACGCAGCCAGACCAAAAGCAACGCCGCTGAACTGCCACCGTCTACGTCATAATCCGCGAAAACCGCGATACGCTGCCTTTCGCGCACCGCAGTGAGAAAGCGCGTCGCCGCGACTTCCATGTCTTTCAGGCTGAGCGGGTCAGGCAACAGCTCCTTCAGCTTTGGTTCCAGAAACCCTGCTGCTTCCATCGGAGGCACGCCGCGTCGTGCCAGTACCTGGCAGACTGCGCGCGGCAAGTCGGCCTGCTGCACCAGCATTTCAGTCGCGCGCTCAACCTCGGGTGAGGGGCCCACCCATCGCCGACCCGTCAATGACTTCTCAACTGCTAGAAAGCTCATCCTGCCCCTCATATGCCAAGGCCGGACCCACATGGATCCGGCCTCTTAATCTCTTTACAAATACTCTTGCCGAAGGTGGCGGCGCAAGCGGCTTAGGCGTCGGCGTGCGACCACATCGGTGTGCGGTATGACATGCGGCGCACTGATCCGGTTTTGGATCGCATCAGCAAGGTTGTTGTCTCAAGCCAGCCTGGCTCGCGCTTGATACGCGGCAGAAGCGATCCGCCGGTTACGCCTGTTGCGGCAAAGATCACATCCGCTGTCACCATCTCATCGCGGGTGTAGATGCGGTCCAGGTCAGTGATGCCTGCCTTGGCGGCGCGACCGCGTTCGTCGTCGTTGCGGAACAACAAACGACCGAAGATCTGACCGCCCATACATTTCAGTGCGGCCGCGGCCAATACACCTTCGGGCGCGCCACCTTGACCCATATACATGTCGATCCCTGTGGTCTCGCTTTCGGCGCAATGCATCACGCCAGCCACATCGCCATCAGTGATCAGACGGATCGAAGCCCCGGTTTCACGGACTTCGGCAATCATCGCCTCGTGGCGCGGACGTTCCAGAATACAGACAGTGATGTCTGCGGGCTCACAGTTTTTGGCTTTGGCCAGGGCTTCCACACGCTCTCGCGGGGACATGTCCAGCGAGACTACGCCTTCGTCATAGCCAGGACCCACGGCCAGCTTGTCCATATAGACGTCGGGTGCGTGCAGCATCGACCCGCGCGGGCCCATGGCGATGACCGTCAGCGCGTTGGGCATGTCCTTGGCGGTCAGCGTGGTGCCTTCCAACGGGTCCAGCGCGATGTCAACGCCGGGGCCATTCCCGGTGCCAACCTCTTCACCGATATAGAGCATCGGAGCCTCATCACGCTCACCTTCGCCAATAACGACGACACCTGCGATATCCAGCAGGTTAAGCTGTTCACGCATCGCATTGACGGCGGCCTGATCTGCGGCTTTCTCGTCTCCGCGCCCCACCAGCGAGGCCGAGGCAAGCGCTGCCTGTTCTGCGACACGCGCAAGCCCCAATGACAGCAGGCGGTCGTTAAAATCGGTTTTGGCAGCGTTCATGCGATGTATTCCTTTGGTCGGCAATGACGTTACGTCTGGCATAGCCTGCACGAGGCGCAGGCTGCAAGGGGTCAGACCTGTTCGATCCGCAGCGCGACGGGCTCACCCGCAACAACATCGGTTGCCCGGAACCCATCCAGGGCCACGTCCAATGTCGCCCGCGTTGTCTTATGCGTTACGATCAGAACCGGTGCGGTGCTTTCACTGTGCCCATATTGGCGCATCCGGTCGATCGAGACGCCCGCATCGCCCAGAATGGCGGCAATCTTGGCCAGCGCACCGGGTTTGTCCAGCAGGGCCAGACGCAGATAATAGGGCGCGGGCAGGCCGGTGACGGCCGGGGTTGCGGCCTCAAGCGAGCTTGCGGGTCGGCCAAAGGTCGAAATCTGAAGGCCGCGTGCCAGATCGCAGACATCGCCCATCACCGCGCTGGCGGTTGGGCCTTCGCCGGCACCGGGGCCGCGCAGGACAACCTGATCCACTGCGTCGCCTTCGATTACAACCATATTGGTACCGCCTTCCAGCTGCCCTAGCGGCGAGTCGCTGGGGACCAGGCAAGGCTGCATCCGCTGTTCAAGACCGCGCGCGGTGCGTTGCGCCACCCCCAGCAGTTTGATGCGAAAGCCCATGTCATGCGCCTGATCTATGTCATCCAGGCTGATCTGTTGAATACCTTCAATCTCGATCCCGTCGAAATTCGGTTTGGTGCCAAACGCAATTGACGACAGCAGCGCCAGTTTATGCGCCGCATCGATGCCGCCCACATCCAGGTTCGGATCGGCCTCAAGATATCCCAGTTCGGCACATTCATCGAACAGCGTGTTGTAGCCCTGACGCTGAGACTGCATCCGGGTTAGGATATAGTTGCAGGTGCCGTTCATGACGCCCATAACGCGGGTGATCTCATTGCCCGCCAGCCCCTCGGTCAGGGATTTGATGACGGGAATTCCACCTGCAACAGCCGCTTCAAAACGGATCACTCGGCCCGCAGTTTCGGCTTGCTCGGCAAGCGCCTGACCATGAATGGCCAGCAGGGCTTTGTTTGCGGTGACGACGTCTTTGCCGCTGGCCAAAGCGGCCTCGACCGACGCTTTTGCCGGACCGTTTTCGCCGCCCATCAGCTCGACATAGACATCAATATCATCGCGCTGGGCCAAGGCGACCGGATCGGTCTCCCATGCATAGTCGGACAGGTTCACACCACGGTCTTTGTTCGGGTCGCGTGCGGCCACAGCCACGATTTCGATCCGACGTCCCGTGCGTGCCTCAAGCAGATCGGCATGGCGGCGGATGATCTTGACGACACCCACACCAACTGTTCCCAAACCCGCAATTCCAAGCCGCAGCGCCTGTGTCATTCCGTGGGTTCCTTTCCGCTCGATCTATTCTGAAACCGGACGTTCATCCGGTCAGCGCTGCCTTAGCGGGTTCGGGCCGAGGGTGCAATCCGTCACGGCGGCACCACGGCCTCGGGTATCAGTTGGTTGGCGCGTTTTGAAGCGCTTCGGCCTTTTTCCTGAGCGCTTCGGCGCGCGCGTTTAGGTCTTCCTCGACCTCAGTGGCTTGGCTGGCCGGATCAATTGGCGTACCAAGCGAGTCCTGCAGCGGGATCAGGGGCGGATAAGCGGCCTTTTGCACCGAACGCGACTCAGAGCCGTCCAACTCAGGAATATCTGCGCAGCCCGTCAGGGTCAGCGTCAGGATCAGCAGCGATAGGGCTTTGGTTGGCATAGGGTCTCGCGGTCACAGTGTGATCCTGTGATGCACGTTTTAACGCATTGGTTCAAGCGGGCTTCTATCTGAACATTTGTTCAGATACGGTATATCTCATGGCACGTACCCAGGGTTCTCATTCCGACATCACAGGCCCGCGTATTCGCAGCGCGGCGCTCAGGCTTTTTGCCCGCCACGGCTATGCGGCGGTGTCGATGCGCCAGATCGCCAAAGAGGTCGGCGTGCAGGCCGGGGCGCTGTATAACTATACGCCGGATAAGCAGAGCCTGCTGTTCCGTCTGATGCGTGAGCATATGCAGGACCTGTTACAGGCCTATGCCGCGTTGAATTCATCCTCTGATCCGCAAGAGGCATTGCGTGGCTTTGTCGGCTTCCACATCCGTTTCCACCTGGAGCGCCCGGATGAGGTTTTCATCGCTTATATGGAGTTGCGCAACCTGACCCCTGAGAATTTTGCAGAGATTGAGGATTTGCGCCGAAGCTACGAGAACGCTGTGGAAAAGATCCTGCGTGATGGGCAGCAGGCCGGGCTTTTTGCCATTGCGGACACCAAGATCGCCACACTCGCTGTTATTGCGATGCTGAACGGTGTGATGACGTGGTATCGCGCAGGTGGGCGCTTGTCGCTTGATGAGGTCGAGCAGGTCTATTGGGACATGGTGCGCCGTGCGGTGACGGCCTGACGGGGATCAGGCCGCCCCATTGATCAATGCGCCGGACGAATGAAGGTTCCGTTGCGCAGTTCTTTGAATGCCTGTTCCAGCTCGGCCCGCGTGTTCATCACAATGGGCCCGTGCCAAGCGACAGGCTCATCAATTGGCGCGCCGGATATCAGCAGAAAACGTACACCTTCAGGCCCGGCCTGAACGGTGACCTCATCCCCTGTGCCAAAGCGCACCAGCGTACGATCCCCGGACATATCGCGGATGTTCACCTCTTCCCCGGCAACCTCTTTCTCGAGTAACACGCCGGTTGGCTGAGACGCATAGGCAAAGGCAGCTTGTCCTTGAAAGACATAGGCAAAAGCACGGCGATAGGTGTCTATGCGAAAGGTTTTTTTCACGCCGGCCGGTACCTGTATGTCCAAGTACTGAGGGTCTGCCGCGATGCCATCCACCGGGCCGGTTTTGCCCCAGAACTCTCCGACAATCACCCGCACGATTGTGCCGTCATCATCGATGACCTCGGGGATATCCTTGCTTTGCAAATCCTGATAGCGGGGCGCGGTCATTTTCTGGGCCGAGGGCAGGTTCCCCCAAAGCTGGAAACCGTGCATCTGGCCTGTGCTGTTTCCGTGTGGCATCTCCTGATGCAGAATACCGGACCCGGCGGTCATCCACTGCACATCGCCTGCGCCTAGCGAGCCGCTATTGCCCAACGAGTCGGAATGCTCAACCGTTCCGGCCAGCACATAGGTGATAGTTTCGATCCCGCGATGGGGATGCCACGGAAAACCGGCCTGATAGTCCTGTGGGCGTTCGTTGCGGAAGTCATCAAACAACAGAAACGGATCCAGCTCGGACGGATCCTGAAAGCCGAACGCGCGGTGTAGTTTGACGCCAGCGCCCTCCATTGTGGGCATGGCTTTGCGAGTTTCCAATGTGGGTCTCAGGGACATGGGTGCCTCCTATTCCTTTGCCCAGCATGTAACCTCCGCTTGGTTGCGGTCAATTCGCACGGATTCACCGGCTTTGTGCGATTTTGTTTAGAGGTTTCAGCCCCTGTTGTTCAGCGAAGAAAGCGGATAAACGAAGGCCCAGGCTGACAGGAGACAAGAATGCAGGACGAAGTACTGGCCACAATTGAGGCCTCAGCGCCAAGACGTTGGATCGGGGTTCTTATGCTTGGTACGGTTGGCGTTTTGGTTCTGTATGTCGCGCTGTCGACGCCGCCCGAGCTGGTCTGGCAGGTGTTTTTGATTGTTGTCGGTGGGGCGGCGCTGTGGCTGGCCTATAGTGTCTGGCAGGCGACCCAAGATCGTATTGAGCTGACGCGCACGGAACTGCGCACCGGGGCAGGGCGCCTAATAGCGCTTGTCGATGAGATTGAGGCTGTCGACCGGGGCGTGTTTGCCTTCAAACCTTCGAACGGGTTTCTGGTGCGTACGCGGGCAAAAACCTCGAACAGCTGGGCGCCGGGACTTTGGTGGCGCCTCGGACGCCGCGTTGGCGTAGGTGGCATGACCGCCGCCTCTGAGGCCAAGTTCATGTCAGAGATACTTTCGGCCCTGTTACTTGAAAGGGATGAGGCTTAGCAGTCGTCGGGATTGACCACCTTAAGATTGGTGAGCCCGCGCGGCTGTGTGAACATGAACTTGTTGATCGCAAAGGAATGATCCCCATAGCCGATCTTGAACGGGCGCGTGTACCAGTCTTTTGTTTCAACAAGGATCATCACCGCTCCGTCAGCCATCACGGGAATTCTGTCTTTGTACTCGGTAAACAGTGTTGCATTGTCCAGTTTCTCAAAGCTCTCTCCGCGCGGGCAGGTCCATTCTACGACATGACGATCATTATCCGCCTCATACTTGACCAGGGAGATCCGCATGGACACCGCTGAACGGTCCGAGATTAGGAATTTTTGAAGCTCGTACATATTTGTGATGTATTGCTTCGACATCGACGTGTGTTCACGAGAAATAATATCCGCAACCGCGTAAGCGGCCTTAAGATTTATGGCGCTTTGCCTGTAGCTGTCGAAGTATGTGTAGGAGGTCCACATCGACCAGAACAGAAGTGGGAAGACCATGACAGCTTCGATGCTGACCACACCGTCTTCCTTACGCCAAAAGCGACCAAGCCAGTTGGTGGCGTTACGGGGCAGGGATATGTTAAAACGGTTCATGGACAAACACCGTTGCTACGTGCAGTTCATACTGGTCATCAATAGGATCAAAGCGGGTCAAACGGCCCAAAGTGGTCCCGAAAAATAGCGGATCGATTTCCGCGCAAGCTCGAATGATCATCAACTTGTCTGACGTACCTAGATCAAAAAACGGCTCATCATCTTCGCCGCCACGAATGTCTTCGGGGGTGTCAACGCAATAAGGCTGTTGAAAACTGCCATTCAGAACCGTGTTCGCTGCGAAGGGATCGATCGAGGTCATTTCGATTGCCAGATTGTCAAAGCATTTCGGGATGGCACCGGCCTTATCACAAACGATTTGCTTCAACAGAGTATGTGTCCACTGCGCGCCAGGGGTTTGGTCATAAACCTCGATGCGGTTCATGCGTACATCCTGGATGGTTTCATCCAAGGCGCGTTCGAGGTTTGCGTGGTTGTAGGCCACGATGCCGATTTCGACGCCTGAATAGGTTGTGATCATGAAGATTGGGAACCAGAATACAAACTCGATCGTGGCCATGCCATCTTCATTGCGGCGAAACTGGCGCAGTTTTTGGGTCAGACGCCTAATCATTGGGTTAGCCTTAGATTCCGGATGCTGGCTGTGATCGAAGCAAAGACATCAGGCAGATCATCTGGGTTAGCTTCGTAGTAAGTCGCATCAGCTGTTTTGCAGTGTTGCATGATAGCGCGGCCTGCGGATGGCGCCTCCAAAGAGATCGTAAAGATCACGACACCCATTTGATCTTTTGCATAATCGCACATCGATCTTACGCGCGGGTCTTTAGTACTGCGGCCATTGGAAGAGACAGCATCATTGTAAAAATTGGTTCCCCAGCTATAGCCATAATAGTTGCGGAAATACTCACGTAGTTTACGGCGTGAGGTCTGCTCCCAGAGATCAGGCCAAGTTAGGTGCTTCGAAGGCTCTACATCCAGATCGTGATAGGTTTTGACCTGCTTTGTATCCCGGTCAAAGTTAACGCAATCGCCGGAAGAGGAGATCGAAAGGCAGCGATATTGGATGAATCCACGCACGTAGCTACCTTCCGGATTAACTGCCTCGGCCGCCTCCACGCTATCTACATTTTCATATTCAAGGGTAGCATTGTTAACAATGGTATTGCCATAACCGCTGGGTTGCAGCCGATCTCTGGCCCAGTAGAAGCGTTTCACTTCATCCCATTCAATCATGTCTACATTGCGCCAGATATAGTTGGTGCCAAACTCGATCGTAATCTCATCGTTTTCGTCGAGCTCAGCGTAGGATACATAGTCCTTAAGGCCTTCGTTCCACCAGACGCCTGATTTCCCATCGCGATAAGGATAGTTAGTCAGATATTGAGTTGTGTTCGCACCATCTGTCATCAGGATCATGACTTTTAGCGTGTCGCCGCTGCGCGGGTTGTCTGGACGCGTGGCGAACTCGGCTGGTACGTCACCGGCGGCTGCCATCTGGGCGATCACGGGCTGCATACTGTCATCAAGCAAGGCCATGCCCCACTTGACGCCCAGGTCAATCGATGTGTTGCCCGCCGCCTCGAACGACGCGATTTTGTCTTTCAGAAGATCAGCGTCTTTCTGGAAAACCATTGCTTGACGGTTCTCATCGGTCTCACAGATTTCGTTATACACCAGCACTTCGCCCTCTTTTGAACGCTGATCATAGGTGTACCATGGTGTGAAGTGCAGCGTGCGATCATAGACAAGGTTCAGATCAAATTCGCCGTCCTGGAACTGGCTGCTGGTAAAGTTGATGCAGTTCGCGTGCGGGTTCACACCAGACGTGCTGATATAGTCCATCATCGAGTCGGGCAGGGCAACCTGGGTCGCATAAGGGACGATCGAGATCGACATTTTGCCGTCTTCGGATTTGTCGACCATTTCCTGCACGAATTCCTGCGCGGCAAGCTTTAGGGTCGTCAGTCGGCTGTTGCTGTTCATCGAGCCCGAAACGTCAAGAACCATCGAGATTTCGACATTGCCCAGGGCTTCTTCAGCCGCGCTGAATACAGAGGTCGTGATGTAGTCTACATCCCACCACTGCATGAAGTGCATCGCCACGTCCATTTCCGCACGCGCCTGTACACGGCGGAAACCTTCGATGGTCACGGCACTCGAACCACACAGATTGGCAGGTTCAATAATAATTTCGTCCTCGATCAGATATTGGCCCAGGTTCTCTTTCTCGAGATAGTCTTTGATAACGACGGTCGGACAAAGATCCTGCCGAAGATCGGTGGCCGCAAGCACCGCACGGTCTAGGGAATATTGCAGTCGTGCACGTTCATGATCAAAGCGCTGGATATCCACCGCGAAACCACCGACCGCAAAAACGACCATAATTAGGCCCAAGGTAAAGATGGTCATCGTGCCATCTTCGGATCGGACGAAACTGTGCGACGGCAAACGACACGCGTCCGCTCGCTTTGATTTTCCCAGAATCGACTTCGCTTTAAATATCTTCATACCGCGTTCCTCTACCGGTCAGGCACACTGATTCCAGTCGTTCCCAACTTTAAATTTTTAGACGTGGAACGTGGCGAGATTTGGGCACCTTCGTCACTATGATGCTATTATTGAATGAAAATCGGCCTCAGTTTTGGGGTGTCGTGAGGCTTTGTTTCGTCCATGTGGACAATTTGGCCAAAAGTCTTAACCGGCCGACTCAGGGGCGGGCTCGGTAATCCTGCGTTCATAAAGTGATGAAAAAAGGTGCACTTGAAGATTGCAGCCCGCTGCAAGTGGTGCGACAAAACGTCATGACGTTTGTCAGTTCCCGGTATGGAGGATTTTATGACCGGTATCAAAGAACCCAGCTTTCGTGAAAGTGTTGATCTGATGTTCAACAGGGCGGCGTCCCTGATGGATTTGCCCCCGGGGCTGGAAGAGAAGATACGGGTCTGTAACGCCACCTACACAGTTCGCTTTGGTGTGCGCCTACGGGGCGACATCCATACCTTCACAGGCTATCGCTCGGTTCATTCCGAGCATATGGAGCCAGTGAAAGGCGGTATTCGCTATGCTTTGGCGGTGAACCAGGACGAGGTTGAAGCGCTGGCGGCGCTGATGACGTATAAATGCGCGCTGGTCGAAACGCCGTTTGGTGGTTCGAAAGGCGGGCTTTGCATCGATCCGAGAAAATACGAAGAGCATGAGTTGGAACAGATCACCCGTCGTTTCGCCTATGAACTGGCTAAGCGTGACCTGATCAACCCATCCCAGAACGTACCCGCACCTGACATGGGCACGGGCGAGCGTGAGATGGCATGGATGGCCGACCAATATGCACGGATGAACACGACCGATATCAATGCGCGGGCCTGTGTGACAGGCAAGCCCTTGAACGCTGGCGGGATCGCCGGGCGTGTCGAAGCCACTGGGCGCGGTATCCAATATGCGTTGCGTGAATTCTTCCGTCATCCCGAAGACGTGGCCAAGGCGGGCCTGTCCGGTAAGCTGGACGGCAAGCGCGTTGTGGTACAGGGGCTGGGCAATGTGGGTTATCACGCCGCTAAATTCCTGAGCGAAGAAGACGGCTCGACCATTGTGGGTATCATCGAATGGGATGGCGCGCTCTACAATCCCGACGGCATTGATGTCGAAGCGGTGCGCCAGTGGATCATCAAGCACGGCGGTGTCAAAGACTATCCAGATGCGACGCATTCGGCCGAGGGTGGCGCTGTGCTTGAGGCGGAGTGCGATATTCTGATCCCGGCGGCTTTGGAAGGCGTGATCAACCTTGAGAATGCTGAACGCATCAAGGCCCCGCTGATCATTGAGGCCGCGAATGGCCCCGTGACCGCAGGTGCGGATGAGATCCTGCGCAAGAAGGGTACGGTGATCATTCCGGACATGTATGCCAACGCCGGTGGTGTGACGGTGTCGTATTTTGAGTGGGTCAAGAACCTCAGCCATATTCGCTTTGGTCGGATGCAGCGGCGTCAGGAAGAAGCGCGGCATGAGCTGATCGTCAGCGAGCTGGAGCGGCTGGACCGCTATCTTGGTGACGCCTGGACCATGTCTCCGAACTTCAAAACCAAATATCTCAAAGGGGCGGATGAACTGGAGCTCGTCCGGTCTGGCCTAGATGACACGATGCGGATTGCTTACCAGTCGATGCGTGAAGTCTGGCATAGCCGCGATGATGTGGAGGATCTGCGAACTGCCGCCTATATCGTTGCGATTGACCGCGTGGCTAGCAGCTATAGGGCCAAAGGTCTCTGATACGATTTGGATGGGGCGGGTGTTTCGCCCCACCCATTCCTGTCTGCCCGAAATGGGCAATGGCAGGTCCGATGAAGGGCGGTTAAGCTGCGTCCAATTCAACGATTCCCCGGAGACCCCAATGTTGCGTATCGCTATCGCTGCCGCCGTTCTTGCCACACCTCTGGCTGCGGCAGAAACCAAGGAACAAAGCTGCCAGTATCAGGCGGACGTAGTGGCCGCGATCCAGCAAGCGCGGATTGATCGGGTGAAAGAGCGAGACGTACCACAAGCGGTCGCCGATAGCAGCCCCACTTGGCCCGAAAACTACAATGCAGCCGTCCCATTGATTACGCCGTGGGTGTATGAACAGAAGATGCGCGATGTTCGCAAAAAAGACCTTGGTGCGGCCTGGCTGGAGCTCTGTCTGCAGCAATAATCCACAGCCGGATCATTTCGCTGTGGAAAAGCGTGCCATCCCCTTGGCGCGCGTTTTCATTTCTGGCAGGTTTGATAGATGTCTTTGCCCCCCGGATTTCTGGATGAATTGCGCACCCGGCTCAGCCTGTCTCAGGTCGTCGGGCGCAAGGTCATGTGGGATCAGCGCAAGTCCAATCAGGGCAAAGGGGATATGTGGGCGCCATGCCCGTTCCATCATGAAAAAACCGCCTCATTCCATGTGGATGATCAGAAAGGGTACTACTACTGCTTTGGTTGCCATGCCAAAGGTGACGCCATCACCTTTGTAAGGGAAACTGAAAACGTATCCTTTATCGAAGCCGTTGAAATACTGGCGCAAGAGGCCGGGATGCCCATGCCCGAGCGCGATCCAAAAGCGCAGGAAAAGCAGGATCGCCGCGCAGAACTGGCCGAGGTGATGGAGCAGGCGGTGCAGTTCTTCCGTTTACAGCTGAAGACCGGAGCAGGTGGCTCGGCACGCGATTACTTGTCCGGTCGCGGGCTGGATGCACAGGCGTTGGACCGGTGGGAGATTGGGTTCGCTCCTGACGGCTGGCAAGCGCTGTGGGATCACCTGCGGGGAAAGAACGTAGCCGAGGATTTGATCCTGGACTCCGGGCTGGCCAAACCATCAAACAAGGGCAAGAAGCCCTATGATACGTTCCGCAACCGCATCATGTACCCGATCCGCGATCCGCGTGGGCGGTGTATCGCTTTTGGCGGTCGGGCGATGGACCCGAATGACAACGCCAAGTATCTGAATTCGCCCGAGACTGCGTTGTTCGACAAAGGTCGCAGCCTCTACAACCACGGCCCTGCGCGGCAAGCGGCGGGCAAGGGGCAGTCTTTGATTGTGGCCGAAGGCTACATGGATGTGATCGCGCTGGCCGAGGCCGGGTTCGGCGCGTCGGTGGCCCCTCTGGGTACTGCGATCACCGAACATCAGCTGCACTTGCTGTGGCGTATCTCGGACGAACCGATCATCGCGCTTGATGGGGATACGGCGGGCCTGCGTGCCGCGATGCGTGCGGTCGATCTGGCCCTGCCGTTGCTTGAGGCGGGTAAGTCGTTGCGATTTGCGCTGATGCCCGAGGGCAAAGACCCAGACGATCTATTACACGCCGAAGGGGCAGGGGCGGTGCAAAAGGTGCTGGATGGGGCCATTCCTATGGTCAAGTTGCTGTGGCAGCGTGAAACCGAAGGCAAGGTCTTTGACAGCCCGGAGCGCAAGGCCGCATTGGACAAGGTGCTGCGCGACAAGATCAAACTGATCCGCGACCCATCGATCCGCTCTCACTACGGGCAGGAAATCAAGGACCTGCGTTGGCAACTGTTCCGTCCGCAGCGTCAGCAGCAGAACCGCAACTGGCAACCGCGCGGCAAATGGCAACCGCCGAAACAGCCTGCGTCAGCGGGTGCAAGATCGTCGTTCCTTGCGTCCTCAGACAATGCCGATATCCACCTGCGCGAATCGGCCATTCTGGCTATCGCCATTCTGAACCCCCGGGTGGTGGTGCAGTTCGAAGCGCAGCTGGAAGACATGGACTGTCATGATCCCGATCACGCGGCGCTGCGTCAGGCCATTCTGCGCCATGCAATCAACGACCCCGACAACCTGAAAGACCACATCGTCGAAACTTTGGGGTCTGAGCCCCTTGAAAACCTTCTGGGCCTTCGCCATGTCGCTGTGATCCCCTGTGTGTTCAAACCAGGCGACGTTGAAAAGGCCCAGATGACGCTGGCCGAAGAACTCGCAAAGATCAAAGCGCTCCGGGGGCTGGATGCTGAGATTGCTGAAGCGACCGAGGAGATGTCCGACTTGGCTGACGAGTCATTGACGTATCGGGTGGGTCAGGCCGCCGAAGAGCGTAACCGCGCAAGCCGCAGCCAAAACGAGGACAAAGCCCTTTTCGACATTGCCGACAACGGCGCGCGAATCAACCGCGACGAGAAAGACGCGTTTGAGGCAATCATGTCCGGGATCAAATTCGAGCGGAAACGTCGATAAAGTGATGTTTTCATAAAGCACTGGAAAAGAAAAACAGGTAAACGGGTGGCCGAATCACTTTCACGCGCTAATGATTCGGTGCAAACGAATCACCCATCCCTGCAGGAGCATTGAATGGCCGCCAAGGATACGAACGAAGACCGCAAATCCGACGAGCAGGAACAGGAAATCTCGCTGGACATGAGCCAGGCCCAGGTCAAGAAGATGATCGCCGAGGCCCGCGAGAAAGGTTACATCACCTACGACCAGCTCAATCAGGTTCTGCCGCCTGATCAGGTCAGCTCGGAACAGATCGAAGACGTGATGTCGATGCTGTCCGAGATGGGCATCAACATCATCGAAGATGAAGAGGCCGAGGAAGAAGAAAACAAAGGCTCGACCGAACTGACCACCACGGAAAGCAACCGTGAGGTCGCGCTGGCCGGTGCTGCCACCGAAAAGCTGGACCGTACCGACGACCCCGTGCGCATGTACTTGCGCGAGATGGGCAGCGTCGAGTTGCTGAGCCGCGAGGGCGAGATTGCCATCGCCAAGCGGATCGAGGCCGGTCGGAACACCATGATCGCGGGTCTGTGCGAAAGCCCTCTGACCTTCCAGGCGATCACAATCTGGCATGACGAACTTTTGTCTGAAGACATTTTGCTGCGTGATGTCATCGATCTGGAAACCACCTTTGGCAACCAGATGGACGAGGACGGCGACGTTGAGGAACCCGTCGTTGATACCTCTGCGGTACAGGCTTCCAAGCCAAAAGAAGATACTGGCCCGGAACTGGATGCGGATGGCAACCCCATCGCCAGTGACGATGACGATGACGATGACGATCAGGCCAACATGTCGCTGGCCGCGATGGAAGCCGCGCTCAAGGATCAGGTTCTGACCACATTAGAGCGGATTTCGACCGATTTCGCTCAGCTGAGTGAGATGCAGGATAGCCGGATTTCGGCCACTCTGAACGAAGACGGCACGTTTAGTGCCAAGGACGAAGAGACCTATCAAAAGCTGCGCGCCGAGATTGTTGAGCTGGTGAACGGTCTTCACCTGCACAACAACCGGATCGAAGCGCTGATTGACCAGCTTTATGGCATCAACCGCCGCGTCATGTCGCTAGACAGCTCGATGGTGAAACTGGCCGACCAGGCCCGGATCAACCGTCGTGAGTTCATCGACGCCTATCGTGGGCGTGAACTGGATCCGAATTGGCTGACCGATATGGCCGAAAAGCCGGGTCGGGGTTGGCAGATGTTCATCGAACGCTCGACTGACAAGGTTGAAGAACTGCGCAACGATATGGCCCAGGTTGGTCAGTATGTCGGTCTGGACATCTCTGAATTCCGCCGCATCGTGCAGCAGGTTCAGAAGGGCGAGAAAGAGGCGCGGCAGGCCAAGAAGGAAATGGTCGAAGCCAACCTGCGTTTGGTCATCTCGATTGCCAAAAAGTACACGAACCGCGGCCTGCAATTCCTTGATCTTATTCAGGAAGGTAACATTGGCCTGATGAAAGCGGTGGACAAGTTCGAATACCGCCGGGGCTATAAGTTCTCGACCTATGCGACATGGTGGATTCGTCAGGCGATCACACGCTCCATCGCCGATCAGGCGCGGACCATCCGTATTCCGGTTCACATGATCGAGACGATCAACAAGCTGGTTCGGACCGGTCGCCAGATGCTGCACGAGATCGGCCGTGAGCCGACGCCGGAAGAACTGGCCGAGAAGCTGCAGATGCCGCTTGAGAAAGTGCGCAAGGTGATGAAAATCGCCAAAGAGCCGATCTCACTCGAAACGCCGATTGGCGACGAGGAAGACAGCCAGTTGGGCGATTTCATCGAGGACAAGAATGCCGTGCTGCCACTGGACAGCGCCATTCAGGAAAACCTCAAGGAAACGACTACTCGGGTTCTGGCCTCGCTCACCCCGCGTGAAGAACGCGTTCTGCGGATGCGCTTTGGTATCGGGATGAACACGGACCACACACTGGAAGAGGTGGGCCAGCAGTTCAGCGTTACGCGCGAACGTATCCGTCAGATCGAGGCGAAGGCGCTGCGGAAACTGAAACATCCCAGCCGGTCGCGAAAACTGCGATCTTTCCTGGATCAATAAAGTCAAAGGCGCCGAGCACACGGCGCCTTTTTTCTCTATCCGGCAGTTGCGTCCGGGCGGAAACTTCCGTCGTTCTTTCGTGTCGCATTGCCCACCGCCAGGATGCATGACACCTTTGCTTTGCTGGGTCCGACTGAAAGAAACCATCCTATGCAAGGCTCTGGAATTTCAAATGAATGGGATGTTGGAAACCTGATCGTCTTCGATGGGGAATGCGTTTTGTGTTCCAGTTTCTTTCGGTTCATGCTGCGGCACGACCGGGCGCAGGTATTTCAGTTTGCGACAGCGCAATCACCCTTGGGGCAAAGGCTGTACCGACAGCTTGATCTGCCGACACAGGATTTCGAGACCAATCTGGTGATCGTGAACCAGAGGGTGCATCAGCACCTGGATGCGTTTGCCGCGGCGATGGCGCAGCTATCGGTCCCTTGGCGCGCCCTGTCGCTCTGCCGTTACTGGCCGCGCTTCGTCAAAGACCCGCTCTATCACGCCATCGCGCGCAATCGCTATGCCATCTTTGGACGGGCAGACATCTGCATGATCCCGGATGCAGAGGTTCGGTCGCGTTTTGCGGCGCAGGGGTTCTGACGCGAATGGACCCGTTTCTGCAGGCGTTGCCGCCGCAATCAGACCTGCCGCAGGCGATGCGGACCTTGCACAGTGACCCGGGCGTTTACGAAGGGCGCTGTGATATCCTGCCGGGGCAGGGGCGTTTAGTGGGCATTTTGCTGAACCTTGCCGGGTTTCCTCGGGCCGGGCATGACGTACCGGTTCGGGTGACGGTGGTACGTGATGGCCAATATTGGCTTTGGATTCGCGATTTTGCGGGCCATGTCACGCGCTCTCGCCTGTGCTACGACCCTAAGACGGGGTGCCTGCGAGAGAGGTTCGGCCTTGTGTCCATCTGGCTGAAACCTTTGATTGTAGAGGACAAGTTGCAGATCGACATCCAACGTTTGACTTTGTTAAGGCTGCCTATACCGACCATTCTTTTGCCGCGCTCGTCGACGTTCGAGATGCAGGATGATCGGGGAAGGTACGTCTTTGATGTGTCCGCTGAGGCCCCGTTTCTTGGGCTGCTGATCCGCTATCACGGCTGGCTGACGCCTGTTCACGACGCAGATGAAATCAACTAAATTGATCGTGAACCCAGCAGCTATTGGCCCACCGGGGCCTATCTTAAGCCCATAGGCAACAACGAAAAGATAAAACGATGAAACAGACGATCTTATTTGCACTATCGGTGGCTGCGACCCTTGGCTTGGCGGCACAGACAAGTGCGGCGCCGAACGGGTATCGGACTGAGCCGATCAATAGCACCGATTTCGAAGTCATTCCGCGCGCTCAGCAATTCACAGACGGTTATTGGTGCGCGGCGGCGGATTTCGCGCGCCGAAAACTGGGCTTGGGCTGGCAAGACCGCATCTATGTTCTGCGCGGGTATGGCCCCAGCGTAACGACAGGGCGCAAGACAGCCGTTCAGTTTACGATCAAAGAGCCGTCAGAGACCCCAGTACAACCCAGTTTTGTCTTATCAAGCTTTGCAGCAGGTTCCAGCATGTCCGTCCAAGGGGCAAATGCGAAATGCGATATCCGCCCGTTCTTTAGATAGTAAGGCGGGAACCAGAAGAGATGCAGACTGAATTCAAGATCCAAACCCAAGGATCAGGGCTTTATGAATTCACCAATGATGTGCATCGCTGGCTTGGCCCATCTTTGAAGGATGGCGTTCTGACACTGTTCGTGCGCCATACTTCATGTTCGCTGCTGATACAGGAAAACGCTGACCCCGAGGTTCAGACCGATCTGAAAGCTTTTTTCGAAAGGCTGGTGCCACCATCGGATCATCCGGCGATGTCCTATCTGCGCCATACTTATGAAGGGCCAGATGACATGCCCGCGCATATCAAATCCGCACTTATGCTCGTCTCATTGTCGATCCCGGTCTCAGCGGGTCGCATGTGTCTTGGGACATGGCAGGGGATTTACTTGTTCGAACACCGCTCTGCACCGCATCGTCGCTTGGTCGCAGCGCATCTTGGGTAACCCTTTATCTAGGGGTTGAAAATTCCGACTACCCAAATCCTAGCGGCTGCCCTATAGTTGTGGATAAGTAAGCCGAAGTGCTTACAAAAGAGGCCGAACAAGGGACGAGGAGACGGCGGATGCGCTGCCCGTTTTGCGGAAATATCGACACTCAGGTGAAAGATTCACGCCCGGCAGAGGATCACGTCGCGATCCGCCGACGCCGGTTTTGCCCGGCCTGCGGGGGCCGGTTTACCACCTACGAACGCGTGCAACTGCGCGATCTTGTGGTGATCAAGACCAACGGAAAGCGCGAAGATTTCGACCGCGACAAGCTGGAGCGTTCGATCCGTATCTCGATGCAGAAACGACCCGTTGATCCTGAACGGATCGATCAGATGATCTCGGGCATCGTACGCCGGCTGGAAAGTATGGGCGACACTGATATTCCATCCAACAAAATCGGCGAGATCGTCATGGAAGCTCTGGCGCGGATCGACACCGTTGCCTATGTTCGCTTTGCAAGCGTGTACAAGAATTTCCAGGCGGCCGATGATTTCGAGGAGTTTGTCCACGAGTTGCGCCCGCCGCAACCTCCGACGGACGAGTGAGCGAAACGGATAAGCGATTTATGGCGCTGGCCTTGTCACTGGGGCAGCGCGGCCAGGGGTCATGCTGGCCCAACCCGGCTGTCGGGTGCGTTATCGTGCGCGAAGGGCGCATTGTTGGGCGGGGCTGGACCCAACCGGGCGGGCGTCCACACGCCGAACCTGTTGCATTGGCGCAGGCCGGATCGGCCGCCAAAGGCGCCACGGCCTATGTGACGCTGGAACCTTGTTCCCATCATGGCAAAACCCCCCCCTGCGCGACCGCTTTGATCGAGGCCGGGGTGTCGCGTGTCGTGGCCGCGCTTGAGGACAGCGATCCGCGTGTGTCTGGGCAGGGTTTCGCGATGCTGCGTGAGGCCGGGATCGAGGTCGATATAGGTGTTCTGGCCGATCAGGCCGCGCAGGATTTGGCCGGTTTTTTTCTGAAAACGGAACAGAGCCGTCCCTTTGTCACCCTGAAACTGGCCAGCAGTTTTGATGGGCGGATTGCAACGCAAACCGGTCATAGCCAGTGGATCACGGGCCCAACCGCCCGCCGCGCTGTGCACGCAATGCGCGCGCGCCATGATGCGGTGATGGTTGGCGCAGGGACGGCGCGTGCGGATGACCCCTCGCTGACCGTGCGGGATTTGGGCGTCTTACATCAGCCTGCACGGATTGTCGTATCGCGACATCTGGATTTACCTCTGATGGGCCAATTGGCACGCACGGCTAAGGATATTCCCGTCTGGATATGCCATGGCCCAAGCCCCGATCCGGATCGCGCTCGCACGTGGGAAGGGCTTGGCGCTCGGCTGATCCCTTGCGCGCTGCGGGATCACCATATCGATGCCACAGATTTGTTACAGCAGTTGGGTCAGGCCGGTCTAACGCGGGTGTTCTGCGAGGGCGGTGCGGCCCTTGCCGCATCACTGCTTGAGGCGGATATGGTGGATGAACTGGTCGGTTTCACAGCTGGTCTGACCATCGGCGCCGAAGGGCTTGCTGCGGTCGGCCGATTGGGTCTTGAGACACTTGAGGCCGCGCCACGGTTTGAACTGATCGAAACGCGCAGGATTGGTCCGGATATCCTGCACCGCTGGCAACGATCCACACAGTGACTCAGCGCCACAAGCGCGCATGCGTGGCAAAAACACCCTGCAGCTTTGACAGCAGCCGGTTAAGTGGACCTGTTTTTGCCGGTACTCCGTTTGCCAGACGTTCAACCGCGACTTCGACGGGGCAGGGTTCACCTGTCAGCGGGTCCATATAGCGCGGATAATCGATGAGTGTGGCGTGGACCAGCCCCATCAACGGTGGCCGCGCACCGCGACGCGCAGGAACTGTGCCCAAATCATGGGTCAGACCCCATCCAGCATAAAACGGTGCACCCAAGGTCGTGACCTTGACCCCACGCAGCAGGGCCTCGAACCCAATCAACGAGGTCATGGTCCAGACCTCTTGCACATGTGGCAGCAGCGAGGCCGGATCGCAATCGTCCAGAACCAGATCGGCCAGACCTTCAGCTTCGATCCTTCCCTCTCGCAGCCCCGCCTGAACATCTGGGTGGGGTTTGTAGATTAACACAGCGTCCGGGTGCGCCTCCCTCGCGGCGCGCAGCAGTTCAAGATTGGTGCGAATGTTGCTGGTGCCCAATAGGATTGAGGCGTCATCCTCCACCTGTCCAGGCACCAGAATGCGATACCCCTCGGGCAAAGTCGGAACAGGTTGTCCGATGTTGTATTTGCTGAGACCACCCGAGAGCAACTGCGCCACCAAATGCTCTGCTCGCAGCTCCTGATCCGGGCGTAATGTCTCGCGTTGGGCAATCAGTTCTTCCAAACGGCTCGGACGCGTGGGGTCATAGTAAATTCCCAGATCATCGGTCACCAGCGACAGGGGGGGGATCAGCTCTGCGCCCAACCCGCGTGAACGCAGAAAACCGTCTTCGACACGAATGACCCCTTCGGCATCTCGCGATTGACTGGCCCAGACCATATGCGGTCGATCAGGGGCGGTGGGCATAGTGGTTTTGAATTGAAGCTTGCGATGTCTGCCGAACATCTGCTGCAAATGCTTGCGCTTCCAAAGCCGCATGCCCGAAGCTGTCCAGCCAAACCGATCCTGACGCCAGGCGCGGGTCGTGGCCTCCAGCGTGTCCAGAACAGTTTCCAACTCGCACAACCTATCCCGATAAAGGTCGTACCACTTGGGATACAGCAGCATGGCCGCTGCAAATAGTTGCGCGCGCGTTAGGTTCCGGGATCGGCGCGGGATCGGCACCTCATCCTGGGTCAAACCCCAGCCGGCATAAAAGGGCTGCCCGAAAACGCGGGGTTTGTGACCGGCCAGGATTGCCTCGAACCCGAGTTGCGAGGACAGCGTGTAAACCCCAACCGCACCATCCAACAGAGTCCACGGGCTGTGCGCATCGTGCAAGAACGAGACACGATCGGAGAGGTCCTGATCGCTGAAGTATCCCGGACGATGGCCCGCTTGGGTCTCAGGATGGGCCTTGATCAGGATGCGCGCGCCCGGGTTCTCCTCCTGCGCGATCACCAGCATTTCGCGGAACCGGGCATAGTCGCCTCCGCTCGCCGTAACGGCGGCATCACCCTGCGTTTGATCAACGACCAGAACATATCCGGGATCAGGCGCCGCGATCTCAGTGTCAAAAGCCGAGTACTTGCTGAGATGCAGGTCCTTTATCCGCGCAATAGCACCGCGTGCGCGGTTTAGCAGCGCCGTATCGTCCAGCGGATGTGTCGTCAGCAGCGTTTCAAGGTCCGATGGGGCGGACGGGTCGAAATGCAGGCCGGTTTGATCCAGTAGTAACCCCAAAGGTGCCTCGCCCGCGCGCCCGGGATGGAGAGAGCGTAGAAACGCGTCTTCGACCCTCAGGATCGGGGTGCCGTATTTTTCGGCCATGCTCAGGCCGCGATGGGCGGTTGGGCTGTTGCCCCAGACCCCAACGGTATCGCCCTGTTTGGGCAGGCCCAGGCGAATGTCATAGTCGGCAAGCGACAGGATGCGCCGTATGCGACGGTTGGTCAGAAATCCCCCATTATACACAAACAGCCGGGTGCGATTTGCCCCGGCTGCGGTGTCCGTTTCTGGATACACGGGTTAGTTTCCGGTCAGTGTAGCGACGTTTGCGACCGGGGTCAGGCCACCCGCGATGAGCGAGATCGACTTGCTCCACTGTGCATAGGGGGCTTCGGTCACATAGATCGTGTCATCATCGCGGATGACAAAGTCACGGGCGATGAACAAACCGTTGGGTGCGGTTAGATTCAGCAGGTAGATCATGCGCTGATCCCCTTGCAATTCCGCACGACCTGTTACGCTGCGGGCGATGTCCTGACCTTCTTTCCGAAGGATGAAAATCCCTGTCGGGTCGGAAGAGAGACCTTGCAAACCACCCACCTGCGCCAGCGCTTCCAGCGCCGATAGATCCTGACTGTCAAACGCAATCCGCGATTGCCCACCCGTCGCACCCAGCGCGATGTAAGAGCGGCTGTCAGCCTCAACCAGGATGCGGTCACCACCGCGCAGGGCGACATCCAGATTGGGATTTTTGAACAGGTCTTCGTACCAAACAGTGCCTTTCTGGTCTCCTCGGATCAGGGTCACCAGTGCGATGTCCGATCCAACGGCTACTCCCCCCGCCTGGGACAACATACCCAGCAAGGTGCGAGTCGGACGTTCGATCGGGTAAATACCGGGCGCGCCGATTGTGCCAGTCAGCGAAACCGTCGAACCGTCACCGGCAACGCGGCGCACTTCGACTTGTGGATCAGGGGTCTGTTCTTTCAGCTCGTTTGTGATCAGCACACGCAATTGTTCGGGCGTATTGCCCGCCGCGCGTAAGCGCCCGGCATAAGGGACGAAAATGAACCCGTCACTGTCGACCTGAACCTCTTCCAAGGCGGTGGCGGCACCGGTTTCGCCCGACAGCAAGCCATCATCCACGTTTTCCCAAACCGTCAGGCCCAGAACGTCACCGGGGCGCACGGTATCTGCCGCGACACTCGATGCGCTGCGGAAGGATGAGGAAAACCCAAATTGCGGGATGCTGGACGTGGCTTTGGTGACGCGGTCATCCACTTCGACCACGAAGGCGTTACCACCGTTTTCGACCGATCCGGCCAAAATCTCTGATTTATTCGGTCCGGATTTGGGAAGCTGGCACGCGGCAATCAGGCCGCAAAGAGCCAAAAGGGTAACTCCCCGTCGTGCTCGGGTAGGAAAGCGCTGCACTGCCTCTGATCCTCAAACTTCTTTTTTGTTGGGGGCAAACTACCCCGATTGGGCAGCAACATCCAGCAGAGGATGCCTTATTTCATTCGACAAGTCGCAACTGTGGCGTGCGTGCCTCGTTGTTTTTCAACACCGCCTGATAGGGGTCATGAGCACGCAGGACCATATCTGCCGCGCGTCGCAGCAATTGCCGGCGTCCCCGTCGCGAATAGAATCCGCCGGGAACTTGGCTGGTTTCAAGAAGGAACTGACGGTAGATGCGATAGGCTTTTGCATCCGGCATTTCGGGGTCGGCAAAAAACTCTTCAATCGGCTGCTGAGAGACAAATTCGGGCTTACCGTACACTGATTTGCCGAAAATCCGCAGCGGAATGCCCCGCCACAGTACCTGCTGACCTGCGGTTGAATTGATGGTGACAGCCGAGTTCGCCTCATCCAGCAATTTGGCCAGTTTGCCACCGGGGACATAATGAACACGCCCTTCGATCCCGTACTTGCGGCACAGGTCGCGAACCTGGCGGCGCAGCGGTTCGCGGTGGTTTTCCAGCGGGTGTTCTTTGATCACCAACCGGTGATGGCCCGGTGCGCCCTTGGCGAAACCTTCGACCATCTGTTCCAGAAACGCGCTCATACTGTTGTAGTCGGAATGCGATTGGACCGAGCTGTCGTGACCCAGTTGAAGCAGTACCAAATGGTATGGGAACGCGCCGCGGCGTACCCGCAAAGTGGACCAGCCGCGCTGGAGTCGGTGAAACGGCATCAGGGCCAAGCGCTTGAAATACAGTTTGAATTCCTTCGCGACCGAAAGATCGCGATGCGGGCGGAAGTTGCGGTAGCCGCGGTTCATAAACAGAACGAACCAATGGTACAGCGCGCCATAAAAGATGTGCTGGCGCATATCCCCCCAATGCGAGGGCGGAGGCGGAGATGCCGTATCAGACTGCTCGAGCGCCTGATGCATATCGGTGACATCCAGTGACATCAGTTGAGAGTTTCCGTTGGACCCCCAACGCTCATAAGTCACCCACCAGGGTCGCAGATACCCTTCCTCGAAGACATGGATCGTTATGCCGCGGGATCGCGCGATTTCAACAGCACGGGCATGAACCGGGCGTGTGTCACCGTATAGAACGATATCGGTTACGTGCTTGCGGATGATCAGATCGATCAGCGTTTCGGGCCAAAGCTCTGGCTTGTCGCGGAACGGAATATAGGTGGATGTGTCAGACCAGAACGCCCGATCCCCGGCATTGAACCCGACCCGCCAGACCTGAGCGCCGGCCTCTTGCATCATACGCCCAAGCGCGCTGAAGAATGGGCCATGTGGCCCCTGTAGGAACAGAAAGACGCGATCGCTTGATGGGGTGGCGGAGTGGGTCATCCTCGTCATCTTATCCAATCTTTTGGGCGAAACTATGCCTGATTGCCTCAGTTTTTTACTCATTTGTGCCTTAATTTAGCTGCCGGTCCTTGCCCGCGCGCGGTGAAGGTCGTACCTCAGCCAGAGAAGTTAGGATCAGGTTAGGGATCGAGGGTTAACAGAATGTTTACGGGGATCGTCACGGATATCGGCACCGTTACCGAGTTAGAGCAGCAAGGCGATCTGCGGGCACGCATTCAGACAGCCTATGAGACAGATGGCATTGATATCGGTGCGTCGATTGCCAGCGACGGTGTCTGCCTGACAGTGATTGCTCTGGGCGATGACTGGTATGACGTGCAAGTCAGTGCCGAGACGGTGTCAAAAACAAATCTAGGCAGTTGGAAGGTTGGAAAACGCGTTAATCTAGAACGCGCTCTGAAGGTTGGTGACGAACTGGGTGGCCATATCGTTTCAGGCCATGTGGACGGTGTCGCCGAAGTCGTTGCGGTTCAGGATGAGGGCGACAGCACGCGGGTGACACTGCGTGCGCCCAAGGAATTGGCCCGTTTCATTGCCCCCAAGGGCTCGGTTGCGCTGAACGGTACATCCTTGACCGTGAACGATGTCAAAGGGTGCGATTTCGGCATCAACTTTATCCCCCATACCAAAGAAGTAACCACCTGGGGTGACGTCACCGTTGGGGATCAGGTCAACCTTGAGATCGACACGCTGGCCCGCTATGTCGCGCGCCTGGCCGAGATGTCCTGAGGCAAATATACGTCGCGTCCTGACCTACGCACGCCGTTTGCGCTCTGGCCTTTGGGCGCGGTGTGGTCTATCCCGCGTTGCAGAAATGCTCTTGTGAAAGGCTGCCCCATGAGCTTTGAAACCCCGGGCCCGGTCGAGGCCCAGCTGCGCGACGCGATCAGCCCGATTGAAGAGATCATCGAAGAGGCGCGCAAAGGCCGGATGTATATTCTGGTCGATCACGAGGATCGCGAAAACGAAGGCGATTTGGTGATTGCCGCTGAGTTCGCCGATGCCGACGCGATCAACTTCATGGCCACCCATGGGCGCGGGCTGATCTGTCTGCCGATGACGGCGGAACGGATCGACAATCTGGGCCTGCCGATGATGGCGGTGAACAATTCATCGCGTCACGAGACCGCCTTCACCGTATCGATTGAAGCGCGCGAGGGCGTTTCGACGGGTATCTCTGCCGCAGACAGGGCGCTGACCGTGGCCACCGCGATCAACGAACAGAATACGATGGCCCATATCGCCACCCCCGGCCACATCTTCCCGCTGCGGGCCAAGCGGGGTGGGGTTCTGGTGCGCGCAGGCCATACCGAGGCTGCCGTTGATATCTCGCGCCTGGCAGGGTTGAACCCGTCGGGTGTGATCTGTGAGATCATGAAGGCCGATGGAACCATGGCGCGTCTGCCGGATCTGGTCGAATTCACCAAAGAGCATGACATGAAGATCGGTACGATCAGTGACCTGATTGCGTACCGCTCGCGCAACGATAACCTCGTGGTCGAAACCTCACGCGAGACCGTCACTTCGGAATATGGTGGCGAATGGGAAATGCGCCTGTTCACCGATCAGCTGCACGGCATCGAGCATGTCGTCATGATCAAGGGTGACATCACCACGCCAGAGCCGGTTCTGACCCGCACTCACGCCCTGCATGAAGCACCGGATATTCTGGGCCTCGGCCCCAAATCTTCGCGCGAATTGCCGCGTGCGATGGAGAAGATTGCGGAAGAGGGTCGGGGGGTCGTCTGCCTGTTCCGCCAGCCGCGCAACTCGCTCTATGCGGTCGAGGATGAAGGTCCACGCACCATCAAGCAAACGGGTCTCGGTTCTCAGATCCTATCCAAGCTGGGCGTTCAGGAATTGGTTCTACTGACAGATTCACCTGAAACCGTATATCTGGGGCTCGACGCGTTTGGCCTGTCCATCGTCGGCACCCGCTCGATCCTGAAGGAAGACTGATCATGGCTGCTCAAGACGAACATGGCATCTTGCCGACACCCAAATTTGACAAGCCGGTGAAACTGCTGATCGTGGCGGCCCCGTTCTACCGCGCCATCGCCGACAACCTGATCGCAGGTGCTAAGGCCGAAATCGAAGCGGCTGGCGGGACCTGCGAAGTTGTCGAGGTTCCCGGTGCGCTGGAAATACCCACGGCCATCGCCATGGCCGATCGCCAGTGCAATTATGACGGCTATGTCGCGCTGGGTTGCGTCATTCGGGGCGAGACCACGCATTATGAAACGGTCTGCAACGACTCCAGCCGCGCCATTCAGTTGATTGGTCTTCAAGGCCTGCTGATCGGCAACGGTATCCTGACGGTCGAGAATGACGAACAGGCCGAGGTCCGTGCCAACCCCGAAAAGATGAATAAAGGCGGCGGCGCGGCTGCTGCGGCCTTGCATCTGATCGCACTCAGCCGTAAGTGGGGCTCTTCCAAAAAGGGCGTGGGCTTCAAGCCGCCGTCCGAGTCCATCCTTGTGGCGGGCGACAGCAACGGACCCACGACAGCATGACCCAGACAGACGCGCCGAAACCGGCCAACCAGAAACGCCTGATGAGATCTGCCGCCCGGCTTTATGCCGTGCAGGCGCTGTTCCAGATGGAGCAATCGGGGCAGACAACCGAAGCTGTCGTGAATGAGTTTCTGGATCACCGGTTTGGTGCCGTCTATCAGGGCGAGGAAATGCTGGACGGCGACATCAGCCTGTTCCGGTCGCTGGTCGACAATGCGGTGAACTATCAAGCGCCAATTGATCAGATGACGGACCGTGCCTTGGTTGCGAAATGGCCTATTGCTCGGATTGACCCGACCTTGCGGGCGCTGTTCCGCGCGGCAGGTGCCGAGCTGGCCCAAAGCGATACGCCGCCCAAAGTGGTCATCACTGAATTCGTGGACGTGGCGCGCGCTTTCTTCCCGGAAGGCAAAGAGCCCAAATTCGTCAACGCCGTGCTGGATCACATGGCACGCGAGGCCCAGCCCGAGGCGTTCTGACGCCTTTACCGCAGCCTCACAGGCGCTAGACTCAGGTCAATAGCGCAAGGAGATCTGCCATGCCTAAATTGATCCGTCTCTATATCACGCAGGTTGTCTGGGGATTTGTCATCTCGGCGGTGTTTGTCGGGGTGCTGCTGGTCTTCAACGTGGCCAATCTGCGCAGCCTGATGATCGGCTCGGATGTCGGCCTGATCGCGTTGCTGATGATCTGGTTCATGAACGGGATCGTCTTTGCCGGGGTTCAGTTTGGCTACAAGATCATGAGCATGGCCGAAAAACCCAAAGGTCCGCGCGGCGGCAAACCGGTTTTACAAGACTTGAATCCAGTTGCGATCAAGCAAGAGGCGCGTGTTTCACGCTAATTTTGATGCCAGGCTGTATCACCCCGAGCGTCTCATTGGCTTTCTGGCATATCGCGAGATGGTTTTACCGACGTTGACTATTGCTGCTTTAATGCAGATGCAGCCGCTGTCACGTTTGTATGCGGTTGATCTTAGCCTATCGCGGATATTCAGAATGGCGTAGCTGGGGCTTTGGTTTGAACATACTCCTTCAATATCGCGCTTTGAATAACCTGCTAAAAGGAAGGAGCTTTGATCATCTTGCCCAAGCGACTAATTTGAGGACATGGCCTCAGTAGCACAACTAACCGACTGGATGATTACCGAAGGACGCCGCTCTGGCGACCCCGTGAAAGTGGTCTCTCATTTCTGTTCGGCTTTGATTGAGGAAGGCGTTCCGCTCTGGCGGGTCAATATCGGTCAGCGTTTCGCCAATCCGTTACTCATAGCATGGGGGGTCGTTTGGACGCCTGACGGGACCGACAGCTACGACGTAACTCATGAAACGATGTTGACAGAAGGGTATGTCGGCAGCTCATTTGAATACATTCTGGAGCACAGAAAACCGCTTCACAAAAGCCTGCGACAACTTGATTCAAAGACCGAGCATTCATCGTATCTTGAATTCGCTGGGTTGGGTGGCACAGACTACTATGCCACCTTGATGTATTATGGCGATGGATCTTTGCACGGCTGTACATTTGTTACGCAATACCCCGACGGTTTTTCATCGCGACATCTGGAATTGATTGAGGCAGCACTGCCTGCTCTGTCGTCTGCTTTGGAACCTGTCACAATGCGCAAGTCAGCCAAGGGGCTGCTACGAACTTATCTTGGTGATGGGCCCTCTGATGCGGTTTGGAATGGGCGGATCAAGCGGGGCGAACGTACGACAGTTGATGCAGTCGTCATGTTTTCTGATTTGCGAGGTTTCACGGCCCTTTCAGAAGCCGCACCCGAGGCAGATGTCTTTGACGCGCTGAGCGGTTACTTTGATCTGGTTGTGCAATCTGTAGAAGAGAACGGCGGCGATGTTCTCAAGTTTATGGGTGACGGGATTCTCTCCATCTTCACCATCGCATCTCCAACTGATTACAACGACCGGTGCCGAAAGGCTGCGCATGCCGCACAAAGTGTATTGGCCGGTTTGACGACCCTTAACCGTCGGCGTGATGAGGCGCAAAAGCCGTCTTTGGATGTTGGGATCGGGATCAACGTTGGGCAAGTCAGCTATGGCAATATCGGCAGTCCTGGAAGACTTGATTTCACGGTTCTCGGGGGCGCAGTGAATGTCGCCAGTCGCATAGAAGGTCTAACCAAATCCATCGGCCACAGAGTGCTGGTAACATCAGCGATTGCTAGCGCGTCGCCTAATCTGTTTTTGCCTTGTGGGTTTCACGAAGTTCGCGGACTTGTTGATCCAATCGAATTGTTTTCTCTCATCGAAGGATAGCTTTGAACCAGTTTGCATGAATGTTCCTAGGAGCCAGGGAATGGGCGCTTAGGTTCAGCTGGAAGACTTGTCCACTACGCCAGCATTGCATTTGGAAGAGTTGGATTATCAGGCGGACTTATTTGATCTGCATGACCTCCAGGCGCACAGAGACCGAGGTTGGTGATACTTTGAACCAACTTGAGGATGCGGCGGGACCACCAGTCAACCGTGCGGTTTGATTCCCGAGGACCTGTATGTACAGGTGGGCGCCAGGTAATCAGGCCAGGACCTGAACAGAGCCAGCCCCCTCGGAATTGCTTAAGGCCACCAGAATGCTACCAGTCACAAGAAGGGCAGAACCCGCCAAGCGCTTAGTTAGGGCGTCGGGCGGGTTCGTACAAGGGGTTTGTGGACAGATCAGGCGTCGACCGGCTCGTGCAGGGCGGTGCGCATCTTGCCGAAATGCTCGTCCCAGCCATTGTCCAGCGCCAGGATCAGGCCAAAGGCCTCGGCGGTTTGGGGCAGGCCTTCATGTAGCAAGCTCAGCCGTGTGCCGCCCGCAACGGGTGTCAACGTCCATTTGACTACGCTGACAGCATCACCCATCGGTTTGACGGTGAACGTGTATTCCAGATATTCTGGCGCGCGCGCTTCCCGGACTTCACCCCAGATCAGCAGATCGCCACTGGTGGTTCCAAACATCTCCAGCTTTTGGCCTTTGGCCAGTTTGCGTTCGGGTTTGTGAAACCATTCGGCTAGCCGCTCGGGCTCGGTCAGATAGGCCCAGACCGTGTCCGGCTCGGCCCGCAGGAAAATGGATTTTTGCAACACAGCATTACTCATTTGTCTTTCCTTTCAATTGCTTCTTTAAGAGAGCTAAGGCGATCATCCCAGAACTGGTCAAAATAGCTGAACCAGTCCAAAACAGGCGCCATGCCCTGTGGTTCTATTCGGTTGATGCGTTCCCGGCCGCGGGTCTCCACTGTGATCAAGCCGCCATCGGACAGGACCGTCAGGTGCTTTTTGACGGCGGCCCGGGTCATGTCGAACCGGTCGGTCAGCTGACCGATTGTCATGTCTTCAGACGCCAGCAATTTGACAATGTCTCGACGGGTTGGATCGGCCAGCGCACGAAACGCGTTTTGAGTTAAGTTCTCCATGGTAGCCTCATAAATAGTACCTTTCGGTATCGTATTAATTGAATACCAAAAGGTATCATGTCAAGCCCGGATCTGTGCTTTACATTTGTTCACTGATTGTTCACATTTTTCTCATGACCTTGGATTTGCAACCCGGACAGAAACTCGCACGCGGCGTCGCGCGGCACCTTACGGCGCATGGGTTTGTTTCTGTTGAGGAATTTGTGCCAGCCCGTGGCTTGCGGGTTGATGTTATGGGACTTGGCCCCAAAGGTGAGCTCTGGGTGATCGAGTGCAAGTCCAGCCGCGCCGATTATCAGTCAGACGCGAAGTGGCAGGGGTATCTGGAGTGGTGTGATCGATTCTTTTGGGCTGTCGATACCGATTTCCCGACCGAGTTACTGCCGCAGGAAACCGGTCTGATCATTGCCGACGCCTACGATGCCGAGATCATTCGAATGGCGCCCGAGGACAAACTGGCCCCGGCGCGGCGTAAGAAGATGATCCAGAAATTTGCAACTGATGCGGCACGGCGTCTGCACATGCTGCGTGATCCGCGACTTTAGAAAGGCTCAGGTTCCGACGGCGCGAGCGGCTTGCGCTGCGGCGCGAATTTCTTCGGCGATTTCTTCGGCTTCTTCCGGGTCGAAATCCATAGGGACTTCGAGGCCATCAGCCTCGATGAACAGACGTACCATACCGTGATCGGTTGGACCGATCTGCAAGTTGGCCTGAATGTCGCGTTCGGTATTGATACCCATACTCGCCTCCGGGACTGAGCGTTTGTGCTAGCGCGCAAAGGGTTGAGAATCAAGCCGCGTTTGCGGTCAGATAGGGTATGAAAGAAGTAGTTCTCAGATCGTTTCAGGCCGATGATGCGCCCTGGCTGGTCGAACGGCACGGCACGCTTTATGCACGTGATGAAGGGTTCGACGACAGTTTTGCTCCGTTGGTGGCAGGCATCCTTCGAGAGTTCATTGCAGATCATGATCCATCCTGCGAATGCGGCTGGATCGCTGAGCGCGCAGGTGAAAGGCTGGGCAGTATCTTCTGTGTCAGGCTGGACGCACAGACTGCGAAACTGCGGCTGTTCCTGTTGGTGCCCGATGCGCGCGGGTTGGGGTTGGGCAAGCGGCTTCTGGAGACCTGTATGGGCTTTGCCAAGCAGGCCGGATACCAGCAAATGCAGCTATGGACCCATGAAAGCCACCGCGCGGCTTGTGCGTTGTATCGGGCCAATGGATGGCAGCTTACGGGCAGCAAACCGGTGCATTCTTTTGGGGTCGATCTTGTCGAACAAAGCTGGAGAATTCAGCTTTAATCCTCTTGCAATCCCCGGACGCGTTCGGTACATCGCCCTTCACGAGTGCCGCCTTAGCTCAGTTGGTTAGAGCGCTGGATTGTGGATCCAGAGGTCCCCTGTTCAAGCCAGGGAGGCGGTACCAAATCCCCAACATAGCAAGCGAATAGGTGCGCAATTGTGGCGTGATGAAACCTGTTTGATCTGCTGAACGTCGCGCGCGGGATCAGCGGGCAAGGTTCAGTCTGAATTTCATCTTGCTTTGTCTTGCGGCGGGCAAATGGCGATTCAGGCGCTTGTTCATCTGTCCAAAGACCCACACGATAACAAGGGTCAACAGGATGAAATAAAAGGCCAAAATCGGGTAGGGCACAAACGGGTTGAAGGTTTTATCGGCAAAATAGCTGGCATAGTACAAGGCGTCTCCGCGTTGCTGCCAGGCCGGGAAGGCCGAGAAAAAGACCAGTGTTGTGGACTGGAAAACAAAGATCGCTTCGTTTGTGTAGGCGGGCCAGGCCAACCGCAACATGGTCGGCCAGACGATGCGGCGGAACCGCGCCCAGCCGGACATGCCATAGGCATCGGCAGCCTCAAGATCGCCCTTGGGGATCGAGCGCAGCGCGCCATAGAATATCTCACCCGAATAGGCGGAGGTGTTCAGGAACAATACGATCAGCGCCCCCAGCCAAGCCGAGGTGAACGCGTCGAACATGGGATAGGGTTTCTTCAGCGACAGGAAGAAAAAATAGGCAAAGAAGAATTGGATGAACAGCGGCGAGCCGCGGAACAGGAAGATGAACCACTCGGACGGTTTGCGCAGCCATTTGTTGGGCGATGCTTTTCCAACCGCCAGTGCGGTGGCCAGAAAGAAACCCGTGACCATTGCCATGATGCCGAAATAGATATTCCAGATCATACCTGAACCGATCAGGGTGAAATGCTCGCACAGGGTAAAGTCAGTTTTAGGCAGAAGCCGTTCGCCATAGCCCAGAGACCGCAGGCCGTAATCCTGAATGGTTTGCAAGCAGCTCATGCCGTGGTCTCCTTGCGCAGAAGCTCTCCGCCCGAAGTGGCCTGACCGTGCGACAAGCGGCGCATCAGTTTCTCCAGCCCGATCTCGGACACACGGGTCATGCCGAGGTAAAAGACCAGCAGGGCCAGGAAGTACCACATGCGCCAGTCGCCATGGGGGTAGTCGGTGAAGCGCGATGTCTTGGTGCCGCCCAGTTCGCGGGCCCAATAGACGATGTCTTCGACTCCCAGCAGGAACAGCAGTGGCGTGGCCTTGATCAGAACCATCCAGAGGTTTGACAGGCCAGGCAGGGCGTAAACCCACATTTGCGGCACAAGGATGCGCCAAAAGGTCTGGCTACGGGTCATGCCATAGGCCTCGGCCGTTTCCAGCTGGGCATGTGGCACGGCGCGCATTCCGCCGAACAGGACATTGGCAGCGAAAGCGCCGAACACGATAGAGAATGTGATCACTGCAAGGAAAAAGCCGTAGGTCTCGTGCACCCATTCTGGGGAGGTCCCAAGCGGCAGCTTGGCGGCCTGACACACCAGAAAGTCGTTGCCCTGACGGATCGGATCGGTCCAGTCGGGGCAGAGGATCTTGTGGCGGATCCATTCAAACCCCTGATCCAGAGCGATGACGAAGAACAGGAAAAAGGCAATGTCGGGCACGCCGCGTACAATCGCGATATAAGCCTTGCCCAGCCAACTAAGGGGCGGAAAGTGCGACCGCGCGGCCATCGCGCCTGCAAAGCCAAAGCCGAGCGCAACGGGCGCAGTCACGGCCAACAAGGCCAGAACCTTGATGAAAGACAGGTAGAACGACCAGTGGACGCCGTTGGTCAAATAGCACGAGAACCAGCGGAACGTGCCCAGCGTGTCAGGATCAGCGCAGTAGGAGAACATAAGGCGTCTTTCGAACGTCTGGTCCGGCAAGGCCGGAACGGGCCCGGCGCAAGGACGCCGGGCCGGGACAGGTCAGTATCAGTTGGTGACGACCGAACCGTCAGCGCCGTATGTGGCGGTGCCTTCACCGAACCACTTGATCAGCATCTCGTTAAGCGTGCCGTCAGCTTTCATCGACGTGATGGCTTCGTCGAACTTGCCGCGCAATTCACCGTCGCTTTCACGCAGGCCCATGCCGACACCTCCGCCCAGCGGAACCGGATCGCCGACAAAGACCAGCTCACCGCCCGATTCTTCGACCAGCGGCACCAGATAGTCGCGGTCGGCCAGAACAGCATCGGCTTCGCCGTTGCGGACGGCTGCGATGGTTTCTTCCGGGGTCGCGAATTCAACCAGAGTCGCGCCGGTTTCGGCGACGTGGCCTGCCTGAATGGTGGCGGTTTGCGCAGCAACAACACCGCCGGTCACATCGGCTGCGTCAGAGGTCGCGACATAAGCCGACGCGGTTGGTGGATAATAGTCCTGTGTAAAGTCGATGACTTCATCACGTTCGTCGGTGATCGACATGCCTGCGATGATGGTGTCGTAGTTACCCGAGACCAGGTTCGGGATGATCGAATCCCAGTCGTTCTTAACCCATTCGCATTCCAGCCCGGCACGTTTGCACAGCTCGTCGCCTACGTCCCGTTCGAACCCGTCGATCTCACCGGCATCGTTGATGAAGTTATACGGAGGGTAGGCGCCCTCGGTGCCCATGCGCACGGTATCGGCCATGGCCATCCCGGCGGTCAAAGCCAGCGCAGCAGTGGTCAGAATCAAGTTTTTCATTGGTTACTCCCCAGTTTGGTTCCGTTCTTTGAAATTATGCCGCTTTGGTAGCGGACAGAAAACCCTGAAGTCGCTTAGACTCAGGGGCGGTAAAGATGTCTTCGGGCGTGCCTTCTTCTTCGATCAGGCCTTGATGCAGGAATACGACATGGCTTGAGATATCGGCGGCCATCTGCATGTCATGGGTTACAATGATCATGGTCCGGCCTTCTGCGGCCAGGTCCTTGATCACTTTGATCACTTCCTGTTCCAGTTCGGGATCCAGGGCCGAGGTCGGCTCGTCAAACAATAGTGCTTCGGGTTCCATGCACAAACCGCGTGCGATGGCCGCACGCTGTTGCTGGCCACCGGACAGTTGTGCCGGGTAGACGTCGCATTTGTCGCCAATGCCAACCTTATCAAGATACCTGCGGGCGCTGTCTTCCACTTCGGCCTTGTCGCGGCCCAAAACAGTGACCGGAGCTTCCATGACATTTTGCAGGATGGTCATATGTGCCCAAAGGTTGAATTGCTGGAACACCATAGACAGGTTGGTCCGAATGCGCAGAACCTGCTTGGGATCTGCGGGGTGGCGGGCATGGCCTTTACCAGCCCATTGCACGGGTTCGCCTTTGAACAGAATCTCGCCCTGCTGACTGTCTTCCAGCAGGTTGCAGCAACGGAGCAGGGTTGATTTGCCCGATCCGGATGACCCGATGAGCGAAACTACATCCCCGCGCCTTGCGGTGATGTCGACACCCTTGAGCACCTCGAGATTGCCGAAGCTTTTGTGTAGGTTCTTGATCTCGATGACGGCTGTTGGGTCTGACACGAAGGATCCCGTTGTTGCTGGTATTGATGCGCTAATAGGACGGAAAATCCGGCACAATGCAATGCGCAAATCACAGAATCAGGGATCGAATCTGCCGAATTGACCAGAGGTTATTGTCAAAATGAGTAGAGACTGTGCAATCAGGCTGCAGGTGGAAGGGGCGTGGGAACGGCCAGATATTCTTCGGCGGGAATATTGATCAACCCACGGATGTGAAGGAGGCACTTGTCTTCTTCAGAAAGAGCGGTGATGGCCGTATGAACGGCATCTGCAATCTGGTCCGGGTCTTGGGTTTGCGAAGTGATGTAGGGCAGAGCGGGTGTTGGCGATGTGCGGGTAACGTCGCGCAGATACTGGCCCAGATCCGTATGCTCCTTCAACAGCGCCCATGTCAGCGCATCCAAAGCGGCAATATCTGCGTCGTGGTCGGCAACGGCCTCGGCGGACAGGGCGTGCCCGCCGGTTTGGGTAAGATCGGCAGGCTTCAAACCCAAATTTTCCAGGTGTGTGATCGGAGCAGCCCAACCAGATTGCGACAGCGCCTCGTTATAGGCGAATCGTCCCATCGCTAGGTCGGCAAGCGCGCGTGGATCGTCGCATCGCGCCACAAAGACCGAGCAATAGTGACCAGCCGGACACCCCGGTAGTCGATAGTCTGGCGTTCCGACCAGTTGAACGTGGCCATGAAGGCGGGTCCGGTAGGGCATGCCGCAGGTCTGGGCGAATACCAGATCAGGGTCTTGCCAGATCTCCCAAACATCTCGATGCCGATCCAGTTGCGCCGGGCCAAATCCAAGATGGCTGCGGATCAGTGACCAGAATCGATTATTGGCGGCCTCCAGGGCAGGCATATCATACATGCCCAGCATCGCTGTCACGATTGTGCAGCCTTTTGCCGGGCGAGAGCCGAATCCACATCGCTAACGCCCAGCAAGCTAACCACAAGCCGCAGCAGGGAATCTTCTTCGCCTGTCCGCTGCCCATCAGCCAAGGCGACCGACCACATGGCTTGCACGACGGCCAGCCGATCATCGTAGGCAACGGCCTCCTTAATGGCGCGCGTAAAGCGGACGGTATCGGGGGCCTCGGCCTCAAGATCTTCGGCACGTGCGCGCAGTCCGGCCGCTTCGAACGGCGACAGACCATAGCGTTGGGTCGAGATCTTATCGATACCCGCCATCTCGGAATCGGCATAGTCATTGTCGGACCGTGCAATTCGCACCAGCAAGGCGGTCAGCGCCAGGCGCGCGTCATCATCGGGAAGCGGGTCGGGAGCGGGCTGTGTCAGCCGGGACAGAAAATCACTAAACATGACACAGATATAGACGCGGGTTAGCTGGCTTCCAAGCGGCTTTGCACTCGTTCGCGCGCGGCCTTGCTGTCATTGAAGCTGAGGCCCATAGCGGCGCGGGCCTCTTCAACGATCTTGATCTCACCTTCGTCCGAGTCGCCATCGGCCAGCACGACCTCCCACAACGCGTCCAGCGCAGCGAGGCGTTCCTGAAGATCGGTGGTTTCTCGGATCAGCTTACCAAACGTGTCGGTTTCGGGGGCGGCGGCATGCAGTTTTTCGCAAGTAGCGCGCACTTTGGCGGCTTCGATTGCGTTATGTTCGTACAAACGTGCCAAAATCCGATCGATTAGGCTGATTTCTTCCAGCTTATAGTCCCGATCCGCCTGCGCCACGCGCACCATCAAAGCGCCCAATGCCAATTCAGCATCAGGATCGGGCAAATGCTCGGTCTGTGGCGGTCGAAACGCCTGAAAGAACTTCTTCAACATAAGGGCAGATTATCCCATATTTTGTGGCGCGCCAAGCTACGACTACCCGTCATAGCCCTGAATGATAACAAGATCGCCGTTCGATACCGGATCACGCAGGCTTTTGGCGTATTGATAGCCCTCACTTTCATAGCAGGCCAGCGCGTCTTCGTAGCTGGGAAATTCGATTACCACCGTGCGGGCGCGTGCGGCGCCTTCCTTAAGCTCTCGCGTGCCGCCACGCACCAGAAAGCGAGCGCCAAAGGCGGAGAATGCCTCACCATTTGCTGCGATATAGTCTTTGTACCTCTCCATGTCGTCCACGTCGACATGGGCCACCCAATAGCCTTTGGACATCAAAGCCTCCTACCCAGTTTCCTGGGCAAGGTGCTTAGAATTGACGAAAATAGCAATCCCGATCCGCCAGGGTATCAGTCGTAGTTGATTGCTGCGCGCGCCTGTTCTGTGAGCCACGCAATCATCTGCCGGTAGGGCACGGGCCCATAGCTGACCCGCGCGACCCCAAGCTCTGCAAGGCGCGGGGTGTCCGGCGTGCCGGGCAGGGCGATGATGTTGACGGGCAGGTCGGTTGCTTCGCAAAGTTGACCGATCATCGCCTCATCCTTCAGGCCGGGGGCAAAGAAGCCGCTTGCCCCTGCGGATTGATACGCGGCGGCACGTGCAATCGCATCGTCAAGCATGGCTGCGTCATGAGTGTCAGCCGGGGCTTTCAGGAATATATCGGTGCGGGCGTTGATATAGGCCGGAATACCAGCCCTGTCGCAGGCTTTGCGCACCGCTTCGACCCGAGAGGTTTGATCCGCAATAGGGTAAAGACCATCTCCGCCAATGATCTGATCCTCGAAGTTGAATCCGACCACGCCGCAGTCCAGCGCGCGGACAACGTTGTCGGAAATCGCTTCCGGATCAACGGCATAGCCAGATTCGAAATCCAGCGTCACGGGCAGATCAACCGCTTTGACGATGCGTCTGACATTGTCCAAGGCGGCTTCCATGGGGAAATCCTGCCCATCGGAATAGCCCCGCGCCATAGCGACCGGAGCACTGCCGGTAGCTATCGCCTGCGCTCCGGCGTCGCGCACCGCACCGGCACTGCCAGCGTCCCAGATGTTGAACAGGATGACGGGATCGCCCTTTTTGTGCAGGCTGGTAAAGGTTTCGGCGCGTTGGGATTGGGTGGTCATGGGGTTCTCCTGTCGAAGCTTGTTCAACAGTTAACCCCATGGCAGGCATTCGCTAAGCGCTTAATTGTGTCGGTACATCACTTTGCAGCGACCGCCTCAGACCAAGCGCGAGGTGTCCTTGGCTGCGCGCACAAAGTCGCGGAACAGCGGATGTGGATCGAAGGGTTTGGACTTTAGTTCAGGGTGATACTGAACCCCGATGAACCACGGGTGATCCGACCACTCAACGATCTCCGGCAGGCGCCCATCCGGCGACATGCCCGAGAAGTTCAGCCCCGCCCCTTCAAGCTGTTTGCGATATTTGATGTCCACCTCATAGCGGTGGCGATGGCGCTCCTCGATCTGAGTGCCGCCGTAAACCTCGGCCACTTTCGAGCCTTCGGCCAGAACCGCATTGTAGGCACCCAAACGCATGGTGCCGCCTTTGTCGTCGCCGACTTTACGCTCCACCTTGTGGTTGCCCTGAACCCATTCTTTCAGGTGATAAACCACGGGCTCAAAACGCTTTTTGCCAGCCTCATGGTCAAATTCTTCGGAACCGGCCTCTTTGATGCCTGCTGCATTCCGCGCGGCTTCGATCACCGCCATCTGCATGCCGAGGCAGATACCCAGATAAGGTACTTTGTGCTCGCGCGCATATTGCGCCGCCTTGATCTTGCCTTCGGTGCCACGCTCACCAAACCCGCCCGGCACGAGAATGGCGTGAAATCCTTCTAGATGGGGCGCAGCATCTTCGGTGTCGAAAATCTCGGCATCCACCCACTCGACCTTGACCTTGACCCGGTTGGCCATGCCGCCATGGGTCAGCGCCTCGGCAATCGACTTATAGGCATCTTCCAACTGGGTGTATTTGCCCACGATGGCGACCTTCACTTCGCCTTCGGCGTTGTGGATGCGGTCGCTGACGTCTTCCCACTTTGCCAAGTCCGGTTTTGGGGCGGGGCTGATCTGGAAAGCGTCCAGAACTGCCTGATCCAGACCTTCGCGGTGATACGCCAGCGGGGCGTCGTAGATTGTGGACAGGTCCTGAGCCGCTATCACGCTATCGGGGCGCACGTTACAGAACAGCGCCAGTTTCTCGCGTTCCTTGGTCGGGATCGGCCCCTCGGATCGGCAAACCAGAATGTCGGGGGCCAGACCGATTGAGCGCAGCTCTTTCACCGAGTGCTGGGTTGGTTTGGTTTTCAACTCACCCGAGGCCTTGATGTAGGGCAGCAATGTCAGGTGCATGAAAATACACTGGCCGCGCGGCTTGTCCTGGCTGAACTGACGGATGGCTTCAAAGAACGGCAGGCCTTCGATGTCACCTACGGTTCCACCGATTTCACACAGCATGAAATCAACCTCATCCTCGCCAATGGCGATGAAATCTTTGATCTCGTTGGTGACGTGGGGGATCACCTGAATGGTTTTGCCAAGGTAGTCTCCACGGCGCTCTTTCTCCAGCACGTTGGAATAAATCCGGCCCGAGCTGACCGAGTCGGTCTTGCGTGCAGCCACGCCGGTGAAGCGCTCATAGTGTCCAAGGTCCAGATCGGTTTCGGCGCCATCATCCGTGACAAAAACTTCGCCATGTTCAAAGGGCGACATCGTGCCCGGATCGACGTTCAGATAGGGGTCAAGCTTACGCAGACGCACCGAATATCCCCGAGCCTGCAACAAAGCACCCAAAGCCGCCGAAGCCAGCCCTTTGCCCAAGGATGAAACCACACCACCAGTGATGAAAATAAATCGCGCCATGTTTTTCGGCTGCTCCCGTGAGACGTCATTATCAGCTGCCCGGCGGCTCGAAAAACCGCAGCACCACGGGACTTCACATATAAAGGATTCGCGCCCATAGCGCAAGAGAACCGCAAGATGCTGTTGCAGTTCTCTTTCAGATTTCTAGGTTTTGTGTATCAGTCGGCCTGCGGGATCAGCGGTGCGTTGTCGCCCTGCGTCGGCGGCAGCAGGTCATCCGCCGACGGAACCGCCGGGCTGCTTTCCTCGGTCGCGGCCGGTGCCGGAACACCCAAACGGTCAATCACCGAGCTGCCCGAAGACTTCTGCGCCGCCAGAATCGTCAGCGTGATCGAAGTTACGATAAAGCAGGCCGCCAAAATCCAAGTTAGTTTACCCAGAGCTGTCGCCGCTGCACGCCCGGTCATGGCGCCACCACCGCCGCCGCCCATCCCCAGGCCACCGCCTTCGGACCGCTGCATCAGCACAACGGCAATCAGGCCCAGAGCCAGAAGAAGATGGATAATAAGAACGACGTTTTCCATGGTGGTCCCGAACAGCGTAGCGTGTATCGCGTGGTACTTATGCAAGTTTGTCAGCGGGGGCAAGTCAGGAGTTCGTATCACCCTGCGTGATGTCTCATATCACAGCAAAGGGACTGGACAGAACGCCAATACGTGACGCAGGCTGCGCCCTATGCCTCATGACGATCTTGACCACCCGCATGCCTTGCTTCCGCCTGAACCCGCATTGCGCGTCAAAGCGCTGGAAACGATTCTGACCCGTAAGGGGCTGATAGATCCGGCAGCGCTGGATGAGATCATTGATACATATCAGAATAAAATCGGGCCCCAGAACGGTGCGCTTGTTGTGGCGAAAGCCTGGAGCGACCCGGCATTCAAGGCGGCACTTCTGGCGGATGCGACGTCGGTCGTTGCGGATCTCGGTTACTACGGGCGGCAGGGCGAACATATTGTCGTGGTCGAAAATACGCCCGAGCGGCACAACATGGTCGTGTGCACTTTATGCAGTTGCTATCCTTGGCCACTGCTTGGCATTCCGCCGGGTTGGTACAAATCCGACGCCTATCGCGCCCGCGCTGTTCGCGAACCGCGCAAAGTACTGGCTGAGTTTGGCGTCAAACTACCCAAGGACACCGCGGTACGGGTCTGGGATTCGACAGCCGAGATTCGCTATCTTGTTCTACCCACGCGGCCTGCGGGCTCGGAAGACTTGAACGAACAGGAACTGGCGGCGCTGGTCACGCGTGACAGCCTGATCGGCACTGGGTTGCCCAAGGTGCCATCATGACCCGCGTTCACGATATGGGCGGGCGCTTCGGCGACGGCCCTGTACAGCCTGATGGTGAAGACGCTCCGGTATTTGCCGAAGACTGGCACGCGCAGGCGCTGGCGGTCACTTTGGCGGCAGGGTTTCTGGGGCAGTGGAACATAGATATCTCGCGCCACGCGCGTGAGCGGCTTTCGCCCAAGGACTACGCGCGGTTTTCTTACTATGAGAAATGGATATCCGGCCTGGCCGATCTTTTGGTTGAACAAGGCGTGCTATCCTTGGACGATCTGCAAAGCGCCAGCGGGAACCAACCGCATCCTCTTGCCGCAAAATGCCTTAAGGCGGACGCCGTCGAACAGGCGCTCGCCAAGGGCGGGCCCGCGGACCGCCCTTCGACCATCGCCCCCCGCTTTGCGCTGGGGCAGGATGTTGTCACAGCGCATCCATCTGCCAATCGTCTGGTTGAAGGCGGCCATACCCGTCTGCCTGCCTATGCATCAGGAGCAAGGGGGCGAATCCTGCTCCTGCACGGGGCTCATGTCCTGCCCGATTCAAATGCGCATGGGTTGGGTGAGGCACCAGAACCGCTCTATGCCGTTCTGTTTCCCGCATCAGAACTGTGGGCCAATCCGGAGCATCCCGAAGATGAGGTGGTGCTGGACCTCTGGCAAAGCTATCTGGAGCCCGCATGAGCACATGTCTGGACTTCACTGCTCCCGAACCAGTCTTTGCCGAACCCTGGCACGCGCAGGTCTTTGCCGTGACCGTGGCGTTGAACGAAACGGGGTGGTTCGACTGGCCCGACTGGGCGAGGCGCTTTTCAAAAACTCTGAAACGCAACGGTCTGAGCCGCGAATTGGATGGTGGAGATGACTATTTTCACGCCTGGCTTGAAACACTTGAAGCTTTACTGGCCGAGCGCGGTGCGGCCTCACCTGATGTTGTGCAGACCCTTCAGCAGGAGTGGGAACAGGCCTATCTGACCACACCCCATGGGAAGCCGGTGCATTTGCGACAAGGCGGGTAGGGGGCGCTGCCCCCGCCGCCCGTTCCGGGCGCCTCCCCGAGATATTTTTGGCCAGATGAAGCAAGGGATCCGATCTTCATCTGGCTACAAATATCCCCGCCGGAGGCATCGCGCAGCAGCGCGATTATCAAGTGCGGCGAAATACCGGTTTCCCTGCCGCCAGAGCCCCGCTATATGAGCCGAGTTTGATTACTCAGCACGAAAAGGACCGGATATGGCCAACGTGGTTGTTGTCGGCGCCCAGTGGGGTGACGAAGGAAAAGGCAAGATTGTCGATTGGCTCAGCGAACGGGCGGACGTCATCGCGCGTTTTCAGGGCGGGCACAATGCCGGGCATACTCTGGTCATTGATGGTGAGGTCTACAAACTGCATGCTCTGCCCTCGGGTGTCGTGCGTGGGGGCAAGCTGAGCGTCATTGGCAATGGCGTCGTGCTGGACCCCTGGCACTTGATCAAAGAAATCGCGACGATCCGGGCACAGGGTGTTGAGATCACGCCCGAGACGCTGATGATTGCCGAAAACACGCCCCTCATCCTGCCGATCCACGGTGAATTGGACCGCGCGCGCGAAGAGGCTGCGAGCAAGGGCACCAAGATCGGGACCACCGGTCGAGGCATCGGCCCGGCGTATGAAGACAAGGTCGGGCGGCGTTCTGTACGCGTTGCAGATCTGGCGGATGAAGCGACGCTAGAAGCTCGGGTAGATCGTGCGTTGCAGCATCATGATCCGCTGCGCAAAGGCTTGGGCATCGAACCCGTCGACCGTGATGCGCTGATTTCGCAACTGAAGGAGATCGCGCAGGAGATTCTGCCGTTTGCGGCACCAATCTGGAAGGTGCTGAACGAAAAGCGCAAAGCGGGCAAGCGCATCCTGTTCGAAGGCGCCCAAGGCGCGTTGCTGGATATTGACTTCGGGACCTATCCGTTTGTGACGTCGTCGAATGTGATCGCAGGGCAGGCGGCCACGGGTGTGGGCATCGGGCCGGGCTCGGTTGATTTTGTGCTTGGGATTGTTAAAGCCTACACCACCCGTGTTGGCGAAGGCCCATTCCCGACCGAGCTCGAAGACGCGGATGGGCAGCGCTTGGGTGAACGTGGCCATGAATTCGGAACGACCACAGGCCGCAAGCGCCGTTGTGGTTGGTTCGATGCCTGTTTGGTGCGTCAGACTTGCGCTACCAGTGGTGTCAACGGTATCTCACTAACCAAACTTGACGTTCTGGACGGGTTCGAGACGCTGAAGATCTGCACCGGCTATGAGTTGGACGGTGAGCATCTGGACTATCTGCCAACTGCGGCCGATCAGCAGGCCCGCTGCAAACCGATCTACGAAGAAGTGCCGGGATGGAGCGAATCCACCGAAGGTGCGCGCAGCTGGGCGGATTTGCCCGCCAATGCGATCAAATATGTGCGTCGCATTGAAGAACTGATCGAATGCCCTGTGGCCCTTTTGTCCACCAGCCCGGAGCGGGATGACACCATTCTGGTGACTGACCCGTTTGCAGATTGATGGGCGACGACAAAAAAACCGGGCTCAGCTACACGGCCCGACGCCGCTGGTCTCTGGTGATCTTGCTGGTGGGGTTGCCTCTTTACATCGTGGCGGTGGTGACCGTTGTGAACTGGCTGGATCGTCCCTCTATTCTGGTCGAGCTGCTGGTCTACATCGTCCTTGGCATCGTCTGGGCCTTGCCCTTCAAATTTGTCTTCCGAGGGGTCGGCAAAGAAGACACGCAAGACGACTAAACAAAAAAGAGCCGAGACATGTCTCGGCTCTTTGCTTTTATGGTTGGTTGATCAGCCTGCCGCGCGTTCATTGTCGGGGCGGAACCCGATCAGGTTCGAGGCGGCAAACCGACCGCCACCGGCTTTCTGGATTTTACCATCGCGCAGCAACTGACCGAAGGAACGCAGGCTTTCTTCGCGATTGAACTCATCCTGTTTCAACGAACGGACCTTGTTCATCAGTTGTGGGCGCGAGAACTGTTCCTGACCCTCGATGAAGGACAGATAAGATGCCGCGGCTTCGAGCAGGTCCAGCAAGGACTGTGCGCCTTGTTCCTGTGCGAACTGGGCGAACCCGCTTTCCTCTGCCGCGCTATCCTCTTGATCAGTTTTGACTCGGCGGGGGGCAATCGGGCCTGAAATCGCGTCGCTCTGATCGACGCGCTGTTCAGCAACAAGCTTCAAAGGCGCCGCCGCATCGGATTCGGGGCGCATGCTGGTGACCTGAATTTCAGGGCGGCGTGGGCTGACAGCCGATGCCAGATCACCGCGATAGGGCTGATCCGCCGAGGCAGTGTCGGTCTTGCCATCAACCTCGGCAGCCGCAACAGCATTGCGCAGATGCGAATAGGTTTCGCGCGTGTCGCTGGCCGAAGGATCACCCATCTGCTGGTCGGCTTTTTCCATCAGGCGAAGTACGTCCTGATCCAAGGTGCTTTCATCGTTAGGCTTTTCATCAGTGCCGCCAGCCATCCCGGCTTCGAAGCTAGAGATATTATCCAGGAGGTTTTTCTCATCCTCGGCGGTCAGAACACCTTGGGCAATGGCATTTTCTGCTGGTGCGGGCGCATTCTGATCGCCGATGATGTTCATGATATCATCAGTGATTGTGTCATCTTCGGCAGATTCTTCGGTTTCCGAAGCTAAGTTGCCGGCAGGCTGCACATCCACAGCCGCCTCATCTTCCGGAAGCTCGGCAGCCTCGGATACGGTGTCTTCATTCGCCATAGGCTGCTCTGTTTCGCGAGCTGGCTCAATATCGTCCTGGCTCAGTGCGCCTGCTTCGAACGCTGCGGCGACCGCATCGACAGGGGCCGGGTTTGCGCCAAGCAGAGAGGTGTCTTCATCTTCCGCGTCGGTAATCGGAGCCGTGTTCGAGTGCGTGACCACGGCGCGAATGCGCTGAAGCTTGGCTGAGATGCTGTCAGCCGCAAGCGGCTCGGCGTTAGCTGCGGGAGGTTCAACCGAAGAGGGGGTGGCAACGGTCGAAGGGGATGGGGGGCGGTGCGAGGACATGGCTGCATCCTTTGTGGCAGTCTCGGGCGCGGTGTCCGGCGCGGTTCTTGTCGCACGCAGCAGCAGACCGGATTCGTCTTGCCGGGCCTCTACGTGTTGGGCGTTGTCGCCCTGGGCAATGCGCGACAGCATTTCAGCATCCAGTCGAGGGGGTTCAGAACCGAAGTACCGATCATCTGCTGCGATTTCTCGGAAGTAGTCTGCAATGGCTTTGAGTGTTTCAAACGAGTTGTCGAACCCTTCTAATGTGCAGGAAAAGGCCCCATAAGAAACAGTTAACACCTTCTTATTCTGTACCATCAGACACACGTCCTCTACAAACTAACAAAGCCAACTTACTCAGAATCGAGCGCACACATCGGCCTACAACTCTACATGAACCTATCAATTTGTGGTCTCAATGTGTCCAAACCCAGAAAAAATGACCAATCTGAGAAAAAATAAGCCAATTGTGCGTTCAAACGGCCCAATTGGCCTAGTCGGAGGGGGGACAATTGGGGTTTCTGACCTGAATTTGGTGCTGAATCGTGTCAATTCAGTGGTTGCGGCGGATGGCGGTGCATCGATTCTTGTTGATTCGGGTGTTGTTCCCGAGGCGGTGATCGGTGACTTCGATTCATTGGATGCGGCGACGCGCAGTCGCATAGCTGAGGACCGTTTGTTTCAGATCGATGAACAAGACAGCACGGATTTTGACAAGGCCCTGCGCAGTATTGATGCCCCGCTTGTCGTTGGAGCTGGTTTTCTGGGCGGTCGACTAGATCATCAACTGGCGGTGCTCAATACTCTGGTCACGCGCCTCAACTCTGTCTGCATCTTGTTGGGCGCGCACGAGGTGGTGTTTCACGCACCACCATCGATTGTTCTGGACTTGGCACCGGGCGATATCGTCTCTTTGTTTCCGCTGCGGCGTGTGACGGGGCGAAGTCAGGGGCTCGAATGGTCCATCGACAAATTGGTTTTCGAACCGGATGGACAAGTCGGAACCTCGAACAGGGCAGTGTCACAGGTTCAGCTACATCTGGATGGGCCGGGGCTGCTGGTCATGGTGCCGCGCGACGCATTGGATCAGGTCATGCAGGCGTTTCTGTCGGGACAGACCGGGCGGTGGCCCTCTCTCGTAGAATGACATATAGCCCGGCGGCCATGGTGATCAGGATGCCAAGCGCTGCGATCCCGTTGGGCAGATCGTGAAAGATCAGCCATCCAAACAGTGTTGCCACCGGGATCTCCAAATATTGCATTGGGGCCAGCGTCGCTGATGGCGCATAACGCAGCGACCATGTCATCAACAGATGGGCAACGGTTCCTAAAATACCGATGGCCAGCAAAAGCCAGTGCGCGTTGCCGGTAGGCATGATCAAAGACAGCTCCCAGGTTCCGGATTGGGTTCCCCACAGAATGAGGGGGAGCAGAAAGATCGTGGCCATCACTCCGGATACCGCCTGCAAGGATACCGGATCGGTTTCCTTGGCGATCTGTCTAGTGACCAGCATGAACAGCGCAAAAACCACGGCAACGATCAGTGGTAGCAGGGCAGGCAATCCTACTTCGGCAAAACTGGGCTGGATCACCAGCAAAGTGCCGGCAAATCCGACAACACATGCGATCAGGCGCCGGTGGCCGACCTCTTCATTCAATACATACTTTCCAAGCAGCAACATGATAAAGGGCATGACGAACGCTATGGCGACTGCATCTGCCAGTGGCAGGAATTGCAGCGCGCTGAACATCGCTGTAATGCCGATGATATGAAGACCGGTGCGGAGCACGGTCAGACGCAGAACGCGCCCTCGCATGCGCCAGGGTCGGCCCGTTGCGGCCACTAGCGGGATCAGGATCACTGCTTGAATCGCAAAGCGGACCAGTACCAGCAGCCCTAGCGGGGTGGATTCGCCCAGCAGCTTGGCGATTGAATCGCCAAGCGGTGCGAGTACGCAGAAACCAAGCATCAGAACGATGCCGAAAACGGGACGATCCTGTGTCATGGGCGCGACGCTAACCGTTTCGGATCACGGTGGAAAGTGCTGTTCTCATCCGTCGGGCAGCGGCTGAACTTTTGTGTAATCCGGTCCGATGCAGGTGGGCAGATCATCACCAAGCTTGAGCCAGCTCAGCTTTTCCTCATGCGCGACATGCAGGGTCGGCTGCAATGCCTCGGGGTTGTCCAGGGTTGCAACATATAGATGCAGCACGTCTGACATCTTGTTTGACCGAAACGAGATCGGGGTTCCGCAATGGGCGCAAAAGCTGCGCTCGACCCCGGGAGAAGAGTTGAAGCGTTTGGGCTCTTCACCGGTCCAGCGCCATTGCCCGTCAGGGACCCCGAAATAGGTGGTCATCGGAGCGGCGCATTGACGGCGGCAGCTGTCGCAATGGCAAGTGACGCAGGAGAGAACCGGAGGATCGACGTGGTAGCTAATTTTGCCGCACAGGCAATGTCCGCGCATGGGTCTATCTCCGATGGTCCTTCAGCAGTTTGGCACGTTGACCGCCAGACCGCCAAGCGATGTTTCCTTATACTTCTCGTGCATGTCCTGGCCGGTCTGGCGCATCGTTTCGATCACCGAGTCCAGCGGCACAAAATGCTGCCCATCACCGCGTAGCGCCAGAGAGGCGGCCGAAACCGCTTTGATCGCCCCCAACCCGTTCCGTTCGATACACGGCACCTGCACGAGGCCTGCTACGGGATCACAGGTCATGCCCAGATGATGTTCCAACGCGATCTCGGCCGCGTTTTCCACCTGTTCGGGTGTGCCACCCATCGCTGCGCATAGCCCAGCGGCGGCCATGGCGGATGCGCTGCCGACCTCGGCCTGACAGCCCGCTTCCGCGCCCGAGATCGAGGCGTTGAACTTGACCAATCCACCGATCGCGGCGGCGGTCAGTAGGAAATCCTGGATATGGCTTTCCGATGCACCCGGCACATGGTCAAGATAGTAGCGTATGACCGCAGGCAGAACGCCTGCCGCACCGTTGGTGGGTGCGGTGACAACCTGGCCACCGGCGGCGTTTTCCTCGTTCACCGCCATGGCGTAGACGCTCATCCAGTCATTGATCGTATGCGGCGCGGTCAGGTTCATGCCACGCTCGGCCATCAGCGCATCATAGATGCCTTTGGCACGTCTTCGTACCTTCAGGCCGCCGGGAAGAATGCCATCGGTCGTCAGGCCGCGCTCGATGCAGTCGTTCATGACCTGCCACAACCGGGCGGATCCCTTGGCAAAGCTGTCTGGACATCCGCGCGCGACTTCGTTGTCGCGCTTCATCTGCGCGATGGTTTTCCCACTGGTCTTCGACATCTCCAGCATTTCAGCGGCGGATTTGAAGGGGAAGGGAACGGGCGGGGCACCCTCATCCTTGGCCTTACCTTCGGCCAGTTCCTCCTCGGTTAGAACAAAGCCACCGCCGATGGAATAAAACACCTGCCGCAAGATCACGTCGCCTTGCGCATCGGTGGCCATCAGGATCATTCCATTGGCGTGGCCGGGCAGGGTGTGGTCATAGTCAAAGACCAGATCAGCCTTGGGGTCGAACGCCAGAGGCGGCAGGCCGTCAGGCGAAACCGTATGGGTTTCGGCAATTGAGGCGAGTGCAGCTTCTGCTTTTTCATTGTCATAGGTCTCGGGCACGAACCCTGCGAGACCCAAAATGGTGGCGCGGTCCGTGGCGTGGCCAACCCCGGTAAACGCCAGCGACCCGTGCAGTGACCCGCGCAGGCCGGAGAATTCGAATGGCGATGCGCGCATCATGTCCAGAAAACGCGCCGCGGCCACCATCGGGCCCATCGTGTGCGAAGAAGACGGACCAATGCCCACCTTGAACATATCAAAAACCGAGAGGAACATGTCAGACAGCTGAGCCTTCTGGAGGAGTGGCATAGGTGGGCGAGGTAAACGGATTAGCCCCAAGCCCTTCGGCGGCGATGGCGGTGCGGGTTGCAGGGCGCGATTCCAACTGCATCAGTATCCTCTGCAAATAGGGCGTATCTGCCAGTTGATACCAGCTGCGATCCGCTTGTGCAGGATAAAGTGCCATCCAGCGCATCATGCATCCCACGTAATATGTCAGGACCGAGGGTCTATCGGCGTTCAGCCAATCGGGGGCTTCTTTTGCGACGGCATCCAGCTTTTGCAGATGCATCCGCAAGCGAGGCCGCATCCCGGCACGCAGGGCCTCGACCTGCGATGGGTCGATGTATTTCTCAGCATAGAACAGAATGCGCAGATCAGCGTGCAATGTGTTCGACGCAAAAAACAACCATTTCAGAAATGGCGCGCGATCCGGATGATCGGCGGCTGGGGCAAGGTGGGCGTGGGTATCGGCAAGCCACAGCAGAATGGCGGCGGTTTCGAAAATAGCCCCCTGCGGCGTTTCCAGAACCGGTATCAAACCGTTTGGGTTCAGCGCACGATAGGCGGCGCTGTCCTGTTCGTTCTGGCTGCGATCGACCAGCACGGTTTCATGGGGCAAGCCCATCTCTTCCAACACCAACCGGATCACCAGTGAGGCGTTGTCGGGGGCGTAGTGCAGGCGATAGGGCTGTGTCATGGCGCGTACTTATGATGCGAGGTCAAATTGGGAAGGCATGATTGCGACGTATCCGATGGGAAACGCGCAGTCTAAGCGACTTTCATAGCGGTCTTGCATGAATTGGGTCTCGCAGTTGCGTTTTGCATTCCGTATAACTCAGAAAAACCATTCCGGGAAAGCTACCGATGACCTCAGAGATGTCGCCAATCGATACCGCAAAATATGTCGCGGCAAGGCGCGCCGCTGAAATGGTCGAAGATGGAATGCGCGTTGGATTGGGAACCGGTTCAACCGCCGCCTGGCTGGTGCGTCGATTGGGCGAGCGGGTCGCGCAGGAGGGTTTGCGGATAAAGGGTGTTCCGACCTCGACCCGCACAGCGCAGCTGGCCCGCGAGGTTGGGATCGAAGTTGTCTCGTTGGATCAGGCCGGGTGGCTGGATCTGACGATTGATGGGGCAGATGAGTTCGACGGTGATCTGAACCTGATCAAAGGCGGTGGTGGGGCGCATCTTCAGGAAAAGATCGTGGCAACGGCCAGCGATCAAATGGTGGTGATTGCCGATGCAGGCAAAGAGGTCGAAACCCTCGGTGCGTTTCCCCTGCCGGTCGAAGTGATCCCATTTGGCTGGCAGACCACGCGCACCCTGATCGAAGAGGTTCTGGATACGATGGATGTGCTGGGCACCAACTGTGCGCTGCGCATGAATGGAGAGGCCCCCTATGTGACCGATGAGGGCAACCATGTCTTGGATCTGCACCTGCAACGGATCGGCAATGCCCGCCAGATGGCGCTGGTGCTTAATCAGGTTCCCGGTGTTGTCGAGAATGGTCTGTTTATCGATATCTGCGACAAGGTTATCGTTGGCCATGGAGATGGTCGGGTCGAGCTGCGGGACATCAACGCAGGAACGATCGAGATGGATCAGCTGTTGAGTGGCGCGCGCGAGAACCTGTTTTCGGATCTCGCGGATTGATCCGAATCCTTACGAAACTTGGCCCTATGAATGAAAAATCCGAGATTTGTGCGGCAAGGGGTTGGCAGCTGACTTTTTGCGCCCAGATATCCAAAGACTTTTTGAAGACTGAACGAAGGAACCCGGCATGAGCTTTGACTATGATCTGTTTGTCATCGGAGGCGGCTCTGGCGGGGTGCGCGCGGCGCGCGTGGCAGCAGGAGAAACCGGGGCTAAGGTGGCGCTGGCCGAAGAGGATCGCTATGGCGGAACCTGCGTGATCCGGGGCTGTGTACCGAAAAAGCTGATGGTCTTTGCCAGCGAGTATTCGGACATGGTCGGGGATGCGCAGGCTTATGGCTGGGACATCCAGCCGGGTGCCTTCGAATGGAACACCTTCCACGGCAAACTGGTTACCGAACTGGATCGCCTGGAAGGCATCTACCGCAACATCCTCAAGAACAACGGCGTCGAAAGCTTTGATCAGCGCGCGCATGTGGTTGACGCGCATACGGTTGAGCTGGCCGATGGAACGCGCAAAACCGCCAAGCACATTCTGATTGCAACGGGCGGTCGTCCGGTGGTGCTTGATTTTCCGGGCTCGGATCTGGCGATCACTTCGAACGAGATTTTCCATCTGCCGAAACTGCCCGAAAGCATCCTGATCGTTGGTGGCGGCTACATCGCCAGCGAATTCGCCGGGATCATGAACGGTTTGGGGGTCAAGACCACGCAATTCTATCGCGGTGCGCAAATCCTGCGTGGGTTCGACGAGGAAGCGCGCGGGCTGATCTGCGAAGAAATGCGCCAGAACGGGATTGATGTGCGTCTGGGCACGAATGTGCTGGAGATGACGAAGGAGGGCGCCAAAATCCGCGTCAAGGCTACGGATGGCACCGAGGATCAGTTTGACGTCGTGATGTACGCCACCGGTCGTACGCCGAATGCCGACAATCTGGGGCTGGAAGCCGTAGGTGTCGAGCGCGGCCGCAAAGGTGAGATCATTGTGGATGAATACAGCCAAACCGGTGTGCCCTCGATCTACGCGATTGGCGATGTGACGGATCGGGTGAACCTGACCCCGGTTGCCATCCGCGAGGGCATGGCCTTTGTCGAAACCGTGTTTAGGGGTAACCCGACACCGGTGGATCACGACCTTATTCCCACTGCGATCTTTACGCAGCCTGAATTCGGAACGGTCGGTCTAAGCGAGGAAGAAGCTTCGGCTCAGGAACCAATTGAGGTTTATGCGACCTCGTTCAAACCGATGCAGAAGGCATTCGCTGGTGGCACCCAGCGGGTTCTGATGAAGCTGATCGTCAGCCAGGCAACGCGCAAGGTGCTGGGCTGTCATATCGTGGCCCCCGGCGCAGGCGAGATGATTCAGCTGGCCGGGATCGCTGTGAAAATGGGTGCCACAAAGGAAGATTTTGACCGCACGGTTGCGGTTCATCCGGTGATGGCCGAGGAATTGGTGACAATGCGGCAACCTGTACGCACGGCTTGATTTGCAACCGGGCGCACACAAGTTACAAGGGACCCCGTGATCACACGGGCCAAGATAAAGGAATTGAGACATATGGCGGGCAACAGCGGTGGCCCCTGGGGGGGCGGAGGCTCCTCAGGTGGTGGAGGAAATCGGGGAAATAACGGGGATGGGCGTAAGCCCCCCGAAGGCGATGGCCCGCAGATCCCCGAAATCGATGAGCTGATGAAGAAAGGCCAGGAACAGCTGCGCGTTCTGATGGGCGGTCGTGGCGGTGGTGGTCGTGGCACAAACGGTTCAGGCGGTGGCGGCGGTGGTCCGTTGTTCACCAAAGGAACTGTGGCGATTGGCGCTTTGGTTGCCATTGGCCTTTGGGCGGCTGCCAGTTTTTACACCGTGAAACCCGAAGAACAGTCTGTTGAGCTGTTTCTGGGTGAGTTTTCCGCTGTTGGGAACCCGGGTCTGAACTTCGCGCCATGGCCCGTTGTGACCGCCGAGGTCATCCCCGTCACTCGCGAACAGACCGAGGATATGGGCGGTGCTCGTGGCAGTGATGATGGTCTGATGCTGACCGGCGATGAAAACGTGGTCGATATCGACTATCAGGTCGTTTGGAATATCAATGACCCGGCCAAATTCCTGTTCAACCTCCGTGACCCGCGTCAGACGATCCGCGCGGTCTCGGAATCGGCCATGCGCGAAATCATTGCACAAAGCGAGCTGGCACCGATCCTGAACCGGGACCGTGGTGTGATTGCCGAGCGTTTGCAGGAACTGATCCAGTCCACAATGGACAGCTACGATTCGGGTGTGAACATCATCCGTGTGAACTTTGACAAGGCCGACCCGCCGCAGGACGTGATCGCATCGTTCCGCGACGTTCAGGCCGCTGCGCAGGAGCGTGACCGTCTGCAAAACGTCGCCGACGCTTATGCTAACCGCGTTCTGGCGGAAGCGCGTGGTGAAGCCGCGCAGGTTCTGGAAGAAGCCGAAGCCTATCGCGCCCAGCAGATCAACAGCGCGCAGGGTGAGGCCAGCCGTTTCAGCGCGGTTCTGGAGGAATATACCAAAGCGCCAGACGTGACCCGAAAGCGCCTCTATCTGGAACGGATGGAGCAGGTTCTGGGGGATGTCGACAAGATCATCCTTGACGAAAACTCATCCGGTCAAGGGCAGGGTGTTGTCCCTTATCTGCCGCTGAACGAACTGCGCCGTAGCAACACAGCGGAGAGCAACTGATGCGTAAATCACCTATCATTCTGATCGTCATTGCTATTCTGGCTGTTGTCGGCCTGTCCTCGATCTTCATTGTGGATGAACGCGAACGCGCGCTGGTTCTGCAGTTTGGCCGCGTTGTCGCTGTAAAAGAAGAGCCCGGTCTGGCGTTTAAAATCCCGCTGATACAGGAGGTTGTCCGTTATGATGACCGTATCCTGTCAATTGACGTACAGCCGCTTGAGGTCACTCCTCTGGACGACCGTCGTCTGGTTGTTGATGCGTTCGCCCGTTACCGGATTTCCGATCTGGAACAGTTCCGCCAGGCCGTAGGTGTTGGTGGTGTTCCGGTGGCCGAGGATCGCCTGGATCGCATCCTGCGCGCCGAAACGCGCGAAGTTCTGGGTTCGGTGTCCTCACGTGATATCCTGAGCTCGGATCGGGCGGCTCTGATGCTGCGTATCAGAAACAGTGCCATTGCCGAGGCGCGCGCGCTGGGCGTCAACGTGATCGACGTGCGATTGAAAGCGACCGATCTGCCGCAGGCCAACCTTGAAGCCACGTTTGACCGGATGAAGGCCGAACGGGAGCGCGAAGCAACCGACGAACGTGCCCGTGGTAACGAAGCTGCGCAACGTGTTCGCGCGCAAGCCGACCGAACCGTCGTCGAACTGGTCTCAGATGCCAACCGCGAGGCCGAGATCATTCGTGGTGAGGCTGACGCAGAGCGCAACGCTATCTTTGCTGAAGCCTATGGGGCGGACCCGGAATTCTTTGAATTCTACCGCTCGCTGACCGCCTATGAAAAGGCGCTGGGTGGCGGCAATAGCTCGATGGTGCTGAGCCCGGATTCCGAGTTCTTCAACTACCTGAAATCGCCCACCGGGCAACGTGCGCCTGCGGCCGAATGATGGGTATGATCCTTCTGGCCTTTGGGCTGGTTCTGATTGTCGAGGGGCTGGCCTATGCGCTGGCCCCTTCGCTTATTGAACGGATGCTAGAGGCACTCCGGTCCCTTCCGGAGCAGGCGCGACGGTTATCCGGATTGCTCTGTGTGGTCAGTGGGCTTGTCCTGATTTGGGGTGCCTACCAGTTGGGTTTTTGACGTCAGGGCTTCACGCGCTGGTGATTTCCCCGCGATCCTGAGTTGCGGGTTGCAGCAAACCGACTACATTGGTTGCCAAGAGGGCGGCCCAAGGGCGGTCCGCAGATAGTGACGACAAGGAGTTCCCAAGTGCAGGCACAAGCACGCAGTATGTCCGTCCAACAGGACGAAGGGTTTGGTTTCATGCGGCTGATGTGGCTGGCATTTGCGGGAATGGTTCTGATCGCTGCGCAAACGGTAGCGGCGCATGCACGTGGCGAAAGCCTGGCGCCGCTGGCGGAACAGATCAGCCCGGCTGTGGTGAACATCACCACATCGACCCTGATCGAAGGTCAAACCGGCCCGCAGGGCATTGTTCCCGAAGGGTCCCCGTTCGAAGATTTCTTTCGCGAGTTCCAGGATCGCGGTGACAATGGCGAAAACGTCCCGCGCCGCAGCAATGCTCTGGGCTCGGGATTTGTGATCTCGGAAGATGGGTACATCGTTACCAACAATCACGTCATTGCCGAAGCGGATGAAATCCTTGTCGAATTCTTCCCGGGCGATGGTCAGCCCAAGAAAGAGCTGCCTGCAAAGGTGATCGGCACTGATGAAAAGACCGACATTGCTCTGCTCAAGGTCGAAGCTTCTGGCCCGTTGAAATACGTCCAATTCGGTGACAGCGATATTGCGCGGGTTGGGGATTGGGTGATTGCCATGGGCAATCCGCTGGGGCAGGGATTCTCGGTCTCGGCCGGGATCGTATCTGCGCGCAACCGCGCGCTGAGCGGATCTTATGATGACTACATCCAGACCGATGCGGCGATCAATCGGGGCAACTCGGGCGGTCCGCTGTTCAACATGGATGGCCAGGTGATTGGTGTGAATACCGCGATTCTTTCGCCCAATGGTGGGTCCATCGGGATTGGCTTCTCGATGGCTTCCAATGTGGTGGTCAAAGTTGTGGATCAGCTGCGCGAGTTCGGGGAAACCCGCCGAGGCTGGCTGGGTGTCCGTATTCAGGACGTGACCGAAGACATGGCCGAAGCCATGGGCCTTGAAAAACCCGGTGGCGCGCTGATTAGCGATGTGCCCGAAGGCCCTGCGAAAGAGGCTGGCCTGCTGGCGGGTGACGTCATCCTAAGCTTTGACGGCGTCGATGTCGCGGATACGCGCGGCCTTGTCCGTCAGGTAGGTGAAACAACGGTTGGCAAAGCCGTCCGCGTCGTGGTCAGCCGCGATGGCAGCACCCAGACCGTCTTGGTCACGCTGGGCCGCCGCGAAGATGCGGAGCGCGCCGAGAATGGCGAAGAAGAAGCTGAAGACACGCCTGATGATGAAAACACGGATATTCTGGGTCTGACTATTTCACCGCTCAACGACACACTGCGCGAAGAACTGGGCTTGGACGCAGATGCCGAAGGGCTGGTGGTTTCGGATGTGGATCAGGCATCGGAAGCCTATGCCAAAGGGCTGCGGGCTGGTGATTTGATCACCGAAGCGGGCCAGCAGAAGGTTGCCACAATCGAAGACCTGGAAGACCGGATGGAAGAAGCCCAGGTGGCTGGACGCAAGTCTCTGCTGTTGCTGGTGCGTCGTGGCGGTGACCCACGGTTTGTGGCGCTCAGCCTGGAAGAATAACACCGGTTTTGATCTTGTAAGCAATGATCTAAGAGGCTCCGATCCGGGGCCTCTTTTTTGTCGGCTAAGCGGTGGTCAGGCTCTTTGAACCGGGATTGGATTCAATGTCAAACATCATGTCGCAAACAGAGCGGACCTGATCCGAAACCCGTGTTAGGGGCCGGACGAAAGGGCATATTGTGTCGGAAAACAAGATTTTACAAAACCCTACATTGGCTATCGTCTTTATCCTGATCGGCATGCTGGGGATTTCCCTCAACGACATGCTGATCAAGTTTCTGTCGGGCGGGTATCCTTTGCACCAAATGGTATTTACCCGTTCTCTGATTGGGATCGGCTTTAGCCTCGCTCTGGTTCAGTTGGAGGGGGGATGGAATATCCTGAAAACCGATCAACCGGGCCTGCATGTTCTTCGAGCGACGTTCCTGGTGATTGCAAACCTGACCTTTTTCACCGCCCTTGCGGTTATGCCTCTGGCCGAGGCGACGGCTGTGTTTTTCGTGGCCCCTTTGATGATCACTTTGCTCAGCATCCCGATCTTGGGCGAAAAGGTCGGACCGATGCGCATTGGCGCGGTTCTGGTCGGGTTCGCCGGTGTGATCATCATGACACGTCCCTGGGAAAGCGGGGCAGAGCGCACGATCAGCCTGTGGGTTTATGTCCTGCCCATTGCCGCCGCATTCACCTATGCGCTGAACAACGTCATGACGCGATATCTGGGCGCCAAATCCAAGGCGTCTGCCATGGCGGCCTATATTCAATCTGCCTTTATTGTTGTCAGCATTGTCTTCTGGCTCGTCGCCGGAGATGGACGATTTGCCGAGGGTGTCGAGAATGAAAGCCTACAGTTCCTATTCCGCGCTTGGGTCTGGCCCGGAGGTCATGACCTCTGGTTGTTCGCAGGTTTGGGGTTGAACGCAGCTCTTATCGGGTATTGCCTTGGGCAGGCTTATCGCATCGCGGACGCGGCCACCGTGGCCCCTTTCGAATATGTGGGCCTGCCGCTGGCGATCTTTTGGGGCTGGGTGATCTGGGGCGAGCTACCGGGTTTGCCGGTTGTTTTTGGAATACTCCTGATCCTAGGGTCGGGTCTGTTTGTCTTCCTGCGGGAAAAGCAAAAGAACCGAATGGTCGTCCGTGGCAAACACGTGCATCGCAGGTACTGATACGCGCGGGCAAGGTCTGAGATCACAAAGAAAATGAGCCATATGTCGGGACGACATATGGCTCAGATACAGGGAGAGATCAGTGGACAGATATCGGGGATGATTCTCTGACCTCCTACGGTAACAAGCTCACCTTAGGTCAGGTTCGGCCTATTCTTCTGTGAACCAGATCACATCAAACTGCGAAATCGTCAGATCAGATCGGATTCGGCCAGTTCACGCAGGGCTTCGAAATCCTGAATCAGCAAACCTCCGCGAGAGGCTTCGACCACGTTGTCGCGCTTCCAGGTTGAGATGGTTTTAGACACCGCCTCGCGCGTGGCGCCGACAAATTCGGCCAATTCGCTTTGCGATAGCGTGATTCGTGCCGTTGGGTCGTCTTGCAGATTGGACAGATGAAGCAGTTTACGGGCCAGGCGGATTGGCATGGGCAAAAAGACCTGCTCGTTCAACTGCGAGTCCATCCAGCGCATGCGTAAACCTGCCAAACGGACCATATCAACGGCAAGATCGGGATGTTGGCGGATTTGGCCCATCGCATCACGGCGGCGCACGCGCAGAACACGCGACGGTTCGGCTGCGGTGACCGTGGCTGTGCGGGGGCCACTGTCAAACAAGGCAATCTCGCCAAACACTTCGCCAGGGCGCATCAGGGTTAGGGTCAGCTTTCGCCCGCTCATGGCCAAAAACGACACTTCAAGCGTGCCTGAGAGTATCGCGTAGAGCGCGTCACCCTCGTCACCCTGCTCAAACAGGGTTTCGCCCTGCTCAAGGGTCAGTTCAGAGGCAAGATCAGAGAGCATCTCTCGAAGCTCGTCAGAGGCTTCGGATAGAAAGCCACTAGAAGGAAAGGCCGTCATACGGGCGGTGAACTCCGGATTTAGGTGATGAGTGGTGCTTTAACCTTTCATAGCTTCGGGCTTAAGCCAAGTTTTTTTGCAGCGAGCGGATCACTCGCGCGGTGTGATGGTGGTGCATCAACGCAGCGCTGGCGCTCATTGCTGATCCGGGTCTTCCATATAGTTTTGTAGCAGGCTGAATTGCAGCATCAAAAACGCCATCAAGGCAATCGGAAAGGCAAAGGTTTCGATCTTTACCCACAAATCCGTGGACATGGTGCGCCAGACGAGTTCATTGGCGATGGCCAGAACGGCAAAACAGGCACAAAGCCTGCGGGTCAGGATCATCCAGCCTTCGTGTTTCATGGGCAGCATTTCATCCAGCACGTATGCCAGATAGGATTTCCCCTGCAGCAGGCCGATCCCCAGGATGGTCGAGAAGACGCCGTAAACCAGCGTTGTTTTCATCTTGAAGAACCGCTCATCATTGAACCAAGCGGTCAGACCGCCAAAGAAGATGACCATGATGGCGGTAAAAATCTGCAATCTGCTGAGTTTACCGGTCAGAAACCAAAGGATGCCCATCGCGGTCAGCATCAGGGGCACAAAGATGATCGTCGCGACGATAAAGCCGGAATATTCTGTGCCGCCGATCAGGAAGCTGTCATCGCGCAGGCGCAGGTAGATGAAGAAAAAGGCCAGCGGAGGGCCAAGCTCCAGCACCTGTTTCAGAAACGGGTTGATGTCTTTTTTGCCTGTCATCGTATCTTCCTGCTGCTTACCCGCCCATTTCAACGATTACGGCGCCCAATGCAATCAATGCCATCAAAGCAATGCGTCTGGGGCCGACGGTTTCTTTCAGAACAAGCCAACCGATCAAGGCCGCAAAGACTGTTGAGGTCTCGCGCAGAACGGCGGCTTCGCCCACCTTGTCGAGCCGTGTGGCCAACATAATGGCACCGAAGGACATGGGCGCGATGATGCCGCCTGCAAGTCCACGCAGCATGAGGGGACCAATGGCCGGGCGATTGATCATGGCGCGCCATCTGAGGAAGGCGTAGATCGGCATCGCAGCTCCATCGATCATGAAGAACCACGCCAGAAAGGTGAACGGGTCGGCGGTAGCGCGTATGCCGTAGGCGTCATAGGTCGTATAGAGTGCCACAAACAGCCCGGTTGTAACGGCCAGCACCAGCGCAATGCCGAGCGTTTCACGATTGGTTTCAAGGAAGCGCAGGTTGTAGAGCGCGAGGCCGAATATCCCGGCCAGTAATACCGCAACACCAAACCACTGGGTGTCTGTGAAGGTTTCTCCGAACAACAGATAGGCGCCGATCACGGTGAACAGCGGGCCGGTGCCCCGCACAACGGGGTAAACGACCGTATAAGATCCTTTGGTATAGGCCATCGCCTGCAGCGTCTTGTAGGCGATGTGAATCAGCCAGACGACCGCAAAGATCGGCCACATATAGGGTTCGGGCCAGGGTACGATGAAGAATGCAAAAGGGGCGGCCATCAGGCAATAGCAGGCATCGATGGCCCCGCGAGACAGCCACGGGTCATGGCGGCCCTTCTGAAGGGCCCCGAAGACCGCGTGCAAAAAAGCGGCCATGAGCGCCAGCCCAAGGGCAAGCTGGTGGCCCGCTTCGGTGCCTTCAAGTGAGATCAGCCAGTCGCTCAAGTATCAGATCTTTTTGCTGGAGGGAGAGGCTGGGGGCTGTCTGCCCCCAGACCCCCGAGGATATTTATGGCCAGATGAAGACTTGGATCAGCTTTGATCCAGGCCGGTCAGGGCGGCGGCGAATTCTTCGGGGTCGAAGGGGGCCAGATCGTCGATTTGTTCACCGACGCCGATGGCATGGATCGGCAGGCCGAACTTGTCCGCAAGTGCCACTAGAACGCCGCCCTTGGCCGTGCCGTCGAGTTTGGTCATCACAAGGCCTGAGACATCGGCCAGGTTGCGGAAGGTTTCCACCTGACTGAGCGCGTTTTGACCGGTCGTGGCATCGAGCACAAGTAGGGTGTTGTGCGGGGCGGTGTCGTCAACTTTGCGAATGACGCGGACGATCTTGGCCAGTTCCTCCATCAGGTCGGCGCGGTTTTGCAGACGACCTGCCGTGTCGATCATCAACAGGTCGGCGCCATCTTCCTGGGCTTTGGTCAGGGCATCGAAGGCGAGGCTCGCGGGGTCAGAGCCCTCCGGTGCGGTCAGGACCGGGACACCGGCGCGTTCGCCCCAGACCTGGAGTTGTTCAACGGCGGCGGCGCGGAAGGTGTCGCCGGCGGCGATGACAACCCGCTTGCCTGCCGATTTGAATTGGCTGGCGAGCTTACCGATGGTCGTGGTTTTGCCCGAGCCGTTGACGCCGACGACCAGAACCACCTGCGGGCGTTTGGGATAAATCGGTAATGGGCGCGCCACAGGCTCCATGACGCGGGCGACTTCCTGTGCCAGCAATTGTTTGATTTCGCTCGTCGAGAGTTTGCGGCCAAAGCGACCCTCGGCCATGTTTGCGGTTACGCGCAGGGCGGTGTCGACGCCCATATCCGAGGCGATCAGCAGCTCTTCGAGCTGTTCCAGCATGTCATCGTCCAACGTACGGCGGACAACGGTTTGGGCATCGCCGCGGCTGAACAATCGGCCTAGTAAGCCTTTGGATTCCGGGGCCTCCGGCGGCATTGGTGCAGGCGTGGGGTCTGCAGGTGTAGGAGCAGGAGGCTCGGATGGCGCCGGGGTGGGAGCCGGGCTGAGTACCTCTGGAACGGGTTGCGGTTCGGGCTCGGGCTGCGGGATCACCGGATCGGGCGCGGATTCCTCGCCGCCATCCTCGACAATCGCATCCAACCCCTCTTCGAGGCGCGAGGAGGATTTGAACAGCTTGTCCTTGAGCTTTGAAAAAAACGCCATTTTGGTCTCCGCAGGTGATCCTTTCACCTAATGCGGATTTACGGCAGTTGCAAAGGGTCAGGTGAAGGCGATCAGGAACCCGGCTTGTGCGCCCCAATAGAGCGGCCAGATCAGATAGGGGGTGATCCTCAGAGCCGGGTGATTTGCAGGTAGTAGGAACTTTTCAGTTGCAAGGATCAGATCAGAGGCGATGAAGGCCATCGCAGCGGGCATGGCCCAACGAAGGGCGCCTGTATCGGGCAGAGCGAGAACCGTGATGCCCATGCCGAGGATGATCGGGATATAGGCCAGAACCGCCACCTTGAGGTCTCCGGCACGAGGTGCCAGGAGGGTGGCGGCGACAATTCCCAGCAAGATGAGAGACCAGACATATCCGGGGTGATCGAAGATGAGCGCCACGTTGCTGGTTGGATAAGACAGAAACAGGGCGATATAGGCGAGATGTCCTGCCGCGAATGCGCCGATACCGGCCATAAAGCTGGTCTCGGACTCGCGGGAAAGTAGCGCGTCCCCCATAGCACATAGGGCCAAGGCCAGGATCAACAGACTCGCGGAGCCACTGAGAGCCGCGAACAGGGCCAGTAGGGCGACAGAGGCAGTTTTAAGCGCAGTGCGTATTGTGCTGGCCGGGCGTGGCGACAGGGGCAGATAGGCCAGGGCGCATGCGGCAGCGATCCAAATCAGACTGTTCACTCTGGTTTCCTCCCACTCTCGTGGCTTTACTGTCGTTCGAAATCTGCAATTGGCACAACAGGTGACGTGGAGGCATGTGAACGCGCAGTGCGAATAGCTTTGATCGCGTGTATCTGACACTATGGCGCTATGTTGAGGTTCTTTGCGATTCTTCTTGTGTTTTCGTCCCATCCTGTGGGGGCGCAAACAGCGCTGTCGGGGGCGGAATTTGATGACTATACGCGCGGAAAAACCCTGTTTTACGGCTATAGCGGCGAGGTTTACGGGGTAGAACGCTATTTGCCCAATCGTCGCGTGATCTGGTCATTCCTTGATGGCAACTGCAAGGAAGGTGTGTGGTATCAGCGCGAAGATCAGATATGTTTTGTCTATGAAGACAGGTCAGATCCGCAATGCTGGGTTTTCACGCGGCTAGGCGGCGGCTTGGTTGCCCAGTTCGAAGGCGACCCACAGGCGACGCAGTTGTATGAGGCCGAAGATTTGGGTGAAGAGATGATCTGCCTTGGGCCAGAGGTTGGGGTTTGATCTCAGCTCACCCGTAGGTCTTGGTAGCTGATCATAACATGTTGCCGGAATGCAGGCCTTTCTGTGAGTTGAGTATAGTAGCGTTTGAGATTTGGAAACTGCGCGCGCGAAATCTCGATATCGTAGTATCGGTACAGGATGTGGCCGAACTGGATGTCGGCCAGGGTCAGGTCAGGGCCGGTGAGGAATTCGCGGCTATCCAAACGTCGATCTGCAATTTCCAATTTTGTTTCAAGCTGTTCAATAGCGTTCCTGATCTTAACCTTGTCTCTATCGGCAGGTGCGGTTCGAACCACCTGCCAGAACACTGGGACCGTAAAGGCCATTGCAACATTGATCTTCGCCCATTCGGCCCATTTGTCCACGTCGACGCGCTGAACCGGGTCTTTGGGCCAAAACGTGTCAGATGCGTAGCGGTCGGCGAGATAGCGCAGAATGGCTCCGGTCTCCCATACGGGCGGCTTTGTGCCATCCTGAAGGACCGGGATTGTGCGATTTGGGTTCAGATTTGCAAAGGCTTGAGTGTCGAGCCCGCCAAAGTGATGGCCGACGTTATGGCGGTGATACTCTAGTCCCAACTCTCCGACACACCACATGAGGGCTTGCACATTCGATGATGTTTTGCGGCCCCAGATCGTTAGCATGACTTAGAAAAGTGAACCCTGATCGGGTGCATCCGGTTTGCCCTTTTTTGTGGGCGACTTGCCGGAGCCTCCGGTCGTCAGGCGGCCATCGGCAAACTCGATTTCCAGCACCGGGTGCTTGGCGGCTTGTGACTTGGTGGTGATCACGTCGCCTTCGGCCCGCACAACGGCATAGCCGCGTTCCAGTGTGGCTTTGTAGCTAAGCGTTTCGCGCAGGCGGTCTGTGGCATCCAGCGTTTGGCGCAGGCGGTCCAATCGGGCGCTTTGAGCTGTGTCTAGCCGCTCGGCCAATCTGTTGGTGGCTTGGCGCTGCTGGTCAATCTCGCGTTGGATCGGACGCACGGATAGGCGCGACGACAGGTTGCGCAGGTTTTCCTGCTGAGATGTGACAACGCCGCGTAAGGTTGAGGGGCGCAGATGGGCTGACATCTCGACCAATTGCAGGCGGCGGTTTTGAACGCCTCTGGTCAAGGCTGGTGTCAGGCGTTCGGCAATCAGATCAAGACGTTGCCGGGGGGTGTTCAACAAACTATCCGGGCGCGGTAGGGCGCGGGCCACGTCGCGTAAGCGCTGGCTGCGGCGCTGGACCGCATCGCTGGCCGCACGGGACAGGCGTGCGCCTTGCTCGTCGGTCCAAGCCAGCAGCTCCATCCGAACGGGGACAGCCAGCTCAGCGGCAGCAGTCGGCGTGGGTGCCCGCCGGTCCGAGACAAAATCGATCAGCGTTGTATCCGTTTCGTGACCCACAGCCGAGATCAACGGGATGTCCGAGGCCGCAGCGGCACGAGCGACGCTTTCCTCGTTGAACCCCCACAGATCTTCGATCGACCCGCCGCCGCGCGCAACGATGATCAGATCGGGGCGAGGCAACGCGCCACCGGGTGTGAGCGCGTTGAGCCCTTCGATGGCGCGGGCCACTTCGGGCGCGCAGTTGGCCCCCTGAACAGCAACTGGCCAGATCAGAACTTTGCGGGGAAAACGATCCCGCAGCCGATGCAGGATATCACGGATCACCGCGCCTGAGGGTGAGGTCACAACGCCGATGATCTGCGGTAGATAGGGCAAGGGCTTTTTACGCTCGGGCGCGAACAGTCCCTCGGATTCGAGTTGTTTCTTGCGCTTCTCCAGCAGCGCCATCAAAGCCCCTTGGCCCGCGACGGCGACCTCATCCACGTTCATATTGTATTTGGACTGCGCGCCAAAAGCGGTCAGGCGTCCGGTCACGACAACCTCCAGCCCTTCTTCAGGTACGACCGACAGGCCCGAGATTTGACCTTTCCACGTGGTACACGCCAGCACGTTCCGATCATCCTTGATGTCGTAGTACAGATGCCCCGAGCGCGCTTTGAACACCCGCCCGACCTCACCGCGGACACGGATTCGTCCAAACGACCCTTCGAGCGTGCGTTTTACCTCTCCCGAGAGCTCGGAAACCGAATATTCGGGAGTGTTTTGGCCAGGAATGGGCTCGTCGAGCAGATCGGACATTTCAGCGCCTTGTGTCAAATGCCCACCCAGCTTAGAACGCCGCGCAGGCAAGGCCAAGCAGATCGGAGAGCTTTCATGAACATCCTTATTCTCGGCAGCGGCGGGCGCGAGCACAGCCTGGCCTGGGCGGTGATGCAGAACCCCAAATGCGACCGCTTGATTGTTGCGCCGGGAAATGCCGGAATCGCTCAGATCGCCGATTGTGCTGCGCTAGATATCGAGGATGGTGGCGCAGTGGTCAGCTTCGCCGAGGAAAACGCGATTGATTTTGTCATCGTCGGACCCGAAGCGCCATTGGCCGCAGGCGTTGCTGATCGTTTGCGAGAGGCTGGCGTGCTGGTCTTTGGCCCCTCGGCTGCAGCGGCGCAACTTGAGGCCTCAAAAAGCTTTACCAAAGAGATCTGTGATGCAGCCGCAGCACCGACAGCGGCCTATGCAAGGTTTACCGAGGCGGAACCGGCAAAAGCCTATATCCGCGAGCAGGGTGCACCCATCGTGGTCAAGGCCGATGGTCTCGCCGCAGGCAAGGGTGTGATCGTTGCGATGGACGTGCAAACCGCGTTAGAGTCTATCGATGACATGTTCGGCGGCGCCTTTGGGGGTGCAGGGGCCGAAGTTGTGATCGAGGAATTCATGGAGGGTGAGGAAGCTTCTCTCTTCGTGCTGTGCGACGGACAAAACATCTTGTCCATCGGCACAGCACAAGACCACAAGCGTGTGGGCGAAGGCGATACCGGGCTGAACACCGGTGGCATGGGCGCCTATTCTCCCGCTCCGGTTCTGAGCCCTGAGGTTGAAGCCCGTGCGATGGATGAAATCATCCGCCCGACCATGGCCGAGATGAAGCGGCGCGGGATGCCGTTTCAGGGGGTGCTCTATGCCGGTTTGATGATCAAGGATGGGCACCCGCGTTTGGTGGAATACAATGTGCGGTTCGGCGACCCCGAATGTCAGGTGCTGATGATGCGTCTGGGCGCGCAAGCTATGGATTTGATGCATGCAGCGGCCGAGGGGCGGCTGGAGCAGACCCGGGTGAATTGGGCTGAGGATCATGCGATGACCGTAGTCATGGCCGCGCAAGGCTATCCCGGGGCATATGAGAAAGGCTCTATCATCAAAGGTTTGGATGACCTGCCCGAAGACAGCAGCAACATGGTGTTTCATGCAGGCACCAAAGCGGTTGAAGGTCAGGTGCAGGCCTCTGGCGGTCGGGTGCTGAACGTCACTGCACGCGGGGACACGCTGCAAAAAGCGCGGGATCGGGCCTATGCGATGGTGGATGGGGTGGACTGGCCGGAGGGGTTCTACCGCCGCGATATTGGTTGGCGCGCGCTGTGATCTGATTGCCGGGCTGCGCCCGTCTCAACTTTCTGGGCGAGGGGCCAGCCCCTCGCGCTCCTCGAGATATTTTTGGCCAGATGAAGAACGGATCAGCATTCCAGGGCTTGGGCGAGGATTTCAGGGCCGCTGAATGGGCCGATATCGGTTTGGGTCCAATCGTTTTGGTAAGAGATACTGATGATCCGGGTCCAATCGGCGCTGGCAACGATGAGTTCCGGACCGTTAGCGCAGGTACGCAGGCCGCCCGAGATGAAATCCTCACCGATCTTGTGGTTGGTCAGACCAGGGAGCGAGGCGATTTCGATCAGAGCATCGTCTTTGTAGCGCCAGATGCGCAGGGTTTTTGCGAGGTGAGGGCGGTCGATATAGGCAATCTCGACATGGTCGTCGCCATCCAGATCAGCAGCTCCGATTGGGGCCAGCCAACGGAAGCGGGTGCCGATATGCGGGGTGGCGGCGATTTTTGTTCCGGTTGCATCGTAGATAGCGAGTTGAGCACCGCGCTGGTCTTGAGACTCAACGACGACAGCTTCGACATCGCCATCGGAATCGATGTCCCAAAGCCTGGGCGCCAAGTCTTCGAAAACGCGATTTTCTGGCAGGGTGATGGTCGTGACCTTGGTGCCATCTTCACCTTTGATGCTTAATTCTAGCGCGCCGTATTCGATGTTGTCACCCAGGACACCATGCGCGTAGCGCGTGGTTGGTTCCGTAAACCGGGCTGAGGTTATTGTGTCTGCGGTTACAAAGCTTGCTCCGGCAAGCCACATGCAACACGCTGACAGAGCGCCGCGGGCCCGAATGTGCCAGAGGCGAGCGGGCGGGCGCGGCGCTTTGGTTGGCATCAGATCTGCTTTTCGGGCATTTGTACAACCAGACCATCCAGTGCATCCGTCACCTTGATCTGGCAGGTCAAGCGCGAGCGGGCCGGGTCGGGCTCGTAAGCGAAGTCCAGCATGTCTTCTTCCATATCATCCTTGGCGGGGATTTTCTCGACCCAGTCAGGGTGGATGTAGACATGGCAGGTTGAGCAGGCGCAGGCACCGCCGCAATCGGCCTCAATGCCTGGGATATTGTTGTCACGGGCCCCTTCCATGACCGTCAGTCCGTTGGCGACCTCGACTGTGTGTTCGGTACCGCCATGCTCGACATAGGTGATCTTTGCCATTGCGTGCGTCTTCCTTCTGCAAGTGTCGAATTCTTCATTAGTGAAGGGAGCTAAGCGTTTCCAGTGGCAATTGCGACGCATCGCGCCGCGTCTGGGCTTTCTCTATCGATATTCACTATTTAATAGCGGTTTTAGAGATGTCCGTATGGGCAACATCGGGTTGAGTGTCTTGTGAAGCGATTTGCATGGTTGTGCACAGAAAACTGAACATATTCCGGCCAGTAGCCGTTGATCTGCAAAAGGGTATAACCGGGTTTAATCTGTTTCTTCTTCCCTGAAACGGCGTATCTGGGCTAGTGCGGCGTCGATCTTGAGCTGGATCATCGCTTTGCCGATTTCCGGGGTCGCAAGATCAGGTCGCCCGTCAAAGCCCGTGTTCCAGCCCGCAGGCACCGGTGTTTCTGAGCGACCTGCCGTACCTGGTTCGACGTACAAAAGCTCTGACGTATCTCGCAGGGCGGCATGATTTCCGATTTGTTCGGCACTGAAGCCTTGGTTTTGCAGGTAAGTGACCTGGCCATTGTCTGCGTAGTAGTCAGAAACATGCCGCACCGTGACCCCGGCAGGCGCAAGCTCAAGGGTCATCGAAGCAGCGGCCTGGTCTTGCGCTGCCTGGTTCCCTCCGCTGTCTCCAATCAGCAGGATTTCATTGAACCCGTGTGTGGCCAAGCTGCGGATCGTCGCGACAAGTAACTCTTCGAAAACAGGTTCTGGTACAGATATCGTTCCCGGCCATTGCATGTGACCCGTCGGGTTTGGCGCAACCTCACCTTCTGGGACGTATTTGATGACCGGAGCGACAAGGGTTTTGCCAAGGTCTTGGGCTATTTGTCGGCTGGTATGTGCGACAACGAAGTTGTGTTTTCCAAGCGCCGCATGGGGGCCATTCTGTTCGGTCCCGCCGGTTGGAATAATGACGGTCGTGTAGCCTGCGTTTAGGGCGGCGTGGACTTCGGGCCAGGTCATGTATTCCAGAGACAGTTCGTTGTTAGCGCGGGTTTGCATGGGCTTTACCCAAAAATAGCCCGCGCCAGCCAAAGCGGCACCAAGGACGCAGAGCGCCCAAACTGTTTTGTTTCGTGCGAAAAGGCGCATGCGCAATCCATTTTGGTAACTAAGAGGCCGTTTGATCAGAACTACAGCCTAGTTGCTGCTACCGCTTGAATAAAACACTTTGTGCTGTCTTGTCCCGGTGATCCCCTCTGAGTTCTGCGTGAAGGGCGCGACCGGCTTGTACAGCAGGGCGGGTGCTGACTGTGTCGAGCCATCTAGCGAAATGCGTTTTGTCTTCCAGGACTTGTTGCTGACCCTCCCAAAGGCTGGCCCAACCCCAGATCGCCATATCGGCGATTGAGTAGAAATCGCCCGCGACGTATTCGTTTTCGGCCAGTCTTCGATCGAGCACGCCGTAAAGGCGCCCAACCTCAGCGCGATAGCGATCCTTGGCATAGGGCAGGTCATGGGGTGGATCCATCTGAGGGGCATATTTCAGGAAGTGATGCGCTTGTCCGGCCATCGGGCCTACACCGCCCATCTGCCACATCAGCCACTCTTCGATGGCGATACGTTCACGTTCGGATTCGCCATAGAAACGCCCGGTCTTGCGCGCCAGATACATCAAGATCGCGCCGCTTTCGAACACGGAAACGGGTGCGTCATTCGGGCCGTCAGGGTCAACGATGGCAGGCATCCGGTTGTTGGGCGAAATCTTCAGAAAGTCAGGATCGAACTGGTCGCCCTTGCCAATATTGATCAGATGGGTGGTGTAGGGTAGCTCCATCTCTTCCAGAGCGATGGATACCTTCCAGCCATTTGGCGTGGGCCAGAAATACAGATCGATCATAATATCTCCTCAAGCTGAGGGGATCATGATGCTTTCTGAGCAAACGGCAAGAGGGCCTGCGGACGGGGTAGTGCAAAAAGCCGTGACCAACGCTTGTGCGGTGTTTCGGGGATACCGCGCTTAAGCGTATGTAGGCACAAGCGCTCGGTGTCACGCAGCAGGGCATTATAGACGCGTAGCACGCCGGGGCGTGTGTAACTGGACCAATGACAGATGCGCCGCTCGGGCGCGGCGAGCGGGAAGATCAGCGCCGAAAGGTGATCCACCGTAGCCGGGCAATCGATCTGCAATGTAACAGCGTTTGGCGCCGTCAGGCCCGCGCCAATGCTGACATCGCCACGACGGGGTGGCTGGATGAAGGTTTCATAAAGAAAGTCAAATAGATCGTTCTCGCGGCTGATGATGTTGATGAACTCAGCCGCGCGCCCGGCGGGCGTTGTCAGGGCCGCGACTGTGCGGGATTGATAGGCGGCCCCGGTGAGGGAAACGATCCGGCTGAGCGCGCCCGTTGGAATGTGATGAAGCGCCTCAAGCGCCAGTTCGGTACCCATCGAGTGGCCGATAAAATGGATCGGACGCTGAGGATTCAAGTGATGGACGTGACGAATGACCTCTGCCAGGACCTTGCCTGCTTCAACAGCGCGGCGCTGCGCCGACCAGAGCGGGCCGCGCGCGTCCCAGCCAAAAGCGATGGCCAGACCTTCGTCTTCAAATCCGCTGCCAAAGCCAAGATGTTGTGGCCAGCTGGGGCTGTACCAGGGCTTTGCCTTGGGATGTAGCGACAAGATATGACGGTGAGGGCAGGCATCGGCATCATCTGGCCGGTACTTGTACCCGTGGGTCATGATAATGACAGGTCCGTCGGACTGCTGGCTCTGCTGCAAAGCCCCGATCAGGGGGCGGGAACTTCCGTGTAACTCAGCACGTCCATTGACAGCATTGATCCTGATCACTGGCATAGCTCTGCCTCATACAAGATGTTGTGGTGCCGCTTTGTCATAACGCTATGACGCTTCCATGAATGAACGATTACAGAACCGTGACGTTGCAGGTGTCGGGCTTGACGAATTCGCAACTGCGGCGTATGGGCAACAACACCACGTGGCGATTTGTTACCGGATTGCGGGCCACGCTAAACAACACCGCTAAAAGGTCAGGATGAAAGGCCCCTTTCGCTTGACCGCGTCTGGGGTTTTTTTGATGCGCCTCGGGGGTCGAGGCCGAAAGGAATGACATGAGCGAGAGCTGGAACAAACGCACGCAGGCCGTCCATGGCGGCATTCGTCGCAGTCAGTATAATGAGGTAAGCGAGGCGATCTTCCTGACCCAGGGTTTTGTCTACGACAGTGCCGAGCAGGCCGAGGCCCGGTTTCTGGAATGCGGCCCCGATGAGTTTATCTATGCCCGTTACGGCAACCCGACTGTGTCCATGTTCGAACAGCGCATCGCCGCGCTGGAAGGGGCCGAGGATGCCTTTGCCACCGCGTCAGGTATGGCTGCTGTCAATGGTGCGCTGACCTCGATGCTGAAGGCCGGGGACCATATCGTTTCGGCCAAAGCGCTGTTTGGGTCCTGTCTGTATATCGTTGAAAACATCCTGACCCGGTTCGGGGTTGAGGTGACTTTTGTGGATGGCACAGATCTAGAGCAGTGGGAGGCAGCAATTCGGCCAGACACCAAGGCGGTGTTCTTCGAATCCATGTCGAATCCGACACTTGAGGTAATCGATATCGAGGCGGTCGCCAAGCTGGCACATGCGGCAGGTGCCTTGGTCGTGGTGGATAATGTGTTCTCCACCCCCGTATTTTCGCGTGCGATTGAACAGGGCGCGGATGTGGTCGTCTACTCGGCCACCAAACATATAGACGGGCAGGGGCGTGCCTTGGGCGGTGTCATCATCGGCACCCGGGACTTTATTCGAGGCACGGTCGAACCCTATCTGAAACACACCGGTGGTGCGTTGAGCCCATTCAATGCTTGGGTCATGCTGAAAGGTCTGGAAACCATGGCGTTGCGCGTGAACGCGCAAGCGGCCACAGCCCAGCACATCGCCGAAGCGTTGGAAGGGCATCCTGCTTTGGATCGGACGCTTTATCCAGGGCTGAAAACCCACACGCAGAACACACTGGTGCAGTCGCAACTAGGCGGAAAAGGCGGCACCGTTCTGTCGCTTGAAATCAAAGGTGGCAAAGAGGCAGCGTTCAAGTTTCTTAATGCTATGACGATCCCCGTGATCTCGAACAATCTGGGCGATGCGAAATCCATTGCCACCCATCCGGCGACCACCACACATCAACGCCTGAGTGACGAGCAGAAGGATGAGCTCGGCATTACCCCCGGTTTGATCCGGTTTTCGGTGGGGCTTGAGGACGCAGGCGACCTGTTGACGGACATCCGAAATGCCTTGGAGGCGTCGCAGACCTGAGGAGATTGGGGGCGAATATGCCCCCAATTTCATGGAAAAACGCGGCGTATCCCCGTGCTCGCCGTCGGTATCGGCCTAAAAACGCCGGTATTTTTCATTTCATTTCAATCCGGAATGGTATCGCGTCCGTAAAACGCTACACTGGCAAATGAACTGCAGTCATCTATATCAAGGATGACCAATCGAGGACCCTTAGCCAATGAACGTTCATCCGCGTGATATTGATACTCCGGACCGTGACGAGGCCGCCGCCGCCCTGAAGCTGCTGCGCAAATGGGCCGAAACTGCGTCTTCGCTTGAGATTTCGCAGCTTGATCCTGCGGTGGCGCGGCTGATCCCAGGGTTCGATGCACAGAATTATCCGGCGCTTGCGCGGGAGTATCCCGAAGAATTTGCGGTGGATGCCGCCTATCGCGCCTCGCTACCCGATCTGCAAAACGGTCCCTCTAGCTTGATCCGTGGTGCAAAGCAGCAGATACAGCACGTCGGAATTTCCAACTTCCGCCTGCCAATCCGCTTTCATCGCAAGGGCGGCGATGACCTGACGCTTGAGACCTCGATCACCGGCACTGTAAGCCTTGAGGCCGAGAAGAAGGGCATCAACATGTCCCGTATCATGCGCTCGTTCTACAAGCATGCGGAAAGGACGTTCAGCTTCGAGGTGATCGAGGCCGCGCTGAGCGATTATCTGACCGATCTTGACAGTTTCGACGCCCGCATCCAGATGCGGTTTTCCTATCCGGCGAAAGTCGAAAGCCTGCGTTCGGGGCTGATAGGCTATCAGTATTATGACATCGCGCTGGAACTGGTCGAACAGAACGGTGTGCGCCAAAAGATCATGCATCTGGACTATGTCTACTCTTCGACATGCCCCTGTTCGCTGGAGCTGAGCGAGCATGCGCGGTCGCAGCGGGGGCAACTTGCAACGCCGCACTCTCAGCGTTCGGTCGCGCGGATTTCCGTTGTGGTGGATTGCGATGCAGATTGCCTGTGGTTCGAAGACCTGATCGAGCTGTGCCGCCGCGCCGTGCCGACAGAAACGCAGGTCATGGTGAAACGTGAAGATGAACAGGCCTTTGCCGAATTGAACGCGGCCAATCCGATTTTTGTTGAAGATGCGGCACGGCTGTTTTGTGCCGAACTGTTGGCCGACCATCACGTCGGAGATTTCCGTGTGATCGCAAGCCATCAGGAAAGCCTACACAGCCATGACGCGGTATCGGTTTTGACCGAGGGGCCCACCTTCGAGTCGGTCAGTCTGGACCCAAGATTGTTCACAACCCTGTTCCACGTCGGGTAACGACAGCGCCTAAGAGCCTGGATTTTCATCACAAAGAACGCCTATCAGCGCTCTATCGCCGCATTGCAGCAAAAATGCTGCAATTGCGTGGTGTTTTGATGTAAGGGTATCTAGGAATGCAGCTGCCGCATGATGGGCTTTGACCTGCGTGCTGACCCTGAAGGACACCGAGACGTGCCACGCCTTGGACTGCAAAACCCAAAGCTCTGCCCAGATGATCTGGGCGGACAGGGACACTCACCCTCAGATTTCGGGCTGCTTCGCTGTTACAGGAGAGACATGTAATGAATCCAATTACCCAACCGCTGGAGTTTCAGGCAGCGGCATTTCGCGTGGCTGGCTACGCCATGGTGAGCCAAATCAAGATCATGCAAATCGTTGCTCGCTCGGCAATGGAATTTCCATTGGCTCAAGTACAGGCAGTGCAGACGACGGCACTGGGTTCGACCCCCGTAACCAAAACGCCTGCAGCTAAGAAACCTGTCGCAAAACGCGCCAAAGCCACCCCGGCAAAAAGAACCGCTGCATCAAAGCCTAAGGCGACTGCTACAGCAAAGCTCAAAGCGGCAGCAACCGCGAAGTTCAAGGCCAAGCCGCGCACAGCAGCTAAACCTGCACCTGCAACAAAGCCCACACCAGTGGCCAAATCCGAGCCGGTGGCAAAGCCTACTGCTGTGGCCAAATCGCCTGTCAAAGCTGAAGTTGCCATCAACAAACCTGCAGCACCCGTAACAAAGACTGCAACGCCAAAGCCCGCCGATGCCAAACCCGTCGCGGCGAAACCAGCGCCGAAAGCGCAGGCTTCAAAACCGGTTACTCCTAAGCCCGCGGTCGCAAACGCCACTGCAACACCAGCAAAAACAGCAGCTGCCCCTAAAGCTGCGTCCAAGCCGCGGCAGGCGACTGCGGTGAAAACAGCGCAGGCGGCCGAAGCACCGAAACCTCAGGCCCGCCGTACACGCGCGCCGTCAAAACCGCCCACGATGCCCAAGGCAACCCAGAGTTCCGACGAATAATCGCGGATCATCTGCTTGACACGGTCGGTTCAGCGCGCCAACGCTGCGCCTCATGATGGATCTTCGCCCGGTCGGATATGTGATAGGCTTGCTGGTCGCCATTCTTGGGGCGACCATGCTGCCGCCTATGGTTGCCGACCTGATCGAAGGGCGCGGCGAATGGCATGTCTTTCTGGAAAGCGCCATTATTACCATGCTGGCTGGTTCGGTTCTAGCCATCAGCTGCTCGAACGGGGTGGGCGAAGGTCTGACCATCCGTCAGACCTTTTTGTTGACCACGGGCGTCTGGGTTGCCTTGCCGGTCTTTGGGGCGATCCCGTTTCTGTTTGGTGAAACCGAACTGCGCTTTGTCGATGCGTATTTCGAGGCGATGTCAGGGCTGACCACCACTGGTTCAACCGTCATTTCGGGTCTGGATGATATGCCTCAAGGTTTGTTGCTTTGGCGTGGCATTTTGCAGTGGCTGGGCGGCATTGGTATCATTGTTGTCGCCATGGTGTTCCTGCCCGAGCTACGCGTAGGCGGGATGCAGATTTTCCGTTCGGAAGGGTTTGAAACCATGGGGAAAATCCTGCCACGCGCGCAAGAGATTGCGGGCCAGATATCCCTGATCTATGTGTTCCTGACGGTTGTCTGCATGTTGGTCTACGCAGCACTGGGCATGGGTTTTTTTGATGCACTGGTGCACGCTTTTACGACTATCTCGACAGGCGGGTTTTCAAACTATGATGCCTCATTCGGGACGTTTACAGGGCCGTCGGAATATGCCGCATCGGTTTTCATGATTTTGGCGGCATTGCCTTTTGTGCGCTACGTGCAGCTTGCCAACGGGCACACGCTTTCACTGTGGCGTGACAGTCAGATCAGAGCATTCATAGCCACGATATTGGTTCTGGTCGTCGTCATGTCAGTGTTCCTGACATCTGTGTTTCCACACCATTGGGAACAGGCCTTCCGGGAATCCCTGTTTAACATCACCTCGATCATTTCAGGCACCGGTTATGCAAGCGTTGACTATATGGGCTGGGGTAGCTTTGCGATCATGTTGTTTTTTCTGATCGGCCTGATTGGCGGTTGCGCGGGCTCGACCGCCTGTTCGATCAAAGTGTTCCGCTATCAACTGTTGTTTGCGTCGATCAAAACGCAAATCCGGCGCATTCGATCACCCCATGGCGTGTTTGTACCCTTGTATGACGGCCGCCCTGTCAGCCGGGATGTTCTGACCTCGGTCATGAGCTTTTTCATGTTCTTTGTGCTGTCTATGGGCGTATTGTCTTGGGCGCTTGCGTTGACTGGGTTGGATTTCATCACCTCGGTTTCAGGGGCCGCCACCGCACTGGCCAATGTTGGCCCGGGGCTAGGTGATCAGATCGGGCCGGCAGGCAACTTTTCCGGGCTGAACGATACGGCGAAGTGGTTGTTGATCATCGGCATGCTCGTGGGACGGCTGGAGCTGTTGGCCGTCTATGCAATCTTTACCGTTCAATTCTGGAGAAGCTGATGAAAAGACCCCTTGGCGCGCAACTTTCGCATATGCTCAGGGTTCGAGGCGTCGATGTGATCTTTGGCATTCCGGGTGTGCACAATCAGGAACTGTACCGGGGTATCGAAGAGGCGGGGATAACCCATGTTCTGGCGCGGCACGAACAAGGCGCGGGGTTCATGGCGGATGGATTTGCCCGTGCGACCGGTAAACCGGGTGTGGCCTATGTGATCACCGGGCCGGGGCTATGCAACATCATGACGCCTATGGGTCAGGCCTACAGCGACTCGGTGCCGATGCTGGTTCTTTCATCCTGTCTGGATGAGACGCAGGAGTATCGCGGCCAACTGCATCAGATGAAGGATCAGCAAGCGGCGGCGGGAACTGTCGCAGACTGGTCCGCACAGGCGAATACGGCTCAGTCTGCCTATGGGCTGGTGGAGCGCGCCTTTGAGGAGTTTGAACTCAATCGCCCACGGCCCAAGCATATTCAGGTGCCGATTGCCGAGTTGGGCGCAGATGCCGATCCGGCCCCGTTTCCCAACCAGCCAGCGCTACGCACCAAGGCACAGCCGCCCGATGTGGCGCCGGTTGTCTCGCTGCTGAACCTTGCCAAACGACCGTTGTTCATTCTGGGGGGCGGTTGCCGGTCGAACGAATGGCGGCAAATCCTGACACAGTTGGGCGCGGCCTGTTTCACCACCTATGCCGGACGCGGGATGGCCGGGGTGAACTATCCGCTGGATTTCGGGGCGATGCTGCCCCGACCCGGCAGCGCCGATGTCATCGCTTCAGCTGATCTGGTAGTCGCGGTTGGCGCAGAGCTGGGAGAGGTCGATCTGTGGCGGCGCGAACTGGGGCACAAAGCCACCCTGATCCGCGTTGATCTGGACCCCGAGGTGCTTTCGGATCATCACCGGGCTGCCGTCAAAATTCAGGCGGATAGTGCAAGTTTCGCACGGGCGCTATGGGCGGTCACCGAAGATGCCAAACCTGCCACGGGCTGGACCGCGGAGGAGGTTGCCGAAGCGCGTGCCCGCTGGCGGGCAGAGGTGGATGCCGAACGGCCGGGCATCGTGCCGGTTATCGACGCCCTGCGCGCCGCGATGCCTGCCGATACGATGATCTATTCCGACATGACGCAGTTCGCCTATGTCGCGAAAGAAGTCTGGGATATGGCCTATCCCCACCATTGGCACCACCCCTCAGGCTTTGGCACGTTGGGTTATGCTCTACCTGCCGGAATCGGCGGGGCGATCGGGCGACGAGGCAAACCAACAGCCGTGATCGCCGGAGACTACGGGTTCCACTATACGATGCAGGAACTGGGCGTTGCGGTGGAGCTGGGTCTGCCTCTGCCCATTATCCTGTGGGACAATGGCAAGTTGAAGGAGATCGAGGAAAGTATGGTCCGTAGTCAGATCGCCCCGAATGCGGTTGTGGCGCGTAATCCCGATTTCTGCAAATTGGCCGCAGCCTTTGGTGCACGATCTGCCGCACCCTCTACGCTGGATGCGCTGCAGGATGCTGCGCGCGCTGCGTTTCAGGCCGACGGCCCAACGCTGATCTACATCACGCCTGATATCCTGTGAAACGAAAAGCACCGCAGAGAACTGCGGCGCTTTCTGATTTACCAGTGTGGCAAGCTTAGTCCCAGCAATGGACTAGCACAGTCATGCCTGTCGCCCGGCGGTTCAACTCATTGGGTGAGATTCGTGTGCTTTCCTGACTGGGCTGTCCGGACACACCGGCCTGGGTCAACACATCTGTCAAACGCGCGGCGGTTGCGGCCAGGCTGACCGAGGCGGGCAGGGTGCGCCCTTCGGTCGGAGTTGGAAGCAACATGCCCACCACATTGCCACTGTCGTTGAAGACAGGGCCGCCCGCATCGCCGGGCTGGGCGTTCAGGGCCAGACGTTTCACACCTTCTTCACCGTTTAGACCACGGATATCTGCGATCTGCCCATACGTTAGTGTCGGGGCGCCAAGCGCACCCTGATAGGAAAAGCCGGATACCGCGACCTCGGATTGAATGCGCGGCGTGTCCGCGCTGAAGGCGGCGACATTCATCGGCGCAAGGCTCTGGCTGGGGCGCAAGACGGACACGCCCAGATCGGCATCGGTCCAGGCCACCTGAACCTCCTGATCGCCGTCCAGTGTGATCCGGGTGCAGTTGTCAGCCGCCTCAGATACGGTCAGAACCGCCCCGTTGATATCTGCAAAGAAGCCCGAGCGCGATAGGCGCGGTTTGCGCACTTGCAGGCCCGAGATCAGGTCGATCCGCTGATCCGCCGCTGCGCCTGCCGCGGAGTCCAGAACCGCATCGGTGGTCGCAAAGCTTTGCACCATCGCGGCCAGAACGCGCAGGCGACGCGCCTCGTCCCCTTCGGGCCAGACCAGAGTGAACCCTTTGATCTGCCCGTCTTTCAGCGAGGCCTGTGTGAACGAAACAATGCCGTTTCCGCGACCTTCCAACGAGAACCGATCACCGCGCAGCTCGCGCGGGCCGTCAAGTGGTACGATTTTCAGTGACTGCATCACTTCATACAGCGCGCGGAGGGTGGATTTGTCGCCTTCCTGCGAGATCAACAGCGCCTGAGCCCCGATATCAGAGCTTGATTTGAAATGGACAAACGGAGCCTCGTAGCGGTCAAATTCCAGCGCGCCCAGTGGCATGTCCAGCGATGCGCCCGCCTGATCGTCGGCATATGATGCCATCCCGACGCTGATCAGCGGAGCATTATAGTCATCAATCAGCGCCTTGCGCTGCAATGTTGTCAGAACGCCTGTCGGCTCATAGCCGTTGAAACGCTGCCAATCGCCCATCGAGCGGCGGGTGCCCTGACCAAATGCACCATCGATGGACGAGTTGTAGAAACCAGCGGCCTGCAATGCGGTTTGCAGATCTTTCCGCTCTTGCGCGGTCAGCAGCCGTTCCGATTGCAGCGCTTCTGCACGGGTTTCGTCAGCGTCCTGCGGGGTAACCTCTGACAGGTTCTGTTCCGGCTTTGGTTCCGGTTCAACCGGGGGTGCAACTATCCCTCGATCCAGAAGATTAACGCCTACGGGCCAAAATTGCTGCCCCAGATCGCTGGAAAATGCGATGAAACTGTCACGCGGGATTTGCCCCTCGGCGCGATAGACCCGCAGAACCTGTTCCGCGTCGCTGCGGGCATAGGGGCCGATCACAATTGCGTACCAGCCGCTATTCAGGCGGAACCCGTTCACATCGGGTAGGGCGCTGGCATAGGCCTGCGCACGATCCTGCGCTTCACGCAAGGAAGGCTGGGCTTCAACCTGTACCCAGACGCCTTGGTCTTGCTGTGCAGATGCGGTGTGCACTCCCAATAGAAGAAACAAAAGAATTGCCGTCAAAACTCGTGTCATATTCTGCCCGTTTTATGCAGTGTTGAACATTTCGCGCACAATACGCGATTTCGCGGTCTGAATACCATGGCGCGAATACGCAGATTTAACTGTGTGGCTGTGCAGATACAGGATACGCCGATTGGCCCGTTGACGCCCCTTGGCCCCTTGCATAGGAAGGGCAAAACCGACCGGAACCGGGTGTATGTAGCGCCCAAAGGGAATGTCATGACCGAACCGTCCAGCGCACCGCGTTCTTTTCAGGAAATAATCCTGCGGCTTCAGACCTATTGGGCCTCGAAGGGCTGCGCGATTCTGCAGCCTTATGACATGGAGGTCGGGGCAGGGACGTTCCACCCTGCGACCACATTGCGTGCGCTGGGGTCCAAACCCTGGGCTGCAGCCTATGTTCAACCATCGCGCCGTCCAACGGATGGACGTTACGGTGAAAACCCCAACCGGCTACAGCATTACTATCAGTATCAGGTTCTGATCAAACCCAGCCCGCCGGACTTGCAAGAGCTCTATCTCGGCAGCCTCGAGGCCATCGGCATCGACATGGAGCTGCATGACATCCGTTTTGTCGAGGATGACTGGGAAAGCCCGACGCTTGGCGCGTGGGGTCTGGGTTGGGAGGTCTGGTGTGACGGGATGGAGGTCAGCCAGTTCACCTATTTCCAACAGGTTGGCGGCCATGATTGCGCACCGGTTTCGGGCGAGCTGACCTATGGTCTGGAACGTCTGGCCATGTATGTGCTGGGCATCGATCACGTGATGGATATGCCCTTCAATGATCCGCAATCGCCCAGCCCGCTGACCTATGGCGATATCTTTAAGCAGACCGAAGAAGAATACGCCCGCTGGAACTTTGATGTGGCCAATACCGAGGTCCTTCTGCGTCATTTCGAAGAGGCCGAGGCAGAATGCGCCGCCATTCTGGCACAGGAACATGACGATCCAAAAACCGGCAAGCGCATCATCATGGCACATCCGGCCTATGATCAGTGCATCAAGGCCAGCCACATCTTCAACCTGCTGGATGCGCGGGGCGTGATCTCGGTCACGGAACGCCAAGCCTATATCGGGCGGGTTCGTGCGTTGGCAAAGCAATGTGCTGATGCATTTGTCCAGACCGAGGCCGCCGGGTTCGGGGCCTGATGCGCGGCTCAGGCCAATCCGGGCAGCAACACCTTCAGGCCGTCGGCGATCATGCTAATGGCGATGGCCGACAGGATCATGCCCATGAAGCGGCTCATGATCACGCGGGCATTGTCCGACAGCCGTTTGGCCAGCGCCGATGCGTTCCAGAAGGTGATGAACAACATCGCCACGACGACCAGGAAAACACCAGCATAAGCAATGGCTTCAACGGGCTTCTTGATGTGACTTGCGTACAGGATCAGCGTGGTGATCGTGCCTGGGCCAACCAGAATTGGAAACGCCAGCGGGTAAAACGCCACCGTCTCGGGCGCCGGGTAGGATTTCTTCTCTCCTTCGGTTCCATGATGCGAGCTGCTTTCGTTCCCATTCAGCATGTTCAGCCCGATCATCAGAACGACCAGACCACCGGCCACGCGCAGATCATCAACACTTATGCCAAACAGCCCCAGCGCCTGATTGCCGATCAGAGCAAAGGCCGATCCCAGGATCAGGCAGTAGGTCGCTGTTTTCGCGGCAACTTTGCGCTGGTCCGCAACAGGAAGGTCCTGCGTGACACTCAGAAACACCGGCAGGTTTGTGACCGGGTTCATGATCGCAAACAGCGCGCCGAAAAATCCGACGGCAAGGGTGGTATCCATGCGTATTGCCTCGTTTCATCCTGTACAGCTGCGGACCCTGTCCTATTTTCTGCCAATATGAAAGAGGCGTCATAGATGACCGGAAAATTGCTCGCTCTGATCCTGTTGTTGTCGGCCGCTTTGGCGGGCGGAGGAATGTATTATCTGCAGGTCTATGGTTTCTATTACGAGGTCGAACCGCAGCCCGGTCAGGATGTGCTTTTGCTGGCGACGGGGGCGGATCAGCCCCAAGCGATTGCCTATACCGCGTTTCAGGCAATCGATGCCGATAGCTCTCCGATTCGCTACCGGGCGTGTTTCGAGACGGACCTGACGCCAGATCAGATGACCGCTTTCACTCCTGTACAAAACCCTGAACCCCTGACCGCGCCGGGTTGGTTCGATTGCTATGACGCGCCCGCCTTGGCAGATGCGCTTAAGGATGGGCAGGCGCAGGCGTTCATGGGCACCAAGAATATCCACTATGGCGTTGATCGCATCGTGGCCGTGACGCAAGACGGCAAGGGCTATGTCTGGCACGCGCTCAACAATTGCGGTGAAAAGGCCTATGACGGTACCGTAGTGGGTGAAGAATGCCCGCTCAGGCCGCAGGAATAGGGAAACGCTGTGAGCCATGTCGTCGAAATCCCCGATTTTCTGACGGCCACGCTGGGCTTTGCCGTCTATCTGATCGGGGCTGAGATCAACGCCCGGGTTTCTGCGTTGCGCAGCTTCAACATCCCCGAGCCGGTGACTGGGGGGCTGCTGGCATCAATTGTCGTTCTGCTGCTCTACCTGCTGTTTGGCATTGAGCTGTCCTTTGGCCTGACAGCCCGTGATTTTCTGCTGGTCCTGTTCTTTGCCGGAATTGGCCTGAACGCGCGCCTGTCGGATTTGATTGCAGGTGGTAAGCCGCTGCTTTTGCTGCTGATCCTGACCTTGGCGACCATCGTGTTCCAGAACGTTATCGGTGCCGCGGGTGCGGCGCTGTTTGGTTATCCTGCACAGGCGGGGGTTCTGTTTGGGTCTGCCGCGCTGATCGGTGGGCACGGAACCGCGATTGCCTGGGCCCCCGAAGTGGCCGAGGCGACAGGGCTGGACGGCGCGACCGAACTGGGCGTTGCTGTTGCGACTTTGGGTCTGGTTCTGGCCGCACTGGTGGGTGGCCCTATTGCGCGCCTTCTGATCGAAGGGCGAAACCTTAGCCCCAGCAGGCCAGAGGAAGAACACAGCGTCGGCCTGCCCGATGACGCCACGGAGACAATAAACCAGATCAACCACCTGACGATCATGCGGGTGTTGCTGTATCTGAACCTGGCGATCATTTCGGGATATGGTCTGGATCAGGTGATCAGCGCTGCGGGCCTGAAACTACCTCTGTTCGTGCCCTGCCTGATCATGGGCATTGTCATAGCCAATCTGCGCACGGTCATCTTTCCGGGCGCGCCCAAAGTGTCACGGACCCCGTCCTTGGCACTCATCTCGGAATTTGCGCTAGGGGCCTTTTTGGCCATGTCGCTCATGAGCCTGCAACTCTGGACCATCGCCGAGCTGGGGCTTGTCATTGCGGTGATCATGACCGCCCAGACCCTGTTTGCGGTTATCTTCGTGCTTTGGGTTCTGTTCCCCGTCATGGGCTCGAACTACCGCGCCGCCGTTCTGGCCGCTGGGTTCGGTGGCTTCGCTCTGGGCGCAACCCCCACCGCAATTGCAAATATGACAGCCGTAACCAAGCGATATGGTCCGTCGCCTATTGCCTTTATCGTGCTGCCCCTTGTATCCGCCTTCTTTGTGGATATCGCCAATGCCATCGTCATTCAGACGATTGTGAATTTCTAAGGACCGACAATGCCCGACCTGTTGATCGAACTGTTCTCTGAAGAGATCCCCGCGCGCATGCAGACCCGCGCCGGAGATGAGCTGAAAAAGCGGATCACCGATGGTTTGGTCGAGGCCGGTCTGACCTATGCTGGGGCCGCTGCCCTGACGACGCCGCGCCGTCTGACGCTGGCGGTCGAAGGGGTTTTGGCCGAAAGCCCGACGATCCGTGAGGAACGCAAAGGCCCCAAGGTCGGCGCCCCTGACAAAGCCATCGAAGGCTTCCTGCGTGGCGCGGGCCTGACGCGGGATCAGTTGGAAGAACGCGACACGCCCAAAGGCGCTGTCTATTTCGCCACCATCGAAAAGGCCGGGCGTCCTGCGGCCGAGATCGTGGGTGAAGTGCTGGACGCAACCATCCGCAACTTCCCATGGCCCAAATCAATGCGCTGGGGCAGTGGCCCGATGCGCTGGGTGCGGCCCTTGCACTCGATCCTGTGCATCCTCAGCGATGAGACGGGCGCGCAGGTTGTGCCTTTGGAGGTTGAAGGAATCAAAGCCGGTGACACCACCGAAGGCCACCGCTTCATGGCTCCGGCCAGATTCTCGGTCACCTCGTTCGAGGATTACGCTGCTAAGCTGAAACGCGCCTTTGTGGTGCTGTCGCCCGAAGAACGCGCCGAGCATATCTGGAACGACGCCCAGAACATGGGTTTTGCCGCCGGTCTTGAGGTGGTCGAGGATAAGGGTCTGCTGGCTGAGGTTGCCGGTCTGGTCGAATGGCCCGTGGTGCTGATGGGCCAGATCGACGAGGAGTTCCTCGACCTGCCGCCCGAGGTGCTGCAGACCTCGATGAAAGAACATCAGAAGTTCTTTTCCGTGAAAAACCCCAAGACGGGTCGGATCGAACGGTTCATCACCGTCGCCAACCGCGAAACTGCCGACAATGGCGCGACCATACTGGCCGGGAACCAAAAGGTGCTGTCGGCGCGCTTGGCCGATGCGAAGTTCTTCTGGGAGAACGATCTGCGCGTTGCCAAATCGGACATCGCCCAATGGACCCGCGCGCTGGAGAATGTGACCTTCCACAACAAGCTGGGCACACAGGCGGAACGGATCGACCGCATCGCCGCACTGGCCCGCGAACTGGCCCCGGTGACGGGCGCGGATGCCGATCAGGCCGAAAAAGCCGCGCGCTTGGCCAAGGCTGATCTGAGTTCCGAGATGGTCTATGAATTCCCCGAACTTCAGGGGCTTATGGGGCGGTACTACATCGAGGCAGCAGGTGAAGACGCCGCCGTGGCGGCCGTGGCTCAAGAGCATTACTCGCCGCTGGGTCCCTCGGATGACGTTCCTAACGCGCCGCTGTCTGTAAACGTGGCGCTGGCGGATAAGCTGGACACGCTGTCCGGGTTCTGGGCGATTGATGAGAAGCCAACCGGATCGAAAGACCCATTTGCGCTGCGCCGCGCGGCGTTGGGGGCTATTCGACTGATTTTGGACAACGATTTGCGTATCAATTTGGACCGTTTCTTTGACAGTCAGTTGGTTCGCGCGGAGAGCGCTATTAATGAGGCGCTGCCGGATGCGAGTGTCCGCGACCTTTTGGAGGAGATCGCCGATCATGGCGTCTTTGGCGCTGCATTCCAGACAGTTAAGGACAAAGTCGGAGGATTGCCTGCGGCTGCTTTTCTGGAGCTCGAGAAGAAGGTTCCTGACGCATCCGACGATCTCCTCTCCTTCTTCCACGACCGCCTCAAGGTCTTCCTCCGCGATGAAGGCATCCGCCACGACATTATCGACGCCTGTATCGCGATGGACGGCAATGATGACCTTAACCTGCTCGTCAAACGCGCCCGTGCTCTGAACGCGGTAATTGCGACTGAGGATGGCGAAAACCTTGTGCAGGGGTTCAAGCGCGCCAACAACATCCTGACGCAGGCCGAGGAGAAGGACGGCGTCGAATATTCCTACGGCGCAGATGTCAAATTTGCTGAAACGGACAGCGAAAAAGCGCTGTTTGCGGCCCTGGATCAGGCGCAAAAGCAGATCGATCCGGCGTTGAAAGCCGAGGATTTTCCGACCGCCATGGCCGCTATGGCCGCCTTGCGTGGGCCGGTGGATGCGTTCTTTGAAGATGTTCAGGTCAACACCGACAACGACATCCTGCGCCGCAACCGTCTGAACCTGCTGAGCCAAATCCGCACGATCTGTTCCAGCGTTGCCGATCTGACCAAGATCGAAGGATAAGCCAGATCGCCCTTGCGCCATTGGTGCAAGGGCTTATGCTGCGCCGAAGCTAAAAGGTGCCGCAGTGCAGAATAACCCGCATACCACGCTCATCACGCCCAAAGCGCCCGTTGCCGCCAATACCCATGGCGGGCGGGCTAAGTGTCTGCAACGTCTGGTTCGACTGGACATGCCGGTGCCGCGTACTGTGGCGCTGTCCTTTGATCTTGTGCAACAGATTGCCGATGGTCAGGTGCCGGACGTTACCGCGATTTTGGAACAGTTTGACGACACGGCGTTGCTGTGCGTGCGACCCAGTTCCGAAGACCCCGATTGGGGCGGGCCAGGTGCGGTTCTGAACATCGGGATGAACGATGCGCGCTATGTGGACCTGTCTGATCAGATGGGTGCCGAAGCCGCTGCCGCGCTGTATCTGAGATTTGTGCAAAGCTACGCCATTCATGTCGCGCGGCTGGATGCGGATGTGTTTGATGACATCGAAGCTGATGGCAGCGAAGGGTTAAAGCTGTCACTACGCGCCTATGAGGATGAGACCGACGAGGCCTTTCCCCAGGATCGCGGAGAGCAGTTGGTCGGTGTCTTGCGGTCAATGGCGCGGGCGTGGGACGGCACGTCGGCCCGCTTGCTGCGTCAGGCCAAAGGGGCCCCGGCGGATGCGGGGCTTGGGCTGGTCATTCAGGAAATGATCCCCGGTGTCGGGCAGGGCGAATGCGGCTCGGGTGTATTGCAACTGGTTGATATCACAACCGGAATGCCACAAATCACCGGGCGGTATCTAAGCCAGAGCCAGGGGCGCGATGCGTTGGGCGAAGGTGTTGCGGCGCTGTACCTGGAAAAAGACCCGCGCGGGCAGTCGCTTGAAGAATTGGCACCCAAAGCCTTTGCCGATCTCAAAGGGCAGGCCGCACTGATGCGCGAGAAGCTGCGCGAGGAAATGCAGGTCGAGTTTGTGATCGAAAACGGCCATGTGCATATTCTGGATGGCGTGCGGGTGCAGCGGTCCGCCCGCGCGGCGATGCGGATTGCGGTGCGGTTAGCCGAAGACGGGATCATCCCACCGCAAGAGGCGGTGATGCGCGTCGATCCGCACGCGTTGAACGAGCTGTTGCACCGTCAGGTCCACCCAGATGCAAAGCGCGATATCCTGACCACCGGAATCGCGGCCAGCCCCGGAGCGTCAACGGGCAAGATTGTGTTCACGGCGGCTGAGGCACAGGCCAGCGCTGCGCGGGGCGAGGCTTGTATTCTCGTCCGCCGTGAAACCTCGCCCGAGGATGTGCGGGGGATGCACGCGGCAGTCGCGGTTCTGACGGAAAAGGGTGGTATGACTAGCCACGCGGCGGTGATCGGGCGAGGGTTGGGCCTGCCTTGTATCGTCGGGGCGTCGGGCATGCGGTTCCAAACCAAGAAAAAGCTTCTGACTGCGCCGGATGGGCGGGTGTTCAAAACCGGGGATGTTTTAACCATCGACGGGACGTCAGGGCAGGTTCTGGCGGGGCAGCCCGCGATGCTGGAAGCGGCTTTGGACGATTGTTTTCAAACGCTTATGGGTTGGGCAGACGCCGAGCGGGATATTGCGATCCGGGCCAATGCGGACACACCGGCAGACGCCCAGACCGCGCGCAATTTCGAGGCGCAAGGCATAGGGCTGTGCCGGACCGAGCATATGTTCTTTGATCCCGGCCGCCTGATCGTCATGCGCGAGATGATCTTTGCTCAGACCCCATCGGGGCGGTCTGCGGTGCTGGAACGACTGCTGCCGATGCAGCGCGAGGATTTCATCCAGCTGTTCCGGATCATGGAAGGCCAGCCGGTTTGCATTCGACTGTTTGACCCTCCGTTGCATGAGTTTTTGCCGACCACACGCAGCGGCCAACGCGAACTGGCCGAAGCGCTGGATTTGCCGGTATCCGACGTCGAGCGCCGGGTCGAGGCGATGTCGGAATACAACCCGATGCTGGGTATGCGTGGCGTGCGGCTTGGGGTCACCGTGCCCGAGATATACGACATGCAGGCCCGCGCGATCTTTGAAGCCACGTTGGAGGCCAGCAAAAACGGCGCGCCGGTCGTGCCCGAGGTGATGATCCCGCTAGTATCGGCCAAGCGAGAGGTTGAGCTGGTCAAATCCCGCATCGACTCAGTGGCTGCGGCTGTCGCCTCCGAAAAGGGGCAGGAATTTGAATATCGCCTAGGGGTAATGGTCGAAACGCCGCGCGCCTGTCTGCGGGCGGAGGAGATTGCACCACATACGTCTTTCCTGAGCTTCGGAACCAATGACCTGACCCAGATGACCTATGGCCTATCGCGCGATGATGCGGGCCGGTTCATGTCGGCCTATGTCCGGCAGGGGGTGTTCACCGAAGATCCGTTCCACGTACTGGACCCGGATGGGGTGGGAGAGTTGCTGAAACTTGGAGCTGAACGCGGGCGTCTGGCCAAGCCTGATGTCACCCTATCGGTCTGCGGTGAACATGGGGGTAACCCCGAATCAATCGCCATTTGCCGTGATCTAGGGTTTGACTATGTCTCGTGCTCTCCGTTCCGGGTGCCCGTCGCTCGGCTGGCTGCCGCTCAACTGGCGATTTCGTCCAGACTTGGGGGTTGACAGCGGGCTGAAACCCAAGAAATGGTGGGTTACAGGCACTCTTGTGGAGAATTTTTTCTTCTCCACGAGCGATTTTCCACTTGCTTTTTCTTCTGATCTGGACGTTTGCGCCAGACTGCGCTAAATGCCTCGTCGCGCCCGCCGGGGGAGGGTTTGGCGCGTTAAGTGCCTGTGCGAGGTTATCTGATGCTACGTTACATAATGGCTGTTGCCACATTGGCAGCAACCATGCTGCCAAGTGCTTCCTTCGCCGAGAGGGAAGCAACCGATTCTGCTAAGCAAGAACTTGTCGCCCGCAATGAATTGCCGGCGCAAAGTTTCCGTGACTATTTCAAATTGTTCAAGCCGCGCAAGTCGGCCGAACCTATTCAAGTCTCCTACTCCAAAGACTGGCTGGACCAACAGCCGAAAGCGATCGGAGACGAAAACTGGAAATGCCTTGCTGAGGCGCTGTATTTCGAAGCCCGCGGTGAAAGTGTCAAGGGCCAATTTGCCGTGGCCGAAGTGATCCTGAACCGGGTCGAAAGCAGCCGTTTTCCTGACAGCCTGTGCGGAGTAATCCGTCAGGGCACGGGCAAAAAATACCAGTGTCAGTTCACCTATACCTGCGATGGCCGCAAAGAGGTGATCCACGAACAGAAAGCGTTCGAACGCGTATCAAAAGTGGCGCGCGCGGCGATTGACGGCACTTCTAAGGAATTAACCGAAGGGGCGACCCATTATCACACAACCGCTGTGCGTCCGTCCTGGGCGCGGGTCTACAAGCAGACCGCTAAGATTGGTGTGCATATCTTCTATCGCCACAACTACCGGACGGCGAGCAACTGATTGACGCACCCGCGCTGGAAGCTTGATGGCGCGGGGCGTGTTGCGGTCTATATTGCGGGTCAGGAGGCCCGCAATGCCATTCAATCGAAGACAATTCCTGCAAACCGCCGCAGCAGCGTCTCTGCTGCCGGGTGCGGCGAGGGCCGAGTTCCCGCGGCTTGAGGCGCGGGTTGCCCGCCAGCGCATTGCGCCAGAAGGGTTTCCTGAAACGGAAATCTGGGGCTTTGAGGGTACGGTTCCGGGCCAAACGCTGAGGTTCCAGCAAGGGGATCAAGTTCAACGCCGCTTTGTAAACAAACTTCCTCAACCGACGTCGATCCATTGGCATGGTATTCGTATAAACAATGCGATGGACGGGGTTCCTGGCTTGACGCAAGAGGCTGTCGCGCCCGATGGAACCTTTGACTATGACTTTGTCGTCCCTGACGCGGGCACCTATTGGTATCATGCGCATAATCGCTCGGCCGAACAGGTTGCGCGCGGACTCTATGGGCCTCTGATCGTTGAGGAAGCCGCCGCCCCCGACGTAGATCAGGACTTGACCTTGATGCTGGATGACTGGCGTCTGGACCCGGAAACAGCGCAGATTACCGACGATTTCAATAATGGCCATGATCTGAGCCATGCGGGCCGACTTGGGAATATCGTCACCGTCAATGGCGTATTTGATCCGGCCTTCTCGGTAGGCCGAAACCAGCGCCTCAGGCTCCGCTTGATCAATGCATCAAACGCCCGGATATACGATCTAGACCTCGACGGCCTGGCCGGATGGATTGTGGCGCTGGATGGGATGCCTCTGGAAACCCCGCTGAGGGTCACCGATACCTTCCCGTTGGCCCCCGCGCAAAGAGTTGATTTGATTGTCGATGTTCTTGCCGAGACCACGGCAAGTCTGGTCAGCGTCGAGCGAGACGGCACCTTTGGTCTGGTGCGGTTCGATGTGAATGAAAGTGCGGCCCGTGTCCCGCGCGATGGCATAGCTTCCCTTCCACCCAATCCCGTGTCCGAGGTGACGCAGATCAGCACCGCCCCGTTGCACCAGATGGTTTTGCAGGGCGGGGCGATGCGTTGGTTACAAAGCGCGCAACTTGGCGGTGCGGACTTGTCAGGGCGTGAACTGGCGCAGCTTGGGCGGTTCTGGGCGTTGAACGGTATCGCCGAGCGCCCATCTGATCCGTTTCTGGATGCTGCGCGGGGCAGCATTCACCGGATTGCATTCGTAAACGAAACCGCTTTCCCACATGCCATGCATCTGCATGGACATCATTTCCGTCTGGTATTGGAGGATGGGTCGCTGGGTCCCTTGCGTGATACGGTTTTGATTGAACGTGGGCAGACTCGCCAGGTGGTCTTGGTCGCGGACAACCCCGGGGATTGGTTGTTGCATTGTCACATGCTGGGGCATGCCGCAGCCGGAATGATGAGCTGGTTCCGCGTCACCTGACGCCGCAATCAGCAGTTGGAATGGCGCTTGTATGAATGCTATAGGCCCTCTCAGCGTCTAGTATGGGCGAACTGTCTTACGAGCCGGAAAAGGCCTGATCCATGAGTTCTGAAATCCGCCTTGCCTTTGCGCACCCGTCTGAACGGTCCGAGGCGACCTCGCCCCGAGGGCCGCTGGATCGCATTTCGCTTCGCGATCACACCGTCGAAGTTGAGATCGGAGCTTTTCAGGCCGAGCGCGGCACGACCCAGCGCATCTGCTTTAACATCGTTGTCGAAGTCCGCCCGTTGACGGCGGATCTTGACGATGATGTGGATCGTATCCTGTCGTATGACCGCGTGACCGAAGCGATTGCCTATGAGCTGGCGGCGGAGCGTCTGAACCTTTTAGAAACGCTGGCCGAACGTGTGGCGGAACGTATCCTGCTGGAGCCGCAGGCGGTGCGCGTGTTTGTTCGGATCGAGAAACTGGATCGCGGACCCGGAGCGCTGGGGGTCGAGATCGTGCGCGGCAAGGATGCGGTTCACCACGATGTGGTCGAAGAAGAACGCCCGCATCCGCGTCTTGTTTTCCTCTCTAATGACGCCATTGCATCTGGCAACCTGAAAGGCTGGATCGACCAATTGGAGAACCGCCAGCGCCCGCTGATCCTGTGTGTTGGCGCCTCTGATCTGGTGGTGCCGCAGACCGGCCACGCCATGACTCAGCGCCGGATCGACCTGCTGTCCATCGAACAAAACGCATGGGTTTTGGCTGCACGGGATCACCGCTGTGTCGTTGTTTCAACTCGAACCGAGTTGGATTGGGCCATGAAAAACGGTCAAATCTGCGTTTGGGCCCCGTCCAAGATCGTTTTGGATGCGGTTGACGGTCCATCAGCTGCGCCTTCGGACGCGGTTGCCCTAGCCGCGTGGTTTGCCGCGACATTCGAGGCCAGCGAGATGATGGTCATCGGAGGAGAGCTGCCGAAAGAACCCAAGACGCCGCTGCGCTCGGTTGCCGTCGATCAGGCACAATTGTGAGGGATTACTACCGCCCGCTCGTTCAACATGGCGCGGCCCGGCCCGAGGACGCTGTGCCGTTGGCGGGTCAGGCGCTCTGGTTTACCCATGTCGAGGTTCTGTCGCGGGGTCGCGAGCCAAGTGTCGTCGTGGCGGCGGAGCTCCCGGCTGATCAGTTGGACCGCCTCAGCCGTCCGCGCGCAGCTATTGCGGGCCTCGACATGGCACAACCTCAGATCATGGGCATTCTGAACGCCACGCCAGACAGTTTCTCGGATGGGGGTGTACATAGCACCGTCGACGCGGCGCGGGCAGGCGCGGCTGAAATGTTCGCTCATGGCGCAACCGTTCTGGACATCGGCGGCGAATCTACGCGACCCGGCGCAGATTTTGTCCCTGAAGACAAAGAAATAGCTCGCACGCGCCCGCTGATTGAAGCGATCCGGGCCGAAACAGATGCTCTGATTTCAATCGACACTCGCAAGGCGGCGGTGGCCAAAGCAGCCTGCGCCGCCGGGGCGGGTTTGGTCAACGATGTTTCGGGCTTTACCTTCGACCCAAAGCTTGCTCCGTTCTGCGCCGGACTCGGCGCGCCGGTTTGCGTGATGCATATGCAGGGCGATCCGGCCACGATGCAGGACGATCCGCAATACGATGACGTCGTGCTGGATGTTTATGATTTTCTGGAAAGCCAGATCGCTCGTCTTGAGGCTTTGGGCCTGAGCCGCGACCTGATCATCGTTGATCCCGGCATCGGTTTTGGCAAAACCGAACAGCACAATCTGGAGCTTCTGCGCAATCTCAGCGTGTTTCACGGGTTGGGTTGTCCGATTCTGTTGGGCGTGTCGCGCAAGGGCTTTATCGGATCAATCGGGAAAGAGCCGCAAAAAACCGCCCGCGCGCCGGGATCAATTGCCCTTGCTCTGGACGGATTGTCCCAAGGCGTGCAGATCATTCGGGTGCATGACGTGGCTGAAACCGCTCAGGCCTTGCGTCTATGGGCTGCGGTCCGGTAATCCGGTCTCAACGATTTTAGTGAGGGGTCATTGATGCGCAAGTTGTTCGGAACAGATGGTGTGCGGGGCACGGCCAATACCCATCCGATGACAGCCGAAATGGCCTTGCGTATCGGGGCCGCGGTTGGACGGTATTTCCGCCGTGACGCCTCAGGCGTACACCGTGTGGTTATCGGTAAAGATACGCGTCTGTCCGGCTATATGCTGGAAAACGCGCTGACAGCAGGTTTGACCTCAACTGGGATGAACGTGCTGCTGCTGGGCCCTGTGCCGACACCCGCAGTGGGTCTGATGACCCGGTCCATGCGGGCCGATCTGGGGGTCATGATTTCGGCCAGCCACAACCCGGCCATCGACAATGGGATCAAGTTTTTTGGGCCTGATGGATTCAAACTGTCTGACCAGGCCGAGATCGAGATTGAGCGCCTGATTGAAGAGGGCGTCAGCCCGGCCCAAGCACAGAATATCGGCCGCGCCCGCCGCGTCGACGATGCGCGTTTTCGCTATGGTGAGCGGATCAAATCCTCGCTGCCGCGTGACGTGCGGCTGGATGGCCTGAAGGTAGTGATCGACTGCGCCAACGGGGCCGCGCACCGAACCGCACCTGAGGTGCTATGGGAGTTGGGAGCCGAGGTGATCCCGGTTGGCGTTGCGCCGAACGGCAAGAACATCAACCTCAACTGCGGATCGACACAGCCGCAATTGGCCGCAGAGACGGTGGTGGCACATGGCGCGCATGTGGGGATTTGCCTGGATGGCGATGCGGATCGTGTCGTCGTTATTGATGAGACGGGGCAGGTTGCAGACGGCGATCAGCTGATGGCCTTGCTGGCTTCGGCCTGGGCCAAGTCTGGTCAGTTGAAAGGCGGAGCTCTGGTTGCCACCGTCATGTCGAACCTCGGGCTCGAACGGCACCTGCAATCACAGGGTTTGAAATTGGAACGCACAGCGGTCGGAGACCGCTACGTCGTCGAACGCATGCGCGAGGGCGGCTTCAATCTGGGCGGAGAACAATCCGGCCATATCGTGATGAGCGACTATGCCACCACCGGTGACGGGCTTATGGCAGGTCTGCATTTTCTGGCCGAAATGGTTCTGTCGGGCCGTACGGCCTCGGATCTGGCACAGCAATTCGAGACTGTGCCGCAGCTACTTAAGAATGTCCGCTATGCTGCCGATCAGGCCCCGCTTGACGCGCAAAACGTCAAGGCGGCTATTGCCGACGCCGAGGCCCGCCTGAACGGGCAGGGGCGTCTGTTGATCCGCAAATCAGGCACCGAACCATTGATCCGCGTGATGGCAGAATGCGAGGATGATGCGCTTCTGTCTCAGGTGGTCGATGGCATCGTGGCCGAGGTCGAAGCGGCGGCCGGCTAGCGGCCGATTAGCAATTTGCGCAGGCTGAACCACTGGCTGATCGCCAGCCCGGTCAGGATCATCGCCAGAGCGACGAAGAATCGCAGTGGCAGCGCCTCGGACAGAACCCATGCCCCGAACACAATCGACCAGATCGGAACCTGATAGTTCACCAGAGTCAGAAAGACTGACCCCGCACTGCGAATGATCGAGACCCGCAGAAGCGTTGCAAAGGCGGTCGGAACCAGCCCCAGGATGATGATGGCAAGACCCGAGCGCGCGCCTTCCCATTCCGGTAGCCCTTCTATGACCAGCATAAGCGGCAACAAGCAAACTGCGCCGACCACAAGCGTTAGCGCGGCCAGAGTCACCGGGTCGATGGGCGGGCAGCGCCGGGTGAAGATCGAGGCCACAGAATAGCACAGCGCAGCTGTGATGCAGGCAAGCTGGGCCAAAGGCTCGGCACCTTGTCCGATCTGGGCAAGCCCCGGACCTATGAGTACCAAAGCGCCGGCAAACCCCAGAGAGACACCCAGCATTCTGCGCGCATTCAGCGGTTCGTCGGAAAAGAAATGGGCCAATGGCAGAACCATCAGCGGGATCGCTGCCATGGAAAGGCCTGCGAAAGCCGATGGAACATATTGTTGACCCCAGCTGAGCAGCATGAAGGGCAGCGCGGTCGACAGCAGCCCGATGATAACAATCGCTCCCCAAAGGCGGCGATCCGGTCCGGGCATCCGACGACCAGTGACAGCCATCAAACACAGCAAGGTGATCGCACCCAGCGTCGTCCGTGCCGTTGCGACGGTCACGGGTCCATATCCCTCTAGCGCCATGGCGACCACCATGAACGTACCGCCCCAGATGAGGCCGAGTGAAATCACACCACTCCAATCGCGGTAGTTGGGGTCTTGAACCATAACTCCCCCCTTATCCTTTGATTTTATAGATGTCACGTGCCTGAATTTGACAATACGTAAGTAATAACTTACGGTAAGTTATGACTTACCATGATGCGTTTTCAGCCCTAGGTGATCCAACGCGCCTTAAGGTTTTCGAAGCGGTAGCAGCCCGGCCTTCTGCGGTCGGGGCCTTGGCGGAGACGCTACCCGTCAGCCGCCCAGCGGTATCGCAGCATCTGAAGGTTTTGTCTGACGCCGGATTGGTCGAATGCCGGTCAGAAGGGACGCGTCGTATTTACTTTGCACGTCCAGACGGGTTGGACAGCATTCGGGCATGGTTGGAACGATACTGGTCAGACGTGCTGGGCAGTTTTGCAGAAGAAATCAATCGGGAAAGGCACGATGTATGACCAATCCAATTGTCAAATCTATTACTGTGAACGCAGCGCCGAATAGGGCATTCGATGTATTCGTTCATCGCGTTGCAAACTGGTGGCCGCTGGATGGCCATGCAGTGTCGGCCTCCAAGGGAAAACCAGCGCTAGCGGTCATGATCGAGCCTTGGGTTGGTGGTGCGGTGTATGAAACCATGTGCGATGGCGAAAGGGCTGACTGGGGCGAGGTGCTGATCTATGAAGACGGGCGGCGCGTGGCCTTCACTTGGCATCCTGGTACGAACAAAGACTTTCCCACGCAGGTTGAAGTGCTTTTTGAAGAGAGCGATCCGGGCAAAACCCTTGTAACACTGACCCATTCGGGGTGGGAAGTCTGGGCTGCAGAGGCGCCGGAGAAACGGGGCGGATATAATACTGGCTGGGATTTTGTTCTAGGCGAGTGTTACGCCAACGCATTCACGAAATAAAAAAGGGCGACCACTTGGGTCGCCCTAACTCTGACATCTGTCAGGCTTAGTTCTTTTCTTTGTCGACCATCTTACCGGCCGAGATCCAGGGCATCATGGCACGCAGTTTTGCACCTGTTTCCTCGATCATGTGCTCGTCATTGGCACGGCGCGACGCTTTGATGGTCGGCTGACCAACGGCGTTTTCCAGCATGAAGTCGCGAACGAATTTACCCTGCTGGATGTCGTCCAGAACCGCTTTCATGCGTGCTTTGGTCTCGTCGTATTTCAGGATGCGCGGGCCGGTGACGTACTGGCCATACTCAGCCGTGTTCGAGATCGAGTAGTCCATGTTGGCGATACCGCCTTCATAGATCAGGTCAACGATCAGTTTCACTTCGTGCAGACACTCGAAATAGGCCATTTCGGGCGCGTAGCCCGCTTCGACCAGAGTTTCAAAGCCGCAGCGGATCAGCTCAACCAGGCCACCGCACAGAACGGCTTGTTCGCCGAACAGGTCGGTTTCACATTCTTCGCGGAAGTTGGTTTCGATGATGCCCGAGCGGCCGCCACCGATGGCCGAGCAGTAGGACAGGCCGATTTCCAGCGCTTTTCCGGTTGCGTCGTTGTCTACAGCAACAAGGCAGGGCACGCCGCCGCCTTTGGTGTATTCGCCGCGCACAGTGTGGCCGGGGCCTTTGGGGGCCATCATGATGACGTCGACGCCTTCTTTCGGCTCGATCAGGCCGAAATGCACGTTCAGGCCGTGGGCAAACGCGATGGCCGCACCCGGCTTGATGTTGTCGTGGACGTATTTCTTGTAGGTCTCGGCCTGCAATTCGTCGGGCATGGTGAACATGATGACGTCACACCATGCGGCTGCCTCTGCAATGCCCATCACCTGTAGGCCTTCACCTTCGGCTTTCTTGGCCGAGGGTGAGCCTTCGCGCAAAGCGATGACCAGGTTCTTGGCGCCCGAGTCACGCAGGTTCAGCGCGTGAGCGTGGCCTTGGCTGCCATAGCCCAGGATAGCCACTTTCTTGTCTTTGATCAGGTTGATGTCGCAATCGCGATCGTAATAGACGCGCATTTCGCTGGTCCTTTCTGTTTCAATTGATGTGCTTTTACCCGGAGCTTTTTCGATTGGCGAGCGCGCCGGCATCAGATATTCACGGAAAACAAGAAGAAGTATTCGTGTTGGCGAAAGATTCTGGAAAATTCATGCTTGATGAGATTGATCGACGTATCTTGCGCCATTTTCAGGCCGAGCCCAGCCTTTCGACCGCTGAATTGGCCGAACGGTGTCGGATCACGCAAGGTGTTTGTTGGCGACGTATCGAAAAGATGCAGGCCGCAGGAATTGTCGAGGGCCAAGAGGCAGTGATTGACTGGACCGCTTTGGGTTACGCGGTCGAGGTGTCATTGCGTGTGACACTGGACAAAACACAGCCGCGCGCATTTGATGAGTTCACCGCTGCAGCCCGACAGGTGCCAGAGGTGATCGAGATACAGACCTTTCTGGGTAGGGTGGATATGCGCCTGTCCATTTTGGCAAAGGATATGGCGCACTATCAGCGGCTGTATCGGGATCGCATCCTGACCCTGCCGCATATCGCTGATATCGAAGCTTTGATGCATATCGCGCGGGTCAAGCGGGACGAGGTGCTGCCGGTATGATCGAACTTGACGAAACTGATCGACAGATCCTGCGCGCCTTATGTCAGGACGCAACGCAAAGCGCGGGTGCGTTGGGTCGCAAACTGGGATTGTCGCAGCCCGCCACGTGGCGGCGTATTCGCAGGCTCGAAGAGGCCGGCGTCATCAAGGGCCGCCGGTTGCGCCTGAATGCCGAGGCTTTAGGGTTCGGCGTTACGGTTTTCCTGGGTGTGAAGCTGGCCCGCAAAGGTCAGGTCAGTCTGGAAGATTTCGAACGCGCCGTCAGCGCTATCCCCGAAGTGCAAACTGTCGAACATGTGTTGGGGCTGTATGACTACCGGTTGCGCGTTGTGGCGCGGGACTTGTCCGATTTCGAGCGGGTGCTGCGCCGCCGAATCATGACTTTGCCGGGTGCAGGAGATGTTGAGGCGAATGTCCTACTCAGCGAGGAACGGCTGCCCGGGCCGATTGGGTGACGGCGTCTAATACTTTGTCCGGATGCGGTAGCTCGGGTGATGCGTGATCCGCGCAAAACTCAACGGGGTGTCATCTTTCCACGTCGTCTTTTCCATCTGGATCATCGAGGTCCCGGCTGTCGTACCCATGAACTCTGTAAGGCGACTGTCGGCAGAGACTGCGCTGAACGAAACTTCAGCTTCGTTAAACGGCGCGGCGTTCAAAAGCCATTCATGCGGACCACTATCGGACAAATTGGCGTCTTCGATCTCGGGAACAGCTTCGATATTGATCCAGCGCTCTTCCAACTGAAAGGGGCGGTTGTCGGCATAGTGCATGCAGGTCAGGTTCAGAACACGTGCGTCGCACGCAACGCCGAGCTGTGAAGCCAGCCATCTCGGGCTGAATTCTACATTCCGCTCGACCAGCGCATACCGATAGTCAGCGTTTTGATTTTGCACCATCTGCCGGGCCAGCAAAAGCTCTAGCTTTGCATTACGGGTTGGTTCCTTTTTAACCCGCGTCCCGCTTTTGCGCTTGCGTTCGACAAAGCCCTGATCGGCGAGTTCGCGCAGCGCCCGATTTACAGTTGCACGGGCGCAGTTGAACTCTTCAGCCAGTTGCGTTTCTGTCGGTAAAAGCGAGCCCTGAGGCCAGATGCGGCTTTCGATACGGCGTTTGACTTCGTCACGAACGACCTGGAAGCTGATCCGCTTTTGAACATTCACCTGTGAAACTATCCCTTCAAGCAAAAAGTGTATGTATCTGGTCAGAAGCAAGTAAAAGTGTAAAGGGGATCTGACACTAATTGGCGTCATTTTTGCTGTAATTGAAGCCTTTAGTGCGGAATCTCAGGGATTGTTTCACTTGACCTTGGGTCAGTTTTGTCGTGCCGTTTTGACTTTACCCGCCCATGTAATCCCGCCAGTCTTTCAACCAAATGCTGAAGGGAAGGATTCGAAATGCCTGCATTGCTGGAAACCGTGGATCCAGACGGTCTTGAAGAGTTCTCGGTTGTCTTTACCGATCGATCATTGAACCACATGTCATTAAAGTTTCAGCAGGTCATGCGAGATATCTCTGTCATGCTGAGCGAGGCTTACAACGCCGATGGCGTTGCCCTCATTCCCGGTGGTGGCACCTATGGGATGGAGGCTGTTGCCCGTCAATTCGCCCGTGACGCGGACGTTCTGGTCGTGCGAAATGGCTGGTTCTCTTACCGGTGGAGCCAGATCATCGAAAGCGGTGCTTTGACCAAAGCAGTGACTGTCCTGAAAGCCCGGGAAACGGGGAATTCCAGCCCATCGCCTTTTGCACCTGCACCTGTAGAGGATGTGGTCGCCACCATTCGCAAGACCCGCCCGGATGTGGTCTTCGCGCCGCATGTGGAAACCTCAGCCGGGGTGATCCTGCCAGATGACTATGTAACCGCCATGGCCTCGGCGGCGCATGAGGTCGGGGCTTTGATGGTTCTGGATTGTATCGCCTCCGGTTGTGCCTGGATCGATATGAAAGCAACCGGAGTGGATGTTCTGATCTCTGCCCCGCAGAAGGGTTGGAGCGCATCGCCCTGTGCTGGTCTTGTCATGCTGTCCGAACGGGCCGAAGCGCGGTTGCAAGAGACCGAGTCCGACAGTTTTGCAGTGGATCTGAAAAAGTGGCGTCAGATCATGCAGGCCTATGAAAATGGGGGACATGCCTATCACGCCACCATGCCCACTGATGCGTTGACTGCCTTTAGCAATACGATGCTTGAGACGCAAGATTACGGGTTCGAGAAGCTGCGGAAAGCGCAATGGGCATTGGGCAATGGCGTGCGGGCGCTGTTGAAGGAAAAAGGTGCTGTTTCGGTGGCCGCGGATGGCTTTGGCGCGCCAGGCGTTGTTGTAAGCTATACAGCTGACCCGGATGTTCAGAATGGCAAGAAATTCGCTGCCTTGGGCATGCAGATCGCGGCTGGTGTGCCGCTGCAATGTGATGAACCGGCTGGGTTCAGTACCTTTCGGCTTGGTCTGTTCGGCCTTGACAAGCTTTATGATGTCGATGGCACCATCGCCCGTTTGAAACGCGTTCTGGATCAGGTTCTATAAACCTGTTGGGCCTTAGCGAACGCCTAGGCCCATTTGCATCAGGGTCTTGCGTACCGGTGCCATCGAATACAAGGCGTTCAGTCCCAAGGCGCGGGCATCGCGCAGCGGGCGCGCCTCGATCATCGAGGCGCGGTTCAGCAGGTCAATGCCCTTAACCCGCAAGTCAATCTCGGCGTGTCGCGCCTTGTGATAGGCGTCCAGCATTTGCGCGTCGCCCAAACCATCGGGTCGGGCTTGCGCCAGATCCAGCAGCGACCGCAGATCACCCAGCGACATGTTCAGGCCTTGCGCACCGATAGGGGGCACCACATGGGCAGCCTCGGCCATCAGCGCGATGCGCTCGCACGACAGGCGCGCAGCAGATTGGCTGATGATGGGCCAGATCGTCCGGCGCGAGGCTAGTTTCAACGGCCCGAACAAACCGCAGGACCGCTCGGTCATCGCGGTTTCGAATGCATCGGTATCGAGGTTCAGCAACTCAACCGCACGTGGCCCGCGTTCCATCCAGACGATGGCGGAAGAAGGTTGACCCTGCCAATCGGGCAAAGGCACCAGTGTGAAGGGGCCACCGGACCGGTGAATCTCGGTCGAGACGTTTTCATGCGCGATCGGATGTGTGACGGCGAAGGCAAGCGCTTTCTGACCATAGCGCGTGGTGTGAACCGGAATCCCTGCGGCTTCGCGCATGGGAGAGTTCCGACCGTCTGCAGCGATGACCAGCTTGCACCGGATACGGCTGCCATCACTCAGGCCAATGCGTGCCTCGGCGGTGCGGGTGAACAGGCTGGCGGTACCTGTTCCGGGGCGGAAATCGACATTGGGCAATTCGGCCAGCCGTGCCACCATCTCGCGCCGCAGCAGCCAGTTGGGTAGATTCCAGCCAAAGGGCAGATCCGAGATGTCCGAGGCGTTGAAATCCCGCACTACGCGCGGTTCAGGGTTGTCACCGCCGGCATCAACGATACGCATGATCTGCAAGGGAGCTGCCTGCGCCTTCAGCCGATCCCACAATCCGCAGCTTTCCAGTAGTGCCTGCGCGGGTTGAAGAAAGGCCGTGGTCCGCAGGTCTGACCCATCAACATCGCGTTCAGTGATCGGTGGCGTTGGATCAACGCAGACTACACTGAAACCAGCTGCGCCAAAGGCCGCCGCTGCGGTTAGGCCGGCGATGCCGCCGCCGGAAATCAGGATGTCACAGCTGTTGGTCATGGCACTCACTCCGCTCTCGGCAGACCCTAGTTCGGTTCCACCGCCTGCGCCAAGTGACATCCTGTCTCGTGCCCTATCCGCGTGAAATCAGGATGAGGATCAGGAACATGATTGGGACCATCAGTACCGCTGGGATGTAGAGACCCGGCAGACCGAATAGCAAAGCCGAGCACCCCCACATGCTGAAGATTGCCGCCGCGGTGTACACAAGGTCCTCAGGTTCGCCCTCTGCGGCGTCTCGTGCCAGCCAGCCAAGCAGGGGAATTCTATAAAACAAGCGCTGCCAAATCGGCAGGCGCCGAGGCATCTCGATCGCGGTCATCGGGGTCTCCGTTCTGTTCGTCGCAAAACGGGATATAGGATTGATGCTGCAGGTGCAGAATGTGCAGATCGTCGCAGTGTGACAGCCTATCGCAGGCGTGCCAGAAAGGCGGTCAGATCATCCGTGTGATGGTGGATATGGTCGGCCTCGTGCGGGTCCGGCGCGACGTGAACGGTGCGCATTCCCATCTCGTGCGGGGCGGCCAGATTGCGGGGGTCATCCTCGAACATAGCAGCCTTATCGGCCTGAATGCCATCCTGCGCAAAGATCGTCTCGAAAGCCGCCTTCTCCGGTTTCGGGCGATAGCCTGCATGTTCGACGCCGTAGATCGCATCAAACAGTCCTGTCAGTCCACGCGCCTCAAGCACGCGTTCGGCATAGGGCGCACTGCCATTGGTATAAACGATGCGACGGCCGGGCAGGGCACGGATATGGGCAGCCAGTTCGGCATCGGTGTCCATATGGCTCATATCGACCTGATGGACCGCATGCAGATAGGGATCAGGGTCCAGATCATGTTCAGCCATCAACCCTGCCAGTGTGGTGCCATATTCGCGCCAGTAATGGCTGCGCAGCCGGTCAGCCTCAGCCCGGTTCACACCTATGGCCTGCACGACGTAATCCGTCATCAACACCTCGATCTGGTCGAACAGGCGCATGTGCGGCGGATAAAGAGTGTTGTCCAGATCGAACACCCATTGGGTGACGTGGCTAAAAGCAGGTTTGACCATGATGCGGGTTTAGGCTGCAATGTGGTGCTTTTCAATGCCGGGCTTGATTGCACGGCCCGGACACGGATAGACATGTCCGAACGAGGAGACGTAAGACACATGCCCCAATCGCGACAATCCAACAAGGACGCCTACAGCCTTATTCTCGAAGCGATTGATGTGGGTGTCTACAAGCCCGGCAATCGTCTGGTTGAAAGTGAGTTGGCCGAGCGGTTTGGTGTCTCGCGTACTCCGATCCGCGAGGCGCTGCAGCGGCTTGAGACGCAGTCTTTGTTGGAACGGGACGGACGGTCGCTGATCGTGGCGTCTTTGGATCACAACCAGATGGCCGAGTTGTATGTGGTACGGCGTGAGTTAGAAGGTCTGGCCGCCCGTCTGGCCGCCAAGCATGCGACCGAAGAAGAGATCAGAGTGCTGCAGGAAATGGTGGCAGAGGATGATGCTTTGGTCGATGACCCAACCGCCTTGGCGCGGGCAAACCGTCGGTTTCATGAGCAGATACATTTGGCCTCGCACAACCGGTATTTAGTGCAACAACTGGATCTGGTGCATCGCACGATGGCCCTGATGGCCACGACATCATTGGCGGTCCAGGGGCGGGGTGAGATTGCGCAGAGCGAACACAAAGCCATTGTCGATGCCATTGCCGCACGGGATGAAGAAGCCGCAGGCCGCGCCCTGAAAGAGCATATCTCGGTCGCGTTTATGACACGCCTTAAACAGGATGCTGTGCGGCGTGAAAACTAAGCCTCAGGCCTACTGCTGGTCTTCGGCGGCTTGCCCATGTTGTGTTTTGTCCCAGAAGAACGGGTTGAACACCAACTCCCACAACGCCTTGTAGGCGGCAACGACGCCCAAGGGAAAATACAGCCCCATGGTTGGTACCCAGGGCAGAAGGAACCGCCGCTCGCGTGCGGCGACGGCCAGCATCCCAACCGCAATGTTGATCGCTTCGGTTACAATGAACAACACCAGCAAAGGCGCGATGAGAGAAGGTGGCAAGATGGTTTGCATCGGGTTCGACACACCTAGTGTCGACAGCCAGAAAACCCATAGAACCGGGGCAAGCAGAAACTGGCCTAGCGTACCCAGAAAGAAAGCCTGAACCGCGACAAACTTCATCGGTCCAAGATCGCGATACAGTTTCAGGGGGCTGCGCATATGCACCAGATAGGTGACCATAAATCCCTTGAGCCAGCGCGAACGCTGTTTGACCCAGGGCCAGGCGCGGAAGTTGGCCTCTTCATAGGTTGTGGTATCAACCATCTCGGTCCTGTATCCGGCGCGGCTGAGGCGCACGCCTAAGTCTGCATCTTCGGTCACATTATGGGCATCCCAACCACCCAGTTCGACCAGCTTGTCGCGACGAAAGAAAAACGTTGTTCCACCCAATGGCACCACAAGGCCCAACCGAGCAATCCCTTGTAAAATAACACGAAACCAGCTATTATATTCAATTGCAAAACAGCGCGAGCGCCAATTGGTGCGAGGGTTGTAATAATCCAGTACCCCTTGCAGGCAGACCACATCCGGTGCGGCTTGGGTGAAGTGTTCGACAACACGTTCGATCTGATCCGGTTGAGGCGCATCTTCGGCATCCCAGACGCCCAGAATGTCGCCCCGGCAGAAATCCAGCGCATAGTTCATCGCGCGTGGTTTGGTGGTCAGGCCGTTCAACTCGGGAACTTCGACGGTTCTGATCCAACTGGGCAGGTCGACCTTGGCAACAGTCTCGCGCGTGACATCGTCACTTTCTTCCAGCACCAGGATCACATCCAGCAGCGCCTTGGGGTAGGTCAACCGTTGCAAGCGCTGGATCAAAGCGCCTGCAATCTCGCGTTCTTTGTACAGCGGGACCATGATAGAGACACAGGGTTGTCGCAGGGAAATCGGGGCGGATTTGGGATCAGCCTCGCGTGGTCTGATCCGCGATACCAGAAAGGCCAACGCGCCTGCCACTCGCAAGATCATGAACAGGATCAACGTGGTAACAGCCGCTATCAGAAAAACGGTAAGCCCGAACTTCGGCATCAGCGCGAAGGGTGTGATCAGCCCAATTGCGCCCAGAACCGGAACAGCGCGCGAGACCGGTGTCCATGTGCGGCAGCTTTGCGCCTCATCCACGCGTGTTTCGGCGGCTTGGGCCAAAGGCATCGCAAACTGCTGCGATATCACCCCGTCAATCTGGTCTGGCGCGGCCAGAACCGGGATGATGGCGTAGGGGCAGTCCTGCATTTCAGCGGTGACAGTTGGAAACCGGTCGGGCCGGGCAGTCGCGACCAGAAGAAGAGGACCGATGCGCATCCATGGGATGACATTATGCGCCAGCCAGAATTCCACCGGCTTGAACTCAGACAGGCCCGGGGCGGGTGGGATTTCCTCAAGATCGACAATTTGCCAGCCGCTTTGTGTGGACAGAGCGGTCAGAACTTCAGCGCGACTGACCCAGCCCTCGCCAACCAGAATTTCGCCCAAAGAGGCTTTCTGTCGCGTTTGCAGGTCCAGCGCCTGCCTCAATTGATCCGCCGTGATTGCGCCTTGTTCAATCAAACAGGCCCCAAGGGGTTTGCGCAAACCTTGCGGCGGGATCGGCGCTGCAGAGGTGAAATTCTGAAGATTCAATTCAACCATTAAAAAAACCCTGACGCAGCGACCTGTCGTCAGGGTTGATCCATTTAGGTTAATAGCGGGTTAACCTTGGGCAGTAGGCGATTATACCTGCGCTTTACGGCCTGCCATGGCGTCTGCGAAACGTTCAAACAGGTAGAAACTATCCTGCGGTCCCGGCGAGGCTTCTGGGTGGTATTGAACCGAATAGACCGGGCGATCTGTCATGCGGATGCCGCAGTTCGATCCGTCAAACAAGGATCGATGGGTTTCCACAATGCCCTCGGGTAGGGTCTCGGCGTCTACCGCAAAGCCATGGTTCATCGAGGTGATCTCGACCTTGCCCGTCTCCAGGTCCTTGACCGGGTGGTTCGCACCGTGGTGGCCGTGGTTCATCTTGATGGTCTGCCCGCCAAGTGCCAGAGCCAACATCTGGTGACCCAGGCAGATGCCGAAAACCGGCAGTTCTGTTGTTTCAAGAATTTCTTTGATCATCGGCACGGCGTACTCACCTGTCGCGGCGGGATCGCCCGGACCGTTTGACAGGAACACTCCGTCGGGATTGTGAGCCAGAACCTCGGCGGCAGTGGCGGTTGCAGGCAGCACGGTCACATCGCAGCCCGCCGAGGCAAGGCAGCGCAAAATGTTGCGCTTGGCGCCATAGTCGATTGCAACGACCTTATGAACAGGCGCTTCCTGACGGGCATAGCCCTCGGGCCAGGCCCACCGCATTTCATCCCAGCGATAGCTTTGGGCGCAGGTAACTTCTTTGGCCAGGTCCATGCCTTCCAGACCGGCAAACCCACGGGCCGCCGCGATCAGCGCTTCGATATCGAAGTTACCCTCGGGGTCATGGGCTAGTGCCACATGCGGCGCGCCTTGCTGACGGATCGCGCGAGTCAGGCGGCGGGTATCAACGCCACCAATGGCGATCCGGCCACGGCGAGCCAGCCAATCCTTCAACTCTTCGGCGGAACGCCAGTTCGAGGGTTCAGTCGGATCCCACTTGACCACCATACCCGCGGCCACCGGATCGATGGTTTCGTCATCTTCGGGGTTCACACCGACGTTGCCGATATGCGGGAAGGTGAAGGTGACGATCTGCCCAGCGTAGGAGGGATCAGTCATGATTTCCTGATACCCTGTCATCGCGGTGTTAAAGCACAGTTCGGCCACAGTTTGGCCTGTTGCGCCGAAGCCTACGCCATAAAACAGGGTTCCGTCGGCCAGAGCCAGACATGCGGTGGGCTTGGACGGGGCATTCTGGACCATGGCGCAACTCTCCTAAAGGGTAAATCGGCGCATAACTAAGGGTGTTATGCCTTCGGGTCAAGTGTGTTCAAATTTTTGGCTATCGTTATTTATCAATAGGTTAAGTGGTTTCGCACCCTGTTGTATCATGCTTTTTGTTTGGATATGTTCGGGGTTCCTTTGTCATGGGGATGGACAAACCAAATGGACATGCGATCAAGGGTGAACACCGCCCTGAAGCAAGCAATGAAAGACAAAGCGGTCGAACGTCTGTCGACGCTGCGTCTGATCAACGCCGCAATCAAGGATCGGGATATCGCCTCACGCGCTTCTGACAATGAAGAGGCGAAAGGGTGCGGCGATGCCGAGGTTCTTGAAATTCTTGGTAAAATGACCAAGCAGCGCAAGGAAAGCGCACGCGCTTACGAAGAGGGCGGACGCCTGGACCTGGCCGAGCGTGAAATGCGCGAGGTTGCGATCATCGAGGAATTCCTGCCCAAGCAACTGGATGATGATGAGGTCACACAGGCGATCCAATCGGCGATCACTTCCACGGGTGCCGGTTCGATCCGGGATATGGGCAAGGTGATGGGTGAGCTGAAGACGCGTTATACCGGCCAGATGGATTTTGGCAGGGTCGGCCCCATGGTCAAAGACCACCTCTGTGCCGCATCAAGCGACGGCTGCTGAGCATCCAACCAGAAGTGAACTTAGCTACTGCGTGGCAGGACCACGCAGTCGTTCCATCAGCTCATCATAGAGGCTGATACGTTCCTCTTCAGACAGGAACGCGCCAATCTCTACCTCGCGCCCGTCACCGACAAGGGTGACGTAGTAGGGAACCGGTCCGCCTTTCCTGTGCATCTCTGGACGCGCCCAATAGCGGTTGCAGGACCATTCCTGCTGTTGCCTACCCGGTGTGCGATGGATCAGCTGTGCGCGGGTCCCATTTAGTGTAAGTACCTCAAACACGCTGCGCGCCCTATAGTTCGTTTGGATTGCCAGCCACAGGCCCAGAACTGTCAGCAACAAGAAGGGCAACAGACCCCAAAGTACGACCGATCCCAGCATCGCCAGGATCGGAATCAGCCCAAACAGAAACACTGAAAATATGACAATCATTGCCCCACGTGGTGGCAACGAATTGTGTGGCCACAGGCGTAGCTCTTGTTCCGTGTCCGAGGTTTGGGTCCATTGGTAGGGCATGGCTGAAACCTAGCGTATGAGCCTGCTGTGTCGATGGCAAAGTTTAGACGACATGTCCAACGCGCGCCCAGGACAAAGCGTCGTCCAACCTATCATCGCCCCAGAACACTTCATCGCGCACAACAAAGCTGGGTGCACCGAAAACGCCGAGTTTGGTCGCGCGCTCGGTTTCGGCCTCAAGCCCGGCAATACAATCTGCGTTGCGGGCACGTGCAAGTGTCAGGCGTGGGTCCTGCTGACAGCGCAACAAGGCTTCGGATAAGGCGGATTCGCTACCAGCTTCAACGCCCTCTTCAAACCAGATCCGATAGAGGTTCTGAGTGAAATCCTGCCCCCAACCGTCCTGCATCCCCAGAAACGCCACCTGATTGGCAAGTCCAAGGTCCGAGATGGGGTAGGGTGCGGGCAGTTTTGCGTGGATGTGATACTTGGCAGCCCGGCGCTCAATATCCCGCCACATATAGGCGGTCTTTTCGGGTTTACCTGCAAACGGCGTGTTCTGCTGCGCCATCATGACCGTACGCACATTAAAGGGGCGCCAATGCACGGTTGCATCGGTTTCGGCGCACCAGTCATCCAACCTCATGACGGTCAGAAAGCTGTAGGTGCTGCCGATCGAATACCAAAAGTCGATTTCAGGCATATGAACCCTCCGGGTTGCCGGAACAGTTGCCCGGACGAGAATAGCTTATTTTCGAGTATTTGGCGAATTGAACGGGCTGCGGGGTTTTTGGCAAGCGGTTCGGAGCGGGCGAGCTTTTTGTCTCAAAGCGACCTAGCGCCGTGCTTTGTCGTATGAGAAGTGGACATCCCGGTGTGTCCCTATAGTCTCTGCGCATGTCTTTGTTGAGCGATTTAGATCAAGTAGTAACAACAGTTTTGTCGACCGATCCCAGTTTCAACAAGGTCACACGCGAGGTTTTGGATCAGCACATTGCTGACGCTCGACAGGTCGCGCTTGCCGATGCAAAGGACGACTTTTTGATGTCCTTGATGCGCTTGCTCGCCCTTCCGGGGAATGGGCATACCCGGCTGATTCCGAACAATTCTATTTCAGTGCTGCCCTTGCGGTTCGTTGCCATCGGTAGCCACGTGAACCTAGTTGGCAGTGCGCCAGGCCTAGGTGCTGTACCGGGTGCGCGATTGATCGCTGTGAACGGTGTCTGCGTGAAAGACATTGAGGCGCGCGCTGCCGGCTATTTGGCGGGAACAGGTCAGCGTAAACGTGTAGTTGGGCCGATATTATTCGCATGGCCACACGCCTTGAAACGCTTGGGTGTTTGTAAAGAGGTCGGTTTGGTCGAATACAAACTCAGCACGGATACGGGACAAACAACCTATCTGAGAATGCACGCCGAAGACACGGTTTCTGGATCAATCTGGTACCCAAGAAACGAACACGGAAAATCCGATGCGGCATGGGGCCCAAAGGAGTTTCTGAAAGTTCGAGATTTTCTCGAAGACGGGCTCGTGCTTGCGTTTCCAAGTTTCTTTGACCTGAGTGAAAAGAAGCTGCCAGATGCGATATGTTCGGCCGCCGAACGAGTAAGGTCATGTGCGCGCACACCTCTTCTTATTGATGTCAGGGGAAATACCGGCGGCGATTTTCTTAAAACGATGCCTCTTATCGATGCGATATCGGAGGGTGCAACAGATCGAAACGTCGGATTGCTCGTCGATAAGTTTACGTTTTCTGCAGCGATCGTGTTTGTGGCGATCACCAAATTCCGTTTAGGAGCCAGATGCCAAATCATAGGTGAGGAAATGGGCGATGGGCTCACGTTCTTTGCAGAAGGAGGTTTGATCGATCTGCCCGCGAGTAGGGCTGCTGTACGATACTCGACCGCATATCACGATTGGGCCACTGGTCGGATCGACGAAACGACACCCGCCGAAATCGCCAAGCAAATCGTACCGGTTGGAACACTAAAGCTGGACAGGTCTTGGGTCGCAGGGGCGCTGAATGCGGACCCAGCAGATGGCGTCTATCGCGACATCCTCAGAGGAATGAACATCTGACCCCATATGCGCTGTCTCAGCGGATATGATTTCTCAGGCAACTACCGCATTTAGGCGCTTGCTGCACAAATAAAAAACCCCGCCGGTTCGGGCGGGGTTTTCTGTGGTCTCTGACCGGATCAGTGCGCGTGGCCCTTATCCCAGTCTTCCTGCTTCGGCAGCTGCTCGAACGTATGTTCAGGCGGCGGGGTGGGCAGGGTCCATTCCAGCGTGTCTGCGTATTCGTTCCATGGGTTCGGACGTGTCTCTTTCGCGCCACGGAACAGGGCGTAGAACACGATGCCGAAGAACAGGATGAACGAGGCAAACGAGATGAACGCGCCAATCGACGAGACATAGTTCCACTGCGCGAACGCTTCGGGATAGTCGATATAGCGGCGCGGCATCCCCTGACGGCCCAGGAAGTGCTGCGGGAAGAAGGTCAGGTTGGCGCCGATGAAGAACAGCCAGAAATGAACCTTGCCCCAAAACTCCGAGTACTGACGACCCGTCATCTTCGAGAAGTAGAAGTACACGCCCGCGAAGATCGCGAAGACGGCACCCAAACTCATCACATAGTGGAAGTGCGCCACAACGTAGTAGGTGTCGTGATAGGCACGGTCGATACCGGCCTGCGACAGAACCACACCGGTCACACCGCCAACGGTGAACAGGAACAGGAAGCCGAAGGCAAACAGCATCGGCGTCTTGAACTCGATCGAACCGCCCCACATCGTTGCAATCCACGAGAAGACCTTAACACCGGTCGGAACCGCGATGACCATCGTGGCCAGCATGAAGTAAGCCTGCTGACGCAGCGACATGCCAACGGTGTACATATGGTGCGCCCAAACGACGAAGCCCAGAACACCGATCGCAATGATCGCCCAGACCATCGGCAGGTAACCGAAGATTGGCTTGCGCGAGAAGGTGGCGATCACGTGGCTGATGATGCCAAAACCGGGCAGGATCACGATATACACTTCCGGGTGGCCGAAGAACCACAGGATGTGCTGATACAGGATTGGGTCACCGCCACCGGCAGGATCAAAGAAGGTAAAGCCGAAGTTGCGGTCCATCAGCAGCATGGTGATCGCGCCCGCCAGAACCGGCAGCGACAGAAGAATCAGCCACGAGGTGATGAAGATCGACCAGCTGAACAGCGGCACCTTGAACAGGGTCATGCCAGGGGCACGCATGTTCAGGAAGGTGGTGATCATGTTGATCGCGCCGAGGATCGAGGAGGCGCCCGATACGTGCACGGCGAAAATCGCAAGGTCCATGGACATGCCGCCTTCGGTCGTCGACAGCGGCGGATACAGAACCCAACCCACGCCCGAGCCAAGCTGGTCATTCCCGCCCGGGCTCAGCAGCGAAGCGATACCCAGCGAGGTACCAGCGACGTACAGCCAGAAGGACAGGTTGTTCATCCGCGGGAACGCCATATCCGGCGCGCCGATCTGCAAGGGCATGAAATAGTTGCCAAATCCACCAAAGAGGGCCGGGATGACAACGAAGAACATCATCAGAACACCGTGATAGGTGATCATGACGTTCCACAGGTGCCCGTTGGGGGTACACGGATCGGCCATGAACCCTTCGAGGCACATGTACTGCACACCGGGGTGCATCAGTTCAAGCCGCATGTAAACGGTCATCGCCACCGAGATCAGACCGGCCAGAGCCGAGAAGATCAGGTACAGAATCCCGATGTCTTTGTGGTTGGTCGACATGAACCAACGCACAAAGAAACTGCGCTGGTCTTCATGATCGTGACCATGAATGGCTGCGTCTGCCATTATAGGTGCCTCCTGTTGCAACTGCACCGCGCAGTCGGACCTCTCCAACGCGCGGGATTCCTGCTGGTTTTAGAATGCGAAGAGGGCACCTTCAATGGTCGAGTTTGATATGGATCAAGATTAATTGTCGCGGGCAGCGGTTGCAGCACTTGGTAAAAGGGCACACATGTCTTTGCTGGAGGACTCCGAATGGTACTGAAATACGCGACGACCGAGCAGGCAAAAGCAGCGTCAGGGCTGCGTATGATCGTGGTCGGCGGCGTGCCCAGCCCCTGGAGCGAGGCGGCCAAAGGATTACTCCACGTCAAGAACATACCTTGGATGCCCGTTTATCTGGATCAACAGGACCGCGCGCAGATGGGTTGGGCCCGATCTGATAGCGCGCCGGTTGTATTCTGGGAAGACGAAAACCCGGTTTCGGACGCGTCTCAGATCGTTTCGCTGGCTCAGCGCATCGCGCCTGACCCAGATTTGGTTCCTGAGGCGGCAGCCTCTGAGATCATGGAGTTCATAAACTTACTGGCGGCCCCCGACGGGCTGGGCTGGCACAGGCGGTTGCAGCAGATCCATGCGGGGCTTGAGGGGCACGATGGTGGATTTCACCCCAAAATCGCCGCCTATCTGGGCGCAAAATACGGGTATGACCCAGAGGCAGGCGCTTTGGCCGAAGAGCGTGCAAATGAGATCCTGAAACGCGTCAGCGCTCAGCTTGATGCCGGTGGAGATTTTCTATTCTGCAATTGTCTGACCGCCGCAGATATCTACTGCGCCGCCTTCATGGCCCTGTTCTCACCCTTGCCAGATGTGCTCTGCGCCATGCGGCCCAGCACCCGAGCTGTGTTCGCGCATGTCTCGGATGAAACGAGGGAAGTTTTGTCATCTGGTTTGTTGGCGCACCGGGACAGGATGTATCAGGACTGGTTGGCGACGCCCTTGTCGCTGTAGCACCCGTTTTTTTGCGGCTTGACCGCATCGATGGGGCCTCGCACAAACGCAGGTAGGAAACCAGCATCCAACCGGAGCCTGTATATGTCCAGCTACGACCCCGACAACATCTTCGCCAAGATTCTGCGCGGTGAAATCCCGTCGACCCGTGTTTACGAGGATGAAGACACGCTGGCCTTCATGGATATCATGCCGCGATCAGACGGCCATTTGCTGGTCATCCCCAAAAGCCCGTGCCGCAACATGCTGGATGCTACGCCCGAACAACTATCTGCAGTGATGGCGACGGTGCAGAAGCTGTCCCATGCGGTGAAACAAGCATTTGAGGCCGACGGGGTCACTATCCAGCAGTTCAACGAAGCAGCTGGTGGGCAAGAGGTGTTTCACCTTCATTTTCATGTTCTGCCCCGACACGAAGGTATTTCAATGCGCCCGCCTGGCAATATGGGGGATTTTGATTTGATTGCCGAGCATGCGGAAAAGATCAGGAAGGCGCTGAACTGAGTGAGGCGACGGAAACGCGCCGTCCAAGGTGGGTATGGCCCAGAGTTAAGTGCAAACGCACAACTTTTGAGCACTCAAAGCCTTTGCATACAATGCTTAGCCTGCCGCGACGAACGATAGCGCCATGATCTTCCAATAGGGATGGTTTGGTTCTGAAAGGGTGATCCAGACAGTCGAATGCTTAGAAAGAGAATTGCCGTTCCGATTTGGGGTCGGAACGGCAGACTCGTAACCAAACACTGATCGGATTTCACAGGGCAAGCCCTGGATCACCGGTTTAACATACCACTCACTCTAGATTGGCTGTTCCATGCTACTCGTAAACGTTGGCATTGTATTCACAGAAGTGAACGTTGGTTAAAATGAGAGTTAATATCGTTGCAAAATTATGCAAGACCTAGAAAATTGGGAAACAGAGCGATCTGAGCCCATGGGATTGTGTCTGCATGCTATCAAATTGCGATTCGAATCACTCGAAGTGACTACTTAGCTGGGCTTTCGAAAACCTCGTAGAAGGTCTTCTGCAGCGCTGCATCCACATCCGCCATCGTCACGGGCAAGCCCAGATCAACCAGCGAAGTGACCCCGTGTTCGGTGATGCCACAGGGCACGATCCCGGTGAAATGATCCAGTTCCGGTTCGACATTGATTGAGATGCCGTGATAGCTGACCCATTTGCGCAGGCGCAGACCAATAGCGGCGATTTTGTCTTCGGCGGGCTGGCCCGTAGTGGTCAGCGGCTTATCGTCTCGCTGGACCCACACGCCAACCCGGCCGTCGCGGATTTCGCCCTGAACGTTGAATTCACCCAGCGCCGTGATCACCCAGGTTTCCAACTGTTTCACAAACTGCCGCACATCGCGGCCACGTGTGTTCAAGTTCAGCATTACATAGGCCACGCGTTGCCCCGGGCCGTGATAGGTATATTCCCCGCCACGCTTGCTTTCGTACACGGGGAAGCGGTCCGGGTCCTTCAGATCCGCGATTTTGGCCGAGGTTCCGGCGGTATAAAGCGGGGGATGTTCCAGCAGCCAGACGCATTCCTCTGCATCGCCCGTCGCAATTGCAGCCACGCGCGCCTCCATAAAGGCAACGGCATCTTCATACCGGGTCAAACCATCGGTGACTTTCCATTCCATGCCGGCCTCATATCGCGCATGCGGAGTAGGGGGAAGGGGTCAGGCCGCCTCGGCCGGGCAGCGCTGCAACACCTGTGCGTAGGTCTCGGTGCCCTGCGCTCCGGTCAGCAGGTATTTGCCCCCGAATACCATGGATGGAACGCCCGAAATGCCACGACTGGTCCAGAACTGCTGTTTATCGCGCACCGAAGCGGAATGGGCCCCGGATTCAAGCGCTGTAAGGGCATCATCGGGGTTGAGCCCCGCCGCAGAAACAGCCTCGATCAGAACATCGGTATCTGAAACATCCTTTTGCTGAGTGAAATACACCTCGAACAAGGCCAGTTTCAGCGGGTGCTGCCGCCCTTGTGTTTCGGCCCAATCCAACAGTTGATGTGCCGCGAACGTATTAACAATGCGGCTTTCGTCATTGAAATTAAAAGTAAACCCAAGCTCCGACCCCAAGGTGGTCAACTTGTCGCGGGCTTGTTGGCTTTGCTCAGTCGTCGAGCCATATTTTTCCGCAATATGCGCGCAAGTTTTGACCTTCCGGAGGCATGGTCGGGTTCAATTCAAAAGGATGCCACCTGAGACGGGCCAAAACCTGTTGCTGTTGCAAGGCCAGATCGAGCTGCTGGAATCCGACAATGCACCAGGGGCAGACAACATCCGAGACGATATCCACCTGAAGAACGGGCCGTGGGTCAGAGGTGCTCATGATAAGGTCCAGTCAGTCTGTTTTTGTTTCACCTGACCCAACAGATATGTCGGTTCAGATGGAATTTAAACCAACGCTGATTTGCCTCTTCACATCGCCCCCATCTGCGTCTATACGCCCCTCTACCAAGTCACTGGCAGTGCGGTCGTGGCGGAATTGGTAGACGCGCAGCGTTGAGGTCGCTGTGGGGTAACACCCGTGGAAGTTCGAGTCTTCTCGACCGCACCATTTCACATTTTGATGTGAAATCCGCTAAAAAATCAAAAATTACAGACGTTTGCGGAGTTCGATATCCGTTTTGGCGTTCATATGCCAATGGGGCTTTGAAGGTCGCTTTTATGATGGTTTTCTTCACGAGCAGCGATCCGTTTTCATAGATATTCCAAGGGTTTGAGAGAAAGTCCCTCAAGAGTTCGATAATTTCACTGAGGCTGCGTGTGGGTTTCGTGGTGTAGGACAGCTTATCGGTCAGCAGTAGCTTGTCCTCTTCCAGCTTGGCGATTTTGCTTTCAAGCGCCGCCATGACTTTTGGATTCGACGTCTCAATCATGCGCTCGACAAGGGTGTCTTGTTGCTTGTCCAACTCTTTGTGCTGGCGTTTGATTTCGGCCTTCGCTTGCTTGGCCTGATCTCCACGCTGGTCCCACGCGTCTTTCAACATCGACAAAGCGATATCTAGCATGTTTTCACTCGGGGTCAGCGAGTGCAGGATGGCCTCAAAACCTGTATCGATTTTCTCTGCACGAATACCTTTGCGATATTCAGAGCAGCCTTTTGTCTGGCAGTTGTAGTAGGGATAGCGTCTGCCTGTGGCGCTCCGCGCATGGTACGCGGTCATGGGTTTGTCGCAGCACGCGCAGTTCACCGCACCGCGTAATGGGAAGTCTTCGTTGATGTCAGGGCGCTTGGGCGCAACGCCTCGGCCAGTACGGCGCTCTTGAATGAGCTTGTAGGTTTGAGCGAGATCAGAGCTTCATGATGACCTTTGCGGCGTGTGATGCCCCAAGGTTCATGCTCAACATAGCCCGCATAGATCACGCGGTTCAGCATGTCCGTTACTTTCTGCTGTCGGATTTTCCCATCCGGCAGGTCTTTGGGAAAATCAGGCTGGCTTTCTAGAAAGCGCCGCACATCCGCCTGCGCCGCGAACCGACCAGAGGCATAGCCTTCCAATGCTTCCTTGATGATGGTGGCAACGGGTTCAACGCGGGTCAGCAATTTGCCGTGCGATCCGGTTTTCTTGTACTCGTAGCCGATAGGGGCGGCGAAGACGGAATAGCCGTTCATCATTCGCCCTTTCATCCGGTTGGAGGTCTGTTCCGCGTTCTTCTCGCGTTGGTGCTGGGCGACCGAGGCCAGCATGTGTTCAACAAGGCGAGAGTCGCTGTCCTCACCAAACTCAATGGACGGGCTTTCCAGAATGCCGCCCGCGTCCGAGAGAGTTTCGCGCAGAGCAATGTGGGCCTGCACGTTGCGCGCAAAGCGGCTGATATCGTCAATGATGACAACAACGCTGTTCTTCGGATGCAGACGCAGGAAGGCTAGCATCCGATCCATAGCAGGACGGCGTTCAAATTTGCCCGACATATCGTCTTTGAACACCTCGACCACATCATAATCTTTGTAGGTGGCGTATTCACGGCAACGGTTTTCCTGAGAGGCCAGACCATCACCTTCGCGCACCTGCTTCGCCCCAGATACGCGGGCATAGATCACGGCCTTTGTTGGTTTTGATGTTACTCCTGCCATTGGTCCTCCTCTGCGCGGGTCTGCGCCCATTTGTTGTTCAACAAGGATACCAAATCCGTGGAATCCTGATCCAATGCTTCTTCATCTTCTCCACAGGTTTGCGGGACGGGGTGCATGTCATAGCCGAGATCGACAAACATCACGACGATGGACCATAGAGTTTCGATCAGTTCCTGTTGCTGATCCAGTGGCATATCGCTGTCTTCCAGCATGGCTGCATAGACTTCCCAGTCTACAGAGAGGCTGGGTCGAATAGGCATATCTTTTTTATCTGGCGGACAGGTCATGCACGCGCTCCTTTCTTCAAAATGTTTTGGTGATGGGTTCGTTCCACTATGGTCTCGCCATAAATTGGAATGAGAACAAATATAGAACATATAACCACATCATCTTGCCTCACGCAAGAATAATTCTTCAATCATCCTATGCGCTTAGATGTGACCATACCGTGGCAGGCCCACGGTGATCTCAGGTGAAAGGAGGGTGTAAACGGGTGATCGGGAGCGCTGAAACGATTACCCGATGGGGTTTTCCGGCCAGTTCTCACGTCCGTGCCGCACACGCAAAATTCTGACCATTCGGTTATCGTCAACCAGATAGATGATTACATGCGCATGCACCGGATGGATGCGAACGGGAGGAGTGATCTCATCCCGCAACCGTGCCATTTCTGGATTGTCGGCAATCAGTTCAATCGTTTGGTCGATTTTGTCTTGGTAGGCTTCGGCCTGCACGACGCCAAAGTCTTGAACGCCATCAATATAGATTTGGATCAGATCGGCTTCCGCCTTTGCAGAAAGGCGGTAGTTCATTCTGAGGCTGTAATTCCTGCCTGTTGTCGGGCAATGGCGCGGATTTCGGCGAGGGATTTACTGCTGTCCTCACTAGCCATCGCTTCATTGACCAGACGTTGCATGGCAGCGATCTTGGAGGCACGATCCTGATCATGACGGATGAGGTCACGCATGTACTCACTGGCGTTGTCGTAACGCCCGGATTTCATCTGCTGTTCCACCCAGTCCCGCATTGGATCAGGCAGGGAAATATTCATACTGGCCATATCTGGTCCTCCTACGCATAGTATGTCACAAAATGACAAATATTGCCATAGGAACATAGTCCTGATGTCATTTGATCCAAAGAGCAAGGCGCATAAAGCGAAGCTTTACAAAGCACTAGTCGCAGCGGCGGAACTGGCAAATGAACCGTTTGACCAGTTCTTGCAAACGCCGCTCAACCCGCCTTGGAGCTTGGCAGACAACTATCGGCGCAATCTGCAACGGGGTGAATACTCAGCGATACGGGCGAAGGTGTTGTATGATTTCCTGCTCAATCATCACTTCAATGTTGCGCATCTGGAGGCACCAGAGATATTTCCACAGACACCTGAGATGCGGTGGCGGGAGATTTTGGACGCGCGCGCGATATCGGATCGCTTGCGGATCGTTTTGGCCAAATCGCAGTTTGGGATTGTGCAGCGCGAAAGCCAGTTGGAAGCGGCAGGAACAACACTGAAGCTGGGGCAACCATTCCTGCTTGAGCTCACAAGTGACATCAATGGCTATGCTACTGCGCTGCAAGGCGTGAGAGGGCAATGGCATCCAATACCGCTTGGGCAGAATGGGGTTTTCTCAACTCCTGTTTTGGCTGGCAAAAACCTCTTGCCGGGACATTCAGATGCACGACCGGACCCCTTAGTTGAAAACCATGATCAGGGTATGCACGAGTTCGTGTTGATCGTTTCCGCTAGAGCGGACATCCCAACTGAACTACCACGGCTTGTGACTTGGGCTCACGAGGTCCATTGCCATCTCTATATTGCGATAGTTCGGGTTGCTCCTTAGGCGAGCAGAGAATCCACATACAAAGACTTGTGTTTCAAAACGGTTGCGTAATCGGAATGCCAAGAAAACTAAATTGAAGCTGTTCAACCTACTCGCCATTCAGCTTAGACTGCATTACCTTCAGAGAAGGTAATATTGCAAATGAGGTATTTATGAAGATCGAAATTGATATTCTTGGGACAGTAGCTACGCAACAGGGAGCAAACGTCTCTGATCTTGAAGCCGATTTACAAGCAGAGGTCGATAATTTTGCCAGTCACGTTGATTCCTCCAAGCCAACGTCCAATCGCACGCCTGCTCCAAAAGATGCTCAGAGCGAGTTTGAACTTATCCAGTTCATCATAGAGGTTGCGAAGGAACCGATAGCAATAAAGGCAGCAATCAACGCGCTTATTTACGGCGCTAACGAAATCTCTAGCGCGAAAAGCAAATCTAACGAAGAAGACGATGACGAAAAAAAGTCTATACGAATGAAGTTACTAGGTAAAGAAATCGCATTGCCCGCTTCAGTGGCAGTGATTAAGCAATTTATAGAAGAAGTAACAAAGGATGGTTAACCTAGATCGTCGTGCCCTCATAATTGGGCACTGGGGTCCCGAAGGCACTACGCCCAACAATTCACGTGTTCGCGGGGTTACGCAAAGACTTGAAAAAGTTCTTGGACAAGAGAGTCCTTACCCGTTTCTTGCTATGTCGGGGGCAGCCAATGGACCAGATGTATTGCACAATCCTAGTGCGGCTGAACTAACTGAGAAGATCAGTGATGAACCAGAACAGGTGAATGAAAATTCGCTCTTGTTAATCCACTATATTGGCCATGCTGTTGGCTCAGGCGACAACGACTTGCGGCTGCGGTTGCGATACAAGTCCAAAGGCGCCGCTCAATATATGAATCTGAGCACGTTGCTAAACATAGTTCGCGATGGGCATTTCAGTAAACTGGTTCTGATTTTAGACTGTTGCCACGCAGGTCGAACACTACGCCTCTATGACGAATTTCCCCAAGGCTCGTTCGTGATGTTAGCAACAGGAACAGGGTATGCTTTCAACTGTGACTTTTCGGATTCCATCATAAGCACTTTGGAGCGTGCGCCTTCAAAGCGAGACCAACGAATCGACCGTCAAAGACAAGGCTTCACCTATGAAAGGCTTTTCGAAGTAGCGCGATCGCCCTTTGTCGCAAAGTCGCTTAGCGAGGAGTTCCTGCCCACAAGCTTCGAGGGTGGTCTGCAATACGAGTTGATTACAGCTGCACCGGTCAGAATTACTGAGGGATACAATACCCTTGTGCCAAAACGGACTGTGTATGGCCGTGTATATACTTGTTTGGAACTGCTCTCGGAGACAACCTGCCTAAAATTTGAGTTCCCAAGTTTTATCAAGCGCCGTCGAGAGTTTCTGGTGGAAGGGGAAGAAGGAGATGGAAAGTACCTTAGTGCTGATCGCGCTCGGCAATACTGCGACTTTTTGCTCGAAAGCAAATTGGTCTATGAAGAGAACTCTAGGCTCAGCCTGTCAGGTACAGGGCAAGCCGCGCTTGACGGTCGGTTCAACGCAATCGTTTTGGACGCGATCTTAAATTCAGTCTTACCAGCCGAGGTCACATACGAAGTTTTAGACGAAATAATTCATTCGTTGATACAAGATATGATACCTCCAACGCCACCTATGATCGCAGAAAGACTTCGAAATCGAGGAATCGCGCTTGTGTTAAAGCCAAGCGTACGGGTCGCGCTCATGCTCTTGCCATCTACCGGTAGATTCCTAAAAAGCTCAAGCGATGCTCTTTTCCCATCAGAGCCCGAGCTAGTTGGATGAATGACTAATCCGCGATGCATTATTTGCCGACCATGAAGGCAGCTTGATCTGCGAAGAACTAAGGTGGGAATGGACCAAAGAGTTTCGATCTGTTCTGTCTGTCTTGCTGCTGGTCCAGCGGCATATCGCTGGCTTTCAGGAAGATTGCGCACGCTCTGTTTTTAAAATGTATGAGGTCAGTAGCTTGGTAGATGGTAAAAAAGTCCCGATACAAACGCTAATATTCAAATAAAGTTTGGGCACAAGATTTTGTATCACTAAACTCTTGAAACGGATTCTATAGTACCTAAGTATATAGCGCTTCGGGGCATAGGACCCGGATGAACCGTGTTAAGGACCGCAAGCGTTATCTTCGCGCGCGGCGGGATCATCGGCGTGATTGGGTTCATGTCGCATCCTACTTGGCACAATGTGGTTGTAATATACCACGCTAGGTTATTCCGTACCGGAGGGCGCTTGCGCCTGTTGATGGGAGCTAGGTTCAAATAGCCCGGGCAGTTTTTGACGAACGGAGTCGCTATGCCCGGGTTTTACCTACCTACTGAAGAAGAATTCGATCCCCACACCGACGCTTTCATTCTTCATTTCCTCGCAAAAGAACGCCAATATCAGCATTTCGATCTCCCTTTATCAGACGAAGCTCGAAACCGACAGTTCGACTTTTCGTCCGAGGTCGCGCCACATCGTTTTCTCCCACTGTTGGGGTACACAGATATCACCCGGAAATTTGTTCGGGACGATAGCGGCAACCGACACGAGAAAATTAAGATGCGGCGTATTCGTTTTGCGGCTCACGAAGACGCCGCATACCTGCAAGCATACACTGATCACCTTGGACCGATCTATGAGGCGGCACTTGTGAAGGACGGAACGAGCGGCAGTGTCCTTGCCTACCGCCGTGGAGGGGGAACCAATATTCGCCACGCAAAGTCGCTCTTTGACGAAATCTCACAGCGCCAAAATTGCAGTGTATTCGCCTTGGACATCTCTGGGTTCTTTGACTGCCTCAACCATGATCATCTGAAGTATGAAGTTTCGCGATTGGTCGGCGTAGATCGGTTGAATGGACACGACTGGACAGTCTTCCACAATCTCACCCGATACTCTTGGGTGGAAAGCGATGATCTGGATACGTTGCTCGGTAAAAAACGTAAGCGGCACGGGAGGGTGTGTACACCCGATCAATTCAAATCGCATGTCAGGGGTCGCAAAAGCGGCTTGGTCCGTAAGCATGAATTCGATTTTGGTATCCCCCAAGGAACCCCTGTCTCTGGGCTGTATGCCAACATTTACCTTCGGACTTTTGATCAGGAAATTCTGCGATTGGTGACCAGTATTGGTGGTTCCTACCGTCGCTATTCCGATGACATCGCGGTCACACTGCCGCTAGGAGCAAAGCAAGATCATTTTGTCGGACTTATTGAAAAGTTCATCGCAGACTTTGCGCTCGCGCTGTCTACCGACAAAACGGAAACAGCAGACTTCAACGGCGGTGCCTTGGTAGGCGATAAACCGATTCAGTACCTAGGATTCACTTTCGATGGAGAACAGACATTGATCCGGCCCTCGTCTATGGATGCATACCGCTCAAAGATGAAACACGGCATCCATGCGAAATTGGTAGCGGCGAAGCAGCAAGGAATTCCATCGTTTAAGGTGTTCAAACGGGAATTGTTGAGTCGATACACGCACAAAGGAATACGGCGTAACTTTATTCAGTACGCTTATAAATCGGCTGATATTCTCGATGCGCCAGAGATTAGGCATCAGGTTAGAAACCACATCAAGTGGTTCAACAAAGCTTGGGATCGCGAAGTGGTCAAAGTCTATGGCGGCTTGGTCACTTCGACATAGCAGTTAAAAAGCAAAGAGGAAATTATGGAAGTATGGTTTTGTATAAGCGGAAGTGTCGTTGCTAAGAGTGAAACTGGCATCGTTCCGCCTGTTGGCACAGAGGTCACGATACGTATGGACACGTACAAAAAAGGGCTAGAGGCAGGGACTGTTTTGACATTTACGGTCAGTGAAGAGTTTCCGCCGCACTACGACTATACTGCCGACGTGGTGTATGTCGATGTGAACGAGTGGCAGGTTCATAAACCTCACGAGGAGGCCGTTGAGTGATCAAGCATTGGTGGAATGGCACTTTTGTCCCCTATGACAACGACGACGACAGAGGGGTTTTCATTGTCGGAGGGACATACGAACGGCACTGGTCTGCACGACTTGCGCGCGTCGTGGTCAGTTTTGTATCTCGGGAGTGGAAATGGGTGATAGGAACGTTGCTTGCGGTCTTGGGTCTTGCCATGACCTACTTTCGTTTCTTTTGAAGGCCCGGTGCGTTGATCGTGCTTCGGGTACCATGTTGTAGCTGGTTCAAAACATGGCGGGGCTCATAGGTGCGTTAGTCCCGTGCGGAATGCGGGCAAAGTGTGCAAAACTCGAAAATCATACAGACTGCTGATTTCAGCTATTGCGATTGTCCCAGAGATGTGCAGCCCAAAGCGCTCATTTGGGCTTTGAGTGCATCGAGGCGCTCTTGCTCGCCACTGTAGATGTTCCCGCTACCGACTATTTCATCATAGGATGCAATCAGTTTTAGGCAGCCCTCAGCGATAGCTCGGCTGAAAATAGTATCCTCTGGCACAGCCTTTGATTCATCCTGAACTTGAGGAGGCGTGGGATCAGGTTCAGAAGCAGATGCGCTCGTCGCGGCGATTCCCGACAATGCATTTAGCCGCGACTCGAGAAGCGAGATACGTTTTTCATAGTCGATAACATAAGTGATTCCTACGCCGGTGATCGTTAGGCCAACGGCAATGGCTCCCAAAAGCAAAGGATTTTCGGCCAATTCAGTATCTCGCCTGATAATAGTTTATGGACATACAGTATCCGATACCCGTCTGCGAGCCACTAGAAAATTTGGCTAACGCTCCGAAGGATGTGTTTCCTTAAGGAGGTTCTCAATGGTGTTAAGTTCCGCGCTGCTTCGCATGCCCGAGCAGGTAGTTGGAGGCGGTCGTCTCGACCTGTGAGCTTAAACCTGCCCGCGAATACTGTTAATCATCGCGTTAGTGGCAGTTCCACCGTTGCTTGGTTCGCAAGTGCGCGGCACTTCATCTGCAATGTTTACAGTAACTGTCCATTAATTTCCGCTAAGTCGGTCCATTGCGCACCACCTGTCGTAGCCATATTATTGCAGCCATTTGATGCGCCAAGCTTTGCAACTTGAACATCGCCGAAGAATTCAGCTGGTTGGCCGAGGTCATCCAGGATGATGCTGCACTCCGCAAAGCGCGCTAATTCTAGGGCATCAAGAAATGCTGGGATGCTCACTTGACGGTTATAGCGAGATTGCTCGCCATCCGACGGGATCGTTGGTTCAATCCCGAACTCGGGATGCTGGTGGGCGTGTTTTGCTTGGATGGTTGGCATCTCAATCACGTGCCCAAGCAATTGGAATATCCGCGTTGCAGTTTTGGGGTGGGAAGACAAGCCGTGCCCGAGCTTTTCATCTTCGCATTCAATCAGCATCATCATGCCAGATATAGCCGTCGCGCGCGCCCGAATAGTTTCCCAGCCATCACGAGAATATGCATCCAGCACCATCTCACTGGCTTCCGCATCGGCTTGCAACTCGAGACAAGGCTCAACTCTTGGCAAGTCTTCGAGCGCTATGCCCTCTAGGTGTCTTGTTGGTGCCTTTGAAACCCGCGACGCAATACTGAACATGTTGGCGTTTTTGACCTCAGAAAGGCTCAGCCGTCCAGTGAGATCAAAATGTCCAAGATCATAATGCAGCAGTTCGTGCGCCAACAGCCAAGTCAGGCTGTTTTGGATCATGTCATCGACTGTGCTTGGCATCCCACAATGTTTGTGCGCTGCCGTCCAGAAACTGACAACCGTCTCAAGCATTCCGAGTGATATCGTAATCACCAACTCTTCGCTTTCAATGTCGGCAGTCGCCCAGAACTCGGGTGAAGGTGACATTTCTAGTCTTGGAACTGACGGGAACGTCGAACCTGTTGTGGTCTCGTACTGTGTCAGCGCAGCTTCCATCGCTTGATACAACCGTTCTTCGACTGACGGGCATGTCTGTTCTTTTCTTTCATTGTTTGATGAGGTTGCTTCGCTCGTCACTTTCGTCATTCCACTGTCACTCTCGCCCCGCCGTGTGCCGCTTTTTCATGGGAAGCAGATAATCCCTTTCACCGCAAGGCGCGGCCCGCACCACTCCTCGCTGGACGCTCGGACCGGGTGGCGCATGCGGAGAAAGGATTGATCGGCTTTTACCCTTGCCATCGGCCAAATGGCTGGCCGAGATCAACAGAAAGGACATGCCATGACAAACGAAAACAAAACATCCCAAACCGAAACTCAAAACGCGCCAGATTGGGTCGTCAAAACTCCGAAGGCTTACGGTCGCAATCCCAAATTGGAGCGGATCGGCGTCGCATGGAATCGAGACAAAGATGAAGGTATCTGCATACGCATCGCAGGCACACAGATCATCGCTGACGATATCTATCTGTTTCCGGCGGCAGATGTCGTAAACAAAGCGACTGACACTTAGCAGCGTGATGGTACGTATCAGTTGGGAAAGTCGGAACATCCGGCTTTCTCCTAACACCCAACATAGTTCATATTGCCGCTTGCGATGACGGTGTAGGTTCCGCCGCGCTATCCTATGCAACGATGCGAAATCAAATTACTAGGTCGCACCCCAACGGAGACTGTGGCCTTAGCTCGCCTAGCTTCACACGACAAGCTCGTACGCTTGTGCCGAAGTGCGTGGCTTTGACGGGATTTCTGTGAGCTTAGTCACACATTCGGCTAAGTATCAAATAAACCGCCCTGATCACCGTCTCTGTCTAGCTCTCTATAAAACATGAACAAGTGGTCTAGAAAGTCTTGGCGTAGCTCGCGGTATTCGTAGTCGAAGTTCTGGATACGGTACTTCCGAACCCCTTTGATTTTTGGGTATTCAACGATACTAAGCTTGTATTGGTCGCGAGCCATGATTTTTGGCCGCGCTAGAGCCGCGACTATCATATCAAATTGCACACGCTTAAGGGGAGGTTCTGCCTTAGGATAGACAAATACCTCCCTAATACCTTCTTCGTTTCGAAGTGAAAAATCTGGCGCGAGGACTAAGCTGCGACTGTCCGACACTTTGAGTAGTGTGCTTTCAGCATCGATATATTCAGCATTAGCAAAACCAAGTGACTTATTCATCGCGTCGAACAGCCCGATTTTGGCCTCTGCTTCGCCCGGACCAATGCATGCCTTCAAGCTCAACCGTGCTTGCTCAACTGGCAGACCTTTGAGCACACTGCGCACACACACGAAAAGGCTATCATAGTTCCAAGTACCACCACCTGTCGCGTCATAGTTTTCAATGCTTTCGGCAATTCGAGAGTAAGCGGCGGGTGATGGAGTTCTAGCGATTGTGGGGTTGAAAAGTGTAAGAGCTCGAAGAAATGTTGATTTGTCGGTTTTGAGCATTGAGCACCTCCGAGCCAAACGATGGCCTGAGGCCCGCTTGAACTCAACACATAGAAGAACTGTTGCAGTCCGAAAATGAAACACTGACATCTGCAACTGAGTTTAGCGAAGAAGTCTTCAAGACTTCATGGGGTTGGACGTTGCGCAGCAACGTTTGCTTGCTCTTTCTTCCATTCATTGACGACTATGTTGTTCGCGACTAGCGTAAGCGAAAACAATGTGATCGCTGCGGCCGCAAAGGCCGTTTTTGCAATAAATTCTTGAGTGTCATTGGTCATGAAAAAATCTCCAAAAAAAAGTTTTATACTTAGAAATCACGATGGTAGCATAAATCGGCATGCTGTTTCAACATTTATTGCGCTTATTGCTGCTGGCATAGTTCTGGGAGTAAACATCCTTTCGGGTGTTACAGAAATCGAACTGCTATTTTTCTATCCTGCATTTGTCGTATTCTTAGGAGAGAGAATTGGTGCGATTCTGAATAACTCTGACCTAGCAGAAAAAATGTCGAAGACGCAGGAGGACATGGGTGTCTCCATAGGAAAATTCTCTGACGAGATTATCTCAAACATACGGGGTGCAAGCGAGGTAGTCAAATTCCCAGATTTAGACTCGGCGGTATCTTCGATTTATAGAGATATTTCATATGCGTCAGAGGTAAAGAATCTATTTATCGGTGATAGAGATCAGGAAAGAGCACTTGGGGCTCAAAGACTTGCTCCTCAACAACTCTATAAGAAGTTTCTGCGTGGGGAGAACGCTGTGGAATGGAGGGATGTTGTGGGTATTTCAGAGATTTATTCCCAGCGCTATCGAAAGCTAAATCTCAATAAAACGAACGCAAAAGTTACTATCAAAATTCTTAGGCACAGCCCGCCTCTTATTAATTTCATAGTATTGAAATACCCCGAAAAGAATGGAGTAAAGAACTTTAGAGAGGTCTATTTTGGCTGGATCGGTGGAATCGAAAAGGACGAAGCGTTTTTTTATTCCTGTGATGAAGACATTGTTGATTTGTTTGACAACGAACGCGATATCCTTTCGAAAACCTATGGATGGAGCGATAAGTACGTTGATGCTGAAGTTGTTGCGAATGGGGCGAGAAGCTCCGTTAAAGTGATAAGCGGGATCGATTTGGTTGATAAAGCAGGGTGGTGGGTTACGTGCAGTAGGCAAGGAAACACAGTGACTCGCTACGGGGTTTTTAGAGTTGTGTTTGAAGGAACCGGAACGAAAATAATAGGTTACATATTTGATGGCCAAAGAGAAATGCTTAACAAGATAGGCCACTCTAAGGAAATTTCTCACTATAAAGATCGAATTCACTTCGAATACTTAGAAGATAATAAACTGGATGGAACGATAAGCGGAACCTGTGGATACCGTTTCCATGCGATAGGAGAGGAGCCCCATCTTTCTGGATATGTCACAAGACACGATGACCAAATCAAAAGAGAGATAATTGGTTACAAGATGCCTAGTCACCTCAAACCCGAGAACGCTGAAGATATGAGTGCCATTAAAGCGGCACTAGATTCCGAATTTGAGAAGCTGAATCGCTTGTCTCTTGAGAGAAACAATAAGAACCAGTGAGAAGATCAAATCTAGTATGAACTTCGATGGCTCTACTGTAGTACAAGTTCGGACTTCATCCCAGTTCATACGCCAATCGGTCAGCTCGACGGATCAACTATTGTAATTGCCGACCTTAAGAAAAGTCGCGTGTTGTGTGTTGCGCTGGCCCATTTATGCCGCAACACTTTGGACATCTTACGGCATTGTTGAGTAGCGCTTAACTTAGGGATGACCACGTGATGTGGTTCATCAGAACCCGTTTGCACTGTAACCTATTCGGGCACTTTACAGCATAGATGAATACCGCTTTATGGCATTGATGAATACCGCAAGATGTGTGCGGTAGTACCGCACATCTTGGCAAGGGGGTCCGCTGCGCGCCCCCGTTGCATCCCCCTAGGTTGTGGCTGGTTTAGGGCATTGAGCCCTGAACCAGCCAGCAAACATATCGGTGTTTGATCCCTCGTCGGGGAGACTTCATCTCTCCCCAACACCCCATAGATCAACCCTGCGCGGATTGAATGCCGTCAGCTTGTCAAAGCTGAACCCGAGCAAGGAGATTTCACTCTCCCTGCACCCATCGACTTGGGAGGCGTTCCTGCCCCCAAGACCCCAGACCATGTTCATGGGGACTACACCACTTCGGCAACAAATAAGTTCTATCGGCAGAACCCAAAAAAAATGCGAGCAATGCGGGGTGGCTGTGTTTGGCGAACCCATCTTCAGCTTAAGAAGTAACCCAACAGAAGTCCAATCTCACGAGGCCTACACGCACTTCTGAAGATATCCCTTTGTGCTCAATCCGCGCGATCTTATGGGGAGTCGAGTATCAGCCCTGCCAAAAGCAAAGGGGCCAAACGCCAGTAAATGAAGCCAGTGTATCCCATAGAGTGCTATCTACGTTTTCAGCGACCACCGCGTAAGCCGCGAGATAGGACAGCATTTGGTTCGGAGATATATCTTGAAATCCATTCTGATTCTGAATTTCGTCATAAAAGGCATAATAGGTTTCGGAGTTTTCACTGAAAGCCTTCAGCATTTCCGCAACGTCTTCTTCGGGGAGTGGCGATACTTCATCTACGGTAGCCACGCCTGCGCTTACTCCACCTATCGTGCCAAATATTGGGCCCTGAAGCCACTCTGTGTTTTCGTAACCCGCAGGAGAAAACTCAACCCGCGCTCGATTGAATCGAGAAACTATGGAGCTAAGGCCTGCAAAGATTAACGGGTCGCTGATAGCATCAGATGCTAAAATCACTGACCGATCAATTGCACCCTGCGGGTCATTGGAAAAGTCTTGCCCAAGTGTCTTGCCGGGAAGCCATAGTAAAGAAGCTACGACTGCAATACAGTGATAGAGTTTTGTCATCTTTTGAGCCACGTAAGTCCGAGAATGGTTAAAAGCGCTCCAATAATAAATGTAAAAAACTGACCATTCGCTATTGAAGTAAGCGCGGTTGAGTCTTTAATTTCCTGAATTTTGTTGAAGTCTGTACCATCGAACTCAAGTGCCATTATGACTGGCGTTTTGTTTATCAGAGCACCGACAACCGCCCACGACGCCAAGCAGGATATACCCAGTAACGCGACTCCAACGATAAGCGCCCAATTGAGTTTGAGTGGAAGTATATCTCCCTCGCGTATTTTCAACTGAACCATCAACGCCGCCGTGCCACCCAGCAGCGCGGTGCTTAGCGAGAGAAGAAGTCCAGATTGATTCTGAATGCTCTCAATCAGAGCTTTCGCAGTATCCAAATCACTCAAAATAGCCACCCCAAATTATTTCAAGGCGTAAATACTGAATATGCTTCCACTTCCGAAGTCGCGAGTCAACTCTGATGTCAACCGTCGCTTCATTCTTTTCCTGATTATTATTGTTTTCACAGCTTCAAACTCTTCAAACAGACGTAAATCAACAGCAGTTTTGGCCTGCGACGCCGACCTTAATCCAAAACTCCAACTGTATTGATTGCCTTAGGGCTACCGCCCCCCAGCGCGGCTCAAAGGGTGGGTCCTCGCCATGCTCGCTTCATGAGCATTGCAGCTCCGCGTGGCTCTGGTCCCGTGTGGCAAGCACAAGCTTTTGATCCTTGCACCCCCGTTCCTCGGCGGAGGCCAAGCCTATACTCTGGCCCAGCAGGTTAGCCGTCAATGTAATCACAACGTGATTGGGAACCTCGATCGAAAGTTCCTGCTCGCGATATCTCTAGAAATCAGAGGTTAGACCTTTGATTTTTCTCATAACACCGAGTGAAACTTCTGGATATCAATTTGCTACAGCTCGCATTTTGCCAGAAGATTGAGTGTTATTGCGGCTGCTCTACTTTCATCAGAAGCGACTCAGAACGCTATCGACCAGCCATGTAACAGCGAGCGAAGAATAACTACAAAACGCTACCCACACTACCAAAGCAACCGGTATGAAGATAAGGCTGGCGACAACATAACGCCCCCACGGTGGTCTTCGATCCGGGGCATTTACCCACTCTTCCCCCGCTGCCGCTGTATATCCATTGAACCGAAACGTGTCATCTGCAACCCTATAGAATGCAGCGAACGTGGCTAGACCTGCAGCAAACATAGCGATACTGCCCACGAAACCCGGTAAACTATTGAACATCATGAAAGATAGAACAGAGCCGGACAATATGACTTGCGTAGCAGATTGAGCAACAAGACCATATGTTCCGTCAAAGTATAGCCAAGCTTGAAGGGTCGATTTAAATTTTGCACGAGAATAGTCTCGTATCCATAGCGAACAAAATGCCAGTCCAAACGCTGTCAGCGTAAATGAAATCGGAACTGTTAGCGACGCGAGAAGTGCAAAAACATCAGTTCCAACTTGCTCGCCAATGCTTAACACGACGTTGTTTGTGTTCGGTAGGAGTTCAGTATTGCTTGCAATGAATTTTGATAGATAGGTCAGTATTGCTGCGGGTATTCCAGCTAGTGCTGTTTCAGTCAAATTGTACTCCCATGGCCCCATAACCCGGTCATCTGAAGCACGATGTAGAGTTTTCAGGGTCGGGTCCGACTTTATCAATCGCCTAGTGTACAAGTAGCCTCGAACAAGGGTGAGGGGGCGAAAGAGTTTTCCAATTGCTTCGAACGCGGGATCACTCATCAAAATCCACTAAAAAATTTTTTCCTTATTGACCTTAATGTTATCGGAACCGGCAACACTCTGCCAACATGTATTCGTCAGCGAGTTCCACAGCATTTTGTTACAATTACCGGTCACGACCCAAATGCACGATCCGCTGAGGTTGACTTTGAAACAATTTTACGCCGATACCGGGAAAATTCCGCAAAACACAATGTATCCTGCCAGAAAGGGCGAATTCATTACATCAACACTAAAGGAGACTGACAATTAACCGTCTGATAGCGTTTGCTGTTTTGGAGGGCGTTTTGGCGGGTAGCTGGTAAATTCTGCCAATTTCTCTAATCAAATCAGATGTGGGACGACACATAGCTTTGCCACCAACTCGTCACTAAGTCTTTGATTTCAAACTAACTGGAGTTTCTCTCGCGCACCAGTTTTACCTTTGGGGCTTGGGGCGTCGGAGCAATTGGAAACATAGATTGTTCGTCCGGCCTTATAATTCTTGATTTTCTTGCATTGAGTCGGATTTTCATGGGCCTGGTCTGTGATGTTCGCAGAGATCAAAGGCAGTTTGGTCGCGAGTTGCGATCAAGGCAGTAGTTGCAATCGATCTACCTGCGGTTTGTCTGCGAGGCAGACCCTCTCCACTTTGCGCCTCTCAGGCTGTCAATGCTGCAACCTAATTCCGAGGCATCAAGTGCAGCCATTGCATTGGAAACCCGCGACCTTCTGACAGAAGCGCCCATTTGAAATCGTCACCGAGTTTTATGATTTTGTCCATTTCTGAGGTGTCTCGAGCGCTGCCATCGACATATTCGATGTTAAAATATGGACCGCAGAACTCTTCTATTGCCTTTAGCTTTGCATCTCCATCTTCAACCATTTGTGGATGAAGCTCGACCAGAAATTCTGACCTGCGAAAGTGGTGTAGGAATTCCTCAGTTAAGAGGTCGAATTCAACGCCTTCGATGTCAATCAAAAAGAAAATCTCGTCAGGTTGGGGGGACACGGTCGAGATTTTGTCAACTGCATTGTCTAGGGCATTGCCAAAAATGCTAACCCGCTCTTCAACCTCATTGTGTTTGGCTGTTTCCAGGATTACCTCACGACCCTTTTCCGAGATTTCAAAGCAGGCGCTCTTTTCGAACTGACCGACAGCTACAAGGCCGACGCCCCAAAAGCCGTCTGCGGCTCCGATATCCACCAGAACTCGCTTCTTTGACCGGCTCAAGATTTCCAGGTTTTGCTGCTCGTACAGGCCAAAGATCTTCGTGGCTGTATCAGAATGCTGACCCCAGAAAGCGTTCTCGGCGAAGCGAAACCCCGCCAGAGGTCCACATAAAACCTGCGAACGGCTCTGTTCCAACACATATTGTGAAAACTCGCTGCGGAATTTTCGTACGACACTTTTGACGTGTCGAAAACGCCTTTTTGGAAAGTGCATTCTTCTACCTTCTGTGTTCACCGAAACGGAAAGGTCTGCGTTAAGTTTCAAAGGCTCAAATCAGTCATTCACCCATGGCTAATTTGATTGTCTAAGAATTCAGCCGAAGCAAGAACCTGTGCAGAAGCGTTTTCGTTTGTCCGACAATTCTACAGGCGTCTGTTTCGACCGCCTAAACGACTGGGTATTTTTCAGGATTTACTCCGTGCCTCTGACAAACAAAATCGATGTAGCTTCCTTTGGGCGGAATACCTCCAAACTGAGAGCGGATGTTGCTTCGAGTTTCACCTAAGAAGTGATGGAACCGAGCCCAATCAGGTTCGTAGTCTTCAATTTCACGGGTCGGATCCAGGAAGCCTCTTCTGGGCCAGTACAGATGCCAATGCTGACCACGGTTGATTTCACCGGTGACGCTTAGTGCCCAGCGTGTGACACTGGGTCCGGTCGTCGTCCAGGGCAGGTCGTACAAAGTTATCGTTTCTCCTGCTTCATATTTGCTCACCAGTTTATCCAAATGGTCACGCCCCAACCAGAAAGGGATCGGAACTTCGGACTCCAAGAAGTTCAAAACCAGTTTCAAGGCCAGAGAGTTTTTGGGGAGGCGCAAAACGCAATTGTTTATCGCGCTTTTTCTTCTTACGACCCCGAACAGATAGTCGGATTTGATATCTAGCGGGTTAACACAATAGATATCTAGGTCGACCCAAACGTAGTCGGTCTCTTTTAGCATGTAGATACGGAAGATGTCTGAATAGACTGCCATGCGCCGGCGGCCACCTGCCAGGTTTTCCGTGTTTTCGTCTGAATAGATCTCTCTGGCGTCATGTAGAATAACGCCGATGGGCACATCGAGGCTCAGGTCTAGAACATACAGGTGAAAGGTGTACCCATGATCCAGAAAAGACTGGATGCATACTCGCTCCACACATGACAAGGCGGAACCGGACCAAAAGCTGGCGACTTCAAAATCCAAAGTTGTAATCCTTACTTATGGCGAGATTGGGTTCAGATGTGACTAGTGATTATCAGACTTGCGCGTCAACCAACATATGCTCAGCAATACAGCAACATAGAGGTCTAACGGTTACGTCAGATCGAACCATTTCGAGTCCCACGGCACGAACAGCAGATCGCAATCAGGAGCGTCCCTGTCTATCGGGCGCGGGGCCTCGATCAGTTCAAAACCGTGTTTGCCCATCTCGGCGACAAACTCGCTGAAGCGGTAGCCATCCTTGAAACGCCGTTTCACCGAAACCTCTGCAAGAACGAATTCCGTCCGTTTCAGGGTTTCGCGAGCCCCTCGGATCACGGCCAGCTCATTGCCTTCGGTATCGATTTTCAAACCAAAACGGCCGGGGATGTCACTGGTGTAGCTGTCGAGGCGTTTTTTAAGGACAATGCGTTTTTCCATATCCACGATACGGTTCTCATATTCCGCTGAAAAACCCGCAACTGTCGCCAATGACCGTCGTTTGCGATCCGTTGTGGGAATGATCAGTTCGACCTCACCTTCATCCGCGTCCAGCGCGACAATGTGAAGGTCATAGTCAATACGATCGCGCCAGGATGCGACCCGTTGGGTTGTTTCTTCGATGGGATCGAAAAGGATGAACTTTTTGTCGGGAAATGCTTCGTACAAGAAGGGCGTACCGGCATCGACACCAACGTCAAGGACTGTATCGACCTCGAACTCAAAACTCCCAAGGTTTGCCGATGTTACACCGCCCTGAATGACAGAAAGGCCGGCAGAGTTGAGCCGGCGCATGACTGGGCGCGGGCCAAGAAACTCGCCGGTTTCGAAGTCGACGACTTTCAGGCCAACGGATCGCAGCAATCGGCGAAAAGAGAATGCATCAATCTTCGGCATGTTTGACACCCTCGGGGGCAGAGCAGGTTTGTGTGGCAGCAGCGGGGGTGTCTTGCAATACTGCCTCGCGCAAAGCCTGGCTTTGAACTTCTGGTCGAATTGAAATGGCATGATCCATGCAAGCCGCGCGCAGTGCCAACAGTTCTTCTGTGTCGATATCAATAAGTTTTCGCATCTGGAACATCATGCCCCGCACCTTGCCATCGGTGTACAATGCCTGGTGCGCGGCTTCGGGCAGATGGTCCCTGAGTGCCTCGACATTTGGCCCAATGACAGGAAGGCCGAAGGTCAGCGCCAGATTGACCGATCCCGATGTGAGAATACGGCTGAAGGGCGCAACGCACACATGGCTGTTGGCGAGGATGTCGCGCAGTTCCTCATCCGGCAGATACCGGTCATGAAACCGGACATTGGGCATCGCTCTGATCGGCTGCTGCCCCCGACGCTCGCCTGCGATGACAGCGCCTGCGATGTCCAATTCCCAAGCTTGCTCGCGGATATTGAGTGCTTTCAGAGCCTGCCACATAAACCGACCGCCGCGGTTTTCCTGTACTTTGCCGATATGCACGAAACGGCGGTGTTCTGCGGGCGGCAGGGTGTCGCGTCGAGCCAGAGTGTCTTCGGCAGGTTCATAAACCCCCAAGTAACTGGGATGGGCGACGCGCAGGATCATATGCTGTGGGATGCGATAAGTCTGAGCCATCAAGGTGACCGCGTGGGGCGTGTGCAGGTGAATTTTATCTGCTTGGCGCACCAGCACGGCGCGACCTTTGTGGATCGCGTCCATATCCCTGCCAGAGTTATGCGGGTGGAAGTTGTGAACCGTCCATATGATTTTCACACCCTTGTCCCGAAGCGCTGCAAGACCAGCTTCGATCTTGGCAAAACGCTCCTCAGCGGGAATTTCATTCCTGCTGCCAAATTCGACCGTTTCCCAGTGAATCCAGTAGATATCACCGGCCTGCATAGGGGGTAATCCATCTGTGTAGAAGGCATTTAACCGGACAACCCGGACGTCATATTCCGTGAAGCTGCTGTAGATCATGCGCTGATACGGATTGTTTCCCAGCGGTGCGTTGGAAAAAATCGTTGGCATGTGCTCGACCTCTTGTTTCAGGCGTTTCAACGCAGTGCAATGTATCTGCTGCGCCCGCCTGTCTTCTGGAACCGCTTCTGACGCGCGGCCTGCGACATCCATGGGGCCAACAAACAGCCGCTCAATGTCTTTATTGGTGGTGCACGATGCACGGACCAAGTGGCAAGTTGCATCTTGAGGGGCGGGGCGGATTTGTTGACCTATCGTGTCTATGCGATCACGTGCGTGCGCTTGCAAAGCACAATATGGACCCGTAACAAAGCAGAGCAGCCAGGACTGTTGCGCAAGTCACCTAAGCCATGGTTTTACTTGCGGTCTTGAAGCACCGAACGCGGTTCAAGGATGAGAATAGATGAGACTTGTCGTATCCACGATGAAAGACGAAGGGCCGTTTATTCTTGAGTGGATCGCCTATTATCTTTCGATTGGGTTCACGCATTTCATTGTCAATTCGAACGATTGTTCGGATGGGACAGATGCCATCCTCAAACGCTGCGCAGAGCTTGGCTTTCTGACCCATATCGATAATCCAGGACCTTGGGAACACGGTCCGCAGGCCTCTGCCTACACAAACGCGATGAAGCATCCCTGGTACAAAGAAGCCGAGTGGATCATGGTCTGCGATGTGGATGAGTTTTTTGACATTCGCATCGGTGACGGAACTCTCGATGACTTGTTCCAGGCTCAGCCCAATGCCGACGGGTTTGCAGCGCTATGGCAGTTGTTTGGGCACAATGGGGTTGTCGATTTTGAAGATCGTTTTGTGATCGAACAATTCACCAAAGCTTGCGAATTGGGTGCGGTTCTGCCGCAGAACCTGCGCGCGTTTAAGTCCCTGATCCGAAACAACGGGTCTTATCATTCTCTAAACACACACCGTCCGCGTGGGCCGGTAGCGAATAAAGCAGAGAGTTTCGCCTGGATTGATGGAGATGGGGACCCTTTGCCGCCCGCGATGCGTCGCAGGGGGTGGGCCTTTTCGACAACCGGCGCCGGGTTCGGGGGCAGCCTGTTTCGGATGAACCACTATGCTGTGCGATCCATCGAAAGCTATTTGATGAAACGCGTCCGCGGCGACGTGAACACCACAGCCTTTCACCCAAAGATGGAGACCACCGGACAGGCGTACTGGCACCTTCACTGCTACAACGAAGTCGAAGAAACTTCGATCCTGTCGAAAGTTGCGCGTCTTCGCGAAACCTACGAGCGACTACGTTCAGACGATGAATTGGATACGTTACACCAACAGGCAGTGGCGTTTCATAAGAACCGGATCGGCGCAATTCGAGAAACCGAGGCCGCCATTGGTTTTGTCAAGAAATACAAAAGCTTCAAAGGCGGCCAGAATGTAAAGGCCCTTGATCTGGGCGTCGTCGAAGAGGCCAATGTGTCCTTCGATCCAGAAACTTACAAAGACCCGAATGTTACCTTTGCGCAGGTTGCCAAGTGGAATCGCATTGGGCAGATGGCGAACGCACAAAATTCCAAGCCGAACAATTACCCTTGGTTCGTGCGGCTGGACGCGTTGGACACGCCTTTCGTGCATGAACAAGCAGCCGCATTGCATGCACAGATCACTGAGCCAACGCAGGTTTCCGTGCCCTTTGATCCAAAGGACGTAAGCCATCTCCCGGCTGTCTCGCCCGAGATCGAAAGGACCGCTAAGCAGCGACGCAGTTTTCTAAAATCAATCAGTGGCAAGAAATCCTGGGTCCTGATCGGGCAGGTTGAAACCGAAATTGTCGAGGAAATATTGGCGCTGCCATCTGTCTCGAAACTTTCGATACTGGCGCCATGGGGGCTGACGTGGAACGGTTTCGCCTGTGCCGATACAACGCGAAATCCCGAACTGCAGGCGTTGGATCGCGCGTTCTATGCATTTCTGGAGTGTTTTCGCGAACCCATTCTGTCTGGTCGATTGCGTGTCTATCGGGCGATGCCGCCCCTTATGCTCAAGCTGTTTCCGGTTGAATCCGTAGGAGTGGCAGTAATCAGAGGCGTCCGGTCCGAGCGGGTTATGAATGGTTTGCTGCGCAGGATTGACCGTGTGCTGGCCCCTGGGGGCAGCATCGCCTTCACCACTTATCGCCGTCGCGGGGGTGGCTCATATGGCGGGATGAATGCGGCCATCAACACATTTCTGGGGCAGAATGCCAGCCGATACAGGATAACCAGCCTGCAACCACCGTGGCTTGGGATCGACAAATTACCACCACTTAACGCAGAAGAGACTTAGCTTCTGGTTCTTGAAGGGCTGGCGTGATAACGATGGCTCAAAGAACAAAAACGGGTTCTGTGCAAGGCTTAAACCCGTCTGCGATGTGAGGTCGAGATGTCAGAAGAACCCAAGGTGATTGGCGTAGCGCCGGGAAGCCAGCCCAAACCGAAGGCGGACAAGGCGACCAAGCGCAAAAACTCGAAAGACGCCATCCGGCGGACCTTTCTGTCCCGCTTGCCCAAAGGTGGGGTCGCGGTTGAGATCGGTGTCTGGCAGGGTGAGTTTTCTCCGACCATACTGAAGCTGTTGGAGCCCAGTCAGTTGTTCCTGATCGACCCTTGGAAACATATCGGGGAAGAGTCGCACACCACAGCCTTTGTCGGCCGGACCGAAGACGAGAAGATGGAAGCCATCTTCCAGAAGGTAAAAAAGTCGTTTGAGAAAGAGATCGAAGACGGAAAGGTTGGCATTATACGTGACTTCTCAGTCCCGGCTCTGAACCTGTTCGATGATGAAAGCATATCCTTTGCCTATGTGGACGGTGACCATTCTTACGAAGGTGTTTCGGCGGATCTGGCTGCGCTGTTTCCCAAGATGAAGATTGGCGGCATCATGGCATTCGACGATTACCATCGCCGCGGCTGGTGGGGGGATGGGGTCATACGCGCCGTGAACGAATTCCTGGGTCAGTATCCAAGGCATCTGCGCATCAGAGCCATTGCGGGTGCGCAAATTGCGATCGAGAAAATCGAACCTCAGGTCGATAGTAAGGACTGATCTGGCCACGTATTGAGACCGAGCGCATCAGATGCAAAACCCTGAGAAAATCGTCATCTCGGCCATGAAAAATGAAGGGCCTTACATCCTTGAATGGGTGGCCCATCATAAGGTGCTCGGCTTTGACAACATCATCGTCTACACCAACGATTGTTCGGACGGGACAAACCGTATCCTGCGACGGTTGCAAGAGCTTGGGCATGTCGAATTTCGACGCAACCGGGTCGGGGCCGGAGGAATTCACCGATCAGCCCTCAGGCAGGCGCGTCGATTGCCGATCGTGAAAGACGCAAAGTGGATTTATGTTTGCGACGCGGACGAGTTTCTGAATATTCACGTTGGCAACTGCAAGGTTGACGATCTGATCGAGGCGACGCCCGACGTGGATGTGATCTCGGTCCCCTGGAAGATATTCTCAAACAATAGTCGACATGTGTTGCGTGATGCACCGATTACGGCTCAATTCGATGACGGCGAACTGGATTTCGAGCAGGGCGGAGCCGGGCGGCGTTTCGTGAAGTCGATTTTCCGGCAAGGCGAGTTTTATAATCGTTTCGGTTTACACAACCCACATCCTAAACCCGAATTCCAGTCCAGCGTATTCCGGTCCGTGGCGGGTGGGCATGCCAGAGAGCCCGCACCTTTCGGCAACCATGTCTCGCCGCCATTTGGGTTTGAGATTGCACAGATCAACCACTATGCCGTGCGCTCAACCCAGGCGTATCTGGCCAAGCGTAGCCGTGGACGGGCAAATCATTCGTCTCAGACACTTGGAACCGACTATTGGGATCGCTGGAACAGAGGCGGCTCCAAGGACGAAACTATCCTGCGTTATCAGGACGAAACGGCCGAGATATTGGAGCAGTTCAAATCAGACGAAACCCTTCAGCGTTTGCATCGTAAGGCGTTCCGCTGGCATAAAGAGCTGATCTCGAACCTGATGCAGATCCCAGAGTATGAGCAACTATATCAACGACTTGTGGAGAAACCCGCCGCAAGCTTTGTGAAACAGGATCGCGGTGTGCGCGATCGCGTCACCAGCCAAGATGTGCCGCGCTCATCCAGCCAAAATCAACCGGAAATGTGACCTAAGACCCCGGAGTATCAACGCAATGGTTGTCGACCCCAAGCTCCCGACGATTGGAATGCTCTGGTTGGAAGGCTCGCTGAGCTTTCTTGAGCAGATGTGTCTGCTGTCTTTCGTTGCGAATGGACACAAAGTAGTTCTGTTCCACTATGGCGAGGTCGAAAACGTCCCTGAAGGCATTGAACTGGTATCGGCGAATGAGATTCACGAGCCCAAACAGTTCATCATGAGCAATACGTTCAATACACCGGTGCCTCAGTCTGATATCTTCAGACTTCAGTTGATGAAGAAAACCGATTTCCTCTGGTGCGATACAGATGTGATTGCTTTGGCGCCGATACCAAAAGCGGATCACATCTTTGGGTTTTTCAACAAAACCACAATTTGCAACGCTGTGATGCGTTTGCCGTCAGACAGTCCTGCTTTGAAAGCTTACACCGAATACAGTTTGGATTCATTTCCCATCCGGCCTTGGGTTGAAGGCGAGGAGAGACAGCGGCTTGAAAAGATGAAACAGTCTGGGGAACTGCCACACGCATCGGATCAAGATCACAGCGTTTACGGGCCTGACGTCATGACTTGGTTTCTCAGGCATCACGGAGAGATAGAGCACGCCAGCCCGCCACCGGTCTTTTACCCTTTGCCGTTTCGTCAGACGGGGCAAGCAAATGACATTTCTGTCCGCGAATTTCGCAACACCTACATCAAAGATGAAACACTGGCCGTGCATCTTTGGGGGCGCCGCATGCGGTGGTGGATTGCCAAAGGCATAAAGCGGCATTCTTTCTTGGATCGGCGCCTGCGTGGATTGGGTATTCGGCCCGCTGATGCGCCTTTACCAATTAAGGGCAGGGGCGCTCCTAAGGCTATTCAGTTCCCAGATATGCTTCCTGATCTGCGCGTGACCGACGAACAAATTAGTGCGGCAACGGAGGGAAAGATGCCCGTTGCACTTTTGTCGGACCGCCGAGACTACCTAAGGTTTGCTCAACGCGAGTTGGACAGAATAAAAGATCAAGGTCTCTACCAAGTGCACGAAAAACCGCGCGCTGGCCATCTGCGCGGTTGGGACCATTACCATAGCGACCCCGCGCGACTGAATGCGTTGATGCTGTCGCTGTTTCGATTTGCCAAAAATCACCGCTACTTGCCTGACCTGTCAGCGCCTGCCACGTTGACTGAAAAGCTGTTGATTATGAAGCTTTTTGCCGAGTTTCCTGTTGTCAGTGCGGCTGACAAGCTGACCGCAGAGGAGTTTGTGCCTGATGAGGCAAGAGCTTTGCTGACGCCGGTTCAGAGATATTGGGTCTCATCTGATCCGGTCCTTTCCGAACTTGACCTCAGTGCGGGAAGTTATTGGCTTAAGTGCAATAATGCTCAGGGAAAAAATCTTCGTCTAACATGGCCTATTTCCGGAGAGGCATTGCGCCACGCGAACCGGAACCTTGAAATTTGGAGCAAGAGCCCGGTTCCGCATGGCTACTGGGCGGCCGAATGGTGGTATTCAACCATCGACACGCGGTATTTTATAGAAGAAGACCTCGCTGCTGAAGGTGAAGATATCATCGACTGGAAATTCTGGGTTGTCGCCGGGCGGGTTCAGCTGGTTCAGGTCGACCGAGATCGCTCGCGCGGGCACGTGCAGATGATCCACGACCGGGATTTCAGCTTTATTCCCAAAGAGCTGTACTTCAAGACCAGCGAAGATACGGAGCCGAAGCCAGAACGCTATGACGATATGGTGCAGATCGCCGAAGCGATAGGTCAGCGGGTCGAGTTCGCACGGGTCGATCTTTATGCGATTGGCGACAAGATTTACCTTGGTGAAATCACGCTCTGTCCGTTTGGCGGGAAACGCCAGATGCGCACGCCAGAGCTGGACACTCAGTTGGGCGATGCGTGGACGGGCACGCGACTGTTCCCGAACTAAAGCAACACTGGTTTAGTCTAGGGATATCTCTTGCCGCAGGTTGCCGGTCGTCTTGTCGAAGATCAGAATGCGGTTGTCGTCGGTCACCAAGGCATACCAGTTGCTGCCAATCGTCACCGCCTGTGCGCGTGCCCCATCGGGCAACTCGACCTGATCGGGCAGGGTGGGCGTGCGGTCCGATAGGCGGATGACAATCAGTGCGAATGTCACTAGAACCCCGCCAATCATCACCGCGGTCAGCAGCATGACCATGCGCCGCAGCAATCGCAATTGCGGCGTCTCTTGCGGTTGGTCTTGGGGGTCGGAAGGAACAGTCATGGGCACCCGCCAGATAGAGTTTCAGATTGCGGCCGATCCGCCGCCTCGTCTTGATAAGGCGCTTTCGCGGGATGTGCCAGCCGATGAGAACCTGTCGCGCACGCGTCTGGCGCGACTGATCGAAGAAGGTGCTGTGTCAATTGACGGTGCCCTCATCCTCGATCCGAAATACAAAGTGCCCGAGGGGGCTGCGGTGACCATCAGGGTCGCCGAAGCCGAAGACAGCCATATCGGCCCCGAGGATATTCCGCTGGAGATTGTCTTTGAAGACCCCGACCTGATCGTGATGAACAAACCGGCGGGCATGGTGGTTCACCCGGCACCGGGTTCACCCAATGGCACGCTGGTGAATGCGCTGCTGCATCATTGCGGCGACGATCTTTCAGGTGTTGGTGGCGTCAAACGCCCTGGCATCGTTCATAGAATAGATAAAGAAACCAGCGGCTTGCTGGTCGTAGCTAAATCAGATTCCGCGCATCACGGGTTGGCCGCCCAGTTCGAGGCGCATAGTGTCGAGCGCTACTATCGCGCCATCTGCTATGGGGTGCCCGATGCCAACGATCCGCGACTGCGCGGGGTAAAAGGCGTTAGCTTCGAGCCAGGCAACATCATGCGGCTAACCACGCAACTGGCCCGGCACAAGACGGATCGACAAAGACAGGCCGTGCTGTTCCATGGCGGGCGTCATGCCGTCACGCGGGCACGAGTCGTTGAAAGCTTTGGCAACCCGGCGGGGCTGGCGTTGATCGAATGCTGGCTGGAAACCGGTCGCACACATCAGATCAGGGTGCACATGGCCCATGCCGGGCACGGGCTGGTGGGCGATCCGGTCTATGGCGGCAAGCGCAAGCTGACGGCCAAAGCCTTCAGCGCCATTACTGCCGAGGCCGTGCGCGCCTTTCCGCGACAGGCGCTGCATGCTGCTGTTTTAGGCTTTGAGCACCCTGTAACGGGTGAAAACCTGCGGTTTGAGGCTGAATTGCCCGCCGATATGCAGAATTTGATCGACACTCTGCGCGCTCCACTGACATAATCCGCAAACTGTTGTGAGTAAGTCTTTCTTATCTTTCCTTTACCAAAGCTTAATTCCAAACTGTTAACGGTACCTCTTGAAAGGGGTGGGTTCCTTACCTATCTCCTATGTTAAAGAAGTAAACATTTGTCGGAGGGACATCAAATATGGCAAATTACGCAAATCTCCCCGCACCGACGCCCGAGGGCGGCCTGAACCGCTATATGCAGGAAATCCGCAAATTTCCCCTGCTGGAGCCGGAAGAAGAATACATGCTCGCCAAGCGTTGGGTGGAAGAGCAAGATACTGAAGCCGCACATAAAATGGTCACGTCGCATCTGCGTCTGGCGGCCAAGATCGCTATGGGTTATCGCGGCTATGGTCTGCCGCAGGCCGAAGTGATTTCCGAAGCAAATGTGGGCCTGATGCAGGCCGTGAAAAAGTTCGATCCCGAAAAAGGATTCCGGCTGGCGACCTATGCGATGTGGTGGATTCGCGCTTCGATCCAGGAATACGTTCTGCGGTCATGGTCGATGGTCAAGCTGGGCACCACCTCGGCGCAAAAAAAGCTGTTCTTTAACCTGCGCAAGGCAAAGGCGCGTATCGGTGCGCTTGAGGAAGGAGACCTTCGGCCGGAAAACGTCAAACAGATCGCCGAAGATCTGGGCGTTACCGAAGAAGAAGTGATCAGCATGAACCGCCGTATGTCCGGTGGTGATGCCTCGTTGAACGCGACCGTCGGGTCCGAGGGCGAAGGCACAATGCAGTGGCAGGACTGGCTTGAGGATGAAGATGCCGACCAGGCCGGCGATTATGAGGCCCGTGATGAGTTGCACGCACGGCGAGAGCTGCTGGCAGCTGCGCTGGAGGTGCTGAATGATCGCGAAAAAGACATCCTGACACAGCGCCGTCTGATGGATCAGGCTGTCACGCTGGAAGAATTGAGCACGCAGTACAATGTCAGTCGCGAACGCATTCGCCAGATCGAAGTGCGCGCCTTTGAAAAGCTGCAGAAAAAGATGCGCGAACTGGCCCGCGAAAAGGGCATGCTCAGTACGAACTAAAAGTACATTGAATGTAGATCGAGCCGGCTCTATCCCGTTGAGCCGGTTTTCTTTTGGCTGATCGGATGGAAAGCGGCATGACAACACCGTCATCTCCCGCTACATAGAAATCCGCAATGGTTGCGCTAACGGAAGGGGAAAATGCAGAAACCGGTTCGATGGGGCGTTCTTGGCGCCTCGAAATTCGCGCAACAGTATCTGGCCCCTGCGATCCACGCAGCGGACGGCGCACAGCTTTATGGGCTTGCGACTTCGGACCCGACCAAGGCCGCCCCGTTTCAGGCGTTCTGCCCTGACCTTAATATCTATGACAGCTACGATGCAATCCTGGCGGACCCTCAGATTGATGCAGTCTACATCCCTTTGCCAAATCACATGCATGTGGAATGGAGCTTGAAGGCACTGGACGCAGGCAAGCATGTTCTGTGTGAAAAACCGATGACCATGCGCACAACAGAGTTCGACGCCTTGATCGACAAACGCGACCAGACCGGTCTGTTGGCGGCTGAGGCTTACATGATCGTTCATCATCCGCAGTGGCAGTTGGTGCGTAAGCTGATCGCCGATGGAGCCATCGGCAAACTGGCGCATGTGACCGGCGCGTTCAGCTTTGACAACCGCGCGGATACTGGAAACATCCGCAACAAGGCGGAAACGGGCGGCGGCGGCCTGCGGGACATTGGCGTCTATGTGATTGGCTCGGCGCGTTTTGCAACGGGGCAGGAACCCGACAGCGTTCAATCCGCCATCCGCTGGCAAAACGACATCGACATCTTCACTGAAATCCGCGCGCAGTTCCCAGACTTCACGTATTCAGCCTATGTCTCGATCCGGATGCACCCGCATCAGGAGATGGTGTTTCACGGCGAAGGCGGCGTGATCCGCCTGACCGCCCCGTTCAACGCGCGGGTCTTTGGCGAGGCTCGGGTGGAGCTGCACCGCCCCGGGCTTGAGGTACAGGTCACGCGCTTTCCGGGCGATGACCATTATAAGCTGCAGGTCGAAGCGTTTTGCCGGTCTGCGCGCGACGGTGGCGACTACCCATGCCCGCTGGAATTCTCGCACGGGACGCAACGGATGATTGATCAGGTGTTTGAAGGGGCGGTGGCCCTGTAACTTGCCTTACCTGCTGGCTTGGTTATCCTGACCGCCTTGAACACAGGAGAGAGGCTATGGCAGGCGGTTGGGCACGCGACGGCGCGGTAAGCGAACAGATCGAGGCGTCGATATCGGACGAGCTGGCCCGCATGCAGGCGCAAAAGCAACCTGTGGGTGAAAGCCTGACTCATTGTGCGGAATGCGAGGAACCGATTCCCGAAAAACGCCGCACCGCCTTGCCGGGCGTGAAATTGTGCCTGGACTGTCAGCAGGAGCGGGATGGCGCGTTCAATGCGCGCGTTGGGATCAATCGGCGCGGGTCGAAGGATAGTCAGTTGCGGTGAAGTGGCTAACTATGCACCATTTTGCGGGTTCTTTATCGTAACAGTTTTTTCTTCGGTGTCTTCCAGTATCGTCATATCGTCCCAGTTTTTGGCTATCAAAACCTCGTTCAAGGATGATCCAGAAAAAAGCGATTGTAGAAACGATACGTCGTCCATGCTGGACCTGCGCATTTCTGTGCTTCTTTGGAAGGTGATACGAGGAGGGAGTTTGCCGCCCAATCGAACTGCGATGTAGCCGTCTTTATCCAAATTATAAGTCATAAAGTGAGCTGGGCAGGTTGAATCTTGGTCGATTGAGCCAGAGTGCTCTTTAACTCTAAGAACCAGTGATCGTAGGGCAGAATAGTTGTCTTCTGACCAGATCTCGCTGGTTTGCTTATTTATTTCGTCCACTACATTGCTGTTATCAGAAGTAAAAACGGGATATCGAGCGTCGGCTAAAACAAAATTTTGGAGCTTTTTGAACCGAGCGTTGTCGCCTTCAACGGATGGGAAAGCGACACACTTTGCCAGCTTTTTGTAGTTGTGTCCCAAGCGTTTGACATCTCTTGAAAACATGGTTTCAGAACAGCCAATGTAAGCTTTTGCCAAACCTGCTTTCAAAAACATTTCGACTGCGTAACCAAGTGTTAGCATCGAGGCGCGGGGCAAACCCTTCAACAAACTCCAGTCAATAGACCGATTTGGCTGCTCCTTTTCGCGCGATGCCATGTCAGAACGCATTGCACGCCATTGGTTTCGCAATGCTTCTGAGGTAGCCAAAAGACCATCTCCCTCATTTATCCAAGCGCTAGGAGAGTACCCCCCAGCACTCTTTCTTGTCAGGATAGATGCATTTGTTTGCCTCACCCCTCCATCGCCTCCAGCTCATCAATGAAGCCGGAAATCATCGATAGGCCCTTGTCCCAGAATTTCGGGTCGCTGGCATCCAGTCCAAACGGGGCGAGCAGATCCTTGTGGTGCTTGGAACCTCCGGCACGCAGCATGTCGAAATACTTGTCCTCAAACCCCTCGGCGCCGCTTTCATAAACCGAATAGAGTGCGTTCACGAGGCCGTCGCCAAAGGCATACGCATAGACATAGAAGGGCGAGTGGACGAAATGGGGGATATAGGCCCAGAAGGTCTCATAGCCGTCCATGAACTCAAATGCAGGCCCAAGGCTTTCGGCCTGTACGCTCATCCACAGGGCGTTGATGTCATCGGGGGTCAACTCGCCTTCGCGCCGGGCGGCATGCAGTTTGCATTCGAAGTCGTAAAACGCGATCTGGCGGACCACCGTGTTGATCATATCTTCGACCTTACCGGCCAGCAGAACCTTGCGCTGTTCCGGAGTCTCCGCCTGATCCAGCATTTTACGGAAGGTCAGCATTTCGCCGAAGACCGAAGCAGTTTCCGCCAGTGTCAGCGGGGTCGAGGACAGCATTTCACCCTGATCAGCAGCCAGTACCTGGTGCACACCATGGCCCAGCTCGTGCGCCAGGGTCATCACGTCGCGCGGTTTGCCGAGATAGTTGAGCATCACGTATGGGTGCACGTCAGTCACGGTAGGGTGCGCAAAGGCACCCGGCGCTTTGCCGGGCTTTACGGCCGCATCAATCCAACCTTTTGAGAAGAAGGGTGAGGCGATCTCACCCATGCGCGGATCAAAGGCGTTGTAGGCGTCCATCACCGTCTTTTCGGCCTCATCCCAGCCGACGATACGTGTGTCTTCCATTGGCAAGGGTGCGTTGCGGTCCCAGACTTGCATGACGTCCAGACCCAGCCACTTGCGTTTCAGCTCATAGTACCGATGGCTCAGCTTGGGGTAGGCGGCCACAACCGCTTCGCGCAGGGCCTCGACCACTTCGGGTTCCACATCGTTCGACAGATGGCGACCGGTCTGCGCGGTTGGCATGTTGCGCCAGCGGTCGACGACTTCCTTTTCCTTGGCTTGCGTGTTGTGGACGCGAGCGAAGGTTTTGACATTGTCCTGAAACACGGCTGCCAATTCACGCGCGGCGGCTTCGCGTTTGCTGCGGTCCTGCTCGGTCAGCAGGTTCAGGGTGCCTTCGATGTTAAGCTCTTCGCCGTCAACGTCAAAGGTCAGACCCGCGATGGTCTCGTCGAATAGGCGTTCCCAGGCATCGCCAACAACGCCTAGATCGTGCAGGAATTTTTCCAATTCGTCAGAGAGTTGATAAGGCTTCATCGCACGGATGCGACGGAAGACGGGCTCGTACCGCGCCAGATCAGCATTGGCCGCGAAATGCGCTTTGAGCACATCATCGTCGATGCGATTAAGTTCCAGCGTGAAAAACACCAGCGGCGTGGTAAAGATGGTGATCTTTTCCTGCATGTCCGACAGGAATTTCGCGCGATCCGCATCGGTGGTCAGCTGATAATAGCGCAAGCCAGCAAAGGACATGATCCGTCCGGCAATTCCATTGATCTTCTCGTTGCGCAATACGCAGGTCAGCAGGCCATCGGCATCCAGATCGGCCAACTTGCCTTCGTAGTCTGACGCGAAAGAGGCGCATTCGCCGTCCAGCCAATCCAGATCATGTGCCAGTTCGGGTGCGTCTTCTGAGGCATAAAGATCGCTCAGATCCCATTCCGGCAGGTTGCCCAGGTTGTCGGTACCACCGACAGCATTTGCATCACGGACGGGAAAAGGGAGGTCGCGCATAGATCACCTTTTGAAACTGCTTTGGCAAACATCTAGGGCTGCCGCGTCGGGATCACAAGCGGACAGTTGGCGCATTGGGGCTCAACTCGGCCCAAGTTGCGCTCTACGATTGGTGTGACAGAAAATGAGCCGCCAGCTGATCCAGCACCGGGCCACGCACATCAGGCGCTTCCATCAGCACTTCGTGTTCACCATCGGGGATCTCAACCAGCGTGCCGTTCGGCCAGTTTGCCATCCGGGCGCGTATCGCCTTGCGGTCCACGATTTGTTCGTGGCTGCCCAGGAAGGCCAGGCAAGGTGTATCAGGGGCAGGCTGATCCATTAGCCAGGCGCATTCTGAAAGCGCCTCGCGCAGCCACCGGTTGGACGGGGCGCCAAGTGACAGATCGGGATGTGCGGTCAACTGATCCTGCATCATTTTGTACATTGCCGGATCGCGGGTCAGCATATTGTCTTCGAAAGGCTGCGACAGCACATAGCTTTCTAACGAGGTCGTCGGCGGTGTCCGTTCGCCCAGGCCAAGTGCAGTGCCCCAATAAGCCGTCAAACGGCTGAGCGGCTTCATGACAGGGGTGAAGAAAATGCCCCACATCGGGCCGGTGAAGGCACAGGCGGCAAAGCATCCCTGTTCGACAACCGCGCGAAACCCGATGGCCCCACCCATCGAGTGCCCGATCACATACCAGGGTTTCGGCAGGTTAAGCTGCGTGGCCAGATCGATGACGGCCTGCACGTCATGCTGATAGTCCGGGAAACGGTCGACATGGCCAATGCGCGGGTTGTCCAGTAACCGATCTGCCAAGCCCTGACCGCGCCAGTCTACGGCCAGCATGGCGAACCCGCGTTGGGCAAATTCAGCGGCTGTGCTACCGTATTTTTCAATGTATTCGGTTCGGCCCGGAAACATAAACACCGTGCCGTTTGCATCACCCTGAGGCCGCCAATGGGCCATGCGAATACGGGGCCCGTCCGTCGTCAGCAGCCAATGAGCCGCACCACCGGCGGGACCGCCGGCCACATCTTCGAAAAAGGGGGCCGGCGACAGTTCCATCAGGCCAGCACCGAGGCGAGCTTCATCGCCACGCCCATGTCGCCATCAACGCTCAGCTTGCCAGACATGAACGCGCCCGTGGGGTTCAGTTCGCCGCTGAGAATCTCCTGAAACGTATCGGCATCGGCGCTTAGGGTGACGTCTGCCTCGTCATCGCTGATGCGCGCACCGTCTGAATCCAGAATGATTGCGCCCAGATCGGCAATCGCGAATTTGGCCGAGGCGTCGAATTCGCCACCCGCCAGTTTTTCATTCAGCGCGGATACGGCTGCTTCCAAAGTGTCGCTCATCGTGCTCCTCATTTTGTTTGTGCGCCGTGAATGGACATCCCCGGTCGCAACGCTACACTGAGCATTGTTATGGGTATTGCAACAAACAATCTCAAAGGTACCGTTGCGGCAATCGCGCTGCTAGTCATGATTTCCGGAACTTGCGTCGCGCAAGAGGCTGATTCCCGGGATGAGACTCAGTTGTTACAGCAACTGGCGCAATCAACGCCGCAGCAGGCAATTGGTTTGGATCGGCAGCTTCAGGCGCTTTGGTCGCAATCCGGCTCTGCCTCGGCGGACTTGCTGCTAGAGCGCGGGCGAGAGGCATTGGATGATGGGGATGTCGAAACCGCAATTGAGCATCTGACAGCCCTGACAGATCACGCCCCTGATTTCGCCGAAGGCTGGCACCTGCGGGCATCGGCATTTTTTGGGCAGGAGCGGTTCGGCATGGCCGCTGCCGATCTGGAATACGCCTTGACCCTGAACTCCAATAACTACGAAGCCATTTATGGGCTGGGCCTGATTTTTGAGGTTGTGGGCAAGCCCAAGCGCGCATTCGATGCCTATCAGCGTGCACTGGCTATACATCCCCATCATGAAGAAGTAACCAATGCGGTGAATCGACTAAAGCCTCAGGTCGAAGGCTCAGCTCTCTGAGACACTGGGGCAGGGGGCACAGGTGAGCGGGTCATCCCGAGTAGTGGCCGTACTTGGCCCGACGAATACAGGCAAAACCCATTACGCAATCGAACGCATGCTGGGGCATCGAACAGGTGTCATCGGCCTGCCGCTGCGGCTGCTCGCGCGCGAGGTCTATGACAAGATCGTCGCCATTCGCGGTCCGTCTGTTGTGGCTCTGGTCACGGGCGAAGAACGGATTGTGCCGCCCCGTACTCAGTATTGGGTCTCTACGGTCGAAGCGATGCCCGAGGGGATGGGGGCTGATTTTGTTGCCATCGATGAAATCCAGCTTTGCGCTGATCCGGAACGCGGTCACGTTTTTACAGATCGGTTGCTGCGATCGCGTGGCACACATGAGACCCTGTTTCTGGGCTCGGACACCATGCGCGGTCCGATCGCTGCGCTGGTCCCCGAGGTGCAGTTCGTACGGCGCGAGCGGATGTCGCAACTGGTGTATACCGGTTCGAAGAAAATCAGTCGGATGCCCGCACGCAGCGCCATCGTCGGCTTCTCGGTCGACAATGTTTATGCCATTGCTGAACTACTGCGCCGCCAAAAGGGCGGGGCGGCCGTGGTCATGGGGGCGCTTAGCCCGCGCACACGCAATGCACAGGTCGACCTCTATCAGAATGGTGAGGTCGATTATCTGGTCGCGACCGATGCCATCGGGATGGGGCTGAACCTGGATGTGAACCACGTGGCGTTCTCGTCCCTGTCCAAATTCGATGGCCGCCGGATGCGCCCGCTCGCGCCGAATGAGTTAGCACAAATCGCAGGCCGGGCAGGGCGCGGTATGTCAGATGGAACTTTCGGCGTGACGGGTGAGGCCGCGCCGCTGGATGAAGGCGTGGCGCAGGCGATAATGGACAGCCGGTTTACGCCGATGAAAAAGCTGAACTGGCGGAATGCTGCCCTCCGTTTTGGCTCGATTGAGGCGCTGATCGACGCGCTTGAGGCCAGTCCGCAGGGCGAAAACCTGGTTAAGGCGCGTCCGGCTGACGACCTGAATGCCCTGAAATCCCTGTCACAAGTGACCGAGGTTATGGCGCGTGCCAGCGATGGGCCATCGGTCCGTTTGCTATGGGATGTGTGCCGTATTCCCGATTTTCGGGGGATCAGTCACGCCGAACATGCAGGTTTGCTCGACGTGATCTTTGGCCACCTGCACGAGCGCGGGTCTATCCCCGATGATTTCATGGCCCGGCAGGTGCGACGTATCGACCGGACTGATGGTGATATCGATGCTCTTTCCAAAAGGTTGGCGTATATTCGCACCTGGACTTATGTTGCGCAACGAAACGGCTGGGTGCGTGACGAATCGCATTGGCGGGACGAGACGCGCATTGTAGAAGACAGGCTGTCAGACGCTCTTCACGAACGTTTGACTCAAAGATTTGTGGACCGGCGCACATCCGTGTTGCTGCGCCGGCTCAAACAGAAGGAGGCCCTTTTGGCCGAAGTAAATGACAAGGGTGAAGTGACCGTCGAAGGCGAATTCGTCGGTCGTCTGGAAGGGTTCCGGTTTTCTCCGGACAAGGCTGCGCAGGGGGCTGAGGCGAAAGCTTTGAAATCGGCGTCTATGCAAGCCCTCGCGCCGCAATTCCATCTGCGTGCCGACCGCTTCTACAATGCACCCGATACCGAAATTGATTTCACCGATCAGGGCGGCCTGATGTGGGGCGAATATGCCGTCGGCAAGCTGGTTGCCGGGGCCGAAACGCTCAAGCCGATGGTCGAGGTTTTTGTGGATGAGGCCGCAGGGCCGGACGTCGAACAGAAGGTGCAGCGCCGTCTGCAGCACTTCATCGACCGCAAAGTGGCCGCACTGTTCGAACCGCTGCTGAACCTGTCGCGGGACGAGGAACTGTCCGGACTGGCCAAAGGCTTTGCCTTCCGCATGGTCGAGGCGCTGGGCGTTCTGCCCCGTGCGCAGGTCGCGCGAGAGGTCAAGGACCTGGATCAGGACGCCCGTGGCGCGCTGCGCAAGCACGGCATCCGTTTTGGCCAGTTCACCATCTTCATGCCACTGCTGCTGAAACCCGCGCCCACGCGCCTGCGCCTAGTTCTTTGGGCGCTGTCCAGTGGCCTACAGGAATTCCCCGAGGCACCGCCTCCGGGTCTGGTCACTGTACCGGTCGCCAAGGATGCACCGCAGGGTTATGACACAATGTGTGGCTACCGCGACGCGGGCGAGCGCTCGATCCGGATCGACATGCTTGAGCGTCTGGCCGACATGCTGCGGTCCGAAGACAGTCGTGGCGGCTTTGAAGCCAAGCCTGACATGCTCTCGATCACCGGTATGACGTTGGATCAGTTTGCGGATCTGATGCAGGGGCTGGGCTACAAGGCCGAACGCGGTGAGCGTGAAAAGGTCAAAGCTGCACCGGCTGAGGCACCTGCGACTGAAGCGGCAGAACAACCCGCCGCCGAAGAAAACCCGGCCGTCGAGGCCGCGACAGATGAGGTCGCCGCACCCGCCGAGGCGTCAGCCGAGGCCTCGACAAGCACCGAGGCAGCAGCCGAGGCTCCGGCCGTAGAACCCGCAAGTGATGAACCCGAGGTCGAGGTGTTCTACACCTTCACTTGGGGTCGCCAGCGCCAGCAAAATCGCGGACCGCGCCGTGAGCAGGGGCAGGGCAAAGGCAAGCCGCGTGGCAAACCTCAGGACGGTCGCAAGCCGCAAGGCAAAAAGGGGGGCAAGCCACAGGGCGCAAAATCCTTCTCGTCCCGGCCTCCGAAGAAAGAAAAGGCGATCGATCCTGACAACCCGTTTGCAGCAGCGCTGATGGGTTTGAAGGACGGTAACTGATCCGTCATGGATCAGGCCAAGCTGCGGATCGACAAATGGCTCTGGCAGGCGCGGTTCTTCAAGACCCGCAGCCTGGCCGCCAAACAGGTCAGCGGCGGCCATGTGCGATTGAACGGAAACCGGGTGCTGAAACCTGCCCAAGTGGTGGGACCCGGCGATGTTCTGACCTTCCCACAGGCGCGCATTGTTCGGGTCGTCAAGGTTGAGGCGCTGGGTGATAGGCGTGGTCCAGCCTCAGAGGCACAAACGCTGTATTCGGATTTGACCCCGAAACAGGAGGGAAGGCCCACGAATCCCGGTTTCGAAGGAAAAGGTCGTCCAACCAAGAAAGATCGGCGAGCGATTGATCTTTCTCGCAGGCTCGATGACTGATCTGACCTTGAAGATAAGGCCAGTCTGAATTAGCTAATCGCCAAAGATCATACGGGAACTCAGCAATGACTTATGTCGTCACCGAAAACTGCATAGCCTGCAAATACACCGACTGTGTCGAAGTGTGCCCGGTGGACTGTTTTTACGAAGGTGAGAATGCGCTGGTCATTCATCCCGACGAATGCATCGATTGTGGCGTGTGCGAACCCGAATGCCCCGCCGATGCGATCCGCCCGGACACCGAGCCGGGGATGGAGACATGGGTCGAGTTTAACCGCAAGTTCTCGGAAGTTTGGCCGGTGATCGTGACCAAGAAGGATCCTCTGCCCGAAGCAGAGGAGCGGGACGGCGAAGAAGGCAAGATGGAGAAATACTTCTCCGAAGCGCCCGGTGAGGGCGGGTAAGCGATTCGCCGCCTGACCTGGGACGATGTTCTTCAATGCGGCGTAGTAATTCTCTGAAATCAGGGCGAATATTGCGATTTTACCTAAGGTAAACTTTCGGGTGTCGCATTTTTGTGATATACTCTGTCCATACATGATGACTGAGATCGGGATGCACTCCGTAAGTATGCTCGCTTTGGAGTTCTGAATTTATGACAAATACGCCGCCTGTCGGGGCTGAAACAGTCCCCGCTTGTGGTGTTTTGTCGTCTGCTTACCGGTCCAAAACCAAGGAATACACTGAATGACAAAGTCGAAAAAGCTTGAGTTCCGCCCCAACGACTATGTTGTCTACCCCGCCCATGGCGTGGGACAGATCATCTCGATCGAGGAACAGGAAGTCGCGGGTTATTCGCTTGAGCTGTTTGTCATCTCATTCGAGAAAGACAAGATGACCCTGCGGGTGCCGACCAACAAGGTCACCGAATCCGGGTTGCGTTCGCTTAGTTCGCCGGACGTGATCAGCCAGGCGATGAAGACGCTGAAAGGCAAGGCCAAGGTAAAACGCGCCATGTGGTCGCGCCGGGCGCAGGAATATGAACAAAAGATCAACTCGGGCGATCTGATCTCGATCGCCGAAGTGGTTCGTGACCTGCACCGCACCGATGATCAGCGCGAGCAGAGCTATTCCGAGCGTCAGCTCTACGAAGCCGCACTGGAGCGCCTGACCCGTGAGGTTGCGGCTGTATCGGGCGCGGGTGAGCTGTCGGCGGCCAAGCAGGTGGATGAGGTTCTGACCTCGCGCGCTGCCGCTGCCTGAATGTACTTACGCTAATTTCTCAAAGCCGCTCTGACTTCAGGGCGGCTTTTTCTATTTAGGTTGGGCTTTGGCGAATGGCTTAGGAACCGGTCGTGATCAGGATAATCGTAGGATGCGCTTTGCTTGCCCTGTCCGGTCTGTTTTGGGCGGTCTATTATTCCAGGTACTTCAAGTGGCGTGATTGCTTCAACGAACTGGGCCGGTGCTACGACCCCGCGGCCGGTCAGGTGCTTTTGCAGCAAGCGGGATTGGTGTGGGGATCAGCAGCGGTACTTACCCTTGTCCCTGCGCTTTACCTGCTGATTGGGCATGTTCGCCAAAGGCGCAGGCGGGCCTGATGTTTACAGCTGAGCACTGATTGCGACCAAGAATGTAATCTCGGCCAGTTGTTGAGACGCCCCAAGAATGTCGCCGGTCTGGCCGCTGATCTTCTTCTTGGCCACCAGTCCAATGCCAAAAACAACGACCGCAGCGCAAGTCGCAGGCCATAGAAACCTCGTACCAATCATCAACAGGCTGATCACGATTGCGAGGCCCAGAGACAGGCTGACCGCCATCGCATTTGGCTTTCCAACCGAATGGCTCAGACCTGATTGCCTTGCATTGGGTAAGGCTGCCATCAGAAGCGGCATCATAGCGCGGGACAGCACGCAGGCGGTAAGGATTGCCCAGAACGCCCCGGTAGACAAAAGCGCGGCAATCGCCGAGATGCGGATCAGTTGCGCGCTGATCAGGGCCAAAACGCCATATGTCCCGATATGGCTGTCCTTCATGATTTCCAGCCGGCGTTCTGCTGTGAATCCGCCCCAAAGACCGTCAAAAGTGTCGGCCAAACCATCTTCATGCATTGAGCCCGTCATCATGATCAGGGCCCCAACAACCAGAACAGCGGAAATGAATGGGGATACAGACAGCGCCAGCAGGACCCAGCCCACCGCACAGGCCAGCCCGCCGACGACAAGCCCGACCAACGGAAAAGCCCAAACCGTGCGCGCCTGCCGAGCAAAGACATGGTCCGGCAGACGGGGCAAGGGCAGGCGTGTCAGAAGAACCAGCGCCAGCGGGATATCCCACGCAGAAACTGGATTGGTGTCGTTTTTATGCACCTTCGCGCCTTTCAGGGTCTTGTTGGTCTCTCAGCTTCGGTTAAACACGCAGGGCCACTCTGATGCAATGAGGCTTTGATGCTGCCTGAACTGAATGATTTGAACACCTTCCGCTATGCGTTGATCAACGCGCCGGGTCCGGACACAGCGGCCGCAGACGGCGCCGCCGCGCGCAATGGCCAGCTGACCAAACCTCCGGGTGCGTTGGGACGGCTTGAGGATCTGGCGATCTGGTACGCGTCCTGGCGCGGCGATGCGCGTCCTCAGATCGAACAGCCTCAGGTCATTGTGTTTGCAGGCAATCATGGGGTCACGGCGCAGGGCGTGTCGGCCTTTCCGCCAGAGGTGACCGTCCAGATGGTGATGAATTTCGAACATGGCGGGGCCGCCATCAATCAGCTGGCCAAGGCGGCCGGAGCGAAGATGGATGTCCATGCGTTGAAGCTGGATCGTCCGACGGCAGATTTCACGCAAGGCCCGGCCATGAGCGAGGCCGAGCTGCTGAGCGCGCTGCAAACCGGCTGGAACGCGGTCGACGCTCAGGCTGACCTGCTGGTGGTCGGAGAGATGGGGATCGGCAACACCACCCCCGCTGCGGCCATCGCCTGTGCATTGTTCGGGGGTGAGGCTGCCGATTGGACCGGGCGCGGCACTGGTGTTGACGATGCTGGCCTTGCTAACAAAACCCGCGTTGTTTCCGAAGGCGTTGCGCGCCATGCCACCGACGATGGGCTGGAGGTCCTACGCTGTTTGGGTGGGCGCGAGATTGCGGCGATGGCAGGAGCCATTGCCGCCGCCCGCGTGCTGCTCATTCCGGTCATTCTAGACGGGTTTATCTGCACCTCCGCAGCTGCCTGTCTGGCGCGTGTGTCTTCGACGGCGTTGGACCATGCGGTTGCAGGACATCAAAGCGCTGAAGGTGCCCATGGGGCCATGCTTGCGAATCTGGGCAAAGAGCCTCTGTTGAGCCTTGGCCTGCGATTAGGCGAGGGCTCTGGCGGGGCGTTGGCCATCAATATCCTCAAAAGCGCCGTGGCCTGCCATTCCGGCATGGCCACCTTTGCCGAGGCTGGCGTGGCAGACGGATGACCTGATCGCCCGGCTGGGTAGCCCCCGGTCAGGCGGATTTCTTGGCGTGTTCCTCGGCCAGTTCCAGAAGCGCGGTCTCCAGGTCTTTCTCCAAAGACTGCGCCCGTTCGATGTATTTCTTGTTCTCTGCCGTGGGCATGCCGGGCACCCAGAGCTCGGCCAGTTCGCGTACCGATGCCCGGTCGTGATGATAGAAGGTCTGTTCCGCCTGCGCAGCTTCGTATTCGCTCAGCCCGATATTCTCCAATACGTATCGACCGGCGCGTAGGGAGCTGTCAAACATCTCTCGCACGATGTCGTTGGCCCCAGCCTGATACAGCTCGTATACATGGGTCCGGTCATGGGCGCGGGCGATGATATGTAGGTCTGGGCGCTGGCGGCGGGCGAAACCGACCAAACGCGTTACCGTCTTACGATCATCCATCGCCGCAACCAGAACCGACGCCTTATCCAGCCCCGCTGCGCGCAAAAGCTCGGGCCGGGTTGGGTCACCCAGAAAGCCTTTGACGCCAAACCGACGCATCAGCTGGATCGTTTCGATATCGTGGTCCAGAACGATGGTCTTGAACCCGCTGGCCACCACAAGGCGATTGACGATCTGACCGAACCGTCCAATGCCCGCGATGATCACAGGGCCTTTTTCGTCGATCTCATCCGGTTCCATCGTCGTTGTCGGTTCACCAAGTTTCCGCGACAGCAGATCGTAGATGATGAACAAAAGCGGCGTAATCAGCATCGTCAATGCGATGATCATAAGCAGCTTTTGCGCCAGGTCCTGAGGGATCACATTCTGTTGCCGCGAAAAGGCCAAAAGGACAAAGCCGAACTCACCTGCCTGCGCCAAGCCGAGGGTGAACAGCCAGTGATCCCGGCCTTTCAGCTTGAAGGCTTTGCCGACGATATAGAGGATGACACCTTTGGCCAGGATCACCAGAAGGGCTAGGCCAATCAGATCAAACGGATCGTTGAAGAAATACCCAACGTCGATCCCAGCCCCGACTGTGATGAAGAAAAGGCCCAGAAACAGGCCTTTGAAGGGCTCAAGGTCGCTTTCCATCTCATGCCGGAATTCCGAGCTGGCCAGCACAACGCCCGCTAGAAATGCGCCCAGAGCGGGTGACAGGCCAACCAGTGTCATCAGGAAGGAAATGCCAACCACGATCATCAGGGCCAATGCCGTATACATCTCGCGCAGGCGCGAGGCGTGGATGAAGCGGAACAGAGGGCGGGTGAGGTAGACACCGGCCAGAATAACAAAGGCAATGGCTCCGATTGTCACCAATGTGACGGCCCAACCAGGTAATCCCTCAACCAAGGACAGGCTGTGATGCGCATCATGCAAATGCTCTGCGGCGCTGCGGTCAATCGACCCGTCGGCCTCGATATGAGGGATTGCAGGCAGGGCCAGCAAGGGCAACATCGCCAGGATCGGGATGACGGCGATGTCTTGTGTCAACAGGACTGAAAAGGTCGCGCGCCCGCCATTTGTTTGCATCAGCCCCTTTTCAGACAGGGTTTGCAGTACTATCGCGGTTGAGGACAGGCAGAGGGTCAGGCCGACGGCGAGCGCCACGGTCCACGGGTGGCTGGCATAAATCGCCACGCCCGCAATCACTGCGGTGGACAGTAGAACCTGCAAACCGCCCAGTCCCAACAACCTGTCCCGCATATCCCAAAGGGCGCGCGGTTCCAGCTCCAACCCGATCAGGAACAGCATCATGACCACGCCGAACTCGGCCACATGCTGCAGGTCTTCGGTTTCAGCCCCAACAAGGCCCAGAACCGGGCCGATGATAAGACCGGCAGCCAGATATCCCAGAACCGATCCCAATCCCAGACGCGCCGATAACGGAACGGCAATCACCGCAGCGGCGAGATAGATAGAAGCCTGGTATAGGAAATCGTCCATATGTGTCCTCTTTGCCTGCTCAGGTCGGCAGGGGGGCGTCGCGTTTCAATTGGTCCATCACGATCTGGCTTTGAACCCGTGCAACTGCAGGATGCGGCAGGATCACCTGATGAAGCAAGCTGTTGAGCGCAGATAGATCGTCGCAATAGACATGCAACAGGTAATCTGCCTCTCCGGTCATCGTCCAGGCGCTGGTGATTTCAGGGCGGGCATCGACCATACGGGCAAAGCTGGCCGATTGATCCGGCCCATGCGTGCCGAGGTGAACCTGAACAAACCCTTGGACTTGCAGGCCCAGTTTCAGCGGGTCCAACCGTGCGGTATAACCAGTGATGTATCCTTCGGCCTCCAGCCGTTGGCGGCGGCGACCGGCCTGACTTGCAGACAGGTTTAGCACCTCGCCCAGCTGTTGCGCGGTCAGATGCGCATCGCGCTGAAGCGCGGCCAGCAATCCGATATCGATATGATCCAGCGCTTGCGGCATTTCACCGTATTTATTCAAAATTACGCGTGTTTTGCGCGTATGAGCATAGTTTACCTGAAAACAATGCGCAGAAACAGCGTTGTTTAAGACATATCTTGGAATCAGCAAAGAAATTCCTGTTTTCAAAGGAGACGCGCCATGGGTCCTTTCCCACATAACGCCCCGAAATCCATCATCACCGCAGAGAACCCGGCGGGAACCGACGGGTTCGAGTTCGTCGAGTTCGCTCATCCCAACCCGCAGGAATTGCGGGATCTGTTTGCGACCATGGGCTATGACCTTGTCGCGCGTCACAAGAAAAAACCCTTGGTCGAGCTGTGGCAGCAAGGGGACGTGACCTATATCCTCAATGCCGCTCCTGAGAGTTATGCCGCGAAGTTTGTCGCCGAACACGGCCCCTGTGCGCCTGCAATGGGCTGGCGGGTTGTCGATGCGCAGCAGGCGTATGAGCATGCGGTTTCAAAAGGGGCTGAACCCTATGATGGCGCGGACAAAACCATGGATGTACCCGCGATCAAAGGGATTGGCGGGTCGCTGATCTACTTCATTGATCAGTATTACGACACATCGCCCTACAACCAGGAATTCGAATGGATCAAGGAATCCAAACCACGCGGTGATGGGTTCTACTACCTCGACCACCTGACCCATAACGTCTTCAAGGGCAACATGGACAAGTGGTTCAAGTTCTATGGCGACCTGTTCAACTTCCGCGAAATCCGGTTCTTTGATATTCAGGGCAAGTTCACGGGGCTTTACAGCCGCGCGTTGACCTCGCCTTGTGGACGTATCCGCATCCCAATCAACGAAGATCGCGGCGAAACGGGCCAGATCGTTTCGTACCTCAAGAAATACAACGGCGAAGGCATCCAGCATATCGCGGTGGGCAGCGAGGATATCTATGCCTCGACCGACGCGATTGCCGAGAAGGGGCTAAAGTTCATGCCAGGCCCAAACCAATCCTACTATGATATGTCTAAAGACCGCGTGAAAGATCATGACGAGCCGCTGGATCGGATGATGAAGCATGGCATCCTGATCGACGGCGAAGGCGTGGTGGATGGCGGTGAGACGCGGATTCTGCTGCAAATCTTTTCGAAAACCGTGATCGGCCCGATCTTTTTCGAGTTCATTCAGCGCAAAGGCGATGACGGGTTTGGCGAAGGGAATTTTCAGGCCTTGTTCGAATCCATCGAACGCGAGCAGATCGAAAGTGGCGAGATTTCAGCAGCTTAATTCGCGCCGAACACAAGCTTAGTCCAAATCACTCCGGCATGTCTGTTTCCTTCTTGAAGGGAAGCATGGTCGGAGCGACCAAGGCTTTGCTACCAGCGCGCAGCGATCATCCACGCGGCATCTTGAGGGACACGTTGCGACCCTTCTTTTGATATAGCAATTCACTGTCGCTGATTGCGACGACCTTGCCGCCGTCGACCCGGTCGCCCACTTTCAGTTTCTTGTATCGTCCGCTGGGCAAGCGTACCAAGGCGCGCCGGTTGGCTGGCGTGCCGTATACCCCGATCAGGTTCAGGCGGCGCAGGTTGATCGCGTTGTCGATGGTCGCCTGCCGCGCCACTGATGCGGTCGTGGGGATCTTGGGGGCAACTGTTTTAGGCTCGAAGGTTTCTGCCCCACCACTGTTCTGATCCAGCCCGGCGGTTGATCCCAGATTGGTCGCCGGTGCGGCCGCTGCGGTCCGAACCAGCCCCGCAGGGCGTGCCTTGGGACGCGGAACAAGGACGACGGCTAAGGCAGTCGGGGTGTCATCCACCTCGGGGCTGGCTTGTAGCGAAGCGGGGCGTTGCCTGGGCCGCAACACGGACAGTTCTTGCAGCGATCTGCCGCCCAGTTGCTGACGTTCGAATTGATCTTGCAGGTTCTCAGGGCGGGGTTTGGGCCGTATTCCGGCTAAGCGCGAGGTCGTTTCCTCGACCACCGGTTCTTCTTCGAACCGTAACGGTACTGCTGGCGGCACGGATGAGGGGCGGCCCAGATAGACCAGCACGCCATCAGGGTTCAGCGTACCTTCGGGCGATGGGGTGACAAGCCCTCGCTCATCCAGATCAAACCCGGGGATGGAGGCGCGCGCCAGAGCGGGCAGATCAAAAGGCTGATCTGTTTCAAAACTCGCAGAAGGTGCTAGGGCCACCGCGTCGTTGGAGAAATCGGACTTGTCCACCGAAGCCAGATACAGATCGTCCGGTTCAACGGCTACTGGTTCTTCGGGCTGTGCTGGGGCGGTCTCGACAACACCGGTGGTGATTTCAGATTGCGGAGCAGTCTCGGTTTCCTGTGCAACGTCCTCGACCGGCGTGGGTTCTACTTTCAATGCCTCAAGGATCGCGGCATCGGTCGCAGACAAGGCGGGTTGGTCTTCGGGTGTCGCCTCGGGCGCAAGCTCGGCAGCTGTCACTTGATCGTCTTCAGGCACCGGTTCGATTGCAGGTTCAGTGCTTTCCGCCTGAGGTACCTCCGGCAGGATGCCTACCGCCAGATCAGCGGCCATTTCAGCCTCAGGGGATGTGGTTTCAGGCTCCAAGTCCCCCTCGGCCACAATCTCCTCTTCCGGCGATCCGAGAAGGGACCACGCTCCGATCACTATGGCAAACAAACCGGCCGCTGCGATCGCAGGCAGGGCAAATTTGTTGAGACCCGCGCCGGTGCTTGCTGAGTCACCCTGCGACGGCGCAGGCGCGCGAAACGCGTCGGGCGCGGCAGTTTCTGCTATAGCATGAACCTTGGGCTCGGGTGGATCGGTGTCTGCCTTAGGTTCCGGTACTGCGGGGGCAGGGCTAGCCTCTGGTGCAGCAACCGGAGTGGCTGTAAGCGGCTTCGCATCCAGGTCAAACACCGGCACTCCAGGGAACTCGTCATCACTCGGCTCAGCGGTATAAGCGACAGGTACGAATCCATGCTCGGTGGTAAAGCTATGCGCTTCGTTCAAGGTCTGGCGTGCCACTGCCGCCCCATAGACCAGGCCGTCTTTGGTGATCGAGGCAAAACTAAGTTCATCGCGCTCATATGGCGTGGCATCGACCAACGCGTCGTGCACCATTTGCGCGTTTTCGTCAGCAGACAGATCTTCCGATGGAATCATGAGATAGCGGATTTGATCCGCCGGGATGACCACATTACAACTCAGGTCGTTTTCCAGTGCAAAACCCTGATCTCGCAGCGCCTGTATCTGCCCGTTCAGGTCGTCTGTATCCAGCGATACAGTGCCGATCTCGTACCACTCACCTTCGGACAGGTGGTGCAACGAAATACCGGTTGCAGAAAAAGATAGTGTAAAGGCGGGTTTCATATTCCCGGAGAACCATAACTATATCATCAGCGCAAACGATCACACGCTTGCAGAGTGACAGTAGAGCAGGAACCCGCCGAGGGAAAGAAAAACGCAACCTCTCCCCTTGTATGGCAAAGCCCTGCCAACCCATGTTGAACGGGAGTAAATTGGAGGGATGACCTTGAAGACATTCGCTTTTCTGGCCGCCATGATGGCCGCAACTGCCGCTGGGCTGGCCCATGCGGAAGAACGTCGCATTTCTGTTGACGCGATTGGAACCGTGCAAGTTGCACCCGATATGGCGACGATCACGCTGGGTGTGACCAATCAGGATGCCGAAGCGTCGGTTGCGATGAAAGCGACGTCAGATGCAGTGGCACAGGTGTTGTCCCGCCTGACAGATATGGGGATCGAGGACCGGGATGTGCAAACACGCGACCTGTCGCTCTCACCGGTTTGGTCGAATCGCAATCAGCAGAACGGAGAGCCGCCCGAGATCACCGGGTTTGTCGCTTCGAACCGTGTTTTTGTCCGGGTGCGCGACCTGTCCCAGCTTGGGCAGATCATGGATGCGGTCATTCAGGACGGGGCGAATGATTTTGGCGGGCTGAGCTTTGGTTTGCAGGACACCAAACCGATTGAGGTTCAGGCACGCGCCAAAGCCGTGGGCGAAGCCACGTCAAAGGCCGAGCAACTGGCCCAAGCGGCCAATGTCACGCTGGGTCCGGTTCAGTCGATTTCCGAGCGCACCGGAGGGGTCCGGCCCATGGCAGAGATGCGCGCCTTTAGCGTCGCCGATACTGGTGGAGTGCCCGTCGCAGGCGGCGAGATCACGGTATCGGTCAGCGTCTCGATGGAGTTTGAGATTTCGGAATAAACTCAGCCATCGGCGCGGGCCATCAGCTTTTGTCGTTGCTGGCCCGCCGCGTCGAAATTGTCAGGCGACAACCAAGACTCGAATGCGCCCCGAATGCGGGGCCATTCACTGTCGAGAATGGAAAACCACGCCGTATCCCGGTTGCGTCCTTTGTAATGGGTCGCCTGGCGGAATATCCCTTCGAAGGTAAAGCCCAGCCGTTTGGCCGCCGCACAAGACGGTGCGTTCAGCGCATCGCATTTCCATTCGTAGCGGCGATAGCCTAGCTCGTCGAAGACGCGTTTCATCATCAGATACATAGTTTCGGTGGACTGAGGTTTGCGCTGTAGCAGCGGCGAGAAATGGATATGCCCGACCTCGATCGCCCCCCCGGCCGGTTCGATCCGCAAGTAGGAGGCCATACCCACAGGCACCTCATCCGCATCAAGTATCGTATGAAACATCGGGTCCGCATCCATGCAGGTGGCGCGCGCCCAGGTTTCAAACGCCTGTTCGGTATCAAACGGCCCATAGGGCAGATAGGTCCAGTTGCGGTGATTGGCGTCATTGGCAAACGCCCGGAACAACCCGGGCGCGTGCCTGTTCACATCAAGTGGCACGACTGAGCAATACTGGCCCTCCATCGGGGTATAGGGTGGTGTGGGGCGAGGGAACTCGCCCGTGACCGGTTTGCCGATGGGTTGACCAAGTGCGTTGGTATCGTGCCCGCTCATGATCTATGCGCTAGCTTTGTTGAGCGCCTGATCCAGATCAGCGATCAGGTCGTTGGCATCCTCGATTCCGATCGAGACGCGAACCACATTGGGGCCTGCGCCAGCGGCCTCTTGTTGTTCGGGCGTCAATTGACGGTGTGTGGTCGACGCCGAGTGGATGATCAGCGACCGCGCATCGCCGAGGTTGGCAACGTGGCTGAAAATCTCCAAAGCGTTCACCAGCTTGATGCAAGCGTCATAGCCGCCCTTGACCGCAAAGGTGAACAGCGCACCGGCACCACGCGGATACTGCGCCTTGACCCGGTCGTGATAGGGCGATGAGGGCAGGCCCGCATAGGTCACGTAGTCGACGCGGTCATCCGCCTCGAGCCAGGCGGCGATCTTTTGCGCGTTCTCGACGTGGCGCTCCATCCGCAGCGACAGCGTCTCGATCCCCATCAGCGTGTAATGTGCCGCTTGCGGGTTCATGGTCATGCCCAGATCGCGCAGGCCGATGGCAATGCCGTGGAAGGTGAAGGCCAGCGGGCCGAAGGTCTCATGGAATTTCAGCCCGTGATAGGCCTGCTCTGGCTGGCTAAGCGAGGGAAATTTGTCATTCGCCGACCAGTCGAACTTGCCCGAATCCACGATGCAGCCGCCAGTGACGGTGCCGTTGCCGGTCAGGTACTTGGTGGTCGAATGCACGACCAGAGTCGCGCCGTGCTCGATGGGCCGGCACAGGTAGGGCGTGGCCGAGGTGTTGTCGACGATCAGCGGAATGCCTGCGCCGTCTGCGACATCAGCCAGCGACCGGATGTCGGTGACATAGCCGCCGGGGTTGGCGATGGATTCGCAGAATACCGCCCGGGTGTTTTCGTCGATGGCGGCCTTTACGGCGTCCAGATCGTCGGTGTCGACAAACTTGGCCGACCAGCCGAAGCGCTTGATGGTCTGGCTGAACTGCGTGACGGTGCCGCCGTACAATCGAGTCGAGGCCACCACGTTGCAGCCCGGCCCCATCAGCGGGAACAGCGCCATGATCTGCGCCGCGTGACCCGAGGAACAGCAGACCGCGCCAACGCCGCCCTCCAGCGTCGCAACACGTTCTTGCAGCACCGCAACGGTCGGGTTGGTCAGGCGCGAATAGATAAAGCCCACTTCCTGCAGGTTAAACAGCGCCGCCGCATGATCTGCATCGCGGAAAACATAGGCGGTAGTTTGATAGATCGGAGTCTGGCGCGCACCAGTTGCCGGATCAGGGCGTGCGCCCGCGTGAATCTGTAGGGTGTCGAAACCATAGGTAGGACCGTCGGACATCGTAAACTCTCCTGTCGAAATAGAACTTGCGAAATCTGTAGGACATTGCCCGCCGTCACACAACGCCGCTTTCAGCGCATCCAGAGGCCCTGTGCTTTGATCCTGTTGCGGATCACCTGTTCGCGGCTGGGCAGGGCGTCGCGATCAAACAGGTCCCGGATTTTCTGACCCTTGCCCTGAATCACCAGCTTTTTGATCGGATCATATTGCTTGAGGACCTTCTTGACCTTGTTCGGGGCCACGACGGTTTCCAGAACGTCGATCACATGATCACTCTCGCGGGCGTAGAGCAGCGGGAACAGGCGATAATGGCAACTGACCGAGCCATCCAGCAATCCGTCGGGCAGTGCATCGCGCCCTCCGCCGAAAGAGTGGATCACAAGGGGCAGAGCGGCCTGATCCAGCCAAGGGTCAAGGTTCTGCCCGATCAATTCCGGGATCTGATCATCCCGGATGGTGCGCGCATACTCCAGAAATCGCTCGCCAAATTGACGTGGGCATTTGTAAAAGAAATAGCCTGCGTTGAAATACAGATACCGACGCCAGTGTCCCTGCGGTTGGTCGGTATCAATCGAGCCGTCGAAATCCAGATCAAAACGGCGATAAAGCGCAGACCAGATGCCCTCAAACCCTGGCCCGTAAAGCGTGGGCTTGGGCCATGTGCCTTCGACTTTTTGCGAGGCACCGGGGCGGCCAAAATCAAACGGAACGCTGCTCAGCTCGCCGGTGATCAGGGTATCTGTATCAAAGAAAACAAAGGGTTCCCCTTCGGGCAGGGCCAGAAGCGCTTCGATCTTGTTCCCGTTGGGATAGCTCTCGCCGAAGACATGATTGTCAAAAGGCAGGATCTCCGCATCAAGCTGTTTCAGGGCCTTGAGTACGTCTTGGTCTTGAATGGCCGGGCTCTGGTTCCAGCGCGGACCGGGTTTGGGTGTGGCGACGAACAGACGTCCTTTGAAGTCGGGCGCGGAATGGCGCAGCGAGGCGGCGAACAGGACCGCCTCATATTGCAGGCGGTTGTTCTGACCAATGATGACAATATTGAAGTCTTGCGAAGCTGCCCGCATCTGTGCCCGTCCTAAACATGCGTTGATCTCACGCATCTGAGATTGGGCTTACAGCAACCGGTGTAGGGCGTCAAAAGTCGTTTGTGGTGCGCGGGTTGTCCAAGGCGAACCCGAGTTAGAGCACTTCAGTGTGTCGGTCCTGCTTGGTTTGTGGTCATAACCCCACGAAAACGCCGATATTTCGAACGAAATCTCGTGCAATTTCAAAATTTTGACCAATTGATAAATTTTACCAATTGATAAAATTTCGATTTGTGGCAAGCTGAGGTTACAACAAACATATCTACAGGGAGTAGAGCGATGGCACAGGGCCAGATGGCACCCGGAATCGTTTCCGGGCGGCTTTCCAGCGATGAACTGACATCGAATTTTTCGGATCTGCATCCGCCTTTGGCCCCGCATGAGGCCGCTGTGGCCGCAGATCGCTGCTATTTCTGTTACGACGCGCCATGCGTGACGGCCTGTCCGACTGATATCGATATTCCGTTGTTCATCCGCCAGATACAGGCGGGTCAGCCGCAATCGGCGGGAAAGACCATTCTCGACCAGAATATCCTGGGTGGCATGTGTGCTCGGGTCTGTCCGACCGAAACCTTGTGCGAAGAGGCCTGCGTGCGCGAAGCCGCCGAAGGCAAACCGGTTGAGATCGGGCGGCTTCAGCGTTTCGCAACCGATGATGTGATGGCCTCTGGTGAACATCCTTTTGAACGCGCTGCGGCGACCGGCAAAACCGTGGCCGTTGTTGGCGCAGGACCAGCGGGTCTCGCTTGCGCCCATCGGCTGGCCATGCTGGGCCATGATGTGGTGATCCACGAAGGCAAGCCCAAGCCAGGCGGTCTGAACGAATACGGGATCGCGGCCTATAAATCGACCAACGATTTTGCACAGGCCGAGGTCGACTGGCTGCTGAAAATCGGCGGTATCGCTATCGAAACCGGTTCTTTGCTGGGCGAAGGCCTCTCTCTGGAGGGGCTGATTGAAAATTATGATGCCGTTTTCCTGTCCATTGGCCTGGCCGGTGTGAATGCTCTGCGGGCGCAAGGCGTGGACAAGGACGGCGTGCGCCCGGCAGTCGATTTCATCTCAGACGTGCGGCAAGCTTCGGATCTGTCGGATTTACCGGTTGGCCGAAATGTAGTTGTGATCGGCGGCGGCATGACGGCTGTTGATGCGGCAGTGAAGTCGAAGCTGCTAGGGGCCGAGCAGGTCACGATCGCCTATCGCCGTGGGCGCGACGCGATGGGGGCCAGCCGATACGAGCAGGACCTCGCGGCCTCGCATGGCGTGCGGATCATGACCAATGTTCAGCCTGTCGCGGTGCATGGCAACGGTGCGGCAGTCGAGATCGAGTTGGAATACACCTCCAGCCAAAACGGTCAGTTGACCGGAACCGGTGAGACGGTTCGGCTGCCTGCGGATCAGGTTCTGAAAGCCATTGGTCAGACGCTGGATGGCGCGCCCGAAGGGCTGGAACTGGACGGCAACAAGATTGCGGTCAGCGGTGCTGGGCGTACTTCCATCTCCGGTGTCTGGGCTGGTGGAGATTGTGCGGCCGGGGGCGAAGACCTGACCGTGACCGCCGTGGCCGAAGGCCGTGATGCGGCGATGGACATCCACGCGAGCCTGGTTTCGTGATAGGGTGAGGCTTTCAAGCCAACCTATTCGCTGAGGTATCGTTATGTCCCAGATCGAAGACGCAGTTGCCAAACATTATACCACCGGTGCCCTGACGGACCGCGTGCGCGATGCGCTGAAAGCCAGCGGTGTGGACCCGGATGCGGCCACGGTCGCCGATCTGAAAGCCGGAGACGAGTTCCACACGGGCGGCGTTCTGGCCACCGATCACCTGTTTGACCAATTGTCCTTGACCCATGCGACGCGGGTGCTGGATGTGGGTTGCGGGATCGGCGGGACGTCGCGTTATGTTGTGGATCGGTATGACTCGACGGTGACGGGGGTCGACCTGACACCCGAGTTTGTCGAAACGGCAGCTGCACTCAGCGAGATCGTGGGGCATTCCGACAAGGTCGAGTTCCATGTCGGCAGCGCTTTGGACATGCCAGTGCCGGATGCCGGGTTCGATCTGGCGGTGATGCTGCATGTCGGTATGAACATCGAAGACAAGGCCGGGCTGTTCGCTGAAGTCGCGCGCGCTTTGGCGACAGATGGGCAGTTTGCTCTGTTTGATGTGATGGCCGGTGAAACAGACGAGCCTCTGGCGTTCCCTTTGCCCTGGTCAAGCGTCGCTGAGACATCCTTTGTAGACGCGCCCGAGCTCTACAAGGACGCGGCCGCAGCGGCGGGGCTTGAGTTGGAGGCAGAGACGGATCGCACCGAGTTTGCGATTAAGTTCTTCGAGGAAGTCTTTGCAAAGATTTCCGAAAGCGGCCCTGCGCCGTTAGGTATCCACCTGATGATGGGCGAGACGGCGCCCGAGAAGTTCCAAAACTACGTCGCAAACCTGCATGCCGGGCGGATTCGCCCGACCGAGATGATTTTCAAGAAAACCGGCTGAGGAGCCGGAAAGGAGTCCCCATGGCTGACCTGACGACAGACTTTCTGGGCATTTCCAGCCCCAACCCTTTCTGGCTGGCCTCGGCCCCGCCAACCGACAAAGAATACAACGTCCGCCGCGCCTTCGAGGCCGGGTGGGGCGGCGTGGTCTGGAAGACACTCGGGGCTGAGGGACCGCCGGTCGTGAATGTGAACGGCCCTCGATACGGCGCGATTTATGGTGCAGACCGGCGGTTGCTGGGCCTGAACAATATCGAACTGATCACCGACCGACCACTTGAGGTAAACCTAGAGGAAATGGCGCGGGTCAAGGCGGACTATCCAGACCGGGCACTGATCGCCTCGATCATGGTGCCGTGTGAGGAGGGCGCGTGGAAAGCCATCCTGCCCCGCGTGGCTGAGACCGGCGCGGATGGAATCGAATTGAACTTCGGCTGCCCGCACGGGATGAGCGAGCGGGGCATGGGCGCGGCTGTCGGTCAGGTGCCTGAGTACATCGAAATGGTCACCCGCTGGTGCAAAATGTACTATGACCGCCCGGTGATCGTGAAGCTGACGCCGAACATTACCGATATTCGCAAACCTGCGGCGGCGGCCAAGAATGGCGGTGCAGATGCGGTGTCGCTGATCAACACAATCAACTCGATCACCAGCGTCAATCTGGACACGTTCAGCCCCGAGCCCTCGATTGATGGCAAGGGCAGCCATGGCGGCTATTGCGGTCCGGCGGTAAAGCCGATTGCCTTGTCCATGGTCTCGGAAATTGCGCGGGACGCGGAAACGCATGGTCTGCCGATTTCCGGCATCGGTGGCGTTACCACATGGCGCGATGCGGCAGAGTTCATATCGCTGGGCTGTGGCAACGTTCAAGTCTGCACGGCGGCTATGACCTACGGCTTCAAGATCATCGATGAATTGACGGCAGGCCTGTCCAAATGGATGGACGAGAAGGGTTATTCCAACGTCTCGGAAGTTGTTGGTCGCGCGGTCCCCAACGTAACCGATTGGCAGTATCTGAACCTGAACTACATCGCCAAGGCCAAGATCGATCAGGACCAGTGCATCAAATGCGGTCGCTGCTATGCCGCATGCGAAGACACCAGCCATCAGGCAATTGCCATGTCACCGGACCGGGTGTTCGAGGTGATCGACGAAGAATGCGTGGCCTGTAACCTCTGTGTCGATGTCTGCCCGGTCGAGGGCTGTATCTCGATGGAGCCGATGGCAGCAGGAGAGGTTGACCCGCGTACCGGGCGCGAGGTTCAGCCGGACTATGCAAACTGGACAACGCATCCCAACAATCCGATGGCCAAGGCCGCGGAATGAACAGGTTTGCGCAGATCTTTGAAGGGCCGTTGGTACGGCCCCTTAGTTCAAGGTGTCAAAAGCTTGCGATACAGGGTGTCGACAAACGTTTCTGCGCCTTCGAACGGGTCTTCGTCGCCCAGGATCGCGCGGACCTGAACTTCGAAGTCTGCATAGTGCTGGGTCAGGGCCCAGATCGAAAACATCAGGTGATAAGGATGCACCCGCGCGATTTTGCCCTGATCCATCCATCCGGTCAGAAGCGCGGTTTTCTCATCGACCAATGCTTTGAGATCCTGAGACAAAGCCTCGTGAATGCGCGGCGCGCCCTGAACCAACTCGTTGGCAAACAGACGGCTTTCTCGTGGTAACTCCTGACTCATCTGCAGCTTTCGGCGAATATAGGACAGCAGCTCCTCAAGCGGATCGCCGTTTTCGTCCAGATCGTGCAGCGGCGCCAGCCAGGTTTCCAGAAGGCCAGACAGAAGCTCCGTATGGATCGCTTCTTTTGACGGGAAGTAGTACAATAGATTCGGCTTACTCAGTCCGGATTCTGCCGCGATCTGATCAACAGTCGAGCCGCGAAACCCATGCGACGAAAAAACGTTCAATGCGGCCTCTAGAATCGCAGCGCGGTTCTTTTTCTGAATACGGGTTGGGGCGCGGTCGCTGGGCATCTGTTCGGACTGTCTCTTTTTTCGTCAGGCACGCATGGACTAGGCCAAAAAGTTTGGTGGTGCACCGCAATTTCTTGACTGATGTCGAACCCGTGATAGCGTGAGTTTGACCAGATGGTCAAATCAAGACAGCAGTAGCGAGCAAATCGCAAGCAACAGGGAAAGTGACTATGGCAGCTCCGGCGCAGAATCTCAGGATCAATGGCGATAGGTTGTGGGACAGCCTGATGGAGATGGCCAAGATCGGCCCCGGCATTGCGGGTGGCAATAACCGCCAGACTTTGACGGATGAAGATGCCGAAGGGCGCGCGCTGTTCCAAAGCTGGTGCCAGGAAGCGGGCTGTTCCATGGGATTGGACCAGATGGGCAATATGTTTGCCATGCGCGGGGGCACAGACCCAGACGCTCTGCCAGTTTATGTGGGTTCGCATCTCGATACTCAGCCGACAGGTGGCAAGTATGACGGCGTGCTGGGTGTGCTGGGTGGGCTAGAGATCATTCGCACGTTGAATGATCTGGGCATCAAGACAAAACATCCGATTATCGCGACAAACTGGACCAATGAAGAGGGGACACGGTACGCGCCGGCCATGCTTTCCTCGGGCGTATTTGCGGGCATGCACACGCAGGATTGGGCCTATGACCGTGAAGACGCGGAAGGCAAAAAGTTCGGCGATGAACTACAGCGGATCGGCTGGCGCGGTGAGGAAGAGGTCGGCGCCCGCAAGATGCATGCCTTCTTTGAACTGCATATCGAACAGGGCCCAGTCCTAGAAGCCGAGGGTAAGGATATCGGCGTTGTCACCCACGGACAGGGCCTGAGCTGGACGCAAATCACCGTGACCGGCAAAGATGCTCATACCGGTTCGACCCCGATGCCAATGCGCAAGAACGCAGGGCTGGCCATGGCGCGTATTCTTGAGAAACTGGATGAGATCGCTTGGTCGCATGCACCGCATGCCGTTGGGGCAGCGGGGCATATTGATGTGTACCCGAACTCACGCAACGTGATCCCTGGCAAGGTGGTGTTTACGGTCGATTTCCGCTCGCCAGAGTTGGAGGTGATCACCGATATGGAAAACCGCCTGCGTGTGGCGGCTGAGGATATCGTGAATGAGATGGGCCTACAGATTGAATTCGAAAAGGTCGGTGGTTTCGATCCGGTCAAATTCGATGAGGGCTGTGTGGCCGCCGTGCGCGACGCGGCAGAGCGGCTGGGCTATTCCCATACAGATATCATCTCGGGCGCGGGTCATGATGCCTGCTGGATCAATCGGGTCGCGCCGACCGCGATGGTGATGTGCCCTTGCGTAGATGGCCTGAGCCACAACGAGGCTGAAGAGATCAGCAAGGACTGGGCGGCTGCCGGTGCGGATGTTTTGCTGCATGCCGTCGTTGAGACGGCGGAGATCGTGGAATAGGGGGCGCTGCCCCCGTCGCCTAAGGGCGACTCCCCCGGGATATTTTTAGCCAGATGAAGCAAGCGGCGCAGACCGCAACAGGGAGTTTGAAATGAGTACTGTCATCAAGAACGGGACCATCGTAACCGCTGATCTGACCTATAAGGCGGATGTGAAAGTTGAGGGCGGTGTGATCACCGAGATTGGGCCGGACCTGCGTGGCGACAAGGAATTGGACGCCTCTGGGTGCTACGTGATGCCCGGTGGGATCGACCCGCACACGCATCTTGAGATGCCGTTCATGGGGACGTATTCCAGCGACGATTTCGAAAGCGGCACGCGTGCGGCTTTGGCCGGTGGTACCACGATGGTGGTGGATTTCGCACTTCCCAATCCGGGCGAGAGCTTGCTGGATGCGCTCAAGCGTTGGGACAATAAATCGACGCGGGCGAATTGTGACTACTCGTTCCACATGGCGGTGACCTGGTGGGGGGAGCAGGTGTTCGACGACATCAAGACTGTCATCGAGACGCGCGGTATCAACACGTTCAAGCATTTCATGGCCTATAAAGGCGCGCTGATGGTGAATGATGACGAGCTGTTTGCCTCGTTCAAACGTCTGGCTGAACTGGGTGGCACCGCCATGGTGCACGCCGAAAACGGCGATGTGGTCGCTGAGTTGAGTGCGAAGCTACTGGCTGAGGGCAATACTGGCCCCGAGGCACACGCCTATTCCCGTCCGCCGCAGGTCGAAGGTGAAGCGACCAACCGTGCGATCATGATTGCCGATATGGCCGGTGTGCCTCTGTACGTAGTGCATACCTCCTGTGAGGAGGCGCATGAGGCCATTCGGCGCGCCAAGATGCAGGGCAAGCGGGTTTGGGGAGAACCTTTGATCCAGCACCTAACCTTGGATGAGAGTGAGTATTTCCACCATGACTGGGAGCATGCGGCGCGGCGGGTCATGAGCCCTCCGTTCCGGAACAAGCAGCATCAAGATAGCCTATGGAACGGTCTGCAATCGGGCACGTTGAGTGTGGTCGCAACGGACCATTGCGCCTTTACGACCGAGCAGAAACGCTATGGCGTGGGGGATTTCACAAAGATCCCCAATGGCACTGGCGGGTTGGAGGATCGGATGCCGATGCTCTGGACCCATGGGGTGAATACCGGGCGTTTGACTATGAATGAGTTCGTGGCCGTGACCTCAACTAACATCGCCAAAATATTGAATTGCTATCCTAAAAAAGGCGCGATTCTTGTCGGTGCTGATGCTGATCTGGTGGTTTGGGATCCCGACAAGGCCAAGGTGATCTCGGCCGAGACGCAACAATCGTCGATCGATTACAACGTGTTTGAAGGCAAGGAAGTGCGCGGACTGCCGCGGTTCACGCTGACCCGTGGTGCGGTTGCTGTGCATGATGGTGATATCCAGACGCAAGAAGGGCACGGAAAGTTCGTCTCGCGTGAGGCCAATACACATGTGAACAAAGCGCTGAGCACTTGGAAAGAGCTTACAGCACCACGCCCGGTGGAGCGCACGGGTATCCCGGCAACGGGGGTCTAAGTGGCAGTCATTCGGGGCGTTTTGGGGTATTTGGCAGCAGTGTTCTGCGCGTCTCTAATAATTTGGGGTTGGCAAATGAGCATCTTTGAACAGCCATGGCCAGCACAGTTAGGGCTGGTCATTCAGACGGGAATAATGTTGCCGTTGGCTGTCATTTTCTCAGCTGTTCCGGCATTTGCCCTTCGAATGATCGCTGCGATATTTCGCATTTTTCACCCGGTAGCAGCTGGGGCTGGTGGTACGGTTACGGGTGCAGCAGTGTATTTGTTACTCAATACGGAAAACATGACTGATCGACCATTGGCGGTCGATTTGCCCGGTTTGCTGTTGTTTAGCATCGCTGGTGCTATTGCTGGGTTGGTCTGGTTTTGGATCGAAAATTTGGGGATTACTACGAGATGACAATTGGCGAAACGGTTATTGAAGCCAAAAACCTCGACCTCACCTTCCAGACCAACGACGGGCCTGTCCATGCCCTCAAAGATGTGAATCTGACCATCGACAAGGGCGATTTCGTGAGCTTCATTGGCCCATCTGGCTGTGGTAAAACCACGTTCCTGCGCTGTATCGCGGCGCTGGAAACACCGACAGGCGGAACGTTGACGGTGAATGGCATGACCCCGGATGAAGCGCGACGCAAGCGCGCCTATGGATACGTGTTTCAGGCCGCTGGGTTATACCCATGGCGCACGATTGCCAAGAACATCAAACTGCCGCTTGAGATCATGGGATACTCGACTGCAGAGCAAGACGAACGCGTTAAGAAGGTCTTGGAACTGGTTGATCTGGAAGGGTTTGGTGGGAAGTTTCCGTGGCAGCTATCCGGTGGGATGCAACAACGTGCCAGTATCGCACGCGCCTTGGCTTTTGACGCCGATATCCTGCTGATGGACGAACCGTTCGGGGCGTTGGATGAGATCGTGCGCGATCACCTGAACGAACAGCTTCTGGCGTTGTGGGCGCGGACCGAGAAGACAATAGGCTTCGTTACCCACTCGATCCCCGAGGCAGTGTACCTAAGCACCAAGATCGTCGTCATGAGCCCTCGACCCGGGCGGATTACAGATGTGATCGACAGCCCGTTGCCCAAGGAACGGCCGTTGGACATTCGCGATACGCCGGAATTCATCGAGGTCGCGCACCGGGTACGTGACGGGCTGCGGGCAGGGCATTCCTATGATGATTGACAATTTCCAGATCAGGCGCGCAAGGCCCGCGGATGTGGAAGCATGCGCCCGTGTGGTTCACGACTGGGTCAGCCAGACCGAGTGGATGCCCGAAGAGTTGTCGGTGGATCAATTGGCGGGAATGATCGGTGAGGCGTTCGACGCGCGTGAAATCTGGGTCGCGGGTGAACCGGTGGATTGCTACATGTCTATCGACCCAAAAGAACAGAAGATCGGCGCTCTGTATTGCAGCCGAACCGGGCAGGGAATTGGCAAACACTTTGTCGACAAGGCGAAGGAAGGGCGGGATTTTCTTTGGTTGACCACGCATACGCTCAACACAGCGGCGCAAAGGTTCTACCGGCGTGAGGGGTTCGAAGTAACAGCCGAGGAGCCGCCGGTGCCCCCGGATACGGTTCCCGTGTTCCGGATGGAGTGGCGCGCATGAAGCAGGCTCTTGCCGTGATAGCGGTTCTGTTGGCCATTGTTGTGCTTTGGTATTTGGCCGTGGCGCCGATGAATATCCGTGTATCGCTGGATCAGGCGGAACGCGCCGGGGAAACAGTGACACCCGAGTTATCACGGGATCGCCAGCAGGTGTCGGCCTGGGTTTTGATGGCGCAGAACTCTTCGCATATCGCACGGGGTTATGAATTGGATCGACCGCGCTTGCCAACCCCGGTCCAAGTTGGCCAGGAGCTTTGGAAAACCACCGGTGAAATGGCGATGCGGGGGCGGGCCATGTCCAAGCGGTCGCTCATTTACCACGGATGGATCACCCTTCAATCAACGCTTTGGGGTTTTGTTCTGGGCACGGCTGTTGGCATTCTCGGGGCCGTCGCTATTGTCTATTCCCGCGTTGTGGACATGAGCCTGATGCCTTGGGCCATTATCAGCCAAACGGTGCCGATTGTGGCCTTGGCGCCGATGATCATTGTCCTAAGTTCGCAACTTGGGATCGAAGGGCGCGGCGTGCCGAAGGCTATCATCTCGGCCTATCTGTGTTACTTCCCGGTTCTGGTGGGGATGGTCAAAGGGTTACGGTCGCCAGCTGCTTCGCAATTGGATTTGCTGAGAACCTACAATGCAAACGGTCTGCAGGCATTTCTGAAACTGCGTTTGCCGTCCTCGGTGCCCTATCTGTTCACCTCTTTGAAGGTGGGTATCGCGGCCGCTCTGGTCGGTACAATTGTCGGAGAACTTCCAACAGGTGCAATTTCAGGCCTTGGCGCGCGGATATTAATCGGGGATCAGTTTGGCACGCCGCTTGCCATCTGGGCGGCTCTGTTCGCGGCGGCTATTCTGGCGGGCATACTCGTGACCTTGCTGGATGTGCTGCAAAGAGTGACCCTGAAGCGCATGGGGATGAGCACATGAGCTGGTTGATCTTTGCGCTGATTTTCTGGGCCGGAGCCTGGTGGCTGAATGCATGGTTGGCGCGGTCGATCTATTGCGATTCCAAGGGCGTTCGGGTCTTTGTGCCTGTGCTGTTCGGTGTCACACTGCTGATCTTGTGGGAAGGTCTGGTGCGCGGGCTGAATGTCTCACCCGTGATCCTGCCGCCGCCGTCGATGGTGGCGCAGACCTTTGTGAATTCGACGGATATTCTGTGGCAGGATTTCACACAGACGGTGTTCAAGGGGGCACTTACCGGGTTTGCCATCGGCAGTACTGCAGCTTTCCTCACAGCAATCCTTATCGACCGGTCGGTGTTTCTGACACGTGGGTTGTTGCCCATCGGGAATTTTGTCGCGGCTCTGCCCATCGTGGGGATTGCGCCCATTCTGGTCAGCTGGTTCGGGTTCGACTGGCAATCCAAAGCGGCCGTGGTCGTCGTGATGGTATTCTTTCCGATCCTTGTGAACACGGTACAGGGCCTGCGCGAGGCGGACACCATGCAGCGTGATCTGATGCGCACTTATGCAGCCAGCTATATGCAGACCCTGATCAAGCTGCGTCTGCCTGCGGCGATGCCGTTCATTTTCAACGGGCTCAAGATTGCCACAACACTGGCGCTGATCGGGGCGATTGTCGCCGAATACTTCGGATCGCCCACGCGCGGCATGGGCTTTCGGATCTCGACCGGGGTGGGCAGCCTGTCGATCGATCTGGTCTGGGCCGAGATTGCAGTGGCGGCCATGGCGGGTACGGTGTTCTATACATTGGTGGCAGGGATCGAAAAGGTGGTGACCTTTTGGCACCCCTCACAACGCGGATAACAAAAATAAGACTGAACAGACCTCGAAAACGGGGCACACAAAGCAACTAGGAGAAGATGAAGATGAAAAAGCTACTCAGCGGGGCGGTTGCCGCCTTTAGCCTAGCCGCCAGTGCATCACTGGCTGCAGATGAAGTGAACCTGCAGTTGAAATGGGTCACGCAGGCCCAGTTCGCAGGCTACTATGTGGCGAAGGACAAGGGGTTCTACGAGGAAGAAGATCTGGACGTGACCATCCTGCCGGGTGGTCCGGATATTGCGCCAACGCAGGTGATTGCGGGCGGTGGGGCTGATGTCACCGTCGAATGGATGCCTGCCGCTTTGGCTGCGCGCGAAAAGGGTCTGCCTTTGGTCAATATTGCCCAGCCTTTCAAAAGCTCGGGCATGATGCTGACCTGCTGGAAGGATGCCGGGATTGCCTCGCCCGAGGATCTGAAGAACCGCACATTGGGTGTGTGGTTCTTTGGCAATGAATTCCCGTTCATGAGCTGGATGAGCAGCTTGGGTATCGATACTGGCGGCAAAAGCGAGAACGGTGTCGAGGTCCTGAAACAGGGCTTCAACGTTGATCCTTTGTTGCAGCGTCAGGCCGATTGCATCAGCACCATGACCTATAATGAATACTGGCAGGTCATCGATGCCGGTGTCAGCCCGGATGAACTGGTGACCTTCAAGTACGAAGATCAGGGCGTCGCAACGTTGGAAGACGGTCTGTACGTGCTGGAAGAGAACCTGAGCGACGCAGCTTTTGTCGACAAGATGCAGCGTTTCGTGCGCGCCTCGATGAAAGGCTGGAAATATGCAGAAGAGAACCCAGAAGAGGCCGCTCTGATCGTTTTGGACAATGACGCAACCGGTGCGCAAACCGAGGAACATCAGAAGCGTATGATGGGTGAGATCGCCAAGCTGACCGCTGGTTCGAATGGTGCGCTGGACCCGGCGGATTTTGAGCGGACCGTGGGCACATTGCTGGCAGGTGGATCTGATCCGGTCATCACCAAACAGCCCGAAGGGGCCTGGACACACCAGATCACGGATGCAGCCTTGAACTAAGGTAATTCATCCTCGAAGCCGTTTTAGCGCGGTCCCAACTGGGGCCGCGTTTTTTTGTGCCAACTGTTGGAATTGTGCGTGTACTCGGGGTCAAATCAGGTTAGTATTTACCTGTAGAATTTCGCATTTCATCCGAATTAAGTTCGAAGATGGAGTAGAATGCAAGGATTTGCATCAGAATTCAAGATAGCGATGGGTCTGATCCTCAATGGGGATGCAGAGCTTTGGGCGATTGTGCTTTTGTCTCTGCAAGTTTCCCTGTTTGCCGTGCTGATTTCCGCGCTGATCGGGATGCCCATTGGGGCGGCTCTGGCGGTGGCACGGTTTCCTGGGCGGCGGGTTTTGATCGTGCTGATGAACGCGCTGATGGGTTTCCCGCCTGTGGTGGTTGGGCTGTTGGTCTATCTGATGCTCTCGAGATCAGGGCCCTTGGGTGTGTTGGAACTGCTTTACACACCAACCGCAATGATCATTGCTCAGGTCGTATTGGTCACGCCAATTGTGGCCGCGCTGACCCGCCAAGTGGTTGAGATGCTGGCTGAGGAGTACTCGGAACAGCTCCGTTCGTTGGGCGTGTCGCGATTGGCGTCTGTTCCGGTTCTGCTCTGGGATGCGCGCCTTGCTTTGGTCACCGCGCTGCTGGCCGGATTTGGCCGTGCGATTGCCGAAGTTGGGGCCGTGATCATCGTGGGGGGCAACATCAACCACGTGACGCGGGTGATGACGACGACGATTGCGCTGGAAACGTCAAAAGGCAACTTGGCGCTGGCACTGGCGTTGGGGGCGATCCTGATCGGGATTGCGGTGGCCGTGAATGCCATGGTCAGCGCGGCCAGCCTGCGGGCCGAGCAGGAGGGGTTGCGCCATGCGTGATCTGGTGTTGGAAATGACGAACTGCCTGCAGGTGCGCGATGTACAAATCCGCCGTAATGGCTCCGCCTTGCTGGATGTTTCTAATCTGATTCTGTATGGGCCGGGACCAACTTTGCTGTTGGGCCCAAACGGGGCGGGTAAGAGCCTGCTGCTACGTTGTTTGCACGGGCTGATCGTGCCAGATCAGGGGCGAGTGTTGCAGGATAATGAGGCGTTGAACGCCGATCACATGGCCAGGCAGGCCATGGTATTTCAGCAGCCGGTTCTTCTGCGGCGTTCGGTGTCAGCCAATCTGGATTTTGTGCTCAAGCGTCACAGCCTGAAACGCGCAGCGCGCCAGGCGCGGATCGTTGAGTTGTTGGCCGAAGGCGGGCTTGAGGGCAAAGCGCGGCAGTCCGCGCGTTCTCTGTCAGGTGGTGAGGCGCAGCGTCTTGCGATCCTGCGTGCGCTGGCGGTAACGCCCGAAACCTTGTTTTTGGATGAGCCCACAAGCGCATTGGACCCAAACGCGACGCAGATGATCGAACGCATGATCCTGCGGGCGTCGTCACGCGGCGTGCGAATTGTCATGGTGACACATGACATTGGGCAGGCGCGGCGGTTGGCAGCAGATATTGTCATGATGCAAGGCGGTCGTGTGGTTGAACACGGACCTGCCAAACAGGTTCTGGATTCCCCAGAAAGTGAAGCCTCTCGCTGTTATCTGGCGGGTGGCTTGGTGACTTAACAACAAATCGGAGATCATGATGGTTCGGGCAGTATTGCGCGCAGCGGTGGTGGGGCTTGGCCTGATGACAGGGGCGGGTTTTGCAGAGGAGCCGTTCATCATTGTGCAGTCGACTACTTCAACGCAGAATTCGGGCCTGTTGGACTATATCCTGCCGGGATTCGAGGCTGAATCCGGGATCGATGTGCGTGTTGTCGCGGTCGGCACCGGACAGGCCATTCGCAACGCGATAAACGGGGATGGCGACGTATTGCTGGTGCATTCCAAACCCGCGGAAGAGAAGTTCGTGGCCGATGGCTGGGGCGTTGAAAGGTTTGATTTGATGTATAATGATTTTGTGCTGGTCGGGCCAAAATCGGACCCTGCTGGCGTCAAAGGTGGGTCAGACATTCTGTCCGCGCTCAAGGCGGTCGAAGCGGCAAGTGCCGTGTTTGTCTCGCGCGGGGATGACAGCGGCACGCATAAGGCCGAGATGGGGCATTGGGCGGATACCGGCATTGATCCGACGCAGGCGTCTGGCACCTGGTACCGCGAAACCGGCTCGGGCATGGGGGCGACTTTGAATGTGGCCAGCGGCATGGGGGCGTATACGCTGACAGATCGGGCTACATGGTTGTCCTTTGGCAACCGGGGCGATCTTGAGATACTGGTCGAGGGAGACCCGCGCCTGTTCAACCAATACGGGGTGATTCTCGTAAACCCGGACAAACATCCCAAAGTGCGGGCCAAGGCCGGGCAGCGGTTTGTCGATTGGCTGACGGGGCCAGACGGGCAGATAGCCATCGAGTCATACCGCTTGCAAGGGCAGCAGGTGTTCTTTCCCAACGCGCGCTGAATGGACTTGTGGCTAGACTGTCCTTTATAGGATCAGTCCCTAGCCGCTGGCACCATTGTGGTGGACCTGTCCAAGTCCGGTCAGGTCGTAGCCGCCAAACTCGGATGCGCGGGCTTTGAACGGGTCTGATCGCAGAAAGCCCAGCAGTTTCTGCATGGGCGCATCAAAATAGGCGCGCCGCCAGATCGCCAGGTCCAATCTTTCGGAATGGGTCGGTGAAAATCCAAGGTTGTAGAGGCCGGCCAAAGCCCCGAGGCCAAAACCTGCCTCGGCTTTACCATCATGCAGGGTGATGGCCAGCTCTTCTTCGGTGCGGGCGCAGTTTGGCAGGGCGTCCAGATCATCCCGTGTCATGCCATGAGCTTCAAGCTGCGCATCGAACAAGCGCTGACTGGCTGCACTGTCCTGACGCAAGATAACGCGTCGGTCCTTGAGATCAGCAAAACCCGCGATGCCTGAGGTCCCGGGCGCAAGAAGCAGACCCCGTTGGCGTTGCGCGACCTCAACCAGCACAACAGGCGCCTCGCCCAGCGTGTCGCGTAAGGATTGGGTGTTGAACCCGTGCTCTTCGTGGATATGCAATGCGGCGGCCTGCGCGCTGCGCTCGGCAAGCCGGGTCAGACCGTCGAAGGAACCGTCGTAGTAAGTCGCCAGCGCCGATCCACTTTCGCGCAGCGCCCAGTCCAGCAAGGGATCGTGGCTACCGGCGACGATCGGGGGCAGGGGTGGTTCGGCCACATGCGGGCCCGACCGTGAGGCGTTGAGCCAGGCGATGACCTCGGCCCGGGGAAACAGCAGCTTGCCCATGGCGCGGACGCAAGGCAGCTCACCCGATGAGGCCAGATCGTAGGCCTTGCGCTCGCCGATCCGAAGCAGGTCGGCCAGTTCCTTGGTGGTCAGATATTCGGACATTTAATCCAGACGTACAGCTGCGCCAGAGGTGGCTTCTTCAGCGCTGAAACCCATCTGGTCCAGCGTGTAGGGGGCGGCAACGGTGATGACGACCATCGCGGCCAAGGCGGCAAGAAAGGCTTTCATGGTCTCCTCCGGTTCAGTTTCGATCAACCGTGGCGCTGCGCAGAAAAGCAATCAGGTCGGTCCGGTCTTGTACTTGTGTGATCCGCTGCATCGGCATCTTTGACCCTGGAATGTAGTGATCTGGCCCCACGTCGAAAAGAGCGTTTATCGTCTCGTCATTCCAAATGATATCAGAGTCTTGCAGCGTTTCCGAGTAGAAATAGCCAGGTAGGGTGCCGGCTTGCCGCCCAAAGATACCATGAAGTGTAGGGCCTGCGCGGCGTTGCCCATCAGGTGTCAGGCTGTGACAGATCGAGCATTTGCGGGCAAATTGGCGCTCTCCATTGCTCATTTCAGTGGGATCTTTCAGAAAGCTGGGCTCGGCTGCCGCCATTTGTTCCTGATCACCAAGGGCAGACACCGGCCAGCTATACATGGCCTCATCAATGCCGCCGGCATGGATGTTCTGCCCATCTGTTGAAAACGCCAAGGCCCAGACCGGGCCGCGCAGGGTAGCGCGGAAATCGCTGGCGATGCGCCAGTTTTCCGTGTCGATCACCATGATATAGCCTTCGCCGTCGCCGACGGCCAAAAGCGAGCGATCCGGGCTGAGGGCAAGGGACAGAATCGGGCGGCGATCCAGTGTGAAATCTCGTTCCTCACCTGTTGAAAGATCGCGGATGCGGGTCACGCCATCGACCGCGCCATAGGCGATCCAGCCGTCATCTTCGTTCAGGATCAACTCGTTCAAGCCAAACCCATGTTCGACCAGTCGCAGCACCTCTTGCCCGTTCGAGACATCCCATTTCCGCAGGCTGCCATCGACCCCGGCAGAATAAAGCTGGGTACCATCGCGTGAAAATGCCACCGCATTTACCCCGCTGCCGGTTGGCCCAAGCAGTGTTGGGTCTGACCCGTCAACGGGCCAAACGCCTATGGTGCCATCCCAACTGGCGGTGGCCACATGCGTTTTTGAGGCTGCGATGCCGACGATCTTGCCTTTGTGCTTGCCAACGACTTTTCCGCCCGGCCAGCGGCGCAGGGTAAAATCGTCCCCGGCTGAATAGATCGCAGTGCCATTGAAGACGACCGCATTGACCGCCGCTTCGTGGCCTTCCAGCCATTTGGGTGTCTGGTCTGACCACACCCCGACCGAGTTGTCGAAACTGGCCGTTGCGATCCGGCCATCCGATGCGGTGGCAATTCCCATGATTGGGCCACCATGCCCCTTGAGCGTGAAGAAATCAGCCCAAGCGGGAAGGGGGATCAGAGCAAACGCCAGAACCAGCGCGCGCATCTATTCTGCGGGTGAGGCCGCTGCCTTGCTGGCCTCTTTTTCCTGCACCTCTTCCAACCACAGCGAGTGGTGCTCACGCGCCCATTGCTCCTCGACTTCACCAGTGCCCATGGCGTCAAACGCGCCCTCCATGCCGACGGAGCCAAGGTAGATATGCGCTACGATGATCGCGATGAACACGTAGGCAACCATGACGTGCCAGACCTGAGCGTATTGCATCTCTTCCTGCGGTGACATCTGGACGGGCAGGCTCAGGCCCAATGCCTGCGGAATGCCGGTTGAATTGGCAACGGCGAATGTCTTGGCGAACATCGGCAATTCGAAGGGGAACAGCAAAGATAGACCTGACAGGCTGATTGAGGTGCCCAGCAATATGCAGGCCCAAAAGATGATCTTTTGACCCGCATTGAACTTCTTGGCAGGCGGATGGCTGCCCTTGGTGAACAGCCCCCCTCCGGCGGCGAGCCATTTCAAGTCGGTCCGGTTTGGAATGTTATGTGAAATCCAGTTCACCGTGACGATGATCAGGCCCAGCATAAAGGCCCAGGCCAGGTTATTGTGCAGCCATTTGCACCCTTGGGCGATCACCGCAAACCCTTCCCTGCCAAAAATCGGGATCAGGACGTCGCGACCATAGAGGGTGAGCAATCCGGTTACTCCGAGGATGATAAAGGATCCGGCAAAAAGCCAATGACCAAAGCGTTCGAAACTTTTGAAACGTGTAACCGTACGGCCCGTTTTTTCACCATCTATGCGAATGCGGCCGCGGATCAGGAAGAAGAGCAGGATCAGACCCAGCATTCCGGCGATGATATAGCTGCCGTATTCGCGCAATGGTCCGGTACGGAATTGCCACCACCACATCCCGCCGTCTTGAATTAGAACACTGTCTGCCGGGCCGCGCGATGACACGGTAACATCTGCCGACCCAAAGCGCAGCGCGCGGTAGACATCGCTGTCCGAGGATACGCCGCTGGGTCCAAACTGCCCCAACAACCCTTCGACATTGCCCTGGCCGGTGTTCTCCGATCGAAAACTGTTATCCACTTTTTCGCCGCGCTGGCGGGCCAGGATATCTTCGAGCGTTGACGCACCCCCGGTCGAGGTGCGTTCATTTGTGGTGGCCGGCGCCTCGGTCTCGTCGGTTTGTGCGACGACGGCTTGGGCCATCCCAATGGTCAAAAGCAATGCGATGAGTAAGCGGAACATCTGAACCTCGGTCAAAATTCCAGATCAGGCGACCCACGGTTGCGGGTCGCCTGTTTGGTTCATGAAAGCGGTCTTAACCGTCTTTCTGGTCGTAGGCTGTGCCCCAACCCCACGCGCCCGAGCCAAACCCGCGCGCGACGACGCGCTCGCGGTAGATGGCCGAGACCACGTCGCCGTCACCGGCGAGCAGGGCTTTGGTGGAACACATCTCGGCGCAGATGGGCAGTTTGCCCTCGGCGATCCGGTTGCGACCATATTTGGCGAACTCTGCGGTCGAGTGCGTTTCTTCGGGGCCGCCAGCGCAGAAGGTACATTTGTCCATCTTGCCGCGCGATCCGAAGTTGCCCGCCTGTGGATATTGCGGCGCGCCGAACGGGCACGCGTAGAAGCAATAGCCACAGCCAATGCACAGGTCCTTGGAATGCAGGACAACCCCTTCTTCGTTCTGATAGAAGCAGTCGACCGGGCACACCGCCATGCAGGGCGCGTCTGAACAATGCATACAGGCCACCGAGATCGAGCGTTCGCCCGGGTCACCATCATTGATCGTCACCACCCTGCGGCGGTTTACGCCCCACGGTACCTCGTGCTCGTTCTTACACGCGGTGACGCAGGCATTGCACTCGATGCAGCGTTCGGCGTCGCAGAGAAACTTTGCTCTTGCTGCCATTTTCTCTTCTCCTCCTTACGCTGCCCAGATCTTGCAGAGAGTCGCTTTGGTCTCCTGCATCTGGGTCACTGAATCGTAGCCATAGGTCTGGGCGGTGTTTGTACTTTCACCCAGAACATAGGGGTCTGCACCGGCGGGGTATTTGTGCCGCTGGTCCTCGCCCTGGAAATGGCCACCAAAGTGGAACGGCATGAAGGCCACGCCGGCACCGACCCTGTTGGTCAGCATCGCCATCACCTTAACCTTGCCGCCCTCAGGACCTTCGACCCAGACCTGTGATCCGTCCCGAATACCAAGGTTGTTGGCATCGCGCGGATTGATCTCGACGAACATGTCCTGCTGAAGCTCGGCCAGCCACGGGTTCGACCGTGTCTCATCGCCACCGCCCTCATATTCGACCAGACGACCTGACGTGAGGATTATTGGATAATCCTTTGAAAAGTCGTTCTTTTGGATCGAAGCGTAAAGGGTGGGCAGGCGATAGGCCTGACGGTCCTCGTAGGTTGGGTAGTCCGCCACCAGATCACGCCGGTTTGTATAAAGCGGTTCGCGATGCAGTGGGATCGGATCCGGGAAGGTCCAAACAACCGCGCGGGCTTTGGCGTTCCCGAAGGGCGCACAGCCATGCTCGATTGCGACCCTTTGGATGCCGCCGCTAAGGTCGGTCTTCCAGTTGGTCTCTGGTCCTGCAACGGCGTCGATGGCTGCACGTTCCTCAGCCGTCAGATCACCATCCCAGCCAAGATCCATCAGCATCTGCATGGTGAATTCGGGATAACCATCCTGAATTTCCGATCCAACGCTATAGACCCCTTCGGCCAGCAGGTTGTCGCCGTCCCGTTCCACGCCAAAGCGCGCGCGGAAGGTCAGGCCACCTTCGGCCACCGGCTTGGACATGTCATAGAGGTTTGGTGTCCCCGTGTGACCCATTTCCGGTGTTCCCCAGCAAGGCCAGGGCAGACCGTAATATTCGCCGTCGTTTGGCCCACCAATGGCTTGCAGCGTGGTTCTGTCGAACGTGTGCTGGTTGGCCATATGGCTTTTCAGGCGCTCTGGCGACTGACCGGTATAGCCGATGGTCCAGAGACCGGCGTTGAACTCACGCGTGATGCTTTCAACATTCGGGGTTTCCGGGTCGTCCATCTCGATATTGCGGAACAACCGATCCGCCCAGCCGAACTTGTTGGCGAACTTGGCCATGATGACCTCGTCCGGCAGGCTTTCGAACAGCGGATCAACCACTTTGTCACGCCATTGCAGCGAGCGGTTCGACGCCGTGACCGAGCCACGGGTTTCGAACTGCGTACAGGCCGGCAGCAGGTAGACGCCATCGGTCCGGTCATGTAGAACGGCGGAAACGGTGGGATACGGGTCGATCACGACCAGCATGTCCAGCTTTTCCATCGCCGTCTTCATTTCCGTCATCCGGGTCTGCGAGTTGGGCGCGTGGCCCCACAGAACCATGGCACGGACATTATTGTCCTGATCCATGTTGGCCGGGTCTTCCAGAACACCGTCGATCCAGCGGGAAACCGGGATACCGCGCTCGTTCTGCAACGGTTTATCCTTGCCGTCCTTATCTTTGATCGTGGCGAACTGACCTGCCAGCCATTCGGGATCTTCCCCCCAGACACGGGCCCAGTGACCCCATGCACCCTTAGACAGGCCATAGTAGCCGGGCAGGGTGTGGGACAGAACACCAAGGTCCGTCGCGCCCTGCACATTGTCATGGCCGCGGAAGATGTTGGTGCCACCACCCGAGGTGCCCATGTTGCCAAGCGCAAGCTGAAGCACGCAATAGGCGCGGGTGTTGTTGTTCCCGTTGGTGTGCTGGGTTCCACCCATACACCAGATCACGGTGCCGGGGCGGTTGTTGACCATCGTCCGGGCGACGCGCTTGAGCTGTGAGCCGGGAACGCCGGTCACACGCTCGGTCTCTTCCGGGTTCCAGTTGGCGACCTCGGTGCGGATTTGATCCATTCCCCAGACACGGGTGCGGATGAACTCTTTGTCCTCCCAACCGTTGTCGAAGATGTGCCACAGGATACCCCAAATCAGAGCAACGTCAGTGCCGGGACGGAAGCGCACATATTCATCCGCATGCGCCGCGGTGCGCGTGAAGCGCGGGTCGCAGACGATCAGCGGGGCGTTGTTCTGCTCTTTCGCGCGCAGGACATGCAACAGCGAGACGGGGTGCGCCTCGGCCGGGTTGCCGCCGATGATGAAGATGGCCCGAGAGTTATGAATGTCGTTATACGAATTGGTCATGGCGCCGTAGCCCCATGTATTCGCAACACCCGCAACAGTGGTCGAGTGGCAGATACGGGCCTGATGGTCTACGTTGTTCGTACCCCAGTAGGCGGCGAACTTACGGAACAGATAGGCCTGTTCGTTGTTGTGTTTGGCGGAGCCCAGCCAGTACACGCTGTCCGGCCCGGATTCCTGACGGATGTTCATCATGCCATCGCCGATCTCGTCGATCGCCTGTTCCCAGCTGATGCGTTTCCATTCCCCGCCTTCCTTTTTCATCGGATACTTGAGGCGGCGCTCGCCATGGGCGTGCTCGCGGACCGAGGCCCCCTTGGCGCAATGTGCACCCAGATTGAACGGGCTGTCCCAACCGGGTTCCTGCCCGACCCAAACCCCGTTCTGCACTTCGGCAACGACTGTACAGCCGACCGAGCAGTGGGTGCAGATGGATTTGATATTCTCAACGGCCTGATTGGCCGCTGTCTGGGCGCTGGCTGGCGTCACGGTTCCACCCGTGGCGCTGATCGCGGCAAGGCCGCCAATCGTCAGGCCCGAGCCACGCAGGAATGCGCGGCGATCGACGGTTTTCTCGCCGACCTGGGACAGGATACTTGTCCGCTGGGGGCGTCTCGCAACCCCGTTGGTCTTTTTCCTAAGCATTGTTTTCCTCCCTTGCTGGCCATGATGATCATGGCTGGCTTGGTAACTGCGAAACCGACGTCAGGGCCAATCGCAACCGTCAGTCGGGTGGTGACATCGTCCAGCTGGTGCGCCGGGCGCAGTCGTCGTGCTGAAAGCGTGCTTTCAAGTGGCTTAGAAGCGCGCGCTTTCCAGATACGCGCGGGTATGCGCGGTGTCCTGCATGCGGGTCTCGTCCGTCGGCAGCTCGGCTGCTTCGGCTTGACCGCTCAGGCTGGCAGCGGCAACAGCAGCAGGCGCTGCGGTTCCGGCCAGTTTCAGGAAGTCGCGGCGCGTTGCGCCTTCTTCCTTGGTCTTGCTCATGGGTGTCTCCTCTCCCATTTGCGATCTAGCGCCAATTCGGGCGCTGGCGAGTGGCGGGTTATGCCGCCGTCATTCGGAACGCCTCGCGCTCGATCTCCATGAAAACCCGACCGGCAGTACCGACCGAAGCATAGAGAACCGAGTTTTCAGCGGCTTCCAAATCCGAATAGAAATGCGCGGCCCAGGGGCCGATATGTTTGTTCCAGAACGCTTTTTGGTCTTCCAGCAAGGCAGGTGCGCCAAAGCGTCCAACGATCATGCCTGCCATCATCTCCATCAATGATGCGATGTTGTCTTCGGGTTCGAACACGTTCTGCGCCCGAGTGATGCCGCGCACGGCCATATCATTGCGCAGTTGCGCCAAAGGTTTTTCGTTCAGGAAACCAGTCAGGTAGAAGCTGGCATAGGGCAGCAACTCACCACGCCCCAAGCCAATGAACAGCGCGTTGAACTCGCGCTCGGCGGCGGCGGGTTTGGTGACCTTGGCCACGCGGGACATCGCTTGAATGGCCTGTCCCAGATCGGTTTCATCGCCGCTTAGCCCGGCCATCTGGTCCAGCAGCAATTGATCAGGCGGGCCGGCCAGAAGCAGACCGAGGAAATTGTAGAAATCCGCGCGCAGCCGATCCTCGGCTGAGATATCCAATGTTTGCGCGTTATCTGCGGTCATGCGCTATCCTTCGAATTCAAATCTCATACGACGCGGGGCAGGGCAAAGCTCTGTGATCTCTTCCTCCGCATCGAGCTCGGTTATCGGGACAGGTTCCGGGGCTGAATCCTTAGCCAGGATTGGCTGGACCTCAGGCTCATCCTCCGGCTCTTGAATCTCAACCCCGACTTCATGTTCTTCGGTCTCGGCCGCCAGTGCTTCGACATGAGCCAGCATCCCTTTGCCAACCTGATACGCGGTTTGCAGGTTCTCAATCACGCAGGCGGCGTCGGTGTAATCCTCGCCGTAGTCGACAAGACCATCCACATTGGCCAGCACCGGGTTCAACCGCCAAAGACGTCGCAGAGCGCGGCGGCGCAGACGGTCTGGCACAGCTTTGGCCATGAAACCCGATACATCATCGCCCGCCTGCAGCTGATCGGGGTCCGGCAGGTCAAACTCGGCCAGTATTTGAGCGTCGCTTTTTTCTTCGAGCTCGGCCTGCCGAAGGGCAATCACTTGTTCTTCTGCGGCGATGACCTCGGCCTCAGCTTCGGCCTGAACGGCAGCCTTGCGGCGGGACCAGAAATCGCGGGTCTGGGTCATTGCACAACCCTCCGCGGCGCGCGGTATACGTCAGAATCTTGCCGGATCCGCGCATCGCCTTTGCCATCCTCAACCAGATCGGTCCGTTTCTTGTCGCGGCGGCGTTTGATGAAAACGTCATCGCGGTGATGTTCCAAGGTAAAATCACGAACCCAGGCAATCAAACCTTCGGACATCGGGATTTTCTCGACCAGTTCCTCACCCGTATCCGCATAGTCCTGGCCTTCGAACGGAGAGGCTGTGATCAGTACCGCATCCATCGGGCGTTTTCCGTCCAATGCATCGCGCAGAACCAGATAGATCGACGGTTGCCCATCAGACAGGTTGACCATGTAGGCCTCAGTCTCATCCACCCAGAGGGTCAACGGCAGGGTGGCGGCGTGATATTCGACAGCATCACCCTCACGGCGCAGTTCAACCCAATCCGCAGGGCCTGCACCCGGCAGGGCAGCGACCGCGCGCCAGTTCCACTTGGCCCAGCGGGTGACCCCGGGCGTTTTGCGCACAATGACGCCAACTGGCATTTCGATACAGCTTGCGGCCTTGGCCACTGGCTCCTCCCCGTAAGGCTCTCCCGTGCCTTACCCTGCGTCTACTATGGTACACAAAATACCGATCTGCCAAGCCTGTATTATGTGCAAATCCGCGTGATCGACAAAAATTTAACATGTGAAATTCCGAGTATTTCTATAAGAAAATACAAGCCTTGCAGAATGCCGGTAGCAAATTGGGTTACGTTTGAAGTGTGGATTGTAAGCTGCAGGATACCATCTAAAGTGGGAAGATAAGGAAGCTGTCCGGGGGAGGGACATGGCCACCAAACTTATTCTATGCGACTGCGAAGGGTCGCAATCCGTCGATGCCGAGCGGATCGGATCGGCTTGCGATCTGGAGTGTTCGAAGGTTCACACCGGATTGTGTACCCGCGAACTTGGTTTGATGGCCGATGTTCTGACAGGCGAAGACCCGGTGCTGATTGCCTGTGGGCAAGAGCAGGATGTGTTTCAGGACCTTGCCGAGAATCTGGGTGTTGAATCGCCCGCATTTGTGGACATCCGGGATCGCGCGGGCTGGTCAGAGCAGGCGCAGGATGCGGCCCCAAAAATGGCTGCTCTGGCGGCCGAGGCCATGATCCCGATGCCCATCACACCCAGCGTGGATGTGATTAGCGAAGGGACCTGCTGCATCATCGGACCCTCCGAAGTTGCGTTCGAACTCGCGGATCGTCTGGCCGGCGTGCTGGCCGTGACAGTTCTGACAACTGATGGCGGGCATCCCATGACGCGGTCTTTTGACGTGGTACATGGAGAGGTACGGTCGGTCACTGGCGCGTTGGGAGGATTTACGCTGCGGATCGACCAGTTGCAGCAAATGGAGCCTGGGGGTCGCGGCGCTTTCGCGTGGTCAGATCCGCGTGATGGGGCCAGATCCGCCTGTGACATTCTAATTGATTTAGTAGGTGACACGCCGTTGGTTCAGGCCCCTTCCAAACGCGAAGGGTATCTGCGGGCCGATCCGCGCGATCCGTTGGCTGTTGCGCGCCTGGCGTTCGACGCGGCGCAACTGGTGGGGACGTTTGAAAAACCGCTCTATGTGCGGCTTGAGGAAACGCTCTGCGCCCATTCGCGCGCCGAACAGATCGCCTGCACCAACTGCCTTAATATCTGCCCAACCGGGGCGATTACACCAGCCGGAGAGCATGTCGCAATTGACCCGATGATCTGTGCAGGTTGCGGGGCCTGCGCCGCCTTGTGCCCTTCGACAGCGATCACCTACGAGGATCCGCCGGTATCCGCAATCCTGTCTCGCATGCATGTTCTGGCGCGCACCTATCGTCGGGCCGGTGGCAGTGCACCGCGCTTGCTGGTGCATGATGCCCACGGGGCTGAGATGATCCGGTTGGCCGCGCGTTTTGGCCGTGGCCTGCCCGCCGATGTGATCCCGATGGAGCTGAGTGTCATCTCGGGGTTCGGCCATGCCGAGATGTTGGCGGGTCTGGCCCACGGGTTTGCACGGGTGGACATCCTGCTTGCACCAACGACTGAGCGGGATGCACTGGATCGGGAACTCGCGCTGGCTTCGGCCATCGCCACAGATGCCGGTCTGAGTCTTATTGATGAGGCCGACCCGGACGCGTTGTGCGATCTGCTTTATGAGCAGGCTGTTCCGGCACCGCTGACAGATCCTGTGTTGCCCTTGGGCAATCGCCGACAGATCACGCGGCTGGCAGCACAAGCTTTGAACCCAATGATGGAAGAGCCGCTATCCTTGCCAGAGGGCGCCCCATATGGTGCGGTCGCAGTGGATACGGATGCCTGTACCTTGTGTCTCAGCTGTGTGTCGCTTTGCCCCTCGGGGGCGTTGATCGACAATCCGGACAAACCGCAACTGAACTTTCAGCAGGATGCTTGCTTGCAATGCGGCCTGTGTCGCAACATCTGCCCCGAGGATGCGATCACACTGGTGCCGCAGCTGGATCTGAGCGACACGGCCCTGTCTCAGCAAGTGTTGAACGAAGAAGAACCTTTTGCCTGTGTCGAATGTGGTGCCCTGTTCGGTGTGAAATCGACGGTGGAACGCATCATGGAGAAGCTTTCAGGCACGCATCCGATGTTTGCCTCGTCCGAACAGGCACGGATGATCCAGATGTGTGACAATTGCCGGGTCGGCGCGCAATTCAAGATGGAGGACAATCCGTTCCAGTCCAATCCCAAACCTCGGGTGGTTACGACGGATGATTATTTCTCAAAGCGGAAGGATCATTGATGTTGCAGCGGCTTGCCAAGATCTGCCGCTTCAATGATCGAAACAAAGGCGAGGATGGCGTCGAGGTCGTCCAATGTCATCTCAACCGGATGAATGGGCGATGGGCGTGCCGGATCGAAGGGTGGCGTCAGCCCATCGATCTGGGTGAACGCGGGGTGAGGGTTCAGCGCAAAGAAGGCCTGAAACCGTTCATCCCAATCCGGAAGGCTGCGCAAAACCGCGAAAGAGGGGGTCGAGCCCAACCCGTTCATCCGGTTTTTCGGACCGATCACGTGACAACGACCGCAATGAGTCATCGAAAGCTCTTCGCCCAGGGTCACGTCACCATCGGTTGTGGTAGCATTATCGGCGACGGCAACCTCAAAACTGGCACTAAAGGGCGGGCCCTGATCGGGTGTAAAGCTTTCGACCGTGCGTTTTCCGATATCGGATGTCAGCCAATCCCGGAATCGGGTCTGCCGAGGGTCGTCCTGAATGCTCAGATGGTAGATCACACCGTCGCGGGCAAAGACCGGATCACCGGCTGAGCCTACCGTCAGCGACATAATACCGCTTTCGTCTGCAATAACGCGTATCCCGGTCTTGAGCGAAAAGCGCGGAAGAATATGTTGCAACAGGCCGGTGTCTGATACCTCGGGCGGGGCAGCCAGCCCAATGGCCTCTTGCGACCCGGAAGGGGTGGCGGTGAGCGTCAGGCTGAGGCACAACAGGACAAAGCGCATGGCCAAACCTAACGGCCAACAGGCAAATGCGTCAAATGAACCAGGAAAGACGGAGACAGGTGCGATGAAATGCAGCCATGCGATGGAGCAGGTTTTGGGGACGAAGGCATGAGTGTCCGTGACGCGGTTCTGGCGAACCTTAAAAAGATCACTGACCCGGTCTCCGGTCAGGACATAGTCAGCGCAGGCGTTGTCCGTGCACTGAATGTCGAAGGCGATACCGTCCGGTTTGTCATCGAGATCGATCCCAAACATGCCGAGCGTATGGAACCCGTGCGCGCGGCAGCCGAACAGGCCGCACAGATGGTGGATGGGGTCGCCAAAGTCTCGGCCATGATGACCGCGCATTCCGATAAGGCCCCGCCGGATCTGAAGCTCAAGCCCAAACCATCGCAGACTGGTCCGCAGGCCGTACCCGGTGTGGATCGGATCATCGCCGTGGCCTCGGGCAAGGGTGGGGTGGGTAAATCCACCGTATCCGCGAACCTCGCCTGTGCTCTGGCTGCCGAAGGCCGGCGGGTGGGCCTGCTGGATGCGGATGTCTATGGGCCATCGCAGCCTCGGATGCTGGGCGTGTCGGGTCGCCCGGCCAGCCCCGATGGCAAGACCATTCTGCCGCTACGCAATCATGGCGTCACCATGATGTCGATGGGTCTGATGACCAATGAAGGCCAAGCGGTTGTCTGGCGGGGTCCGATGCTGATGGGCGCATTGCAACAGATGATGAGCCAGGTGCAATGGGGTGCCTTAGATGTGCTGATCGTCGATCTGCCGCCAGGCACCGGCGACGTGCAACTGACGCTGAGCCAGAAATTCCAGGTGGACGGCGCCATTGTCGTCTCGACCCCGCAAGATGTGGCCCTGATCGACGCCCGCAAAGGGATTGATATGTTCAACCAGCTCAAGACGCCGATCCTGGGGATGATCGAAAACATGTCGACGCACATCTGTTCGAACTGCGGGCACGAGGAACATATCTTTGGCCATGGTGGCGTCGCGTCGGAGGCTGAGGGGCTGGGCGTTCCTCTGTTAGGGGAAATCCCGCTGCATCTGGACATCCGTCTGGCCGCAGATGGCGGCGCGCCAATTGTAGTAAGCAAACCTGACAGCGCTCAGGCAGATTCTTTCCGCAAGATTGCCCGTGATCTGATTGCCAAAGGCAACGCATGAGTGATCCGGTCTTCCCTCCGCTGCTGTCAGGTCTCGCCGCGAAGGGGGGCGAGGACCCTTTCGAAAAAGCGCAGGCCATGGCGGCTTTGGGCTGTGATGCGGGCACGGTGATTTACAACATTCAGGCTGACCGCCTGCGCGTGGCTATCGTGTTCGCGCCCGAGGTGCCATTGCAAGACGCGATGGCGATGTTGCCGCTGTGTGCGGTGGGGTTTCAGAACGCTTTGGGCGCGCTGGCCCCGCCCGAAGTGGCTGTGCATCTGGGATGGGATGGTCTGATCTGTGTGAACGGCGCGAAGTGTGGCCAGTTCTATGTGGCGGCTTCGACCACCGAACCCACTCAGATGCCCGACTGGCTGGTGATCGGGTGGGAATTGGCACTGCTGCAAACCAGCGACGCACCGGGGAACACGCCTGATATCACTGCGCTTTACGACGAAGGTTGCGCCGATGTCTCAGCGACCCAACTGGTGGAAAGCTGGTCGCGGCACATGCTGACCTGGCTCAACCGCTGGCAAGAAGACGGCAACGCACCGCTGCATGGCGAATGGCTGGGTCTTTTGCGCGGCGTTGGGGAGCCGCTGACCGGTGGGGGTGTTTTTTTGGGTACGGATGAGCGGTTTGGCATGTTGATCCGGAATGGTGAAGAGACCCACCTGCGCCCGCTGACAGAGCTATTGGAGGCAAGCCGATGAAACTCGCCCGCGCGATCCACTTCGATGAAAGCGATATGAATGTATTTCATTCCCCTGCACGGACAGGTGAATGGTGCATCTCGGGCGGGTTCGAGTTTTCGAATTGGGGGCAAGGCGATCTGGAGGGGAAATCCCGGCAGGCCTTTGCCAATGGCTGGTTGGGGCTGGAAACCTTTGGGCGCGTGACCTTTGTCGCGGTGACACAGATTGAAGCGGCAGAAAAGGATCAGATCATTCGGAATCTGGCCGAGCATTTCGTGCAGTTCTACGGTGCGCCCTCAGCCGAAGCCGCACGCGGCGTGGCACAAACGGAAATCGATCATATGTCGGAGCTTTGCGTGGATCATGCGCCAAATACGCTGTTGACCGTTGCACGTGAGTTGACCGAAAGCGGCGTGCATGAAGCGTTTCGCGTGATCACACCGCAAGAGACGCAGTTAGAGGCGCTGGCCGTGCATGGCTCGCTTGACGACTAGACGTTGTCGACAAAACCACCGAACTGACCGCGTTTAAAGATCAGGCCTTTGCCGGTGCGGTACATCACCTGTTCGACCTGACCCACAAGGATCAGGTGATCCCCGGCTTCGTGCTTGGCGTGAAGTTTGCAATCAAACCGTGCCAGACACTCGGCCAGTTGAGGGCGACCGGATGCGTCCAACTCCCACTTGGCATGTGAGAAATCGGTGCCGTCGCGGGCGAATTTCAGCGCGGCGTCCTGTTGTTCCTGCGCCATGACGTGGATCGCGTAGTGCTGGCAGGAATTGAACGCGTTGAAGCGAAACGAGTCTTTGGCCAGACACCACAGCACCAAAGGCGGATCCAGCGACACGGATGCAAAAGAGTTCACGGTGATCGCACGGGGGCCGTTTTCCGTATGCGTAGTCACAACCGTAACACCGGTCCCGAAACAGCCCAATGCCGCGCGAAAATCGCTGCTTTGATCGGGGCCGGGGATAAAGGTTTTCTCGGTCATCGCACGCTCTTGTCTTCGCCGCGCCTCAGGTGCCATGCGGCAAAGGGTTTGTCCATCAAAAGCTTTGATCAATGCCAAGTCATCAAGTTTCCCAGATTTGCCTGGCCAACAGACGATACTTACCTCAACTCATCAGGTTGAAGCGTCTTGATACTCGGATGTGGGTGTGCTCGAAACACTTATCGTTTTTGCTCCAACCAAATTACACTTTAGGACGTGAAAAACCCATAAAAACTGGTGCTTACATGTTCTTCGTCGGCGTTTGGCGATATTGCATCTGACGCTGATCAACGGATAGGCCATCTTGATTTCAGATGATTTCGCGACCATTGAAGCCGATTGGAATTCGGACTCTCGTAGAGTGAGACGGCAGTATGACGCTCAGACTTGTGTCAAGTGTTGTTCCAAGTTGATTTTGCGCGATACAGTTTAATCTATTATAACAAGTCTTTAACTCACCGAGCCAGAAGGCGGGTTTCAAGATGCCGGTGTTTTTAACTTTAACTGATGCAGACATTAATGACGCTGCGTTCTGGGGGTCGCTTGATATCGGCCCTGATAGCACAATCGATGTCTCTGGATTGAGTAATCAGTTCCAGGTCACAATGACCGGGAATTCGATCACCTTCACGAACATCAATACGGGTGCCGTCACCAGTTACACAGATTCTGACCTTACCGCTGGCTCATTTAGCCAATTTGTCGAATACACAGGAAACAACAACGACGACAATGTCAGCGGATCTGTTGGCCTGAATGCGGGCGGCTACAGTGGTGGACGCGGGAACGATACGTTCACCGACACTGGCACACTTGGCGGCAGCATTAGTGGCGGGCGCGGCAACGACGTACTGCAAGGTGGTTCCGGCAACAACAATATTTTTGGAGGCCAGGGTCAGGACATCCTGCGTGGTGGTTCCGGTAACAACAATCTCAGTGGAGGCGGGGGTCGTGATACCCTTTTTGCCGAAGACGGAAGTGGGAATCTGGACGGCGGTGGTGGGGCAGATGTCATTTACGCAGGCCAGAACACGAGTTTCGTAAACGGTGGCAACGGAAACGACACACTGATCTTGCCAGCAGGGTCGACCTTTACTCCGTTTTCGCCCGGTTCGACCGGTGGCACCGTAACTCTGTCAGGCGGTGGTTCCTTTACCTATGTTAATATCGAGAATGTCGAAATTGCCTGTTTCACCAAAGGAACACGGATCCGAACCCCAGACGGGGACCGTCTGATTGAGGAGTTGGCGATTGGTGATCTTGTAGAGACGTTGGACCACGGTCCGAGGCCGATCTGTTGGATAAGTACACGCACCGTACCTGGCCGTGGAAAACATGCTCCGATCTGTTTTGCACCTCACACGATTGGAAACGAGCAAACCCTTAGGGTTTCGCCACAACATCGGATTCTGATCTCGGGTTGGCGCTGTGAGTTGTTTCTGCACATGCCCGAGGCGCTTTGCGCTGCCAAGCACTTATGCGACGGCGATCGGGTTTATGTCAGCCCATGTGACGAGGTGACATACATCCATATCATGTTCGACCAACACGAGATCGTATATTGCGAGAATGCTCCTCTGGAGAGCTTCTTTGCTGGCGAGCATATCTTGAACGCAGATCGTGCCGTATATCAGGAGCTCGTTGAGATATTTCCAGAGCTGGCCCAGGGTGTTGGACCATCGCATCCCGCCCGACCATTTGTTCGAAGTGCTGAGGCAAGATTGTTGAGGTGAGTCGCCTGGAGTGGTCAACGTAAAGACGATGCGCGCCTTCAAATCCGGCATGACCATCGCGAACGAAAAAGTCTTGAGGGTACCGACTCGCGACAAAGACTGTCGGCGTCAATCAGAGATTTTGGTAGGCCCGGCAGGACTTGAACCCGCAACCAAAGCGTTATGAGCGCTCTGCTCTAACCAATTGAGCTACAGGCCCGCCTGAGCGCTTTGAGTATCACGGTGAACGCCCGCGTCAAGCCTGACCGTTGCAACAAGACGCACAATCGACTAACCCGCCCGCAAAGCATTCTTAAGGGACCTACCATGACAGCGGGCAAGAACGGAATCACCTATGCCGATGCGGGTGTGGATATCGACGCAGGCAACGCTCTTGTCGATCGGATTAAGCCCGCCGCCAAGCGGACGAACCGCCCCGGTGTGATGAGCGGTCTGGGCGGCTTTGGTGCGCTGTTTGATCTGAAGGCAGCGGGCTATGACGACCCCATCTTGGTAGGCGCGACTGACGGTGTCGGTACCAAGCTGCGGATCGCGATTGATACCGGTGTTGTCGATGGCGTCGGTATCGATCTGGTCGCCATGTGCGTCAACGATTTGATCTGTCAGGGCGCTGAGCCTTTGTTCTTCCTCGACTATTTCGCAACCGGCAAGCTAGACACGGATACTGCTGCAAGGATCATCGAAGGGATTGCCGAAGGTTGCGCGCAGTCAGGTTGCGCGCTGATCGGTGGCGAAACCGCCGAAATGCCGGGTATGTATCCCGATGGCGATTTCGATCTGGCTGGCTTTTCAGTCGGCGCGATGGAACGAGGTGCTGATCTGCCTGATGGCGTGCAGGCGGGCGATGTTCTGCTGGGGCTGGCCTCGAATGGGGTGCATTCCAACGGCTACTCTCTGGTCCGCAAACTGGTTGAGATTTCGGGTTTGGGTTGGGACACAGACTCACCCTTTGGTGGAGGTGCGTTGGGTGAGGCACTGCTGACGCCGACACGGCTGTATGTGAAACCAGCACTGGCTGCGATTAGGGCAGGGGGCGTGCATGCGCTGGCCCATATCACAGGCGGTGGCTTGACCGAGAACCTGCCGCGCGTCTTGCCCGAAGGTTTAGGGGCCCAGATTGATCTGAATGCATGGGAGATGCCGCAAGTCTTCAACTGGATGGCTGAAACCGGCGGGATTTCTGAAGCTGAGATGCTGAAGACCTTTAACTGCGGCATTGGCATGATCGTGGTTTGCGCGGCTGACCAAGCAGACGCGCTGTCAACTTTGTTGGCGGATGCGGGTGAGGACGTCTCGCGCATCGGCACTGTCACCGACGCAGAAGGCGTGGCCTATTCAGGCAAACTGCTGTGAGCCACAAGCGCGTTGCGATCCTGATCTCCGGGGGTGGCTCCAACATGGTGTCGCTGGTCGACAGCATGACCGGCGATCATCCGGCGCGGCCCTGTCTGGTCTTGTCCAATGAGGCGCAGGCGGGCGGGATAGCGAAAGCCCGGGATCGTGGCATTGCAACCGCTGTGGTGGACCATCGCCCCTTCAAGGGCGACCGTGCCGCTTTTGAGGCCGAGCTTTTGAAACCACTGGAACAAGCGCAGCCAGACATCGTGTGCCTGGCAGGGTTCATGCGGGTTCTGACGGCTGATTTTGTCTCACGCTTTCAGGGACGAATGCTGAACATCCATCCGTCGCTGCTGCCCAAATACAAGGGCCTGAATACCCATGCGCGCGCCATTGAAGCGGGGGATGCCGAGCATGGCTGCACCGTGCATGAAGTGACCGCCGCATTGGATGACGGCCCGATCCTTGGTCAGGCGCGGGTTGAGGTTTCACCGGGCGATACACCCGATGATCTGGCCGCACGGGTACTGGTGTGGGAGCACAAATTATACCCCGCAGTGCTGCGTCGTTTCGCGGATGGCAACAGTTCACCCCTTATGCTGCCCTGATCGCCCCTGAGTGATTTACAGATCCCTAAAATTCGTCCTATGGTCGCATCTATCGCTCGGGACGCGGAAAAACGGGCAGTCACATAAAGAACAAGAGCAAGAATAGTACGGCGCATGAAAACCCTGACGACGACGCAAGAGCTGGCCGAGTTTTGCTCGGCTGCTGCAGGCTATCCCTATGTGACAGTAGACACCGAGTTTCTGCGCGAACGGACCTATTACTCGAAACTTTGTCTGGTGCAGTTGGCCGTGCCGTCAGAAAATGAGGACAGCGCCGTTCTCGTCGACCCATTGGCAGATGGTCTGTCGCTTGAGCCGCTTTACGACTTGTTTCGCAACGACAGCGTAGTCAAAGTGTTCCACGCCGCTCGGCAGGATCTTGAGATTTTCTGGGTCGAGGCCAACGTCTTCCCAACACCCTTGTTTGACACGCAGGTTGCCGCGATGGTCTGCGGTTTTGGCGAACAGGTGGGGTACGAAACCCTTGTGCGCAAAATTTGCAAACAGGGTGTCGACAAGACGTCTCGCTTTACCGATTGGTCCCGTCGGCCGCTGACGGATGCGCAAAAAACTTATGCCCTGGCAGATGTCACGCATCTGCGCAAGATCTATGAGCATCTGGCGGCGGAGCTTGAAAAGACCCGGCGCAGCCACTGGGTCGCGGAAGAGTTGCGCACCCTGACCCAGTCACAGACCTATGACATACAGCCCGAAGATGCCTGGAAACGGGTTAAGACGCGCACCAATTCGGCCAAGTTTCTGGCCGTTGTGCGAGAGTTGGCGCAATTCCGCGAGGCGTATGCGCAGGAAAACAACGTGCCGCGCAATCGGGTGTTCAAGGATGATGCCCTGATTGAGTTGGCATCGACCAAGCCCAAAACACCCTCTGATTTGGGTGGCTCTCGCCTGTTGCTGCGCGAAGCGCGCAAAGGTGCGATTGCCGACGGAATTCTGGCCGCGGTGAAACGCGGCGTGAATTGCCCGGCGGACAGGTTGCCCAAAGTTGATAACTCGCGGGATAAGCTCAAGGTTAACCCGGCGCTGGCTGACCTGTTGCGCGTGCTCTTGAAATCAAAGACCGAAAGCTCCGGGGTGGCGGCCAAGCTGATCGCAACAAGTTCGGAACTGGATCAGATCGCGGCGGGCGAGCGTGAATTGCCCGCCATGTCCGGATGGCGTTTTGAAGTGTTTGGTGAAGATGCGCTGAAACTTTGCGAAGGCAAGATCGCGCTGGCCGCCAATGGGGAAAACGTCAAAGTTGTCTCGCTTTAGGCACGGCTAGCGCCGGCGCGACTCCAATGCGTTCTGCTGTCCGACCACGCGCACCAGGCGAACGCCTTCCAATTCCTGGCTTGAGACATTGATTGCATCCGACACCATACGCGTCCGTTCAGACCCTTGCGGTGTCTGGGTTTTGGGATAGTCGACGCGGAAGGTGTATTCCAAGATGCCGTTTTTCTGGTTCTCTTCCGACTCCACCCGGACCAGCCGCGCATCAAATGCTCCCTGCCGGATTGCCGTGCCAGAGGCATAGACGATGGCGCCCGAGGGGATCGGTTCGATCCGCAGCTCATCGACTTTGGCAATCGGTACGCTGGTGTCCTCTGCTTCGGGTCGCTTGAAGAGGCCACCGCGCTCACGTTCCTGCGGAATCAGCGCGTTTGCATCATCTGCCGGTGGGGCTTCTACTGGGGTTGATCTGCTGCCCCCGAACCAGTTTGACGGGTTTACCCGCGAATCCCGCCAGCCGCAGGCAGACAGGGTCAGTGAGACAACGACAAGTAGGGACAGAGGTTTCAGCATGGACCCACAGCTTTATGATGGCAGTTCAGCCAATGGGTTAGCGCAATTTCCACGCCTTGAAAAGCCACGGCAGGGGCTGGACAGCGATGATGCCTGAGCTTAGGTCACAATTGTGAAGACAACGCAAGGATCGCCCCACCATGGCAACGCCCGCCTTTGAAGAAATCGTTGAGGATTTTGAGTTTCTCGAAGACTGGGAAGACCGATATCGTCATGTGATTGAACAGGGCAAAGCGATGGAACCGTTGGACGATGCTTTCAAGGTGCCTTCGACCAAGGTGGACGGATGCGCCAGTCAGGTCTGGCTGCAACCAATGATCGAGAATGGCACGTTCCATTTTGATGGCGATAGCGACGCCTTGATCGTGCGGGGACTGATCGCGGTATTGCGATCCTTGTATAACGGTTTGCCGGTGGCCGAGGTTCTGAAGGTGGATGCTGGGGGTGAGTTGGCCCGTCTTGGCCTGCATGATCACTTGTCTGCACAACGTTCAAACGGTTTGCGGTCGATGATCGAGCGCATCCGCGAGGTCGCACAACAAAACCTCTGACAGCCTGCCTTAGCGGTTGGCCCAGTCTTTTAGCGTGACTTCAAGATCGCCATAACCGGTCAGGCGACGCTCGAACGCCAACCCCATTTTTTCGGCACATGCCTGGGCGCGTTCGGTGAGGACTGGATCATCCGTCTGAGCCTGATAGACCAGTTTGGTGTAGTTTCCGAAATACATATCGCGCAGCTCTGGGTGACGGTCCAGGCCCAACGGTTTCCAGACAAAGGCGTCGAACTGCCGGGCCAGAAAGTCCGTCAGGTAGAAAGCGGTTGTTTCATCATCGCCGCGGTCGGCAAAGGTCTGATTGCCTTCAAAGAACGAATAGCAATGCGGGCCTTTGATCATCTCGACCCCAAGCTCTTCACAGGCTTTTTGCAACAGCCCACCGGTGCCGCAATCTGCGTAGACGACAAAGATCTGATCATAGTCATCGCGGTGTTTTGCCACCGCATCCTTGACTGCCTGAGTGATGCGGTCCGGGTGAATATGCAGGATCGCGGGCAAGCAAGTCAGAGCCATATGGTCCCAGCCGTTGCGTTTTTTCAGGTCCAGAATCTCACGCGCCAGAGCCCCGCACGCGATCAGCAGTATCTGCTGCTGGCCTTCGTTCTCGGAATACCCATCGGTGGTCAGGCTTGCATCGTCAGGTAAAGTGTTCTGTGGCATGGCTTTGAACCCATTAGCTTCTCGCTAAGAGAATGATCTTTCGTACAGGAAGGCAAGTCTGGTGCCGACCTTCTGCCTGTGGCCACCGACGCGTTTTCTACACAAACTGGCGACAGACCGGGAACGTGCCACTGCCGCGCACAAAAAAAAAGCCACCCAAGATCGGGCGGCTTTGTTTTGGATTGCTTTGCCGGATCAACCCGCCATCTGATTGTGCTTGCGCGAAACAAACTCCTTGGCGGTTTCAACCGCAACAGCCGCATCGCGGCAGTAGGCATCAGCACCGATGGCCTTGCCGAATTCCTCGTTCAAGGGTGCGCCGCCGACCAGAACGATATAGTCATCACGCACGCCTTGCTCGACCAATGTGTCGATCACGACTTTCATGTAAGGCATGGTCGTGGTCAGCAGGGCGGACATACCTAGAATATCGGGCTCTTCGCTTTCCAGCGCTTCCAGATAGTTTTCGACCGGGTTGTTGATGCCGATATCGACAACTTCGAAACCCGCGCCTTCCATCATCATCGAAACAAGGTTTTTGCCGATGTCGTGGATGTCACCTTTAACGGTGCCGATGACCATTTTACCAACGCGCGGTGCACCGGTTTCGGCCAGCAGAGGCTTCAGGATCGCCATCCCGCCCTTCATGGCGTTGGCAGCCAGCAGAACCTCGGGCACGAACAGGATACCGTCGCGGAAGTCGTGGCCCACGATGGTCATCCCACCGACCAAGGCCTTGGTCAGAATGTCGTAGGGCACCCATCCGCGTTCCAGCAGGATGTTTACACCTTCTTCAATTTCTTCTTTCAGGCCGTCATAAAGATCATCGAACATCTGTTCGACAAGTTCATCGTCATTCAGTTCGGACAGGACGATATCTTCTTCATCAGACATGGGGCGTTTCCCTGAGCTGTATGGGCCAATGGCACCAAGATGGCATTTTTTCCGTTTTGGCCAAAACGCCGCAGTTTGACTGTGACGATTGCGACCTCAGTCGTTTCGGGACCGACCTATAAGATAGAAATTTGCGCAGGGCGACTGAATTTTCTGCAAGATCATTCTGCATAATGTTCAGATTGTTAGGCAAATTCATCTCGATAATTGAACACGACACTATTGAAGCGCTCTTGATGGAGCTGCGCTCTTTGCGTATCGTCGAGACGAGAACAAAGAGCGAACATATGGTCGATCAATCCAGGATACGGGGGCGAGGAACGGCATCAAATGATGCCGGGCGCTTCGAACGTTTTACAACGTTGGAAACCGATGATGGATGGCCGCAGGACGACGATCTTCCGCCGCTTCGAACCGAAGTTCGGGAGGAGGTTGCACGCAGTATCATTTCCTATAACCGGTCCCCGGATTTGCCGTTCGACCGATCGATCAACCCGTATCGCGGGTGTGAGCATGGCTGTGTCTATTGCTTTGCCCGGCCAAGCCATGCCTATCTTGGGCTGTCCCCGGGGCTGGATTTCGAAACCCGCCTGATTGCGCGCCCGAACGCGGCTGATCTGCTGCGGCAAGAGCTTTCGGCGCGCAGATACCGCGTGGCAACAATGGCGCTGGGTACGAATACCGACCCATATCAACCCATCGAGAAAACCCGTTTGATAACAAGAGGCTGTCTTGAGGTTTTGCGCGACTTCAACCATCCGCTTGCTATCGTTACCAAAGGGGTCTTGATTGAACGCGATCTGGATATTTTAGCGCCGATGGCCGCGCTTGGGCTGGTGCGTGTTGGCATATCGCTGACGACGCTGGATGCGAAACTGTCGCGCCGGATGGAACCTCGGGCTCCATCGCCTAAGCGACGTTTGCAGATGATAGAACGGCTGACCGGGGCAGGGGTTCCGGTGCGGGTCATGACCTCTCCACTTATTCCCGGGTTAACCGATCATGAACTGGAACACCTGCTTGAGGCGGGACGGGATGCCGGGGCTGATACCGCCAGTTGGATCATGCTACGCCTGCCGCGCGAAGTGTCGGTGCTGTTTAAGGATTGGCTGGCGCAACATGAACCGGCGCGCGCGGAGAAAGTCATGTCACGCCTGCGTGAAATGCATGGTGGGCGGGAATATGATCCGCGTTGGGGCCATAGGATGCGGGGCGAGGGCGAATATGCCGAGGTGATCGCGCAACGCTTCAAGCTGGCGGTCAAACGATTGGGGTTGCGTGTTGACGCGCACCCTTTGCGGGCGGACCTATTTGCCAAGCCGCCGCAGGCAGGCGATCAGCTGAGCCTTCTCTAAAGCAAAACGCCCCGGATGATCCGGGGCGTTGCTTGGGTCTGATGCTTAGCGCTTTTCGATATCCACGTAGTTGCGGTTCGTCTCACCCAGATACAACTGGCGCGGGCGACCGATCTTGTTCTGCGGATCGGCGATCATCTCTTTCCACTGGCTGACCCAACCAACGGTGCGCGACAACGCAAAGATAGGGGTGAACATCGAGGTGGGGAAGCCCATCGCTTCGAGAATGATGCCCGAATAGAAGTCCACGTTCGGGAACAGTTTCTTCTCGGCGAAATACGGATCTTCCAGCGCCTCACGCTCAAGTTCCTTGGCGACCTGCAGCTTCGGATTGTCTTCGATGCCCAGCAGATCCAGTACTTCGTCAGCCGACTGCTTCATAACCTTGGCGCGCGGGTCGAAGTTCTTGTAGACGCGGTGGCCAAAGCCCATCAGGCGGAACGGGTCGTTCTTGTCCTTGGCGCGGGCGATGTATTCAGGGATACGGTCAACGGTGCCGATCTCTTTAAGCATCTCTAGACAGGCCTGGTTCGCACCCCCATGCGCCGGCCCCCACAGGCAGGCGATCCCGGCCGCAATACAAGCGAACGGGTTAGCACCCGAAGACGAGGCCAGGCGCACGGTCGAGGTTGAGGCGTTCTGTTCGTGATCCGCATGCAGGGTAAAGATACGGTCCATCGCGCGGCTCAGGATCGGGTTGACCTCATACTCTTCAGCCGGAACAGCAAAGCACATGCGCAGGAAGTTCGATGCGTAGTCCAGATCGTTGCGTGGATACACGAAGGGCTGACCGATGTGATATTTGTAGGCCCAGGCCGCAATCGTCGGCATCTTGGCGATCAGACGATGCGATGCGACCTCACGCTGGTGCGGGTCAGCGATGTCGGTCGAGTCGTGGTAGAAGGCCGACATGGCGCCAACAACACCCACCATAATCGCCATCGGATGCGCGTCACGGCGGAAGCCACGGTAGAAATACAGCATCTGCTCATGCAGCATGGTGTGACGTGTGATCGTGGTCTCGAAGGTTTCCAGGTCTTTGGCGCTCGGCAGCTCTCCGTAAAGCAGCAGATAGCACACTTCCAGGAAATGGGATTTCTCGGCCAGTTGGTCGATCGGATAGCCGCGGTGCAGTAGCTCACCTTTTTCGCCATCGATATAGGTGATGGTGCTGTCGCAGCTGGCGGTTGAGGTAAAGCCCGGATCATAGGTGAATACACCCGCCTGACCGTACAATTTGCGGATATCGACAACGTCAGGCCCGGCCGTCGGTGAGTGAACCGGCAACTCATACTCTTTTCCGTGGACGGTCAGAGTGGCGGTTTTGCTGCTATCAGTCATGGTTATCCCTTCTTCATTCGTGCGCAGGCCGGATCGTCGCCGAACCATGCGGGCAATGACTGCGCGCGGGCGCGCAGTCCGGGTGTTAGCGGAGCAGCGTTACCCGTTTATGAAGATTGGGTTTATGTCGCTGCCTCAGAAAGCCGCGCCAGGGTTTCATCGCGTCCCAGCACAAGCATCATGTCAAAAACCGAAGGTGTGACGGCCCGACCTGCCAGGATGGCCCTGAGTGGACCTGCCAGCTTGCCAAACTTGAGTTCCCGTGCTTCGGCAAAGGAATTCAGCGCCTCTTCCAGCTCGTTTCGCGACCAGCTAACATTTTGCAGCTGCGGCGTCAATTCTTCCAGTATACCATCGGATACATTTGTGAGAGCCTTAGCAGCCTTCTCATCTGGAACGATCGGGCGTTCAGTCAGAACAAAATATGCTTTTTCAAGGAGTTCCGGGAAAGTCCGCGCGCGATCCTTTAGACAAAACATTGCCCGTTCAAGATCACCCGATTGTGTCTGTGTGAGAGCAGGCAGCGCAGCAGCGGCCAGATACCCTTCGATCTCATGCCGCAGTGCAGTATCGTCAGAGATCGCAATGTGCTGCCCACACAGATTTTCCAGTTTTTTCAGATCGAAACGCGCCGGGCTTTTGCCGATGCCGTCCAGATCAAACCACTCTTTGGCTTGCGCATCGGTGAAAAACTCGTCATCCCCGTGGCTCCATCCCAGACGCGCAAGATAGTTGCGCATACCGGCAGCGGGATAGCCCATCGCCTGATACTCCTGCGCGCCCAATGCGCCATGGCGTTTGGACAGTTTCTTGCCGTCCGGCCCGTGGATCAGCGGGATATGCGCCCAAACGGGAACGGGCCAACCCATGGCCTCGTAGATCATCATCTGCCGGGCGGCGTTGTTTAGATGGTCGTCGCCGCGAATAACATGGGTAACACCCATATCGTGATCGTCCACCACAACGGCCAGCATATAGACCGGCGTGCCATCAGAACGCAGCAGGACCATGTCGTCCAATTGATCATTGCGGATCGTCACATCGCCTTGCACCTGATCGCGGATTACCGTGGAACCGTCCTGCGGGGCCTTTATTCGGATCACAAAGGGCGCATCCGGATGCGTTGCAGGGTCGGCATCGCGCCAGGGGCTGCGGAACAGGGTTGATTTGCCCTCGGCCCGGGCCTGCTCGCGGAAGGCTGCGATTTCGTCCTGGGTCGAGAAGCACTTATACGCTTTGCCCTCGGCCAGCAGGTGATGTGCTACCTCGGCATGGCGTGCGGCCCCTTCGAACTGAGAGATCACATCGCCATCATGATCCAACCCCAGCCAGGCCATGCCTTGCAGGATAGCGGCGGTTGCTTCCGGTGTCGAACGCTCGCGGTCCGTGTCCTCGATTCGCAGCAGGAACTTGCCGCCACGGCCGCGCGCATAAAGCCAGTTGAACAGCGCGGTGCGTGCGCCACCGATGTGCAGAAATCCGGTGGGCGAGGGGGCGAAACGGGTGACAACCTGATCGGACATTGTGTGGATTAACCTTTTGGTAACCGTGTCGGGCTTAATTTGGCGCCTGTCTAACGAGCCCGAAGGACGGGGGCAACCATGCGTGTTCTTGCACGGGCCCAGGTGGCGCTGTTGAACCAGACAGGGTTTCTATTTCCCTGGTCGCCGGTATGCTTTGCGGTCGGGATTGGCCTCTATTTCGGACTTCGGTTCGAGCCGGTTTGGACGGCCTATTTCGGCCTTGGCTGTATAGGTCTGGGGCTGATCTGGTTGAGCCGTGTGTTTCCTTCGGGTTGGGGATCGTTGGCAGTCGGGGGGGCGCTGGTTGCGGCGGGCTTTGTGCTGGCCGGCACGCGCGCCCATATGGTGGCAGAACCGGTTCTGTCATGGCGTTACTACGGCCCAGTTGAGGGGCGCGTAGTGGCCATGGACCGGTCTGCCTCGGATGCGCTGCGACTGACGCTGGATCAGGTGCGACTAGGGGACGTACCAAACGACCGGCGGCCGCAGCGCATCCGCCTTTCCATCCATTCCGACATTGGACGTATCGCACCTGGGCAACGGATCATGACCACGGCCCATCTGTCACCACCACAGGGCCCGGTCGAGCCCGGAGGGTTCGATTTCCGACGCCATGCCTGGTTTCAACGCTTGGGCGCGGTCGGATACACACGTGTTCCGGTCCTCACGATCGCCCCGCCACAGGATGCGCTGGATGGCGTTCGGATCACGGCGATCAGGATGGCGATCTCGGGCCATGTGCACAGTCTCCTGCCGGGTGAGGTCGGCGGGTTTGCCGCTGCGGTCACGACCGGAGATCGCAGCGGCATGGGACAGGCGTCGCTGGACGCGCTGCGGGCATCGAACCTTGCGCATTTGCTGGCGATCTCCGGCCTGCATATGGGATTGTTGACCGGATTTGTCTTCGTGGCCTGCCGGATCGGACTGTCGATGATCCCAACCCTCGCGTTACGGATGCCAGTGCGAAAACTGGCGGCCGGATGGGCTCTTGTGGCTGCAGTTATTTACCTGATGCTGTCAGGGGGCAATGTGGCGACAGAACGGGCGTTTATTATGGTCAGCGTCATGTTCGGGGCCATTCTGATCGACCGCCGGGCGATTTCGTTACGGGCGGTGGCGGTGGCTGCGCTGATCGTGTTGATCTTGCGCCCTGAGACATTGCTCAGCCCTGGTTTTCAGATGTCGTTTGCTGCCACGACCGCCTTGGTGGCGGTGTTTGGCACGTTGCGCGATTTTGGTCCGACACCGGGCCCGAAATGGCTCAGACCCTTTCTGGGTGTGTTGTTGTCTTCCGCCATAGCAGGTCTTGCCACCGCCCCGATTGGGGCGGCGCATTTCAACACCATGTCGCACTACGGGCTTTTGGCGAATCTGCTGTCCGTGCCCGTGATGGGGACGGTTGTTGTACCGTCTGCCGTGGTTGCTGCGTTGTTGGCGCCGTTTGGTCTGGACTGGATCGCGCTCGAGGTCATGGGGATCGGGCTAAGCTGGATTTTGTTGGTTGCTGATTGGGTCTCGGGCCTTGAGGGGGCGCAAGGCTACGTGGTCAGCCCGCCTTGGTTCGTGTTGCCTATCATTGCCCTTGGTGGGCTTTGGCTGGCGCTCTGGCAGGGGCGGATGCGCTGGGTGGGCCTTGGCCCGGTGGCAGCGGCGTTCCTGCTGTGGACCTCGGATCATCGCCCCGAGGTTTTGGTCGCGGAATCCGGCGGGCTGGTTGGTGTCATGACTGAAGAAGGCCGGGCGCTGAGCAAGAAGAAAGGCAGCGGCTTTGTCGCAACCGTCTGGCTGGAGAATGACGGCGACGGGCAGGATCAGGGGCAGGCGGCCGGGCGCTGGCCGGGCAAGGCCGATCTGATCCAGCGCATCGCCGTGCAGGGGACCGAGGTTGTTCACATCACTGGCAAACGGGCTGCACGCGGATTTACGGAATGCAACGCGAACCAGATTGTCGTCTCGGCGGTAGAGTTGACCATCCAGGGTGATTGCGGGGTGTTTGACCCGGATCGGCTGTACCACACAGGCAGCCTGTCCATCTCGGGTGGTAAAGTGATCACCAGTGCCGATCTGACGGGACACCGTCTCTGGTCCCCGAAATCTACCGGGGACCGTGGCAAGTCTGGTGATCAGTAGCTGCGGATCAGCCCGACCAGACGCCCCTGAACCTTAACTTTGTCTTCAGGCAGAACGCGCGTTTCATAGGCCGGGTTTGCGGCTTCAAGCGCGATGGCGTTGCCACGGCGGAAGAAGCGTTTCAGCGTCGCCTCCTGATCCTCGACCAGTGCAACCACGATGTCGCCATTGTCGGCGGTCGACGTTTCCCGGATGATGACAACATCACCGTCATTGATACCAGCATCAATCATCGAGTCGCCTTGCACTTCCAACGCGTAATGCGATCCTTGGCCGGATACCATCGGGCCGGGCACGGCCACACGATGCGATTCATGGCTGATGGCCGCAATCGGTACACCAGCAGCGATCCGGCCCATGACAGGCAATTCCAGCGCATCGACCGAGACCGGTTCGAAATTCGCAGGGCGCGGGCCTTCGGGCTTGTCGCCTTCGATGACCCGAGGGGTAAATCCGGTCGTGGGTTCGCCCCCAAGGCTTTCGGGTAGCTTCACGATCTCAATTGCACGGGCTCGATGCGCCAGACGGCGGATAAAGCCCCGTTCTTCCAGCGCTGTGATCAATCGGTGGATGCCGGATTTGGATCGCAGATCCAGCGCGGCCTTCATTTCGTCAAAACTGGGCGGAACGCCATCCCGCTGTACGCGTTTGTGGATGAATTCCAGCAAATCCAACTGCTTCTTGGTCAGCATCGCTCACACCTCGTCGCTCATGCGTTTTCTTTTGTTCTACGCATGTTCACGTTTTGTGTCAACGAATTTGAGGATGCTCTAGATCGGCAGATAGAGCACTTCGGCCCCAATCGGGCACTCTGGATCCTCGGGTGGACGCATGATCAGAGCGTTGGCTTCGGCTAAAACACTTAGCAGAGAACTGTCCTGATCGGCACAGGCGCGGATGCCGTTTTCGTCAATAATGGCACGCATATAGTGTTCACGTGGCCCATTTGCAGGCAGCGCTTCGGCCAGAACCGCATGCTGGAAGGGTGTCACGACCGTATCGAGCCCCAACATCCGTCGTACCATCGGAATCAGGAACAGATAGCCGCATACCATCGCACTGACGGGGTTCCCGGGCAGCCCAACCATTGCGGCATCGCCCATCCGCCCAGCCATCAACGGCTTTCCGGGGCGCATCCGGATTTTGTAGAAGGATCGCTCCATTCCCAGCGCCTCGGATACTTCGGAAACCAGATCATAATCCCCGACCGAAGCACCGCCGATGGTGACCACCAGATCAGCCCCTTCCGCCAGTCCAAACGCAGTTTCCAGCGAAGAGACCGTGTCCCGTGCGATGGGCAGAACGCGGACATGGGCGCCAACCCTTTCGAGCAGCGCCTGCAGGCCGAACGTGTTCGAGGCGATGATCTGATCCGGGCCCGGGGTCTCACCCGGCATTACCAATTCGTCCCCGGTTGAGATCAGGGCGATCTGCGGTTTCCGCGCAACCGGGACCTGGGGGATGTTCATGGCGGCCATAAACGCCAGATCCTCGGGCCGGATCAGGCGCGGGGCGGCGATTGTGGTGCCTTTGGCAAAGTCCACCCCTGCGGGGCGGATATTAGTCTTGGGGCCGGGCGCGTCGGTGATGGTGATCAGATCGCCGCGACGGTCCACATCTTCCTGTATGACAATGAAGTCAGCCCCTTCCGGCACCGGCGCGCCGGTGAATATCCGCACGGCTTGTCCAGGGCTGACACTACCATCGAACCGATTGCCCGCGGCGGCCTCGCCTACAACTTTGAACATCGCGTGACGTTCGACCTCGGCCGCTTTGACTGCGTAGCCGTCCATCGATGAGGCGGCAAAGGGCGGCTGATCGCGGGTTGCGACGACGTTTTCGGCCAGTACGCGACCCGCCGATTTGGCAAGTGGTACGTGTTCGGAGGGAAGCGGGGCGACCAGATTAAACAGCAGGGTGCGTGCGTCTTCGACCGATATCATTGCGCTTCGTAACGCCCTGATTTACCGCCATCTTTCAGCAAAACGCGTATGCCACCGATCTCCATTGCCTTGTCCACGGCTTTGGTCATGTCATAGACCGTGAGCGCGGCGGTCGAGACAGCGGTCAGCGCCTCCATCTCAACGCCGGTCTGGCCCGAGGTTTTGACCGTGGCTTCGATTTGGACACCCGGTAGATCAGGGTCCAGCGTCAGTTCAACAGCAACCTTGGTTACGGGCAGCGGGTGGCACAGCGGGATCAGGTCGGGCGTTTTTTTGGCTCCCATGATCCCCGCAAGACGCGCAACGCCTAGAACATCGCCTTTCTTGGCGCGGCCTTCTGAAATCAAATCAAAAGTTTCTGCCGCCATTTTGATGTAACCGGCAGCCACCGCAACGCGGTCAGTGATATCCTTGTCCGAGACATCGACCATATGCGCCTGACCTTCGGCATCAAAATGCGTAAGCGGCATCACATCACCCCTGGGATCAGCGGGTTCGACAGGATTTGGCGAGTTGCCGCACTGACGTCATCCTGCCGCATAAGGCTCTCGCCGATCAGGAAACACCTTGCACCGTAGCGAGCGATATCGGCCAGATCTTCCGGCGCGCCCAGACCGCTTTCGCAGACAATCGTCCGATCTCCTGGCACAAGTTTTGACAGGCGCCGGGTTGTATCAAGAGTGGTCTCGAAGGTCTTGAGATTACGGTTGTTTATGCCGATCAGCGGGCTTTTGAGCTGCGTCGCGCGGTCAAGCTCGGCTTCATCGTGAACTTCGATCAGAACGTCCATATCCCAGTCAAACGCGGTTTGTTCCAGTTCGGCGGCTTGGGCATCCTCGACCGAGGCCATGATGATCAGAATACAATCTGCCCCCAAGGCCCGCGCTTCGACGACCTGATAGGGATCGTACATGAAATCCTTGCGCAAAGCGGGTAAATCGGTCGCAGCGCGCGCAGCAGTCAGATATTCTTTGGCACCCTGAAAACTGGGCGTGTCGGTTAGAACCGACAAACAGGCTGCGCCGCCGTTTTCATAGGCTTGTGCCAGAACGGGCGGATCAAAATCCGGGCGGATCAAACCTTTGGAGGGGCTGGCTTTTTTGACCTCGGCAATCAAACCGTAGCCGGTGCGCGATGCGTTGTGCAACGCCTCGGCAAAGCCACGCACCTCAGTCGCATCTCGCGCTTCGCTTTCCAGCTCGGCCAGCGATTTTTGTGCCTTGTCCGCTTCGATCTCTTCCAGCTTATAGGCTTTGATTTTGTCCAGAACAGTCTCGGTCATGCAGCTTCCTGTGTGATCCGCGCAAGGGCGTTGATCTTTTCTTTGGCTTTGCCACTGTCGATGCTTTCGGCTGCCTTTTCAACGCCTTCGCGTAAATCGCTCGCGGCCTCCGCCACGACCAAAGCAGCGGCAGAGTTCAGCAGAACAGCATCACGATAGGCCGACGGCGCACCATCCAGCAATGCGCCGAAGGCAGCAGCGTTTTCTTCCGGGGTTCCGCCGACGATCTCTTCGAACGGATGTACGGGCAGGCCCGCGTCTTCGGGGTGCAGTTCAACCTCTTTTATGGTGTCGTCTTCCAGGGCTGCGACCCAGCTGACACCGGTGATGGTCAACTCATCCGTCCCGTCCGAGCCATGGACCAACCATGCGCGATCTGAACCCAGCAAGCCCAGCGTTTCCGCCATCGGACGGATCAAGTCGCGCGAGAAGGCTCCAGTCAGTTGCCGTTTGACGCCCGCCGGATTGGTCAGCGGGCCGAGAATGTTGAAGATCGTGCGCGTCCCAAGTTCTTGCCGAGACGGCATGACATGGGCAATTGCTGGGTGATGCATAGGGGCCATCATGAAACAGATACCCGCCTCATTCAGCGCCTTTTCAACCACTTGCGGGCCAACCATCACGTTGATACCCATCTGTCCCAACGCATCTGCTGCGCCGGATTTTGAACTGAGGTTCCTGTTGCCGTGTTTGGCCACGGTGACACCGGTACCCGCCACGACAAAGGCCGTCGCGGTCGAGATATTCAGTGTCCCTTTGCCATCCCCGCCGGTGCCGACGATATCCATCGCGCCCGCCGGGGCGGTGACCGCGTTACACTTGGCGCGCATCACAGCGGCGGCGGCGGCGTATTCGTCCACGGTTTCGCCACGTGTTCGCATGGCCATCAGCAACCCACCGATCTGGCTGGGTGTGGCCTCGCCATCGAATAGAATGCCAAAGGCCTGTTCCGCCTCGGCGCGGGTCAGGGGCCGGTCGGCAGACGCACCGATCAGCGGTTTCAATGCGTCGCTCATGCGGGGACTTTCAGTTCTTGCAGGAAGTTCTTGAGCAGGGCGTGGCCATGCTCGGAGGCGATAGATTCCGGGTGGAACTGCACGCCATGAATGGGCAGTTCCTTGTGTTGCAGCCCCATGATTGTACCGTCTTCCAGTTCTGCCGTGATCTCAAGGCAGTCGGGCAGGGTCTCACGCTCAACGATCAGCGAATGATAGCGGGTGGCTTCAAAGGGCGAGGGCAGTCCGGCAAAGACACCTTTGCCCGTGTGTTTCATCGTGCCCATCTTGCCATGCACGATCTCATGGCAGCGGATCACTTTGCCCCCAAAGACCTGGCCAATGGTCTGATGACCCAGACATACACCCATCAAAGGTGTTTTTGTCTCGGCGGCAGCTTCGGTCAAGGCCAGACAAATCCCAGCCTGATCCGGGTCACAAGGGCCGGGGCTGAGCAGAATACCGGCAGGATTCATCGCCATGGCTTCCTGCACATCCAGCGCATCATTTCGGCGAATGACCATTTCGGCCCCAAGTTCGCCCAGATAATGCACCAGGTTGTAGGTAAACGAATCGTAGTTGTCGATCAGCAGCAGCATTTGGGCACTTATCTTAGCTTGGGCATTTCAGGCTGGCGATACAGCCCCCGGCCACGGTATAATGTCGGGACATACATGCTCAGGCTTGGGCGGCAGCGTCAAGAGGACAACCCGTTCCAGACGCGCCATCAGGCCAAGCGTTGCAAAAGATGACGTAAGAACGGGCGTAGCAGTAGACAGGCGAAAGGCGTTGGACATGGGCGGATTTGTCGGAGGAATGGTCGCGGGTGCGGTCGTTGTTTTGATCTTGGGCGCGGTTTTGTCGTTGCAGGCACCGTTGACCCAAAAACCGGTTGTGGCAACCGAGGCACCACAGCCCGAGGATGTCACTACATCCGAAGCCTCGGCCAGTGTGACCGAGACCGGATCAGACGCCGATTTGGTCGATGCGCAACCCGCTGGGCCAAAAGCTGCCGATTTCCAAGAAGAGGATGTGGCCGATCTGTCAGGTCTTGAGCAAGAGACAGACGCCCAGCCAAACATCACGGGGCCGGGGCAACAGCCCGAACAGCCGGATCCCGGCGCAGCGGACGAGGTTGCGGTGCTGACAAACCCGCCTGCTGCGCCGCCACTGCCCGGAGCTGCGCCTGAAACCCCTCAGGATGAAGTGCAGCCACAGGTGATCGGTGAGGCACCCGCTGCGCCTGAAGCTGAAGGAGTTGCGGTTCTGGAACCTTTGCCAAGCATCGACGTTCCAGGCTCAACCGAAGACAGCACCGAAGAAAACCCGTTCGAAAACAGCCCGATTGCTGTCGAAGGGGACGAGGATACTCTGCCGCGCACTTTGCCGCGTATCGCCGCCTTGCCTCAGATTGGTGGAGAGAACGAGACCAGCACCAGCACGATCGTCGGCAAGCGCGTAGTGCCGCTGACCGAACGCGACGATCCACCGGCTGAGGAAACAGGTGATGTCACAGGGCTGATCCCTATGGGCAAACCCATCGAAGCCTACGCCGCCGCATTTGAAAATGCCGAATCCAAACCGCTGATGTCGATTATTCTGATCGATGATGAACAATCCTTCGGGGCCGAGGCCTTGCAGGACTTTCCCTATCCGATCAGCTTTGCCGTCAGCCCGTCTGATCCAAACGCCGCTGAAAAAATGGCGCGCCACCGCGCTGCCGGGTTTGAGGTGATGGCATTGGCCGATCTGCCCGAGGCTGCCAGCGCACAGGATGCCGAAGTTTCGATGGCCGTCTGGCTGGAGACCCTGCCGGAAACTGTAGGAATTCTGGAAGGGGTTGAAACCGGCATTCAGGGCAATCGCAAGCTGGCCGACCAGGTCGCCGAGATTGCAGGTGTCACGGGTCGTGGGCTGATCACACAAGACAACGGGCTCAATACCGTCCAGCAGATCGCCGCGCGCAACGGAATCCCATCCAGCGTCATATTCCGAGATATTGACGGGGCCCGTCAGGACCCCAAGATCATGCGCCGTTTTCTGGATCAGGCCGTCTTCCGCGCCGGGCAGGAGGGCACTGTGGTGATGCTGGGCCGTGTGCGTCCCGAAACGATTTCTGCCTTGCTACTTTGGGGGCTTGAGGATCGCGCCAGCCGGGTCGCCATGGCGCCAATTTCTGCGGTGATGAAGCGCGAGGTTCAGTAAGGGCTGACGAAAGGCGGCTGATCCGGAATCGCCGCCTTTTTTCTGTTTAGCTGTTGCCTGTTGAGGTGAACCGCGCCGCATCTGCTGCTGCCCGCCGGATGGCGTTCGATTTGTGAACGGTTTCCATAAACTCTGCCTCGGGGTCGCTGTCATAGACCACGCCGCCGCCCGCCTGAATGTAAAGCTTTTGGTCTTTCACGATGGCTGTGCGCAGGGCGATACACATATCCATGTCGCCACCCGCGCTGAAATAACCAACACCGCCGCCATAGACGCCGCGCTTTTCAGGTTCCAGCTCGTCAATAATCTCCATCGCACGGACTTTTGGCGCGCCCGAGACTGTACCCGCAGGCATCCCAGCAAAGAAGGCATCCAGCGCATCTTTGTCCTCGGCCAATTCACCTACCACGTTCGACACGATATGCATCACGTGGCTGTAGCGTTCGATGATGAACTCTTCGGTTGGGCGTACAGTGCCGATCTTGGCGACGCGGCCCGTATCGTTGCGACCCAGATCCAGCAGCATCAGATGTTCGGCCAATTCCTTCTTGTCGGCCAGCAAATCCAACTCGTTTGCTTTGTCTTCCTCTGGCGTCGCGCCGCGCGGGCGGGTGCCTGCGATGGGACGAATGGTGACTTCGTCGCCAAAGACCCTCACCAGAATCTCGGGGCTGGCGCCCACGACCTGAAAGCCACCGAAGTTGAAGTAGAACATGAACGGCGAAGGGTTGGTGCGGCGCAAAGACCGATAGAGCGTGAACGGCGGCAGCGGGAAATCCTGTGTCCAGCGCTGTGCCGGGACGACCTGAAAGATGTCGCCTGCTCGGATGTATTCCTTGGCCTTTTCAACCGCTTCCATATAGCCGGATTTGGTGAAATTCGACACGGGCGGAGCAACCTCAGACGCGTCACCCAGATCGCGGGTTTCCGCTGGCATGGCGCGTTCCAGATCGCGGACAGCGTCCATCACGCGTTCGGCGGCCTGCGCATAGGCCGCCTTGGCCGATTGCCCGTCGCTGACCCATGCGGGTGACACAACGGTGACTTCGCCTTTGACGCCATCCAAAACCGCCACGACCGAAGGGCGCAGCATGATCGCATCGGGCAGGCCCAGCGGATCAGGGTTCACATCCGGCAGATACTCGACCAGACGCACCATGTCGTAGCCCAGATAGCCGAACAGCCCGGCAGCCGCCTGTGGCAGATCATCGGGCAGCGCGATACGGCTTTCGGCCAGCAAGGCGCGCAGATTGTCCATTGGGTTGCCGGTTTGCGGTTCAAACGCCTCGGGATCGAACCGGGCGGATCGGTTCAAGTCGGATGTTTCGCCCCGGCAGCGCCAGATCAGATCAGGCTTCATGCCAACGATCGAATAACGCCCGCGCACCTCTCCGCCCGTGACGGATTCCAGCATAAAGGCATCTTTTTGCGCACCGGTCAGCTTCAGCATCAATGAGACGGGTGTGTCCAGATCGGCGGCAAGGCGCGTGTAAACGACCTGATTTTCACCCGCCTCATAGGCGCGGGCGAATGTGTCGAAATCGGGTGTCAGTGCCATAGTGGTCCCTTAGTAACTCGCCTGCACGGCGTTCAGGGCTTGCTGATCGACCACTGGGCGCGCACGGGTCTGCGCGTCGCGGACATAGGCGTCAAAGATGTTCTGCGCCAAGGCCTGATCCAGTTGAGCGCTGAGGGCCTCTTGCAGCTGCCGCAACTCGTCGGTTTCATCCGGTGGCAGGATCTCGTCAAGACGTACGATCAAGGCGGCACCATTGCCGCTGATCACGCGCAGTTCGCCGGGCTCCATCTCGAAAACGTCTGCCATGAAGCTGGGGGGCACATCCTCCAGAAAAGCGGTGCGGGTCAGGGCGTTTTCCACACGGAAGGGCAGGCCGGTTGCGGTGAAATCGCCATTGGTTGCCAGGTCCAGCAGGACCGAGGCGGCCTGATCCTGAAGCGCCGCGTTTGTCTCGGCCGCAATCCAGGCTGCAGCGACGCGGTCACGCGCGCTATCCAAGGGTTCGGGTCGCGGGGGCAGGTCTTCTTCCAAACGCAGAGCGAAGATCGATCCATCCTCAAGGAACGCGATCTCGGGGAAGTCACCTTCCTGTACCGCTTCGGCGGCCACGCGGAACCCGTCGTAAGCAGCAACCTGTTCGCTGCTGTCGCGGGTCCAGTCGATCTGATCCAGCACCATCTCGGTTTCAGCAGCCAACTCTTCCAGCGTGGCACCACCGGCCAGCAGGTCGTTGATATCCTCAGATTGGGCTTCGATCAGGCGGCGCGCGCGCTCGGAAGCCTGTTCTTCGCGCAAGCTTGGTTCAGCCTCTTCGAAAGGAACGTTGTTGGCGGCCAGTGAGCCGTTTATCCGGAACAAAGCCGGGCCAAAGACCGAGGGCAGAGGTCCGACAACCTGATCCAGTTCTGCCGCGAATACAGCATCGGCGGCGTCGCCCAGATCGTCGCGGGTGACATCGCCCAGATCGATATCGCTCAACTCAAGCTCACGGTCGCGCACCAGTTGTTCGAACGTGATGCCCCCGACTTCAAGCTGCGCTATGGCGTCATTTGCGGCCTCTTCACTGGGGAAGTTCAGCCGTTCGACCAACCGGCGTTCGGGTTGTTGATATTCAGCCGCGCGCTGGTCGTAGAGTCGGCGCAGTGTATCTTCGTCGACCTCGACCGTATCGATCAACATCTCGGGCGAAAGGATCGCATAGGTCAGTCGTTTGGTGCGGGGCAGGGTGAACAAATCGGTGTGTTCATCATAAAACGCCTGAACCTGTTCATCGGTTGGTTCAGCAACCGGTGTCGTCAGCGCCTCAACCCCGAGGGTCGCAATGGTAAAGCTGCGCCGCGCACCCAGATAATCGACCAGCGTTTGTGTCAGCGTGTCGGGCATCACCACGCCGCTGGTCATAGCTGCCTGCAGGATCGTGCGAGAGGATTCCTTGCGCAGGTCCGATTCGAATTCGGTATCCGAGATACCTAGTTGATCCAGTTGGAACCGATAGGCTTCGCGGTCAAAGGTTCCATCAACGCCCTGAAAGGCCGGGATCGCCACGATCTCTTCCTGCAGGTTTTCGTCGCCAATCGAAATGCCCAACTGGCTGACTTCGTTGTCCAGCGCGGCGAGGGCGGTCAGGCGGGACAAGGCGCGCTGCTCCAAACCCAGCTCTCGGGCCTGAGACATCTGCAGAGATTGCCCGGTCTGGGCCTCAACGGCACGGATCTCACGCTGCAGCTCACGTACATAGGCATCGACCGAGACGCTTTCGTCACCCACCTGTGCAACAGTGCGGATGGTGCCGCTGAGATTGGTGGCGCCAAAGCCGGCAAGACCGACGAACAAAAGGCCCATCAATATCCAGACAAAGGTTTTCGAAAGACTGTTCTTGCCTGCAGCCATGATGCCCTCTTGGTGTTTTGGCAGGTCTCTGCCCTGTTGGTCGCCGCCCTGAATACGACGGGCACCGCCGGGGGGCAAGCTTAGAAGGAAACTGCCTGCAAGCGGTCGAACAATTGCCCAATCCCAGCTCGATCCAGATTGGCAAAAGCGATGCGCACCTGGCGCTGACCGGTAGGATCGCCTGCGGGCATGAACATCGTACCGGGTAGCAGGAGAATACCGGCTTCTGGAACGAGGCGGCGGGCAAGTTCGTCCGAAGGGATATCGAACGGGTGTTCGAGATAGGCGAAATATGCGCCAAGGCCCAACAACCGCCAGCCATTGGCGGTCAGCTTTGGCATCCCATCCGTGATGGCGGCGCGCCGGTCGAGGATTTCATCGCGTTCCCCGGCCAACCATTGGCCGAGGTTCTGCATGCCCCACAGGGCCGCAAATTGGCCGATCTGGCCGGGGCAAATGGCGACTGTATCCAGAAACTTCTCGATCTCGGCCAGCAGGGCGGCGCTGGCCGCAATCGCTCCTACGCGATGACCGGTCAGGCGGTAGGCTTTCGAGAAAGAATAGAGATGCACAAGCGTCTGATCCCAGCCGGGCTGTTGGAACAGATCATGCGGTGGGCCGCTACGGCTGTCGAAATCGCGGTAGGTCTCGTCGACCAGCAGGTAGATGCCAGCCTCGCGCGCCAGATCGTAAAAGGCGCGAAGCAGGTCCGCCGGGTATTCGACCCCGCCGGGATTGTTGGGCGTGACCAAGGAAATAGCGCGGGTTTTGTCGGTGATCAGCGCACGCGCCTGTTCGGGATCAGGCAAAAGATCAGCGCCGGTTGGCAAGTCGACAGCGTGGACGCCTGCCATGTCCAGCCACATTTTGTGATTGAAGTACCATGGGGTAGGTAGGATGACCTCGTCCCCCTGATCCGTGATCGCCGAGATGACGGCCGAAAACGCCTGATTGCACCCCGAGGTGATGGCAACCTGGTTCGCGGCAACCGTCGCGGCATAGTGGGCGCTGATCTGATCAGCCAGTTCCGCGCGTAAATCACTGTTACCCAAGACGGGCCCATAGAGATGGGCGCTATCTTGCTCCACTGCGAACTCGGCCATGGCCTGACGCATGGCCAGCGGTGGTGGATCGACCGGGGCCGCCTGACTGACATTGATCAGCGGCTGGTCATCCGAAAACGTAACCCCGTCCAGCCAGCGGCGCGCCTCCATCACCGGGGGCGGAAAGGTGACGCTGGTGCGGGTTTGAGTCATTGAGTTTTGTCCTTGGACAGTGCCAGCAGGGCTTGTGCGAGGCTCTGCCTCGCGCTCCGAGGTATTTTTGAACAGAAGAAGTTAGTCCGTGCCGCGATAGGGTTCGACATATTGCAAGGCCATATCCCATGGGAAGAAGATCCAGGTGTCCTGGCTGACCTCGGTAATGAACGTGTCGACCATCGGGCGGCCCTTGGGTTTGGCATAGACCGTCGCGAAATGCGCCTTTGGAAACATCCGGCGCACCAGATCCAGGGTTTTGCCGCTGTCGACCAGATCGTCGATGATGAGAACGCCTTCGCCATCGCCCATCAACGGGGCATCCGGGGCCTTGAGCACCTCGGCCTCGCCCTGTTCCTGATGGTGGTAGGAGCGTACGCTGATCGTGTCGACGGTGCGGATGTCCAGCTCACGGCTGACGATCATGGCCGGGGCCATTCCGCCACGGGTGATCGCGACAACCGCGCGCCAGGATCCATCATCGGGGCCTTGCCCATCCAGCCGCCAGGCCAGAGCGCGGGAATCGCGGTGAATCTGATCCCAGCTGATATGAAAGCCTTTTTCGTGGGGCAGGCGGTCTTTGGCGCTCATGATCTCAGCCCTTTTCTACGTCCGGTGCATCCACGGCTTTCATGCCGACGATGTGATAGCCTGAATCTACATGCAGATTCTCACCCGTCACGCCACTGCTGAGGTCGGACAGCAGATAGAGTGCCGAGTTGCCGACATCGTCGATGGTTACGTTGCGACGCAGGGGTGAGTTATACTCGTTCCATTTCATGATATAGCGGAAGTCCCCGATGCCGCTGGCGGCCAGTGTCTTGATCGGCCCGGCCGAGATTGAGTTCACGCGGATGCCATCCTTGCCCAGATCCTCGGCCAAATACTTGACCGATGCTTCAAGCGCGGCTTTGGCGACGCCCATGACATTATAGTGCGGCATGACCTGCTCGGCGCCATAGTAGGTCAGCGTCACGGCGCTGCCGCCTTCGCCCATCATCTTTTCTGCGCGCTGCATCACGGCTGTGAAGGAAAAGACGGACACATCCATGGTCAAATTGAAATTCGCGCGGCTGGTGTCGACATAACGACCGCGCAGTTCGTTCTTATCCGAGAACCCGATGGCGTGAACGATAAAATCCAGCTCGCCCCATTTTGCTTCAAGCGCGGTGAACAATGCGTCGATTGACGTCTCATCGCTGACGTCGCACGGCAGGACGATTTCGCTGCCAAGTTGCGCTGCCAGTGGGTCGACCCGTTTCTTCAGAGCGTCGCCTTGATAAGAAAAAGCCAGATCGGCCCCGGCATCGGATAAAGCGCGCGCGATTCCCCATGCGATTGATTTGTCATTGGCCAGTCCCATGATGAGGCCGCGTTTGCCGGCCATCAACTGATTTGCCATGTTTGGTTCTCCGCCTGTCTTCGCGTTGTATTGCGTTGGTTTATGCCATCGTTAGCGCTGCATCAAGGCCATCCGCTCTTGCCCGTAGCGGGTTATCGCCTTAGGTTCCTACTCAGTACTTTCCTGGGGATGGAAATGAACGAGCGCGATGGCATCTTTGCTGGCTCCGATCCGTTTGAAATAGCGGCTCGGTGGTTAGCTGAGGCTGAAGAGAGTGAAGTCAACGATCCGAACGCAATCGCGTTGGCGACTGTCGATCACGACGGTCTGCCCAATGTTCGCATGGTTCTTTTGAAAGAGATCGAACCGGACAGCTTCGTTTTCTACACAAACTACGAAAGCACCAAAGCGTTAGAACTGGATGGTGCGGGCAAAGCGGCATTTGTGATGCACTGGAAATCTTTGCGGCGTCAAATCCGAGTTCGTGGTACAATAACCCGCGAAACGGGTCCGAAAGCGGATGAGTATTATGCATCCAGATCGCTTAAAAGCCGATTGGGGGCCTGGGCTTCGCGGCAGTCTCAGCCGCTGAGCAGTCGCGCTGCGTTAATGGCCGAGGTTGCAAAGGTAACTGCGAAACATGGGCCGAACCCTGCGCGACCGCCATTTTGGGGAGGGTACAGAATCGCGCCGACTGAAATTGAATTCTGGGCAGATGGGGCTTTTCGCCTGCATGACCGCTTTAGATGGCAAAGGGATGAGCCCGGATCAGTTTGGCAAGTGGAAAGGCTGAATCCATGATGTTCGCGTTACGTGAAATGCAACACTCAGAAAACAATGGGTTTTTTCAGCTTGAATTTACGAGCCATTCCCATAAACAAACAAACCTTAACGATCTTAATAAATGCGCGTAAGGAATACAGTGCCGGACGATCTGAATAATATGTATCGCGTACGTGGACACGTGAAATGGTTCGACCCTGCGAAAGGGTACGGGTTCGTTGTGTCTGACGAAGGCGGTCCGGATATTCTGTTGCATGTGAACGTCTTGCGCAATTTTGGTCAAAGCTCTGTCGCGGATGGCGCGGGCATCGAAATTATGACGCATCGCACAGACCGGGGCGTTCAGGCGGTCGAGGTGATCAGTGTTGATCCGCCGGCGCGTGCAGATTCTATGCTGCTGGCCGATTTCGCCGAACTTGATCCAGACGTGATCGCAGATGCCCCGATGGAGGCCGCGCGGGTGAAATGGTTCGACAAGGGCAAAGGTTTTGGCTTTGCCAATGTGTTTGGCCGCGGTGAGGATGTGTTTTTGCATATTGAAGTTTTGCGCCGCTCGGGCCTTGCCGATCTGCAACCCGGCGAAGCGCTGGCCATGCGCGTGATCGATGGAAAACGAGGCCGGATGGCAGCACAGGTGCTTGCCTGGGAAGCCGCGCTGGACGAATGATTCCAACATGATATCTCGCTTCGCCGTTCCTGCCCTGATCTTTATCGTTTGGGCTGGGGGTGCGTTGGCGGAGTGCCGTCCTGACCGTGTTGAGCTGAAGAGTGATCAGACTCAGATACGTTTCAACGTTGAAGTGGCCATGACGCCCCAAGAGCGTTCGCGTGGGTTGATGTTCCGAGAGTCCCTACCCAATAGGTCGGGGATGCTGTTTGTTTTCGATCCGCCTCAGCGTGTGGCGTTCTGGATGAAGAACACCCTGATTCCGCTGGACATGATCTTCATCGACAAAACCGGCGCAGTCAGCAGCGTGCATGAAGACGCGATTCCGGGTGATTTGACTCCAATTGAAGGCGGCGATTCCGTTTTTGCGGTGCTTGAAATCAACGCCGGATTGGCCGCGCGCTACGGAATCAAAGCCGGAACCCAGATGCGCCACGAAATTTTTTCGCAAGGCCCGGCAATTTGGCCCTGTTAGGGCTTTTCAAATCAGATCGGCGCGTTTAGGAAGGCGCACGGTCCGGGGCGTGGCGCAGTCTGGTAGCGCACCTGTTTTGGGTACAGGGGGTCGTAGGTTCGAATCCTGCCGCCCCGACCACTTCCATAGCTTATATCGAAGTGCTTATGCGATGAACTCGTCATAGGTTGTGTGACTCTATTTGCGTGCTTTTAGGGAGGCCTCATCCCTGTGAGCAAACCGTGATGAAGCCAGCCGAGCTGTCGCAATCAGCCTGGCAATCCGCCCAATGCGCGATAAAGCCTGTCAAGGGCTTGGTCCAACGCTTCGCTTTCGACGGGAACCTCAACAACTGATCCGGCTTTCTGTGGGACCCTGAACACCAGCGAGGCATCCACACGGTAGCCGGATGCAGTTTTGCTCGGGTTCAACCGCATGACGCTTTTGGGCAGGTTCTGAGGGGAACCATCATAGGTCAGTATCAGAAAGGCGGCTGCTTCGGGGGGCAGGTATTCGCTGCATTCAAAGCTGCTGTCGGGCAGCTTGCGAAAACTGTCGCCCGGGCCGGTGCAACTCATTTCGAAGGTTTCGAACAGACGCGTGGGGTAGTCGTTGAACTGAGCACTGCGTGATGGTTCGGACACATCTTGTGGTGTGCACGCCACGATTAGGGCCACTGGCGATAGAAAGTGAAACAGCCGCATCTGATTGTAAGCCCTCAATGATTTGCGCGTTAACCAACTCGTCCCTTGGCAGGTTCGTGATGATTCTGCTTCAGCCTAACCAGCAGTGGTCCGGTTCATCAAACGCTTATAACCATGCTGGTAAAAACAGGAATTTCATTCAATCGAATTTGGGATCGGCGGGAATTTGCCGTGGATCATTCTGTGGAGGAATCGGAAACGCTCCACGCAAGACCCGACGCGATGATCGGGTCAACACAAAAGATTTCAAAAATGACTCAAAAAGGCCGTTGACCTTCTATGGGTGGATACGCCAGATTGTATGAGCCGAATATGACGCCACTACATCTGGTAGGAAATCAGAGAAGGCGCAGGCAGGGACGGGACGCACACCAACCGATTGTGCAACCGCTGATGCGGTTTTGCGCTGTGCGCGGCAGCGTCCGGACCTTTGCGTCTGTCGAGTTCGGCAAGGTGGGGGGCTTGGCATTTCTCAGGCCCGAAGCTGGGTAGACGGTCATTAATTCGAAGGCAGCGGACATGAAAATTGAAAGAAAATTCACGAAACCGGGGCAGGATGCATACGCAGACTTGGATTTCATTTTGGCCACGTCCGAGATTCGAAACCCCGACGGTACAATTGTCTTTCGGTTGGACGATATCGAAGTTCCATCAAGCTGGAGCCAAGTCGCAAGCGACGTGATCGCGCAGAAGTATTTCCGCAAAGCAGGTGTTCCCAGCAAGCTGAAAAAGGTCAAAGAGAAAGACGTTCCCGAATTCCTGTGGCGTTCGGTTCCGGCCGATGGTGCCGAATTCGATGGCGAAATATCATCCAAGCAGGTCTTTGATCGTCTGGCCGGCGCATGGGCGTATTGGGGCTGGAAGGGCGGCTACTTCTCAACCGAGGAAGACGCGCGCGCCTACTTTGATGAGATGCGCTATATGCTGGCGACCCAACGCGCCGCTCCGAATAGCCCGCAATGGTTTAACACCGGTTTGCACTGGGCCTATGGCATCGACGGCCCGGCGCAGGGGCATCACTATGTCGATTACAAGACCGGCAAGCTGACCAAATCGAAATCCGCTTACGAGCACCCTCAGCCGCACGCGTGTTTCATCCAGTCGGTCGACGATGATCTGGTGAACGAAGGCGGCATCATGGATCTGTGGGTGCGTGAGGCGCGCCTGTTCAAATACGGCTCGGGCACCGGGACCAACTTCAGCCATCTGCGTGCCGAAGGCGAAGCGCTGTCAGGTGGCGGCAAGTCCTCGGGGCTCATGGGCTTTCTCAAGATCGGCGACCGCGCCGCTGGCGCGATCAAATCGGGCGGGACAACCCGTCGGGCAGCAAAGATGGTGATCGTCGATGCGGATCACCCCGACATCGAGCAATTCATCGAATGGAAGGTGATCGAAGAGCAAAAGGTGGCCTCGATCGTTGCCGGATCGAAGATGCACGAGAAGATGCTGAACGGCATTTTCGAGGCCATCCGGTCTTGGGACGGCGCGCAGGACGATGCATATGATCCCAACAAGAACGACGGCCTGAAGACGGCCGTGCGTGAGGCGAAAAAGGTCGCGATCCCAGAAACTTACATAAAACGCGTGCTCGACTACGCCCGTCAGGGCCACGACAGCATCGAATTCCCGACTTACGATACGGACTGGGATTCGGAGGCCTACAGCTCTGTCTCGGGCCAGAACTCGAACAACTCGATCCGCGTGACTAATGCGTTCCTGACCGCCGTTGAGAAAGACGCGGATTGGGAGCTGATCAACCGCACCGATGGCAAGGTTGCCCGCACGGTCAAAGCGCGCGACCTGTGGGAGAAGGTCGGCCACGCCGCTTGGGCCTGTGCCGATCCGGGCATTCAGTTCCATGACACAGTGAACGAGTGGCACACATGCCCCGAGGATGGTGAGATTCGCGGCTCGAACCCTTGCTCGGAATACATGTTCCTCGATGACACGGCCTGTAACCTGGCGTCGATGAACCTGCTGACCTTCCTGAAGGATGACGAGTTCCAGGCGGCGGATTACATGCATGCGTCACGTCTTTGGACACTGACGCTGGAAATCTCGGTGACGATGGCGCAGTTCCCGTCGAAGGAAATCGCGCAGCTGTCTTATGACTTCCGCACCTTGGGTCTGGGCTATGCCAATATCGGCGGTCTGCTGATGAACATGGGCTACAGCTATGACTCGGATGAGGGGCGTTCGATCTGTGGCGCACTGACCGCAATCATGACTGGTGTGGCCTATGCGACCTCCGCCGAGATCGCCGGAGAGCTGGGCGCTTTCAAAGGGTATGAGCGCAACGCGGACCACATGCTGCGCGTCATCCGTAACCACCGCCGCGCATCGCAGGGTGTGACCGACGGGTACGAGAAACTGGCCGTCAAGCCTGTGCCTCTGGATCACGGCAACTGCCCAGACAAACGTCTGATCGATCTGGCCATGTCGGCCTGGGATGAAGCGCTGAGCCTGGGTGAGAAACACGGCTATCGCAACGCGCAGGCCACCGTGATCGCGCCCACCGGCACCATCGGTCTGGTGATGGATTGCGACACGACTGGGATCGAGCCTGACTTTGCGCTGGTCAAGTTCAAGAAACTGGCTGGTGGCGGCTACTTCAAGATCATCAACCGCTCGGTGCCTTCAGCACTGGAGAAGCTGGGATATTCCTCGTCTCAGATCGAAGAGATTGTATCCTACGCCGTCGGTCACGGCACCATCGGCAACGCGCCGGGGATCAACCACACCTCGCTGACAGGTCACGGCTTTGGTCCGAACGAACTGGCCAAGGTGGACGCCGCGCTGGAAAGCGCCTTCGATATCCGGTTTGTCTTCAACCAGTGGACGCTGGGCGAGGATTTCTGCACCGGCGTTCTGGGCATCCCGGCAACCAAGCTGAATGACCCGACCTTCGATCTGCTGCGCCATCTGGGCTTTACCAAGGCGGATATCGACGCGGCGAATGATCATGTCTGCGGAACCATGACGCTGGAAGGTGCGCCGCATCTGAAAGAAGAGCACTATTCGATCTTCGACTGCGCCAACCCGTGCGGTAAGAAAGGTAAGCGTTTCCTGGGGGTTGATAGCCACATCACCATGATGGCGGCAGCGCAAAGCTTCATCTCGGGTGCGATCTCGAAGACGATCAATATGCCCAATGACGCGACCATCGAGGATTGCCAGAAGGCCTATGAACTCAGCTGGTCGCTGGGTGTGAAGGCGAACGCTCTCTATCGTGACGGCTCGAAACTGTCTCAGCCTCTGGCCGCAGCGCTGGTCGAAGATGACGATGAGGCGGCGGAAGTGCTGGAAAGCGGCTCGACGCAGGAAAAAGCCGTCGTTCTGGCCGAGAAGGTGATCGAGAAGGTTGTGGTCAAGGAAATGATCCGCAGCCATCGCGAGAAACTGCCCCATCGCCGCAAGGGTTATACCCAAAAGGCGATCGTGGGCGGCCACAAGGTTTACCTGCGCACCGGTGAGTTCGAAGACGGCAAGCTGGGCGAAATCTTCATCGACATGCACAAGGAAGGCGCCGGCTTCCGGGCGATGATGAACAACTTTGCCATCGCCGTGTCGGTCGGCCTGCAATATGGCGTGCCGCTTGATGAATTCGTCGATGCCTTTACCTTCACCAAGTTCGAACCGGCGGGGATGGTGCAGGGTAACGACTCGATCAAAAACGCGACGTCGATCTTGGATTACATCTTCCGTGAACTGGCCGTGTCCTATCTGGACCGCACCGATCTGGCCCATGTGAAACCTGAAGGCGCAAGCTTCGACGACTTGGGCCGGGGCGAGGAAGAAGGCGTCTCGAACGTCTCGGAGCTCAGCGACAGTGCGGCCTCCAAGTCACTGGAAGTGCTGAAACAGATCAGCTCGACCGGCTATCTGCGCAAGCGCTTGCCGCAAGATCTGGCGGTGTTCAACGCAGGTCAGACCGATTTGAATGGTGTGGCGGAAACTGCGGCTGCCTTTGCAGCTCCGGCCGCGGAAACCGCCGTCGCAACCACCATGGACGCGCGCACCAAAGCCAAGATGCAAGGCTACGAGGGCGACCCGTGTGGCGAATGCGGCAACTACACGCTGGTGCGCAACGGCACCTGCATGAAGTGCAACACCTGCGGCGCGACAAGCGGGTGTAGCTGAGTTCAGCGCCCCGGCACCCCGGGGCGCAGGGGTCGGATAGCTGCCACAGGTACCGACCCCGACGAATACGGATCAAGGCGCTGAGACTTACCATCGATGCCTTGGTCCACTCGGCCGACATGCCCGTGTTGGCCGGGAACAGGGTGGGGCGGAATATTTGCTCCCTCCCACTCTCTCACGGGGCGGGTGCGCTCGCCCCATGCGCAGTCCAGGCCGCAGGCAAAAAAACACCGGGCGGTCAACGAAATGAGCCTGGAAGGCGAAACTGACAGGGGGCTTCGGCCCCCTTTCTTTTTTCAACCCCATACCGCGGTCGTCAGCAGAGCTTTGCCGGATTGCCCCTCCGCCATCGGGTCAGAACCGCCGAAAGCAGATCGGCGGATTTCGCCCGGCGGGAGATCGCAGGGCCGACTCGGGGAAATCCGCAAAGAATGGCGCGAAATTCGGGGATGAAAGGGATGCGGGTGACGGCGAAGGGCAAGATGGTGTCTGTGGTGCTTGTCCGGACGTAACAACGTAAAACTCACTCAGGAGGCACTATCATGAAACCGCAACATCTGGCCGTTATCTCGGCATTCGCACTTGGCTTGCCCTCGTTGGCTTTGGCGCAATCGAGCGCTGATGCTAATGGCGACGGCGTTCTGACCATTGAAGAAGTGCAGGCTGTGGTACCAGAAGTGGATACCGATACGTTCTCGGCCATGGATGCAAATGGTGACGGCGCGCTGGATCAGGATGAGATCGCAGTTGCGCAAGAAGCCGGTTTGCTGCCCCCCAGCAACGGCTGATTTGCATTGAATAAGGGCGGCCCGAGGGCTTCGGGCCGCCTTTACAAGCGGTTACGCGGGTAAGTGAATGTTGAACTTGGCGCGAATTTCGGCATCTAGCAACGGATCAAACTGAGCGGACGACGGTGCGCTCAGAATTTCTTCTTTACGGGCCGTGGCCTTATCAAGCAGATCGGGTTTACCCATCTCGGCCCATTCTTTTGGTGACGTCCGATCGCCGAAAATCGGGTAGACATAGTCGGCCTGCATCCGGCTGAGCGTTGCGTCGGTGCCCAAGTAGTGGCCCGGCCCGCCCATGCAGACTTCGGCAATCTGATCCAGCGCCAGTGTTTCATCATTGACTTCGATGCCACGTACGCAGCGCTGTGCCTGCCCGATCAGATCATCGCTAAGGATCAGGCTTTCAAGGCAAAAGCCCAGAAGCGAGGCATGCATGCCCGCCGCTTCATAGACCATATTAAGCCCGGACAACCCGGCCATGACGTTCGAACACATCTGCTCCCAACCGGCTTGCATATCGGGCAGTTTCGAATCTGACGCGCCAGCCGCGGCACCGCCGGGCAGATCGTAGAACTGGTGCATTTGCGCGCAGCCCGCGCTCAGCAGGGCCTGTTCGCCAGATCCGATAGACATGGCCCCGGTGCGCAGGTCGAGACCAAAGGGCCAGGTGCCAAAAATCGCGGGAGCGCCTGGCTTTACGGCGTTGACATAAACCAAACCGGCCAGGCATTCGGCCGTGGCTTGCGTGATCGCTCCGGCGATGGTTGATGGGGCAGTTGCTCCGGCCATTCCAGCAGACAAAAGCAGAACCGGCATACCGGCCTTGATGCATTCCTCCATCACTTCGCAGCTTTCGGTGGCAAATTTCATCGGCGGAACGACAAAGCAGTTCGAGTTGGACACAAAAGGCCGCTCGCGCCATTTGTCCTCACCACCGGCAATCATGTGCAGCATTTCGATGGCGGGTGCCACATGCGATGGCTCGGTAAAGGATGTCCCGATGTGTTTGTAAGTCCCTGAGCAAGCGGCATAAACTGTGTTGTAGTCCATCTCGAGATTGTCGAGGATGTCGCGGCAGACCATGGGGCGTTGGACGAAGTGGATATTGTCCAGTTGTTGGCAAATTCGCGCGGCGTCGTGCAGATCCTGTACGGTTGAATCGCGGTATTGGCGGCCATGCACATCAACCATACTCACGGCGGCCCCGGCTGTGCCATAGTGAACCTTGGTGCCGGTCAGGTCGAGGTCGGTCTGGCCGTCGCGGCTGTAGAGCGTGATGGATCGGTTGGCCTTGGCGATCGTATCTTCGACCAATGCGCGCGGGAACCGAATGCGCCCGTCGTCGCCCAGAGTACAGCCAGCACCGACCAGATAGTCGATGCCGCTTTGGGGAGCGTCTGCAAGACCAATGGTTTCAAGGGCTTGCAGGGCGGCATTGTGGATTTTTTCCACCTGAGTTGGGGTCAGAGGTTTGTATGTGCCGCCTTCCATGCCGGGGCGGATCGGGCGCAGATGTTCTGGAAGGGCGGATGCGCGGGCTGCGCGACGTGCAGAACGTCCACCGCTACGAGAGGCACTACGGGATTGCGTGTTCATTGAATAAGTCCGGTCGTTGAAGAAGTATCTTGAGCGTAAGCGATCAAGACAAGCCAGGCCGACCCCTAGCCGCGCGCCCACGATCCGCACCAATGGTACGACTGATCAGGCGAATTTTCCAAATCTCGTTTGCCATGAGACCTCTCAGTTGCTCGATAGGCTGTCAGACGACCACACCCTGTTCTGTTCCGTTTGCGACTTTGGTGTCAAAAACCGACAGATTGTGGCGCTGCCTCCGTCGAACGCGTGTTCTGGGCACATTTTCTCCCGCTTTGGGCGAAATCTGTTATACTTTATTAACTTACTGCTGAATATCCTGTGATCAGAATTGAAATCTGGTAACTGCATACCAGTTTGAAAGTGTGACTGTTGCTGCTCCAGACACGGATGAACACTGTTGATGATGGATTGGAAACCACGTTGGGCCTTGATCGTCGCAATGACGATCACATGCGCCATCCCTGCTATGGCAGAGGATTGGACAGGTGCCTATGCGGGTTTCAGTTTCGGCTATGCCGAGGCAAGCGGCCCTGACAGCTCCAGCGGGGATACAGGCACATTTGGCGCCCATATCGGGTTTGATCAGGATTTTGGCAATTTCGTTTTGGGAGGTGAGTTGGAATACAACCGCCTGTCCCTGAACCTCAGCGAAAACCAGGGAAGCCTGGACAGTATGTCACTTGTGAAACTGCGCGGCGGGTATGATTTTGGCAACGCGCTCGGATACGTGGTCGTCGGTGCGGCCCACGCGGAAACTTCGACCGACAGCGATACAGCGGCGGTTTATGGTATCGGCGTCGCTTATCCGATTGGCGAAAACCTTGTGATCAGTGGTGAGGCATTGCGCCAGAACTTCGACGATGCCACCCGATCTGAGGGGGGATTGGGCACAAATGTTTTCAACCTAAGGACAACATTCCGGTTTTGAGCCTTTCACTCAGCCGCGCTATGTTTTGCCTGACTTGCCGCAAAATCGCACAAGGTCTGCAGAGCCTGCGAAAAACGCGCGTCCTCGACCGTCATTGCCACGCGAATATGGCCTGCTGCGGCCCGGCCAAAGCTTTCGCCAGGCATGACAGCGATGGCGTGATTGTCCAGCAAGGCGTTTGCAAAGTCTTCACCGGATAGGCCGGTCGCGCGGATATCCAGCATCAGATACATCGCACCTTGTGCGGGCACGAGGGTGATGGTGTTTTGCTTGCTCAGAATCTCCATGGCAAGCGCGCGACGGCGACGGAAGGGGGCGGCGATACCAGCCTCTAACTCCGGGCCGGCATTCAGTGCAAAACAGGCGGCATCCTGAATGAAACCGGGCACGCCATAGGTCGTGTGCGTGGCCAGATTGATCAGATGCGCAATCACTTCTTCTGGACCAATAACCCATCCGCAGCGAGAGCCCGTCATGGCATGGGATTTGGACATGGACCCAACAACAAGCGTGCGCTCGGCCATATCCGACAAAGCACGGGGAGAGATATGCTCACCTTCCCAGACCTGCGTGTCATAGACCTCGTCCGAGATCAGCCAAAGATCGCGCCGTTTACAGGCCCCTGCGATGGCTTCAAGCGTTTCGTGGGAATAGACCACGCCGGTTGGATTGTTGGGTGAGTTGATCAGCAGGGACACGGCTCCGTCCGCCGCAGCTTCGATGTCTTCGGCGCGCGGTTGAAATGCCCCCTTCGCCTGTGCTTGGACGGGGCGGGCGTGTGCGCCAACCCCGCGGATCGTACCGGGATAGGTGGCGTAATATGGATCAATATACAGCCCCACATCCCCGTGATCACACAGGGCCATATGTGCAGCGAACAGGGCGGATTGCCCGCCGGGCGTGATCAGAACATTGTCACGCGTGGTGGGAACCCCGGTCTGCGCCTCAGTTCTTGCGGCAACCATGTCGCGTAGTCGATCGGTTCCCGGGACCATTGCGTAACCGGTGTGTCCGTTTCGCGCCGAGTGGTCCATGGCGCGCAAAATCGATATATCGGTTCGGGTGTCGTGTTCGCCAATTGTCAGCTCGGTCACCGCGTGTCCTGCGCTGGCCATCCGGCGCGCGCGGTAGAACACATCCCAGCCGTCATGGCCGCCCGCTGTGATCTGAGAGATGCGATTTGACACTTTCATCTGAACACCTGTTGGCGAAGTTTCGAACGGCTCGCGATGGTCAATCAGCTGCGCGCGGGAAGGGTCGCCCGAACCTTTTTCGTCAATGAGGCACGGACCAGATCATAAGACGCTGTCAGGCGGTGCCTCAGTTCTTCCTCGTCCGCGTCAAAGGGCAGGCGGATCCAACTGCGGTGGAAATACGAGGCTTTGACGCCGACACCTGCATCGATCAGCATTTGTGCGGTTTCGATATCGGCTGTTTTGACCGAGACGCCATCATTGGCAATCCCGATGCAGGCAAACATCTTGTCGCCCACCTTCCACGCATCATGGCCGCCGCCCCAAGGGTCGGACCATTCAGCACCTGGTAGGGCGCGGCACACAGAGTTGACGAAATCCCGGCTCATGTGCGGCACCATGCAGGGGAGGTGAGGCAAACTCAAGCCTTGGCTTGGCGTGTTGCGCGTGGTATGCCAGCGCTATGAACCGGATGACCTGCATCATTATCTGCTGCATTACCTGCTGATTTATCAAGCGGGCCGGTATCTTTCGTTTTCATCTCTGAGACAAGTTGCTAAGCCCGCGCCAACGCGCACGCTTTAGGAGCCCAAGTGATGACGACACTCAAACTGCACAACACACGGACACGGACGAAGGAAGACTTCGTTCCGATCGATCCTGACAACGTGCGGATGTATGTCTGTGGGCCGACTGTCTATGACCGTGCCCATCTGGGCAATGCGCGACCTGTGGTTGTGTTCGACATGCTGTATCGGTTGCTGCGCCATGTCTATGGTGCGGATCACGTCACCTATGTGCGCAATTTCACCGACGTGGACGACAAGATCAACGCGACCGCGCTGAAGCGCAAACAAGCCGGTGCCGAAGGGTCTTTGGAGCAGTTGGTCCACGAACGCTCGGATGAGACCATCGGGTGGTATCTGCATGATATGGGCGCGCTTGGGACGCTGGAACCGAACCAGATGCCACGCGCAACTGAGTTTATCCCGCAGATGATTGAGATGATCGAAGACCTGATCTCCAAGAGCCATGCCTATGAAGCCGAAGGTCACGTGTTGTTTGCGGTGGACTCGTGGAAGGACGAATACGGCAAGCTCTCGGGCCGGTCGGTCGATGACATGATCGCTGGGGCGCGGGTTGAAGTTGCGCCTTACAAGAAGAACCCGATGGATTTCGTGCTGTGGAAGCCTTCGACTGATGAACTGCCCGGATGGGAGTCGCCTTGGGGCCGGGGCCGTCCGGGCTGGCATATCGAATGCTCGGCCATGTCCTATGAGTTGCTGGGCGACAGTTTCGACATCCACGGTGGCGGCAATGACCTTATGTTCCCGCACCATGAGAACGAGATCGCCCAAAGCTGCTGCGCGCACCCCGAGGGTGAGTTCGCTCGGGTCTGGATGCATAATGAGATGTTGCAGGTCGAAGGCAAGAAAATGTCCAAGTCGCTGGGTAATTTCTTCACCGTGCATGACCTGTTGGAACAGGGCGTGCCGGGTGAGGTGATCCGCTTTGTTTTCCTGCAGACCCATTATCGCAAACCGATGGATTGGACCGAGAAGAAGGCTCGCGAAGCCAAGGCAACGCTGCGCAAGTGGCGGGCGCTGACAGCGGGCATCGAGCCCGCCGCCAGCGCGGCACCCTCGGTGGTTTCAGCGCTTGCGGATGACCTAAATACAGCGGGTGCTATCGCCGAGCTTCACCGTCTGGCTTCGGACGGTGACGCTGCGGCGTTGCTTGCAAGTGCGCAAGTTCTGGGCCTGCTGACGGATGAGATGGGTGGCTGGGCTGCCATTGCAGCGGCGGATTTCTCGGAATACGAAGAAAAGCTGGCAACCGCGCGTGCAGAAGCCATGGTGAGCAGGGATTTCTCGGAAGTGGATCGATTGAAATCCGCCTATCTTGCCGCAGGTCTGGAAGTGCGCATGAGCAAGGACGCTGTTGAGATCATCGCCGGATCGGGTTTCGACGCGTCGAAGCTGGAAAGCGTATAATCAAATGCTTCGCCCGGAACTGTCCGGGCGGGGCGATGCCCGAACAAGCCAAAGAGCCAGACCAATGACCAAAACCCGCCTCTATCTGTATGACACAACCCTGCGCGACGGGCAGCAGACGCAAGGGGTGCAATTCTCGACCGCTGAGAAGGTTCAGATTGCGCAGGCGCTGGATGAGTTGGGGGTCGATTACATCGAAGGCGGTTGGCCCGGGGCGAACCCGACTGACAGCGCGTTTTTTGACGTCGCTCCGAAGACGGCTGCCCGTTTGACGGCGTTTGGGATGACCAAGCGTTCAGGCCGGTCGGCAGAAAATGACGACGTTCTGGCAGCGGTGATGAATGCGGGCACGCAGGCGGTCTGTCTGGTCGGCAAGTCGCATGATTATCACGTGACCCACGCGCTTGGCATTTCGCTGGAGGAGAATGTCGAGAACGTCCGCGCCTCGGTTGCACATCTGGTGGCGCAGGGGCGTGAAGCTCTGTTCGATGCCGAGCATTTCTTTGACGGGTACAAAGACAATCCGGCCTATGCGACTGAGGTTTGCCGCGCTGCGCTGGAGGCTGGCGCGCGCTGGGTTGTGCTGTGCGATACCAATGGCGGCGCATTGCCTGGCGAGGTTGGGCGCATCGTATCAGAGCTGATCGCAGCTGGTCTGCCAGGGGATCGATTGGGTATTCACACCCACAACGATACCGAGAATGCGGTGGCCTGTTCTTTGGCCGCTGTCGATGCAGGTGCACGGCAAATTCAAGGGACCTTGAATGGGCTAGGAGAGCGGTGTGGCAATGCAAACCTGACGGCTCTGATCCCGACCTTGTTGCTGAAGGAACCCTATGCCTCGCAGTTCGAGATCGGTGTCAGCCCTGTGGCGCTGGCCGGTCTGACGCGGATCAGTCGGATGCTAGACGATATCCTGAACCGGGTGCCCAGTAAGCAGTCGGCCTATGTGGGGGCCTCTGCCTTTGCGCATAAGGCAGGGCTGCACGCCAGCGCGATTCTCAAGGATCCATCGACCTACGAACATGTCGATCCGGCAACGGTGGGCAATGCGCGGATCATTCCGATGTCAAACCAGGCTGGGCAGTCGAATCTACGCAAGCGCCTGACCGAGGCCGGGCTGTCCGTGGAAAACGGAGACCCAGCTTTGGGGCGCATCCTTGAGCGGATCAAACAGCGTGAGGCTGAGGGGTATTCGTATGACACCGCGCAGGCCAGTTTCGAACTTTTGGCGCGGGATGAGCTTGGCCAACTGCCCGAATTCTTCGAGGTTAAGCGCTATAAGGTCACGGTTGAGCGGCGCAAAAACAAGTACAACAAGATGGTCAGCCTGTCCGAGGCTGTGGTTGTGGTGAAGGTCGACGGTGAAAAGAAACTATCGGTCAGTGAATCCCACGACGAACAAGGCAGTGACCGGGGACCAGTGAACGCTCTGGCTAAGGCGCTGGCCAAGGACCTGGGGCAGTATTCGCAGGTGCTGGAGGATATGCGGCTAGTTGACTTCAAGGTGCGGATCACTCAAGGCGGGACCGAGGCGGTGACACGCGTCATCATCGACAGCGAAGACGGGCAGGGGCGGCGTTGGTCTACCGTTGGGGTCAGCGCGAACATAGTCGATGCGTCCTTCGAGGCGTTGTTGGATGCGATCCAATGGAAACTGGTGCGCGATTGTGACCCTCAGCAGGCGGCGGCAGAGTGACGGCTGCATTTGACGAAGATGTCAAAGCCTGTGCCGCCTTGGTGCACAAGGCAGATCCCGATCGGTTTCTGGCGGCAATGGCCGCTCCGGTTGCGGCGCGGGCGGTTTTGTTTCCGATCTATGCACTGAATGTCGAGGTCGCGCGCGCCCCTTGGGTGACGCAAGAGACGATGATTGCCGAAATGCGCCTGCAATGGTGGCGCGATGCCCTGCAGGAGATAGCGCAAGGGCCGACCGTGCGGCGGCACGAGGTTGTCACGCCTTTGTCTCGGGTTCTGTCGCCCCATCTGGCCGGAATGCTGGATGAATATGTGGCGGTGCGACGTTGGGATATCTATCGCGATCCGTTTGAGGATCAGGAACATTTTGACGCCTATATCAATCACAGTTCTGGCGCGTTGCTGGTGGCTGCGGCTCAGTCCCTTGGGGCAGCGGATGAGGATGTGTTGCGCGATTTCGGCTATGGCGTGGGCGTGGCGAATTGGTTTCGCGCGATCCCAGAGCTTGAGGCGCGTGGGCGTATACCATTGTTGGATGGCAGACCCGAAGGCGTGAGGGTACTGGCAGAAACGGCGTTGGCGCGACTGGCTCGGGCGAGATCAAACCGGTCTGGGGTGTCGGATGCAGCGCGTCCGGCGCTTTACCTCGGGTGGCAGGCAGAATGGATTTTGAAACGGGTGACCGCACAGCCCGACCGGGTCGCGGCAGGCGCGTTGGCGCAGAGCGAGGTGCGGCGGCGGTTGTCGTTAATGTGGACCGCCGCGACCGGCCGCTGGTGATCAGGCTGTTTTTGCATCGGCGGGTCTGAGGACCAGCCATAGCAATGCGCCACCAGCCAGGGTCAGCAGCGGGATCATGGCGAGATTGACGGCAGTCCAACCTTCAACCGGTGATCCCCCGGAACAGTTCATCAATCCGCCCGAAGCCAGCGAAGCAACGGTCACACCGCCGAATACCAACAGGTCGTTCAGGCCCTGCATCCGACCACGCTCATGCACTTCGTGCGACGCGGCCAGCATGCTGGTTGCGCCGATAAAGCCAAAGTTCCAGCCAATGCCCAGCAGTATCAGGGCGATGAAGAAGTTCTCCAACTCGACGCCCTGCAAGGCGACAACTCCGGCTCCGGCCAGGATCGCAAGGCCAAGGGCCACAATCTTTTCCACGCCAAAGCGCGCGATCAGGTGACCCGTGAAAAAGCTGGGAACATACATTGCCAGCACGTGATAGGTGACCACATCAGCCGCGTCATTGGCCGAGAAGCCGCAGCCCACAACCGCCAGAGGGGTCGAGGTCATCACAAGGTTCATCAACGCGTAGGACACCATCGCACAGATGATCGCAACAGCGATGCGCGGGGTTTTCAGCAGCTCTAACCGCGAGCGGCCCTTGGGCGCATCTTCGGTCGGTTTCGGCGGGGTCGGAATGTCGAGAAAGAAGAACAGCGCCGATCCGATCACGTTCAGGGCGATCACTGCCACGTATGTGCCGAGGAACGGGATCACATAAGACTCTGATGTCAGTTTGACAATCTGCGGCCCGATGATCGCTGCGGCCAAACCGCCTGCCATCACGTAGGAAATTGCCTTGGGTCGGAACTCATCGGATGCGGTGTCTGCTGCGGCAAAGCGATAAAACCCGTGCGCGCTCATGTAGATACCGGTCAAAAGGCTGCCCAGCAGGAAGATCGGGAAGGACCCCAGATAAAGGCCATAGGCTCCGATCAGGCCGCCCAAGGCCCCGGCTGTTGCCCCGACAAGGAAGCCGGTTCGGCGCCCCCAGCGTTGCATGATGGCCGAGACAGGCGTGGCCGCCAGCATCGATCCCAGAACGATCAGCGAGATTGGCAGCGTCGCAAGGCAGGGGTTGCTGGCCAGGGACTGACCGGCCAATCCACCAACGATGAAGATCATCGGCATTTGCGCGCCCAGGATGGATTGCGCAGCGACCAAAACCGCTACGTTGCGTTTGGCTTGCGAGTCGTCCGGGGTGGCTGTCGTCAGTGTCATGGGCCAATGCGTATCGGTGAACGCGCCGGGGCACAAGCGGCTTGCATCTGAGGCTAATCCCCCTAACGTGCAACCCGTATCACAAGACAGAGAGCGCATGTCCGTAGGTCGCATCATTGAAACGCCCGATTGCGTGACGGAAGGGGCCGAGTGGCTGGCCAACACCTGCCCGCGCATGGCTTATGCGATGGAGCAGACCGGCCCTTTGCCTCTGCGGCGCAAGCCAGACGGCTTTGCCCAACTGCTCAGTGCGATTGTCAGCCAGCAGGTCAGCGTGGCCTCGGCCAACGCGATCTGGACGCGGATGCAGCATGCAAAGCTGACCGGACCGCGCAAGATCATGTGGGCCACGGATGAGGATTTGCGCGCTGTTGGCCTTAGCCGTCAGAAGGTTCGATATGCACGCGCACTGGCTGAGGCGCGCATTGATTACAATGCGTTACGCGGTGTAGCTGATGCGGATGTCGTCAAAACTCTGACACAGGTTCCCGGCATTGGCGTTTGGACCGCCGAGATTTATGCCATGTTCTCACTGGGCCGGGCCGATGTGATCGCGCCGGGTGATCTGGCCCTGCAAGAGGCCGCTCGGGTGCTTTATAATCTACCCCAACGTCCAACCGACAAGGAACTGCGCCAGATGGCCGAAGCCTGGTCGCCTTGGCGATCAGTTGCGGCACGCGTTTTGTGGGCCTATTACCGGGTGGCCAAGAAAAGAGAAGGGATCAGATGACACGGGTTTTGAACGCGCTCCGGAAAGAGCCGGTTTCAGGCGACACACGCTCGGTCGTGGTGTTCGTACACGGCTATGGGGCCAATGGCGCCGATCTTCTGGGTCTTGCTGATCCACTGGGTGAACATTTGCCCGATACGCTGTTCGTGTCCCCCGATGCACCCGAGCAGATTCCCGGAATGCCAAACGGCTTTCAATGGTTCCCGATCCCGTGGATTGACGGCTCGTCCGAGGAAGAAGCAAGGCGCGGAATGGAAATGGCAGCGGATGATTTCAACGCCTTTCTGGATGCGCTGATGGTGGATGAAGATGTCCTGCCTGAGCAGGTCGTTCTGTTCGGTTTCTCTCAGGGCACAATGATGAGCCTGCATGTTGCCCCGCGGCGTGAAGACCCGGTAGCCGGGATCGTTGCGTTCTCTGGCCGGTTGCTGGAACCCGATCTGCTGCCCGATGAAACCGTCAGCCGGATGCCGATCCTGCTGGTTCATGGCGACGCGGATGATGTGGTTCCGCCGCAATCGCTGCCCGAGGCAGCAGAAGCTCTTCAAGCTGCTGATTTCAAAGAGGTCTATGCGCATGTGATGAAGGGAACCGGCCACGGTATCGCACCTGATGGGCTAAGCGTTGCACTGGCCTTCATGCGTGACAAGCTGAGCTTTTAGCGATGATTGCCGTCCGCCCGATGATGCCAGAGGATGTAGCCGAAGCTTGCCGCATCCTCAATGATATCATCGCGGCGGGTGGCACGACTGCTTTTGAAATCCCGTTCTCGGATGCCCTTTTTGCGCAAAGCTATCTGGATGGGGCAGACAAGATATGTTGCCACGTTGCGCTAGATGATCAAGGCGATGTCGCGGGGTTTCAATGGCTTGGCACGCATGAGGCCTTGCCCGAGAATTGCGCCGATGTCGCCACGTTCACCCGCCGAAACCCGGTGCTGCGGGGCGCAGGCCGGGCCCTGTCTGCCGAGACAGTCAAAACGGCAGGTGCATTGGGATTTGCCGCGATCAATGCCACGATCCGAGCGGATAACCTTCTTGGCTTAAGCTATTATGAAAAAATGGGTTTCCGCGACTACTCGGTTGCATACGGCGTACCGCTTCGGGACGGCACTCCGGTCAATCGCATATCGAAACGCTATAGTCTGACGGAGGATAGATGATGCTGGTTGTCACAGGCGTTGTGGAAGTGAATGAGGCCGGGGTCGAACGGGCCCGCGAGGCCGCGCAGCAGATGGTTGCGGAAACCGTGAAAGAGACCGGTTGTCTGGTCTATGAATTCAGTCAGGTGCTGGGGCACAACACGCGGATTCGCGTTTACGAAGAATGGCAGGATCAAGCTGCGCTTGAGGCGCATTTTGCAACGCCCCATATGGCCGTGTTTCGCGCAACTTTGGCCGAGGTTGGTCTGATTTCCAGCGAGATCTACAAAATTGTCGGCGGTGAGAAGCAGCCGCTCGGCTGATCTGGATCAGCCCCACAAATGGCCCTCGGCAAACTCGACCGAATTGCCTGCGGGGTCGCGGATGTAGAGTGACCGCGCGCCGCTGGGCCAGTCGAACTCGGCATCGATCGGGACATTCCAATCCAGAAGGTGTTTGCGCATGGCTGAGATTTCATCGCGGGTCAGCACAAGGCATACATGCCCTGCACCACGCGCGCCATGAGGCGGCACGGGCAGGTTGGGGTTTAAGGGTGGTTGTTCGGTTTGATCCGGGTTGAACAGCAATAGAACGGACCCGCCAACACGATAAAACGCGTGCCGGTCTTTGATACGCTGAATGCGCTCCAGCCCCAATACCTCACCATAAAACTGTTCGGCTGCATCCAGGTCATCGACATACAGCGCAGCCTCCAGAATACCTGACGGGGCAGGGATGTCTGGCGTAAGTTTCATGGCCGTATTTTAGCAGAAAGAAGCGGGCCGTGTCACCGCCGTGCGCGTCTGTCTCGTTTGCGTTGCGGGGCCGCATTCAGAGTGGGCGGGGGTAGGCTGTCCCATTGGCCAGGCTCAAGATCGTCCAAAGTCCAGTCGCCGATGCGGTAGCGGATCAGGCGTAAAGTTGGCAGGCCGACGGCAGCCGTCATCCGGCGCACCTGCCGGTTCTTGCCTTCGCGGATCGTCAGTTCGATCCAGCTGTCGGGCACGGTCTTACGCTCTCGGATTGGCGGGGTGCGGGGCCACAGGCCCTCTGGCTCATCCATCTGACGTACTTTGGCGGGGCGAGTCAGGCCATCCTTCAGCTCAAGTCCGTCCCTCAGCGCTTTCATTGAGACCGCGTCAGGTTCACCTTCAACCTGAACCCAATAGGTTTTTGCCATCTTGTGTTTGGGATCCGATATCTGTGCCTGCAGTCTCCCATTGTCGGTCAAAAGCATCAGCCCTTCGCTGTCCCGATCCAGCCGACCTGCAGGGTAGACGCCGGGCAGGTCGATAAAGTCCGACAGGGTGCTGCGCGGCGAGTCTGCATTCGCGCGGTCTGTGAACTGCGGCAAAACATTAAAGGGTTTATTGAATCGAATGAACCAGGACATGCCCCGCCATAGCCTGCAAAACACGCTGTGCGCAACCTGTGGATAACTGTCATGCGCCTGTTACGGATTCGGCTTACCCAATCAGCGACATATTGTGGAAACTCAGGGCTTGTCAGAGATTTACCACGATATATAGTTATCTTAAGACCGGGGCGGGTGCTCTCCGCTCTGGTGTCACAAACGGGCAGCTGAGAGCGAGGAGCGATTCTGTGATGGACGGAGACTTCAGGACCGAATTTGTAAGAGAGCCGGGGACGCTCAAGCATCACCCGGCCTTGGTTTTGAATGCCGATTACCGCCCCTTGTCTTACTACCCGCTCTCGCTGTGGCCCTGGCAAGAGGCGATCAAAGCCGCCTGGCTGGACAGGGTCGACATCGTGGCTGAATATGACGAAGTCGTTCGAAGCCCGAGTACCGAGATTCGAATACCCTCGGTCGTTGTTTTGAAAGACTATGTAAAACCCAGAAAGCGCGTGGCCTTCACGCGCTTTAATTTATTTCTGAGGGATGAGTTCCGCTGTCAGTACTGCGGCAGCCGGGATAACCTAACCTTTGACCACGTGGTCCCGCGCGCGGCAGGCGGGGTGACAAGCTGGCAGAACGTGGTGGCGGCGTGCAGCCCGTGCAATCTGCGCAAAGGGTCTAAATCCCTGCGTCAGGCAGGTATGAGCCTGCGCAAACCACCGCGCCAGCCCGATGCTGAGGCTTTGCGTAACATTGGCCGCAAGTTTCCGCCAAACCACTTGCACGACAGCTGGATCGACTTCCTGTACTGGGATGCAGAACTGGATGAGTTCTAGGTCTTGGACCGCCAGGCCGCGATCCAGATCAACGCTAAGCCCAAAGACACAACGGCGTTCCAGCCAGCCAGAGACAAGCCCAGCATTTGCCACGGGATATCGTCACATCGTACCAGCGGGGCGGACATGATCTGGTTCATTAGTTCTTCTGCGGACATCCCGCCAATGCTGCCGGATGTGCAACTGGTCGGGCCTTCCCACCAGCCTTGTTCGACACCGGCGTGAAACAGGCCAATGCCTGCACTTGTCAGCGCTGAAATTGCGCCTGCTAAAGGCAACAGGCGAAGAGAGGGCAGCATCAGCGCAATCAGCCCGATGACAAATGCAGCGCCATGTGGATAACGCTGCCAGACACACATTTGGCAAGGCGCAAGTCCGCCGAGATATTGGAAACCCCAGGCCCCTAGCAACAAGGCCGCCGAGCCGCCGGCGGCGAGACCAATCAGAATACTGCGCTGTGTCATAGGTATCGCACCGCTAGAAAGCCGCCGAACAGCAGAATGATGAACAATGTGAACATCAGGCCCAGACGCTTTTCAATGAAATCGCGGATCGGTTCGCCAAATTTCCAAAGAAGGCCTGCCACAAGAAAGAACCTAAGAGCACGCGCCAGAATCGACGTGGCTATGAAGGTGCCAAGCGGCATGCCCGTCCAGCCCGACATGATGGTGATAACCTTGTAGGGGAAGGGCGTGACGCCTGCGGCCAGTACAGCCCAGAACCCGAAATCGTTGAAACGGGTGTTGAACTCTTCCATCGCGTGGGCCTTGCCCATCGATTCCAGAATGGGTTGGCCAATGCTTTCATAGGCAAATGCCCCGATCGCATAACCCAACAGACCGCCCAGGACCGATGCAACCAGCGCAACACCGGCGATAAGCCAAGCGCGCGAAGGGCGCGCCAGAATCATCGGGATCATCAGCACATCCGGCGGGATCGGGAAAAACGAGCTTTCGATGAATGCTACAATCGCCAGCGCCCAAAGCGCATGGGGGTGCTCGGCCAGTCGAATGGTCCAGTCGTAAAGCGATCGTAACATAGTCTACTCAAATCCCGGTCTTTGCCCGTGCAAGCCAAATCATGCACCCACGGACCCGTCAACTGCTGGCGGCCAAACAAACCGAAAGCTGGTTGATTTTTGCCTCTGGACCTTCCCGCACGGGGGCGCTAATCCAGTGTCCGTGGCCCAAGTGGCGGAATGGTAGACGCAGGGGATTCAAAATCCCCCGCCTTCACGGGCGTGAGAGTTCGAGTCTCTCCTTGGGCACCACACCTTTGTGCATTTTAGACTGTATCGAGGCGCAAAAGCAGCGCGCCCTTTGGTTAGTGAACCTTGAAATCTAAGCGGATGACGTATTCTGGTGCTTCACAAGGCTGTACCTGAATCAAAAAACCACCTAGGTTTGGCGCGCTGACTGGATTGTGTGTGTTTTTTTGACTTCAGGAATTAATGCCGGCTTTGTGGAGGCTTTGTTGCCAACATTCACGCAAACACCGGCAGATGTAGGATATGGTTCACTTACAAATCTGATCTGCGCGTGGAATATTGATTAGTGTATTGATTTGAAAGGTGCGTTCCATTGGTGGGTAATTCAGAAACCGCCAAGCCCGTCGGCCAGACCGACGCGCTTGAACTTACGATTTTGATGCCTTGTCTGAACGAGGCGGAAACAATCGAGATTTGTATCAAGAAAGCGCAGGATTTTATTGAACGCGCGCAGATCAAGGGCGAGGTGCTGATTGCCGATAATGGCAGCACCGATGGTTCGATTGAAATGGCTCAGGCTCTGGGTGCGCGAGTCGTGAATGTCCCGCAAAAAGGATATGGGGCGGCGCTCTCGGGCGGGATCGATGCAGCCTTGGGCACCTATGTGATCATGGGCGATGCGGATGACAGCTATGATTTCTCGAGCCTCGATCCTTTTGTTGAGGCGCTGCGGGCCGGAAACGATCTGGTCATGGGCAACCGATTCAAAGGCGGTATCTCGGATGGTGCGATGCCGTTTCTGCACAGATATCTGGGCAACCCGGTGCTCAGCTTCATTGGCCGGCTTTTGTTCAACATCAGTATTGGCGATTTTCACTGCGGTCTGCGCGGATTTCGGCGTGACTCGATCCGGGATCTTCAACTGCACACCTCGGGTATGGAGTTCGCCTCGGAGATGGTGACGCGATCCGCGATGTCGCGTCTGAAAATTGCCGAGGTGCCGACGACGCTGCGGCCCGATGGTCGAAGCCGCCCGCCGCATCTGCGCACTTGGCGGGATGGATGGCGCCACCTCAAGTTTTTGCTTATGCACAATCCGCGCTGGCTGTTTGTCTATCCGGGGCTATTTTTTAGTGTTTTGGGCGGGCTAGCCGCTCTGATCCTGATGTTTGGTCCTGTTCAGGTTGCGGGCTCGGTTGAGTTGGGTACTAACACCTTTATCGCCGCCTGTGTGATCACCATCCTTGGAACCCAGTTGCTGACCTTTGGCGCCTTGGCGCGGATGATGGCGACTCGGAGCGGATTGCTACCAGTGGGTGAGCCCAGCCGGATTCTTCGAAGCTGGGCCACAACTGACAATATCGCCCTGTTTGCGTTTTGGTTGTTCCTGTTCGGTGTCATCCTGTTCGGTGTGGCTTTCGGCCAATGGGCGCGCCTGGGGTTTGGGAATATCGAAAACCCTTTGCCAACACGCCTGACTGTAGCCGGGTTCAGCCTGATGGCTGTTTCGGTACAAACCGCCTTTGCTGCATTCTTGTTCGGGATTATTGAGATTCCAACCCGGGAACAAAGCACCGATTCCAACTGACGTTTCCGATCTTAGGAGAATGCTGACCAACAGTTTCAAAGGGCTGTCCGTGTAAGCGGGCAGCCTGCTTCGTCTTTGATGGCTTAACGGGGAAAGTTCAAAAAACAGCCTCAGATATGCTGCTTTGGCGCGATCTGCGAGGGGCTGGCCTTGACATTCATTGTATCTGAATGAAACCTCGAAGATGTTGGGAGACATTGGAAAAATTCAAAAGTAGCAGCAGTTGCAGGGCAGCCGGTTCTAAGATACCAGCGCTCTCCCTCGCTATTGCAGGGTTTTTGGCTTTTACCGCCCACACCAAAAAAATGGGAGTTTTTACATGAAAAACAGCAGCAAGCTTAGCCTCGGCGCGTTTGTGACCGCTGCGATGATGGCACCTGCGGCTTATGCCGAAGAGTTCATCACAATCGGCACCGGCGGCGTGACTGGCGTTTACTATCCGACCGGTGGCGCGATCTGCCGTTTGGTGAACAAAGGCCGCAAGGAACATGGCGTGCGCTGCTCGGTCGAATCGACCGGCGGTTCCGTTTACAACATCAACACCATCCGCGAAGGTGAACTGGAGTTTGGTGTGGCGCAGTCTGACTGGCAGTACCACGCCTATAATGGCAGCTCGAAGTTCGAAGAAGCTGGTCCTTTCGAGAACCTGCGCGCCGTCTTCTCGGTTCACCCTGAGCCATTCACCGTTGTGGCGCGTGCCGATGCCGGCATCGCCAACTTTGAAGACCTGAAGGGCAAACGCGTCAACATCGGCAACCCCGGTTCCGGTCAGCGCGGCACCATGGAGGTTCTGCTGGGCGAAATGGGCTGGACCACCGACGATTTCGAACTGGCGACCGAGTTGAAGGCGGCTGAACAGTCGGCGGCCCTGTGCGACAACCAGATCGACGCGATGGTTTATACCGTGGGTCACCCCTCGGGTTCGATTCAGGAAGCAACCACAGCTTGCGACTCCGTTCTGGTGAACGTCAGCGGTGACGCGGTAAACAAGCTGGTCGATGACAACTCGTTCTACCGGACTGCGACCATTCCTGGTGGCATGTATCGTGGATCGGACGGCGACACAGCAACCTTCGGCGTGGGTGCGACTTTCGTGACCTCGGCGGATGTGTCGGATGACGCGGTTTATGCGGTTGTCAGCTCGGTTTTCGAAAACTTCGATGACTTCAAAAAGCTTCACCCGGCCTTTGCGAACCTCAAGCCCGAAGAGATGATCGCGGACGGCCTGTCGGCTCCGCTGCATCCGGGCGCCGAGAAGTACTACAAAGAAAAAGGCTGGATTCAGTAAGCCAGACCTAAAGCAGGGCGCTTACGGGCGCCCTGCAACCCAAACCCGCACAAAGCGGGTAATTTAGAAGGCCAAAAATGGTCGCGACGGGGAGACATTTGCATGAGTTCCGACACACAATCCAATCGTCCGCTATCCGAAGAAGAGCTTCAGGATCTTGTAGCCTCATCTGATGCGGGCGGGCGTAATCCGGTCGGCAATGTCGGGATTTTCCTGGCCATTGTTGCGGCGATCTGGTCGATCTTTCAGGTCGTTTTGGCCTCGCCCATAGCGAACTATGTGCTGCCAGGCAGTATCGTGAACAACTCGCGGCAGTTTCATCTGGCCTTTGCGATGTTTCTGGCCTTTGCGGCCTATCCGGCGCTGAAATCCAGCCCGCGTGACTATATCCCCATACAGGATTGGATCATGGGCCTGTTGGGAGCGTTTGTCGCGCTGTATGGCTATTTTTTCTATGACAAGATCGTCAATGCAGGTGGTCTTGCAGATGATACCGACAAATGGGTTGCACTGGGCGGCTTGCTGTTGCTGTTCGAGGCCGCGCGCCGCGCGCTTGGCCCGGCAATGGCAATCATTGCAACGATTTTCCTCGCCTACGTATTCTTTGGTTCTTCCGAATGGGTGCCCGAAGTTATCCGCTGGAAAGGGGCCAGCCTGAAAAAAGCGATGAGCCACATGTGGATCACGTCCGAGGGCGTGTTTGGCATCGCGCTTGGTGTTTCGACGAAATTCGTTTTCCTGTTCGTTCTGTTCGGGGCGTTGCTCGACAAGGCCGGGGCAGGGAACTACTTCATCAAGATGGCCTTTGGGGCCCTCGGCCACCTGCGGGGTGGCCCGGCCAAGGCGGCTGTTGTGGGTTCGGCGGCGACCGGCCTGATCTCGGGCTCATCGATTGCCAACGTTGTCACCACCGGTACTTTCACCATTCCACTGATGAAGCGCGTGGGCTTTAGTAGTGAACAGGCGGGCTCGGTCGAGGTTGCTTCATCCGTGAACGGCCAGATAATGCCACCCGTGATGGGGGCTGCGGCCTTCCTGATGGTGGAGTATGTGGGTATTTCCTACGTTGAGGTCATCACCCATGCCTTCCTGCCCGCGGCGATTTCCTATATCGCGCTGGTCTATATCGTGCATCTGGAAGCTGTGAAGCGGAACATGCCGACGCTGGGCAACCGTGAGGTTCACCTTGCGCGGACCGTGGTCGGAATGCTGTCCTTTTTCATCGTCTTTGCTGGACTGTGCTACGGCTCGCAATACCCGGTCGAAGCAGTCACCAGCATGGTTCCGACCGCTGCTGGCATCGTGCTGAGCCTTATCGTCTGTGCAGTATACGTCGCTCTGCTGTATCTGGCCGCGCAGGTCCCTGACCTTGAGCCGGACGATCCAAATGCCAAAGAGGTCGAGCTGCCGGTTATCGCCGACATCTACAAGGCTGGTCTGCATTATTTGCTGCCGATCATCGTGCTGGTCTACTTCCTGATGATCGAGCAGAAATCACCCGGTCTGTCTGCCTTCTGGGCAACGGCGCTGTTGTTCGTGATCCTGCTGACGCAGAAGCCGCTCAAGGCGATCTTCCGGGGCGAGAGCGAGGTCTACAACCGCTTCATCGACGGAGTTGCTGATTTGTGGCAAGGCCTGATCGACGGCGCGCGCAACATGATCGGGATCGCCTTGGCCACGGCCACCGCAGGTGTAATCGTGGGCACCGTGACCCTGACTGGTGTGGGTCAGGTGATGGCCGATCTGGTCGAGTTCCTGTCGGGCGGCAATCTGATCCTGATGTTGATCATGGTCGGTATCCTCAGCCTGATCCTGGGGATGGGTCTGCCGACCACGGCGAACTATATCGTCGTCAGCTCACTGATGGCTGGTGTGGTCGTAGAGCTGGGTGCGCAAAACGGGCTGATCGTGCCGCTAATCGCAGTGCACCTGTTCGTATTCTACTTTGGGATCATGGCAGACGTGACGCCGCCTGTTGGTTTGGCAAGCTTCGCGGCCGCCGCGGTATCGGGCGGTGATGCGATCAAGACCGGTTTTACCGCGTTCTTCTACAGCTTGCGGACCGTAGCACTGCCTTTCGTTTTCATCTTCAACACGGATCTTCTGTTGATCGATGTGACGTGGGTCGAAGGTATAATCGTCGCTATATTTGCAACCATCGCTATACTGGTCTTTACGGCTGGCACGATGGGCTATTTCCTGACCCATAGCCGCATCTACGAAAGCATCGCGCTGATCTTCGTTGCCTTTGCGCTGTTCCGGCCAGATTACTTCATGGACCGCATCTCGCCTCCGTTCCAGTCGGTTGAACCAGCTGCGTTTGAAGAAACGATAGGTCAAGCACCGCCAGGTTCTGAGGTGCGACTGGTCATATCCGGTCCGGATTTCGACACACTTGAAATGGCCGACACCACCGTTGTTGTCACCGTTGGCGACGAAGAGGGTGGCGCGGCGCGGGTCGAGGCGATGGGGCTGATCCTGATCCCCGAAGACGGGCTGATCAAGCTTGAGGAGCCGCTGTTTGGCACGCCTGTGGCCGATGATCTGGGTATCTTCGACTATTATGGGGACGAGCCGGTGCGTCTGACCTCGGTCAGCTTGCCGTCCAGCCAGCCTCCGAAACAGTTGGTCTATATACCGGCGATGATCCTGCTGGCTCTGATCGCCTTCCTGCAACGCGGCCGGGCCGCCAGACAAGAAGAGGTGACAGCATGACCAAATCAGTTCTTTGCGCTGTCGATATCAGCAATGGCGATCTGGATAGTCCGGTTTTGAAACAGGCCGCCAGGCTGGCGGATCTGGACGGGGCGCAGCTGGATGTTGTGACCGTGCTTCCGGATTTCGGCGAAAGCTGGGTGTCGGGCTTTTTCGAGCCTGACTTCCACGATAAGGCGCTGGCCGAGGCGCATGACAAGCTGGCAAACCTTTGCGTCTCTGTACTTGGAGCGGAACGCAACGCCGCTATGCGCCACGTGGTGGCTACTGGCACAGCCTATCAGGAAATCCTAAAAACAGCAGAGGGTGCCGGCTCCGACCTGATCGTAATCGGTGCCCATAAGCCTGATTTCAAAGACTACCTATTGGGCCCCAATGCTGCACGTGTGGTGCGCCACGCCACGGCCTCGGTCTACGTGGTGCGCTGATCAATACCCGGTCATTTCCAGATAGCCGCGCCCCGCGTGGCTGCCTGTTACAGTGACTGGGCCTTCCCAATACTCAAAACGTGTCGCCATCCAGGCGTCCGGGATTAGGGCAGCGACATCGACGTCCAGCCCCCGATCCGGCAGGCTGACCTGCCAGCGAACCGGCACATCTCGTCCGGCTACAGGTGCGATCTCTAGTGGAGTGAATGTGGCAGAGCCGTTCGGTAGTGCCTCGGCGCTTCCATCCGCATTGATCCATGTGGCGGCGGTGAAGTCGCCGCGATCCCCGCGCAAGCGAAACGCCATCAGCTTGTCACCATCGTCGAAGCTGAGCGAGAACCAATCCCATCCGCTTTGATCTTCTGCCAAGGGTTGCGAGGACCATTCGCGGTCCAGCCACGCAGTACCGGTAACGGTGATATCGCCGTCAGGCAGGTGCAATGTGCCTTCGACCGCATAGAAGGGTTGAGAATAGTAGTAGCTGGCTTGCCCATCGGCGGATTTGACCGAATAGCCATCCTCGCCGTGAAACACCAATGGGCCTTGGGCATTTAGGGACAGGGTGTACCCAAAATCCTCTCCGTTTGCGGTCAGGGACAGCGAATCAAAATCCGGACCGCTCATGCGCCATTCGTCGATCCAGGCGGCGAAGGGTTCGGCCGTGACGCCTGCCTGACCTATGCCGCCGCGTGACAGACGTTCGGCAAAGTAGTGACGTTCAGGCGTGGTGACAGCGGCATGGCCCATCCATATCTGAGGGCTTTGCCAACCGTCGAGGTCAAAGGGTTTGAGGGCCGAGCGAAACAAGGTCCACTGGATGCCATAGTCGCGCCCGTCATCCCCTTTGAGATTGGCGGTCAGATACCACCATTCGATCCGGTAGCTGGGATGCGGCCCGTGATCTCTCGGGAACTCGAACAGAACCCCGCGCTGTGGCACGTCAAACCCGTCTGCCGACCCTCCCAGACCGGCATAGCCCTGCGTTAATGAGGATGTCGGCAGCCAGACCAGCAGGAACAGAAGAAACGCTCTAACGTTCATTGGCAAACACTCTCAGCAGGCTGGCCGGGGGCAGGCGCAGCAATCGCAGGGCAGGCAGGGCTGCGGCAACGAAAGCGGCCAGTAGTGTCAGAAGGAACAGATACAACCAATCCCAAGGGAACAGGAACATTGGCAGGCGCCATCCAAAGGCCTGCACATTGATGACGGCTAGCAAGACCCAGGCCAGAACCAGCCCCAAGGGCAAAGCCAGGCAGGCGGTCAATGCGGCCAGCAGGACACTGCGCAACAGCTCGAACCTGGCCAGTTGCGCACGGTTCAGACCCAAGGCCCAGACCGGCGCGATATGGGGCAGGCGCTGCGTCCAAAGGGTGAGCAGGCTGGTCAGAATGGCAAATCCGGCAACCCCAAGGGTCAGGATATTCAGAGCAGAGGTCACGACAAAGGTTTTCTCGAATATCGCCCGGGATTGCGCCTTCATCGCCGCCTGCTGAACCACGCTGCGCGAAGGCATATCGAACTGCGTACGCAGGGATTGCGCCATCTCGGTAGCTTGATCTGGGTCCATACGAATGCCGAACCGTCTTGCTTCGGCCCCCGGCGCGATTTGATCTAGGCGAGACATCGATACGATGGCCTGACCGGTTGGATTGCCATAGTCGGAATAGACGCCTGCAATGGGCAGAGAGGCCGTCGCCGAAAGCACCAGAGTGTCTCCGGGCCAAAGGTCCGCGCGCCGGGCCAGTTGCTCGTTAATGAGGATTGCCTGTCCTAACATCACCCGATCCCAATCGCCATCTGATCGCGCGATCAACGGCCAATGATCCCTGTAGACCGGGTCATCGACCACGCCATACAAGAACAGCGGTCCCGTTTCATGGGCCAATTCGACACTGCGGATGGGCAGAATCGCATCGACCTGAGGGGCCAGCCAATCTGTAACTTCGAGCGCTTGCTGATCATCTTCGGCGGTCACATACAGTTCCGAAGTCAGGCGTTGATCCAGCCAGCCGACAAAGGTCAGCCGAAAACTCGATACCATCGTGCCGACACCGATATTGGCCGCCAGCGCCAGCAACAGGGCCATCAGTGCCAAGGAAAGCCCAGGCAGTTGCGCCCGCATATCTGCCCAAATCCATTGAGACACCGGCCTGCGTGCTTTCCCGGCAAAGATCGTCAGGACAAGCGACAGGAACCAGGGCAAAACCAGTGCCGCACCGGTCAACAGCCCAGCGAGCAGTGCAAAGCCCCCAAGCAGACCACCTACGCCGAAATAGAGAGCGCATCCAAAGGCGATCAGGCCCACTCCAACTATCCCGATCAGGCTGTGTGATCGCCCGCTACCGCTCCAGGCCTGAATGCCGGGACCTTCGAGCAGTGGCATACGAGACAAGCGCCACAGCGCATGACCACTGGCCCCTAAGGTGCCAAGAAGCGCCATGGCCATACCGGCCAGCGCCCAGCTTGGCTGCAGGCTCAGCTGTCCGGTGACAGGGGCACCATAGAGCCCGCGCAAGGTTGCGGCCACGTCCGGCAGCAACGCGCCTGCGAGAAAGAAACCCAGGATCAGGCCCAAACCCCCGCCGATACAGGCCAGTACTGTCAGTTCGACCAACACTGTCCACACCAGCCTCCTCATTGAAACGCCCAAGGCACGCAAGGTTCGGATCATGCCGCGCCGTTGAGCGAAGGCCAACCCGACAGTACCGTTCACAATGAATAACCCGACGGCGAAGGACAGTAATCCGAAAGCGGTCAGATTCAGGTGAAAACTGTCCGTCAGCTGTGCCGTATCAACCTGCGAGGCCGGGCTGATCCGCTGTAGCTCAGGTGCGACTTGCGACAGGGGCGGGCGTCCGCGTGGCTGGTTTGGCAAAACCACAAGCCGGGAAATCTTGCCGCGTTGGTCCAGTAGGGTTTCGGCCACACCGATATCGGTCAAAATCACATCGGCAGGCAACGATGTGCTGAGGATGATCGGCGGCAATCCTTCGACCGAAGAGATTAGCGGCGCAAGGTCCGGATGAACAAGCAAGCGGCCCGGAGCCGTCAAGATGTCAGCCGGTTCTGGTGGATCAGCGCTCTGCTCGGTTTCCGTCACAGCAGGCAGGGAAGGGTAGGCCACCATATCTACGCCCATCACCCGTAGTGTACGACCCTGGGCACGATAAGGACCTTCCAGAACGGCAGCGACCTGCCAGCCCGCCCGGCGCAGCTCGGCATATCGGGACAAAGGGATTGGGCCGCTGGGATCGCGCAGTTCGTCAAACTGCCCCAAGGCCAGTTGCGCATTGGCCCGCGCATAGCTTGCGCGTGCTTCGGCGTTGATGGCTTGCACAGCAGACCACAGACCGGTTGCCAAGGCGATGCCGATCAGCAGCGTCGCCAGCTGCAGCCAATGCGCGCGCCAATGTGATAGCAGCGCCTGTATGACGGCCCTGGTCATTCGATGCGACCACCTGCCAGATGAACGCGCCGGTCAAGCCGCGCGGCAATGTCTTGCGAATGGGTCACCAGCAGCAAAGCGGCGCCGGTATCGGCAACCAGGGACAGCATCAGATCCAGCACATTGGCGCTGGCCGTTTCGTCTAGGTTACCCGTCGGCTCATCCGCCAGCAGCAGTTTGGGCCGCACAGCCATGGCGCGGCCGATGGCGACGCGCTGTTGCTGCCCGCCAGAGAGGTTTTCGGGGGAACGATCCAGCAAATCGGACAATCCCAGTCGATCAGCCAGATGGGTGCTCCAAGCCTGGTCATGAAAGCCAGCTAGGTGGGCGTGAAAGGACAGGTTTTGTGAAACAGTCAAGGACGGGATCAGGTTAAACTGCTGAAACACCAAAGAGACTTTGTGACGGCGCAACGCGGCGCGACCCGCATCATCCAACGCTGACAGCGCCGTGCCATCCAGTATGATCTCGCCCGCATCGAAGCTATCTAGCGCCGCGGCCAGGTTCAGCAAAGTGGATTTGCCGCTGCCACTTTCACCGGTCAGGGCCAGTGTCTGCCCCTGATCCAGGGTCAGCGACACATCACGCAGGACAGGCCGCCCGCCGGGATAGGATTTCTGCACCTTGTCGATCGTCAACAGCATGATCTGCCCCGCTTTTTCATGCAGGATGTGCAACGTAATTCACCCATGTCCAGTGCCGAACGCCCTCCGATGCGTTTCGCCGCAGGTACATCCAGGGTCTGCTGGTCTTGTACCTTCTGGCCGCAGAGGTCATTCTAGAGATCACAGGATCATCGCGGAACAGGGTGGAAAAACATGAGCTTGCTGCACCAGATTGTTTGGGGCAGTGCCTTTCTGGGGCTCTGCTTTGTGGTCGAGATCTTTTTTCTGACCTGGTGCACGATCTTCGTGATGAGGATGGAAAGGAAATGGTCCAAATACGGGCTGTTTCTGGCCACTGCAGCCCCGATTGCCGTGGCGCTGGCGTTTATCGTTTTGACACACACAATTCAGGTTTGGATATGGGCGATCGTTTGGGTCTTGCTTGAGGTGCTGCCGGATTGGAATACGGCGCTGTATTTCTCGTTGGTGACGTTCACCACGCTGGGTTATGGCGATATCGTTCTGGGTGAGGCACTTCGGATTTTTGGGTCTTTTGCCTCTGTGACCGGGCTTTTAGCCTTCGGACTTTCAACGGCCTATATGGTTGCGCTGATGACACGAGTGTTTCAGGAACGGCTCTTTTCCTTAGGCCAATCCCCTAAAGAATAGGCGCAAACAAACGGGCCAGGGGTGCACCAAACCGAATATAGGCCGGTTGCTGGAACAAGGATCGCGTCAGCTCATAGCTGTTATCGAAATCGGCCAGAAGCATCCGTTCAACTGCCTGCGCCGCCTTGGCGTTGAAAAACAGTGCCATTGCTTCAAAATTCAGCCGGAATGATCGGTTGTCCAGATTTGTTGTCCCGACCGCGGCCAGAGTATCATCGACCACAAACACCTTTTGATGCATGAACCCATCGGTGTATCGAAACACCCGCGCGCCGCAGTTTCGAACCTCATCAAAATAGGCAAAGGCGGCCAGCCAGGGCAGGCGGTGATCGATCACCTCGGGCACAAGGATACGCACATCCACGCCACGCATCGCCGCATGTTGTAGCGCGGTCATGACGTCGATATCGGGCACGAAGTAAGGTGAGGCGATCCAGAAACGCTCCTTTGCCTCGGCGATGGCCGAAAAGAACATCATGGCGCCGGTTTCGGTATCATCGCCAGGCCCAGTTGCGACCAGAAGCGCGTTCATATCCTGATCAGATTCGCTGCCAGCCCAGTCTAGATCATCGATAAGGTCCTCACCGCGAGCCCAGTGCCAATCTTCGGTGAAAATCAACTGTAGCTGGCGAACGATATGGCCGGTGATCTTTACATGGGTATCACGCCAGTGGCCGAACTTTTCGCCCTGACCTAGATATTCAATGCCAACATTGTGCCCGCCGATAAAGCCGGTCTCCCCGTCGATCACCACGGTTTTCCGATGGTTGCGGTAGTTCAACTGAAAGCGAAAATTCGGGCCGCGCTGTTCTTTCGGGTCGGCGACATCAATGCCTGCGTTCTGCATCGTTTCAAGAAAGTCGGACGACAAGCCATAGCTGCCCACCGCGTCGGTCATGAACCGCACGTGCACACCCCGATCCGAGGCAGCAATGAGTCGTTCCTGCAGCTTCAACCCCAGTTCGTCGGCGCGTACGATGTAGAATTGGATCAGGATGTAGTTCTTTGCGGCATCGATGGCGTCAAGAATCGCATCGAATGTGGCGTTGCCATCAATCAGCAACTCTACCCCGTTGCCACGCGAAACGGGAAGATGGGCCAGAAATTCGAACGGTCGTGGATTGATCGACATCTTATCGGGATCAGGTTTGGAGTGATCGGCAAAGGTTTTGATGCCTTCGACCACGCGCTCACTTTCTTGGCGGGCGATACGATAGCCGTGAAAACGGTGGTGACCCAGAAACAGATACATCGGTACGGCAAAGAACGGGGCCGCAATAAGAAAGACAACCCATCCAACCGCACCCTGCGGTGTTCTGGCTGTCTGCGCTGCCCTGAGTGAGAAGATAGCTGCTGTGACATAAAGCACAAAAACGGCTGCAGATACTAACACTGTCCACATTTGTTTTCGAGGCTCCGTCTGTTTGCTTTGCTTTAGGGGCGATAGGCGAACGGTACTGCGTTCTTCTTCTTCATTTAGGGTCGTCCCCTAGTCGCCCATCCAAAGACATCAAGATCGCGACTGGGCGCAGCGCCGGGATATGGCTGAAAACGATCAGGATGCAGACCGTAAGGGGCACACTCAGAAAGGCTCCGATCAAACCCCAGACCGTCGTCCAGAAAGTCAGCGCCAGTATGACTAGGAATGTGGACATGTTGAGCGATCGGCCCAGCATCGCAGGGTCCAGGAAATTGCCGATCAGGAACTGGATCGTGCCGCAGCCCAGAACCACTATCAGAAACGGGCCGATGCTTTCGAACTGGACCAAAGCGATCATGGCCGGAAACACCACGGCAATGATCGACCCAATCGAAGGGATGAAATTCAAGGCAAAGGTCAGAACTGCCCATGTCTCGGCATATTCCAGGCCAAGCATGCGGAAGATACTATAGCTGATACCCGCCGTGATCAGGCTGATTAGGGTTTTGACGCCGACATAGCGCTGCAGGCTGAATGATATTGCATCCAGCATTGCCGACAGCTCTTTCCCGGTTTCTGGGCTTCCTGCGGCCAGCTGGATTTTTTTGCGAAAGGCCATGCGTTCAACCATTAGGAACGAGACATAGAGGCTGATCAGAAAGAACTGATTCAGCAGCGAAGTAGCGCTGCCCAGCAACAGCCGCGCCAGATAGGACATGTCGATACTGACAAGGTTGTCCCGGATAAACGTTGTCACGTCGCTGCCCACCAGTCCGGCGATGCGATTGATGGCGTTGTCGAATTGGGCCTCGTAGGTGGTGATGCCGCGTGCGAATTGGGTCGCCTGGCTGCCCAATATGTACATTATGGTAAACAAACCGGCCAACACAACTGTCACTCCGGCCAAGTTTGCCAGCCAAACCGGCGAACGGGTCAGGGCGATGACTCGGTCGCTCAGGGCGATGATCAGAACATTAACAAGCAGGGCAAGCGTCAATGGGATCAGAAAAGTCGCACCCGCATAAAGCCCCAGCACCACCAAAGCTGCGACAATACAGCTGTCGCGCACCGCAGACAGGCTGAGGCGGCGACGCGTTGTGGGTGTGTTTGGATCGGATGTCATAAAGAACCTGACTTGGGGCAGGGCGCATGCGTGCCCCGATCCTGCACAGCCCGATGGGTTTATGCAATGCTGTCAGCTGTTTATAATTCCGGATTTGTGATCGAGCGACTTCTACGTTGGCCGTCGGCGGGCTAGGGTTGCACCATGTCTGGTGCTTCGATTCTGTTCTCTGCCCGTCCGGCCAAGGCGCTGTTTCTGGCGCTGCGGCGGTTCAATGCCAAGAACGGCTTTGTCATGAGCAGTCATGTCGCCATGTCGATGATGATGGCGCTGTTTCCCTTTGTGCTGTTCACCGTCGCGCTGGCAGGGGCGCTGTCGCAGGGCTATGTGACGGATGAACTGGTCGATCTGATCTTCGGCGCATGGCCACAGGATGTGGCCGGACCGATCGTGGCCGAGCTGCGGGCGGTGCTGGATGGGTCCGGGTCTGGGGCAATTACGCTTGGCGGTTTGCTGGCTGTCTACTTTGCCTCAAACGGGGTTGCAGCGGTGCGGACAGCGATGAATCACGCCTACCACGACCATGACAGCTGGCCCTTCTGGAAAACGCGTTTGCTGTGTATCGCTTTGGTCATTCTGGGTGGTGCAGCCATCCTGATCGTCGCAGCGGTCGAGGTGGGTCTGCCCGTCTACACGGCGCTGGTTTCAGAGCGCACAGACGTGGATATCGCAACTTGGTTGTCCGCGGACCGCCTGCGGTGGACCTTTGCGGTGGCAGTGCCTGTTGTGACTATTCTGATGGCGCATCTTGTTCTACCCACGCGGCGTCACAGTCTGATACAGATCCTGCCGGGCGTGGTTCTGACACTTGCCTTGTTGGGGAGCGGGGGATGGGGTTTTTCGATCTATATCGGTCAATTCGCCAGTTACAGCGCCACTTATGCGGGTTTGGCCGGGGCCATGGCTGCGCTGATCTTTCTGTACCTTTGCGCTGCAATTGTGATCTTGGGGGCCGAATACAACAGCGCGCTGATTGATCTATCGAAAGACGATTCAGGCGCGCAGGTCTAAGCGCAGGTGGATCGGCACGTGCTTGCCAGTATTGGGCCATGATCCCGGCAAAATTCACATGTAGACAGCCTTAGGGGCATCAGCCTCAGGTTTGTTTGCAGGTGGCACATGTCAGAAACGATGCAAAAACAGCCCTGTGCAGGGGAAGTGAAGGGGTCATTGGAGCAGCGTATCGCGCAATTGCGGGATCGTAGGCCAGTATATTTGAACCATTCAGAGGTTATTGAGATGCAGAACCTTGCAGCCGCGTCTTTTAAGGAGCATCCGCTTGCAGTGCAGTTGACGACAGAAGATTAACTTCAGCCTCGAACCTCTTTTTTTACAATGAATTTCTCGGAACTGTCCGACCGGGATGCGGGTGTTTTAACGTTGACGACCTTCTCGAACTTCTGTTTCAGCAGCTTCTGTAAATCGCCCTCGGCTGCTCCTGCCAGAACTTTCGCGACGAACGTGCCACCTTATCTTTTAGGAGCATCCGCTTGCAGTGCAGTTAGCGAAAGAGATTAACTTCAGCCGCGAAACCCTATCGCCACAACGAATTTCTCGGAACTGCCCGACCGGGATGCGGGTGGTTTGACGTTGGCGACCTTTTCGAATTTCTGTTTCAACAGCTTTTGCAAATCACCCTCGGCGCCTCCGGCCAGAACCTTGGCGACGAACGTGCCGCCTTCTTCCAACACGTCAAAGGCGAAGTAAGCGGCGGTCTCACACAAAGCCATAATTCGCAAATGGTCGGTCTGTTTGTGGCCCGATGACGCGGCAGCCATGTCCGACATCACCACATCCGCCTTGCCGCCTAGCCAGTCTTTGACCTTCGCGTCGGCGTCATCTTCCATGAAATCCAGCACATGAGCGGTAGCACCCGCCACTGGTTCGACCTCTTGCAAATCGATGCCCAGAACAGTGCCAGTGCGCTTGCCGCTCTTCTCGCCCAGCGCATTGACGCGTTTCACCGCGACTTGCAGCCAGCCACCAGGGGCGCAGCCCAGATCCACAACGCGCGCGCCGGGTACTAGGAAACGGAATTTCTCGTCCAGTTCCAATATCTTGAACGCCGCACGCCCGCGATACCCTTCGGCATTTGCGCGTTTCACATAGGGATCGTTCAGCTGCCGCTCGAGCCAACGCGTTGAGCTTAGCTTACGCCCACGCGCCGTCTTCACCTTGACCTTCAGGTCGCGTTGCCCACGGCCTGAGGTGTTCTTTCCACTCGGTGTCTTCGCCATCAGAACGGTCCGTCTTCCAATACGCCGTCCGCACTCATCTGTGCATAAAGCAGTCCTTCACGCAGCCCCCGGTCTGCCACGGAAAGGCGATCGGTGGGCCAGCAACGCAAAAGGGCCTGCAAAATGGCCGAGCCGGACATGATCAGGGCCTGCCGGTCATCCCCAATCCGGGGGTCGCGGCGGCGCCCGTGAGGGCCGAGTTCTAAATACCCGCGGATGACTTTGTCAATCTGATCGCTGGTCATGCGCAGACCGTCCACTTTGGTTCGGTCATAGCGCTTGAGACCTAAGTGCGAAGCCGCAACAGTCGTGACCGTGCCGCTGGTGCCGACGATCTGAAACCCTTCGCGGGTCTGTTCGTCCTTGTAGGGTGCGAAATCGGCCAGATTTTCTTCGAAAAACCAGCTCATGAGGGCAAATCGGGCGGCATCGTCTTCGACATCGTGGAATTGATCGCGCAGGGTCGCGACGCCAAGGGGCACACTGATCCAATCCACAACCTTTGCGGCTGGAAAGGGGCTGTCTGCTGTGTGAAAGCCGTTGTGCAGCCGCATGATTGCGGCCGGGCGATCGCGGCGGGGTATCGAAGATATGTCGATCCAAACCAGTTCGGTTGAACCGCCGCCGATATCAACGACCAGTAACTGTTCGGTCTTGGTGGAGACCAGGGGCGCACAGGAGATAACGGCTAGACGTGCCTCTTCCTCGGGCTGGATGATCTCTAGCGTCAGGCCGGTTTCGCGCTTCACCTGACGGATGAAGTCGCGCGCGTTCTTGGCGCGGCGGCACGCCTCGGTTGCGACCAGACGCATCCGTTTGACCTTGTTGCGTTTCAGCTTTTGCTGACAGATGCGCAGGGCCTGAACCGTACGCGACATAGAGGCCCGAGACAGCCGCCCCGTCCGTTCCAGACCCGCGCCCAATTGCACGGATTTGGAGAAACTATCGACCACATGGAACCCGCTGCCCTTGGGCTGGGCGATCAACATGCGGCAACTATTTGTCCCCAGATCCAGCGCCGCATAGAGCGCATCTGGATCGGGTCTTGCCGGCGCGGGGCTTTCGACCGCCTTCGGGAACGCGCCCGCACCTTTGGGACGCTTGGGCGCCATTCGTCACGCCCTCCGATTTTCGAGTTAGTTTGACCCTAGGCGGGGGATCGCCGACGCGCAAGTGATTTCAATTTTGAATTTAACGTGAGTGTCACACAGCGTTCATACTGGAATGCGATCCCCACGCGGGATCCCCGGTTCGGGATTCTCTACCAGCTTTCAGCCAGATACGGAGATTGCCATGAAAGACGAACGCACCCTTTCATTCGATGAATATGATGAGGTCGTAAACCCACGTCCTGAAGAATGCGAATTTGATCGTGTGGTCGAACGCGCCTTGTCACGTCGCGGATTCCTGGGCGGCGTTCTTGCAATGGGCAGCTTCACGGCCGTTGGCGGTGCGCTGATTCCTTCGGGCGCACGTGCGGCGGCGGACCGGTTCTCGTTCGAGGCGATTCCTGTATCGACTGCAGACGACGTAATTGTACCTCCTGGCTACAAGGCCGAGGTCATGGTGCGTTGGGGCGACCCGCTGTGGTCCGATGCACCCGAGTTTGATCACGCGACCCGTGGCACCGCTGCCAGTCAGGAACGCGCTTTTGGCGACAATACCGATGGACAGGACGTGTTCTTCCATGACGGTCATGTTCTGCTGGTTGTGAACAACGAATACACCAACCGCGATATCCTGTGGGGCAACAATCCGGATGCCAAGGCGGCTTCGGACGACGATGTGGCCAAGGGCATGATGGCTCATGGCGTGACAGTAGTTGAGATCGCCAATACCGATGGCACATGGGGCATTATCAAAGACAGCCCGTATAACCGCCGCATCACCCCGCAGACGGATATGACAATCACTGGGCCCGCCGCAGGTCATGATCTGATGAAAACGTCTGCTGACCCGACCGGTACGACCTCGAAGGGCACGTGGAACAACTGCGGTAACGGTAAGACCCCATGGGGTACGTACCTGGCCTGTGAAGAGAACTTCAACGGGTATTTCTCGGCAGCTGACGAGAACCACGAGGTCAGCCCTGAACTCAAGCGCTATGGCGTATCAGCCAGCGACTGGGGCTATGGTTGGGCCAGGATTGACGACCGGTTTGACGTTGCAAAAGACCCCAACGAACCGAACCGTGCTGGCTATGTGGTTGAGATTGACCCGACCGATCCAAATTCGACCCCGCGCAAGCTGACCGCCTTGGGCCGGTTCAAGCACGAAAACGCGGAATCGGTTGTGAACAATGACGGTCGCGTTGTCGTTTATATGGGCGATGATGAGCGGGGCGAGTTCCTGTATCGTTTCGTTTCGGACGGTTTCTATGCCGCTGGTGTCGATACCAACGCTCTGCTGGAAAACGGAACCCTGTCTGTTGCCAAATTCAACGATGACGGCACCGGTGAGTGGCTAGACCTGACGCCCGAGACAACTGGTTTGGCTTCGCAGGCCGAGGTCAGCATCCACACCCGTCAGGGCGCATCTGCCGTGGGTGGAACAACGATGGACCGCCCGGAATGGGTTGCCGCCAATCCGAACGTGGCCGAGGTCTATTGCTGTCTGACCAACAACAAGAACCGGGGCGTCAAGCCGAATGCCGGTGGCGACGACACCTCGGTCAACGGTCCGAACCCGCGCGAAGCGAACAATTACGGCCAGATCGTACGTTGGCGTCCGGAGGGTGGCGACCACACCGCCTCGGGCTTTGCCTGGGACCTGTATGTGTTGGCTGGTAACCCGAATGTGCATCAGGACGCCTATGGTGGCTCGGACAACGTCAATGCCGAGAACATGTTCAACTCGCCCGACGGGTTGAAATTCGACAGCAACGGTCTGCTGTGGATCCAGACCGACGGCAACTATGGCAACGAAGGCGATTTCGAAGGGCAAGGTAACAACCAGATGCTGGCAGGCGACCCGGTCACCGGCGAAATCCGCCGTTTCTTGGTAGGTCCGAACGAGTGTGAGGTCACTGGCCTCAGCTGGTCGCCTGATCGCCGCACCATGTTCGTGGGCATCCAGCATCCGGGCGAAGATGGGAACAGCCACTGGCCCGAAGGCGGCGACGCGGTTCCACGCTCTGCTATCATCGCGGTGACCCGTGACGACGGTGGCCTGGTCGGCTAATATCGCTGACCGTTGAAGACCCGCCCCGGACGCTTGAATGCGTCCGGGGTTTTTCTGTTTCATGCAGTAGCTTCATAGTGACAATGAGAATTTTGATATGCGGATTGGCCAGGAACTCAGCTACAAGCGCCAGTACACAACCGTAGGCCAAAAAGTCGCTTGAAATACCACTTGTGTCGAAAACCGACCGACCCGGGCCCATATAGATGTTTAGAACCGCCCCATCGGGTTAGGAGGAATCACAGCAATGCCTGACGTCACCATTGTATACTGGCGCGACATTCCCGCTCAGGTCATCGTCGGCAAAGGCCGTCGTGGCGCCAAGCGGCAGTTGGAAGAACGGTTCGAACAAGCCATCGACCGCGCCGCCATGAAGGTGAACGCCAAGGACAGTGATGCCTACCTGGCCGAATGGCGCAAAGCCGCGCCTTTTGCGGTTGAGGGCGACCCGTCCGAGATTGCCGAGGCACAGGCCGTGCGTCTGGAAACGGAATACGATCAGGACCGCATCAAAGCGCTGATCGCCAATGACGGTTGGGCATGAGCCCGAGACAGCTATGGGAGGCCGCAATGGCTTTGCTGAACTTCAAGAAACGTGATGCGGTCGAAAACGGGCCGGTGAATCCGACCGTCGAAGCCTTTCTGCAGGGCTATTCGATCGAGGTGATGCCCCGCACCGCCGAGAAGGTCGACGATTTCCGCGCGCTGCTGCCCGAGGGCACCCGCGTCTACATCGCCCATATCGAGGGCACACCCATCGAAGATATGGTCAAGACCGCCAAGCGCCTCGCTGATGATGGCTATCCGGTGATGCCACACTTCCCGGCGCGGATCATCAAGGACGCGGCTACGCTGGAAAACTGGATCTCGATGTATCAGGGCGAGGCGGGCGTTGAGCAGGCGCTTTTGCTGGCCGGTGGCGTAGCTAAGCCGCATGGGGATTTCGAAAGCTCGATGCAGTTGCTGGAAAGTGGCCTGTTCGACAAGGCAGGCTTCAAACGCTTGCATGTGGCGGGTCACCCAGAAGGCAACAAGGATATTGACCCCGACGGTTCGACCAAAAACGTCGATGGCGCGCTGCGTTGGAAACAGAAGTTCAGCGAAACCACAGACGCCGAGATGGCGCTGGCCACGCAATTTGCGTTTGACGCCAAGCCGATCATCGCCTGGGCGGACAGCCTGAAAGAAGCGGGGATCGACATTCCCGTCCACATCGGCATCGCCGGACCGGCCAAGCTGCAGACACTGATCAAGTTCGCCATCGCTTGTGGCGTTGGTCCGTCATTGAAGGTCCTGCAGAAGCGCGCCATGGATGTGTCCAAGCTGCTGCTGCCTTATGAGCCGACCGACGTGATCACCGAACTGGCCAATCACAAGGCGGCCAACCCCGAGTTCAACATCACTAACGTCCACTTCTTCCCGCTGGGCGGCATCAAGACAAACGCCAACTGGGCGATCAATAACGGCGGCGCTTCGGCAAAGCCCGCAAATTCCTAAGGAACGGACATGACCCGTACAGTCGTAGAATCAAAAACAAAAACTGCCGTTCTGGGCTTTGACGAACCGTTCTGCGTGATCGGCGAGCGGATCAACCCCACGGGCCGCAAGAAACTGGCGGCTGAACTGGAAGCGGGCGATTTTTCGACCGTTGAGAAAGACGCGCTGGCGCAGGTTGCTGCAGGCGCGACCGTTCTGGATATCAACGCGGGTGTTGTCTACAACTCGAACCCCAACCCGAATGAAACAGAACCGCCGCTGATGCGTAAGATCGTTGAGCTGGTACAGGGCTTGGTCGATGTACCTCTCTGCGTCGACAGCTCGGTTCCTGGCGCGTTGGAAGCGGGTCTTGAAGCGGCTGAAGGCCGCCCGCTGCTGAACTCGGTCACCGGCGAGGAAGAGCGTCTGGAGCTGGTTTTGCCGCTGGTGAAGAAATACAACGTGCCGGTCGTTGCCATCTCGAACGACGATACCGGTATTTCCGAAGACCCGGATGTGCGTTTTGCTGTTGCGAAGACGATTGTTGAGCGCGCTGCTGACTACGGCATTCCCGCACATGATATTGTTGTCGACCCGCTGGTGATGCCCATCGGCGCGATGGCAACTGCCGGTCAGCAAGTGTTCGCTCTGGTCCGTCGTCTGCGCGAGGAGCTTGGCGTGAATACGACATGCGGTGCGTCTAATGTTTCATTTGGCCTGCCGAACCGTCACGGCATCAACAATGCCTTCCTGCCAATGGCGATGGGTGCTGGCATGACCTCGGCTATCATGAACCCGGTGGCCCTGCCGGTGACGCAAAAGAAGATTGCCGAGAAGAAAGAGGCCGTAGCCGCTGCTGGCATCATCTTGCCCGACGGTATGGATGATGAAACCTTCGTGCAGATGTTTGGTCTGGGCTCGACCCTGCCGCGCGCCGGTAAAGAAATGGAGGCCATCCGCGCCGCCAATTTGCTCACCAACAACGACCCCCATGGTGGTGAGTGGATCAGGTTCAACAAAGCCCCCGAGGCACCCGGAGCCGAGGGCGAAGGGCGAGGACGTCGCGGAGGCGGTCGCCGCCGCCGCGCCTAAGCTGAACGCAACTTGATCACAGGCCGGGCAGTTGCCCGGCCTTTTTTGTTGTCATTTTCAGAAAGGTCAGACAAGCGTGCCGCCTCAGATACCCAGGCCGATGGCCTGGTTCACTGCCAAACCGGAATTGATCGCGCAGTAAGTCGGGTAGGGCGTGCGTTCAGAGATGTTGATATCCCTTTGAATAAGTTGATGATCTTCGAGCCTATGCAACGACTCGGACAACGCCCTGTCAGTGATCGTCGTCAGAGCCGTTTTCATGGTTGAAAATCGCTGAGGCGAGTTGGTCAACGCTAAAACCGGGACCGACCAGCTTTTGCGTAGCAGGGCAAATTCACTTTCATCAGGTACGGCCTTAATAATCTTGCTGGCCATCTGCGCGGCCTCAACACCCTTTGGTGTCAGCCGAAACTCGGGCCGCAAAGGATGGCCGTGGCCCGGATTTCTTTCCAGAAGACGCAGCGCGATCAGGTGATCAAGGCTGGCACGAAAGGACGTCCGGCTTGCGTTGGTCGCCGCCAGCAAGGGGGCCTGACGTCCCGGCGTACCATTATCCAACAGCGCCAGAATGCTGAGTGACCAAGCACGTGATGTCAGGTTGACAAGTGTCTTTATGTCCATAAAGTATAGTTACTAGTATTATGGAAAAAGGTAAAGCAAATGGCACACGTTTCTCTTGATGACACGATCACACTTGCCCTGTCCGTACGAGACCGCCACGCAAGCGCGACGTGGTATCAGGAAAACCTGGGTTTCTCTCTAATCTACCATATGGACGAAGCAGGCTGGAGCGAGGTGCAGACCAACACCAAGGGCGTGACTCTGGGTCTGGGCGAGCAGGCAGAGCCCAATCCAGGCAACTGCGTACCCGTTTTCGGCGTCGCCGATATTTCAGAGGCCCGCAAGGCGTTGGAATCCGCAGGCGTTCGTTTTGATGGCGAGACTGAAACCATCGAAGGCATGGTCAGCACCGCAACCTTTTTCGACCCGGACAACAACGCTCTGATGCTGGCGCAGGACCTGACCAAGTAGATCCTAACCCCACATGATCCCCCTTGAACCTCGGTCAAAGGGGGTGCTATCCACATCTGCGCGGCGGGTATGATGTAATGGTAGCCTGTCAGCTTCCCAAGCTGAACGCGCGGGTTCGATTCCCGCTACCCGCTCCAGATTTCCGTGTTCAGCTCCGGAAAACTAGGTCCTATGCTGATCCAGTTATCCCCTACGGCGGCGGCGGCGACCTCCGCCAGCGTCGGAATCACCACCGCCTGTATTGAACGAAGGCGCGGGTAGTGTGACGACCTGGGCCAGTTCGGGGAACGGGTCCGTCTTGTGCGGGATCGCGTTGGCGGCAACGAAATGATCCTGGAACTTCGGCTCGATGGCGGTTTCGACCTTGGTGATTTCGCGAACTACGCGCTCGATTTCGGCCCGTGCACCGATGTTGCACAGCGCTATCCGGGCACCTGTACCTGCGGCGTTCCCGGCGCTGGACACTTTGTCCAGCGGGGCATCCGGGATCATGCCCAGGACCATCGCGTGTTTGGTTGAGATATGTGCACCGAACGCACCTGCGAGGACAACGCGATCCACGCGATCAACCTCCATCTCATCCATCAACAACCGCGCGCCTGCATAAAGCGCGGATTTGGCCAGTTGGATGGCGCGGATGTCACCTTGTGTCACGGTGATCCGTGGGCCGCCCTCAGCGCTGGCATCGTGGATCAGGTAGGAATGGGTGCGCCCCTCGGGCACGCTGCGCGGCGTGCCGGTTTGTTGGGCCGAGCCGATCAGGCCACTTTCATCCAGCAGGCCCGCGATACGCATTTCGGCAACCGCTTCGATAATGCCCGACCCGCAAATGCCAGTGATGCCTGTGGTGGCGATATCGACGTCAAACCCATCCTCATCCGACCATTTCTCGGACCCGATGACACGGAAGCGGGGCTCTTTGGTAACCGGATCGATCTCGATCCGTTCAATGGCGCCGGGGGCGGCACGCTGGCCCGAACTGATCTGTGCACCTTCAAAGGCGGGGCCGGTGGGCGAGGAACAGGCCAGTACGCGGCTGGTATTGCCCAGCAGGATTTCTGCGTTGGTACCCACGTCGACGATCAGCACGAGATCTTCGGATTTGCCGGGCTCTTCCGACAAGGCCACAGCGGCGCAGTCCGCACCCACATGGCCTGCGATACAGGGCAGGATATAGACCTGCGCGCGTGGGTTCATGTTGGTCAGGTCCATCTCATGCGCAGGCAGGGATATCGACTCGGATGTGGCCAACGCAAACGGAGCTTGCCCCAACTCGACCGGGTCCAGACCCAGCAGTAGGTGGTGCATGACCGGGTTGCAGACAAAGACCGTTTCCACGATCAGCGCGGCGTCAATCCCGGCTTCCTCAGCGATTGAGAAGGTCAGATCGTTGATCGCTTCGCGCACCGCTTTGGTCATTTCCTGATCGCCGCCGGGGTTCATCATGGCATAGGACACGCGGCTCATAAGGTCTTCGCCAAAGCGGATCTGCGGGTTCATCAGGCCGGAAGAGGCTTTGACCTCGCCCGTATCCAGATCGGTCAAATGGGCCGCGATGGTGGTAGAGCCAAGGTCGATGGCCAGACCATAGAGCCCGCCTTCGTGCAGGCCGGGCCAGATTTCGACAACCCGCGCGACAGTGTCTTTGTGGCCTTTGTGAACGGCGACCGTGACCTCCCATTTCCCTTTGCGCAGAACGGGTTGCAGCTTGGACATCAGGGACAGGTCGGCGGTAATAGCGTCGATTTTCCACTGCTCGCGCAGGGCGCGTTCCAGCCGTTCCAGATCACCGGTCGGTGAATGCATGTCAGGCTCTTCAACCACGACGAAATACAAACGCGTTGCCGGATCCATGGTGATCGCGCGTGCAGTGGCGGCCTTTCGCACGACCTGACGGTGCACCTGACTTTCAGGCGGTACGTCGATCACCACATCGCCCTGCACCGTGGCCTGACAGCCCAAACGGCGACCCGGCTTCAACCCGCGTTTGTCGTCATAGCGCTGCTCGACCGCGTTCCATTCACTCAGCGCGCCGTCGCTGACCGTGACGCCGTGTTTGGGGAACTCACCATAGCTGGGCGTGATCTGGCATTTCGAACAGATACCGCGCCCGCCGCAGACCGAATCCAGATCCACACCCAACTGCCGTGCGGCAGTCAGAATTGGCGTGCCAACAGGGAAATGCCCGCGTTTGCCGGATGGGGTGAAGACGACAAGAGGGTCGGTGGTCATGAATGGCTTGCCTTTGTATTCGCGCGTGTCCCGCGCAAGATATGAATTTCCTGAGAAAGGGAAAGGCCATTCAGCGGCAGGTTTTTAACAACAAGCGTCGTTTTAAGGCACGGTGTTCTGATGCTTTTGGCAACAACTTGGGTTCAGGGGCTTTTCCTTGGGGTTGATCCATGCAATAGGGTCACCGCCAAACGGGCTTTTGCATGGGGTGATCAGATGCAGATTCGTGAGGCGCTTACCTTTGATGATGTTCTTTTGGTGCCAGGGGCATCAACGGTGCTGCCGGCCACGGCAGATACCACGACACGTGTGACACGTCAGATTACCATGAACATCCCGCTGCTCAGCTCGGCCATGGACACCGTGACCGAGGCGCGCATGGCCATTGCCATGGCCCAGGCGGGGGGCATCGGCGTGATCCACAAGAACCTTTCAATCGAAGAACAGGCCCGCGAGGTGCGCCGGGTCAAACGCTTCGAATCTGGGATCGTCTACAACCCGGTCACGCTGCGCGCCGATCAGACACTGGCCGATGCGCAGGCGCTGGTGCAGCGCTACAACTTCACCGGATTTCCTGTGGTTGATGATCAGGGGCGCGTCGTGGGCATCGTGACCAATCGGGACATGCGTTTTGCCACCTCGGATGACACGCCGATCCACGCGATGATGACTTCGGACAATCTGGCGATGCTGCAAGAGCCTGCCGATCTGGAAGAAGCCAAAAGCCTGATGCGTGCTCGCCGGATTGAAAAACTGCTGGTGGTTGATGGTGAGGGCAAGCTGACTGGTTTGTTGACCCTCAAAGACACCGAACAGGCCGTGCTGAACCCGACTGCCTGTAAAGACAGCCTTGGCCGTCTGCGTGTGGCGGCTGCAACCTCGGTTGGCGATGCAGGATTTGAACGCTCGGAACTTCTGGTCGATTCAGGTGTCGACATCATCGTTGTGGATACAGCGCATGGCCATTCACAAGGCGTTCTGGATGCGGTGAAACGCGCCAAGACCCTGTCGAACGAGGTTCAGATCATCGCAGGGAACGTTGCCACGTCCGAGGCCACCAAAGCGCTGATCGACGCAGGCGCAGATGCGATCAAGGTTGGCATCGGGCCGGGCTCGATCTGCACCACGCGCATGGTGGCCGGGGTTGGCGTACCCCAGCTGACAGCGATCATGGATTGCGCGACAGCGGCTGGTGATGTTCCGGTGATCGCCGATGGTGGCATCAAGTTCTCGGGCGATTTTGCCAAGGCCATTGCGGCAGGGGCCTCCTGCGCCATGGTCGGTTCGATGATCGCAGGTACCGATGAAAGCCCAGGTGAGGTGATCCTGTATCAGGGCCGTTCTTTTAAATCCTATCGCGGCATGGGCAGCTTGGGAGCCATGGCGCGTGGCTCGGCGGATCGCTATTTCCAGAAGGATGCCGCCAATGACAAGCTGGTGCCCGAAGGGATTGAGGGGCAGGTGCCCTACAAAGGGTCAGCCGGGGCTGTTGTGCACCAGTTGGTGGGCGGCCTGCGCGCAGCGATGGGCTATACCGGCTGTGCAACCGTTGAAGAGATGCGCAAAAACTGCAACTTTGTGAAAATCACCGGGGCAGGTCTGAAAGAAAGCCATGTGCATGACGTGCAGATCACCCGCGAAAGCCCGAACTATCGGGTGATGTAAGGTTGCAGGTTAAGACATGACACCTGCGGCGCGCGTCCAGGCTTCGATCGAGATTCTGGATGAGATACTGGGCAGAGCACCCGTTGAAAAGGCCCTGACCGGCTGGGCGCGCCGCAGCCGGTTTGCCGGGTCCAAGGATCGTGCAGCGGTGCGGGATCATGTGTTTGACGCGTTACGCCGCAAACGATCTTTTGCCGCGCTTGGCGGTGCAAGTACCGGGCGCGGCCTAATGATCGGGGCCGTGCGGGCGCAGGGTGGTGATGTAAGCTCCGTGTTTACGGGCGACAGGCATGCTCCGCCGCCTGTAAGTGCCTCCGAAACCGCGCGTGCTTTTGAAAGCGATGCGGAAAGATTGGACATCCCTGAATGGCTGTGGCCGCAGTTTTCTGCCTCGTTGGGGGCGGATGCGGAAGCCGCTGCAGAAGCTTTGCAGAGCCGTGCGCGTGTGCATCTGCGAGTGAACCTTCTGAAAGCCAATCTTGCATTGGCGACCGAGGCCTTGGCGGCGGACGGTATCACCGCAGTCCCGCATCCAATTTGTGAAACGGCGCTCGAGGTCACGGACGGTGCGCGCAAGATCGGACAAAGCCGTGCCTATACGAACGGGCTTGTTGAATTGCAGGACGCTGCGAGCCAAGCCGTTGTGGCGGCGCTGGACGTGCAGCCGGGTATGCGTGTTCTGGACTATTGCGCAGGCGGCGGGGGTAAGTCGCTGGCTTTTGCTGCGCACAGAGATGTCACCGTGTTTGCTCATGACGTGAATGCAGGCCGAATGCGGGATTTGCCCAATCGAGCTGAGCGGGCGGGGGCTGATATCACCTTGCTCAACTCCGGTGACCTTGCAGACCATGGGCCGTTTGACATTGTGCTTGCCGATGCCCCGTGTTCTGGCAGCGGGTCCTGGCGGCGTGCTCCGGCGGGGAAATGGGCCTTGACCGGGACGCGTTTACACGAATTGACGGATATTCAAGCCCAAATATTGAATGACATTCAGGGGTTTGTGCAGCGCGATGGTGTTCTGGCCTATGCCACATGCTCGATGCTTGACTGTGAGAACAGCGACATTGTCGAGGCGTTTTTAGAGACCAACCCCGACTGGCAGCAGTCTTTGTGCCAATCGTGGCGGGTAACACACGGTGTGGATGGTTTCTTTACGGCACACTTGACGCGGTAGCAGGGCGGGATCTAGCAACTTCAGGTAGAGGCTCGTGCGACTGGATTCGTTAAGCGGGTTTTAACCAATTTAAGTTCCAGATGCCCCAACGCCCTTTTGACCGAGCCATTGATGTCCGACATTGCCGATTTACCCTATCAACCGCGTTCTGATACGGGTCCTTCTATACAACGTATTGCTACGCTGTCCCTGCTGGCACTCGCGCTCGTCTTGGCGCCCAGCACCAAACTTGTATCCCCGGATTGGGCCATGGGGCTTTGGGTTTCAGGTGGATCGCTGGCAGTGATTGCGCTGATTGCGGTTCTCAGGGTGGCGCTGAGCAACCGATCTTTACAGAGATCGACCGCCGTGATGGCAGCCTTTGCGCAGCAGGATACATACCCCTGTCTGATTGCCAATGCCGAGGGCGAAATCCTGATTGCCAATGCGGCTTCCTATCAAAGGTTGCGCGCGATGCCAGGTGAGGCACTGACCCACTGTCTGCGCCCCATCTTTGCCAATCCCGCGGCGATCTTGCTGCGCCTGCAATCGCGGGCACAATCGCAGGGCCGGGCGCACGAGGATGTGGTGACGCTTGAGACTACAGTCCCGGTATCGGTCTTCCGGCTATGTGACGGGCTGTTGTGTTGGCGTTTTCGATTTGAAGAGAACGGGCCCTGGGACACAGTGTCTCTGCCGGTTCTGACCGAAGGGCGAAACGGTGATGTATTGCGACTGAACCGCGCCGCAGAACGTCTATTGGGTTTTCTGCCAGAAACCATCGACCAGGTACTGCCTGAAGGTGGCAATGAGCAAATCGGTATCATGACGCTCTGCACCAAAGGCGGGGATCAAACCGCGGTTGTGACTGAGTTGTCAAGCTCAAGCACAGGGCGCAATCTGGCGCTGGTTCCGCTGGCCGCCTCTCCTAAACAGGAGATTGGGACGCATTTCGATGATCTTCCTGTGCCGCTTTTGTGCCTATCCCCTGACGGGACAATCCTGCAAGCCAATCGGCTGGCGTTGAAGCTGTTGGGTGGCGGCGAACTTACCGACACTAACATCAGCACCATCATGCAAGGCCTGAACCACCCGGTGTTAGACTGGCTGGAACGTATGGCAGCGGAAGAAGAATCGCATCGGTCCGAGTTTCTGCGGCTTAGCCGCGATGACAAAGAGGTATTCATACAAGTTACACTCAGCCGTGTTCACAAAGATGGTCAGGTGTGTCTGATCGCCGTGCTGAACGATGCGACCGAGCTAAAAACGCTTGAGGCGCAGTTTGTGCAGGGGCAAAAGATGCAGGCTGTCGGGCAGTTGGCAGGCGGTGTTGCGCATGATTTCAACAACCTGCTAACCGCTATTTCTGGCCATTGCGACCTGCTGTTGTTGCGGCACGATCAGAATGATCCCGACTATGCCGATCTGGTTCAGATTAACCAGAACGCCAACCGGGCGGCGGCTCTGGTCAGCCAACTTCTGGCCTTTTCCCGCAAACAGACACTGCGCCCCGAGGTGCTGGATATGCGGGATACGATCTCGGATCTGATCCATCTGCTGAACCGTCTGGTCGGGGAAAAGGTACATCTGACGCTGAGCCATGACCCCGTGCTCAAGCCTGTTCGCGCCGATAAGCGACAGCTTGAACAAGTCCTGATGAATCTGGTGGTCAACGCCCGCGATGCCATGCCCGAAGGCGGTGAAATTCGGATTGAAACTGAGGTTATGACCCTCACGAGCCCATTGATGCGGGACAGAGCCACGGTCGAGCCTGGCGAATATGTCACCGTCAAGGTCAAGGATGGCGGCTTCGGGATACCAGCCGACAAGTTACAAAAAGTGTTCGAGCCGTTTTACACGACCAAGCGCACGGGCGAGGGGACTGGTCTGGGCCTGTCAACCGTCTACGGTATCGTTAAACAGACAGGCGGCTTTATCTTTGTCGACAGCGTTGTTGGGCACGGGACGAACTTCACGCTGTTGCTTCCGGTTTGCAAAACCGTCTCTGAACCAGAGGTGATCGAAGATGTATCGCATAGCCCGCAGACCGCCCGTCAGGGCGAAGGTGTGGTGCTGTTGGTCGAGGACGAGGCTCCGGTCCGCGCCTTTGCAACCCGCGCTTTGCGCCTGAAAGGCTATACCGTGTTGGAGGCCGAGTCTGCCGAGGATGCATTGAACATATTGGGCGACCCTGAATTGGTCGTAGATGTTTTTGTAACCGATGTGGTGATGCCGGGAATGGATGGTCCTACCTGGGTTAGCAAGGCCCTGGAAACCCGGCCCGATGCGCGCGTTGTTTTCGTGTCTGGCTACACCGAAGGCGCGTTCGGCGAATCCGGCCCGCAGATCGCCAACTCGACCTTCCTGCCTAAGCCGTTTTCATTGAACCAACTGACCGAAGCCGTGTTCGAAAAGCTCAACTGACGCGACTAAAGCGCGGCGTCATGGGTCGCAAATTCTTCGGCGTGTTTCTTGCGAAACATGGTCTCGGTATCAGAAGTCAGAGTCATATTTCGGGCCGGAGAGACGTTTTCGAGCGGCAGAGTGATGTCCATTTGCAGCCGATCTTGCAGGAAGTTCAGGATTTTGTCCTGATGTTCATATTTGAATACATAGCTGGCGCCGACGCCGTTGTTGCGGGTGCGAAAGAACTGGCTTTGGCTGCCCACATCCGCAAATTCCGGGCGCGGGTTTTCCATATAGGCGTGGACAAACTCATCAAAGCTCAGATCACGGGTTGAATGCGGATGCCCGATACGGTCATCGCGGCTGCGAAAGCGATACCAGCTGCCCAGCCAGTCGATGGGTTCGCGCACAACGGCCATGATCTCCATCTCAGTGTCATACATTTTTCGGTACATGTTTTGAAAAAAACGATCAAACCGGCGCACCGGGGAGTGTTTCAATTCGGGCGGGCCTGTGATCACTAGATCCGCGCGTGATCCGAGCGCCGTGTGATAGGCGGTGCTACCTGTCTTGGGTACAGATAAAAACGCAAGGCGTTCTTTATAGAAAACAAGCATTTATCAATCCCGAGACTTGAGCCGTTACGATTGCAGATTGTCGTAAACCACTCTTTAACACAATTGCCGAAGAGTAAGCTCTGTAAGTTTTAGTTGAAATGTTCTCTTTTTGGTCCCATAAGGAACAAGAGGCGAACAAAGCAGCGATTGCCGCCCGGCAAAGGGTGTGACAAAAGGGAAAGCGACAGGACAATGGCGGATCTTCTGACGATGAGCGACAAGAAAAACGCAGATAAGCAAAAGGCGCTCGACAGCGCGCTGGCCCAGATCGAACGTCAGTTCGGCAAAGGCTCGATCATGAAGCTGGGCGAAGACAGCAAACAGGATATAGAGGCCAGCTCGACCGGATCTCTGGGTCTGGATATTGCGCTGGGAATTGGCGGTCTGCCAATGGGTCGTATCGTCGAGATTTATGGGCCAGAAAGCTCCGGCAAAACTACGCTGACGCTGCATTGTATTGCAGAACAGCAAAAACGCGGCGGCGTTTGTGCCTTTGTCGATGCGGAACACGCGCTGGACCCGCAATATGCGCGCAAGCTGGGTGTTGATCTGGATGAGCTACTGATCTCGCAGCCCGATACCGGAGAGCAAGCGCTTGAAATTACCGATACTCTGGTGCGGTCGGGGGCTGTGAATATGGTCATAGTCGACTCGGTGGCGGCTCTGACGCCGAAGTCTGAGCTTGAAGGCGATATGGGCGACAGCAATGTGGGCGTTCAGGCTCGATTGATGAGCCAGGCGATGCGTAAATTGACCGGTTCGATCAGCCGTTCGAACTGTATGGTCATCTTTATCAACCAGATCCGGATGAAGATCGGCGTAATGTTTGGCAGCCCGGAAACCACAACTGGTGGTAATGCGCTGAAATTCTACAGCTCGGTGCGGCTGGACATCCGCCGTATTGGCGCAATCAAGGATCGTGACGAGGTGGTGGGCAACCAGACCCGCGTCAAAGTCGTTAAGAATAAGGTGGCACCGCCTTTCAAACAGGTGGAATTCGACATCATGTATGGCGAAGGCATCAGCAAGATGGGTGAACTGCTCGATCTGGGTGTGAAGGCCGGTGTGGTCGAGAAATCGGGATCCTGGTTCAGCTATGGCGATGAGCGGATCGGGCAGGGGCGTGAAAACGCCAAGCAATATTTGCGAGATAACGGCCAGATCGCGCTGCAGATCGAAGATAAGATTCGAGCAGCACATGGGTTGGATTTCGACATGGCACCAAGCGCGGCCGAGGATGACGACATCCTCGAGGCTTAATGGTCGCTTGGGGGGGCGCAGAAATCTCCCTGCATCCCGAAGGTGCTGAGAATATTCGGAACAGGGCGGTCCATCCGGGCCGCCTTGTTTCGTTTTCGGGCAGCCTATGCTGTGGACACTCCTTAGGTGCGGCGGTAAACCTGCGCAAACCATTCTGATTGCGCGCTGAGAGAGCCCAAATGCCCACGCTGAACGATATTCGATCGACCTTTCTGAACTACTTCGCCAAGCAAGGGCACGAAGTGGTGGCGTCCAGCCCTTTGGTGCCGCGCAATGATCCGACTTTGATGTTCGTGAATTCGGGCATGGTCCAGTTCAAGAACCTGTTCACTGGCGTTGAAACCCGTGACTATCAACGCGCCACAACGGCGCAGAAATGCGTTCGCGCCGGGGGCAAGCATAACGATCTGGATAATGTGGGTTACACCGCGCGGCATCACACGTTCTTTGAGATGCTGGGGAACTTCTCGTTCGGTAACTATTTCAAACCCGAGGCGATCCCTTTTGCCTGGGAGTTGATTACCAAGGAATTTGGCATCGACAAGAGCCGTTTGCTGACAACGGTTTATCATACCGACGACGAAGCATTTGAGATCTGGAAAAAGGTCGGCGTGCCCGAAGACCGGATCATCCGTATCGCAACTAATGACAATTTCTGGCAGATGGGCCCAACCGGCCCTTGCGGCCCGTGCACCGAGATTTTCTATGATCACGGCGATCACATTTGGGGCGGCCCTCCGGGATCTGCCGAGGAAGATGGCGACCGATTCATCGAGATCTGGAACATCGTTTTCATGCAGAACGAGCAGTTCGAAGACGGCTCGATGGTCGAACTTGACATGCAGTCGATTGATACGGGCATGGGTTTGGAACGGATCGGTGCGCTGCTGCAAGGCAGCCATGACAACTATGACACTGACCTGTTCAAGACCCTGATCGAAGCGTCGGCAGATGCAACTGGTGTTGATCCGTATGGCGACCAGAATGTGCATCATAGGGTGATCGCGGATCACCTGCGTTCGACCTCATTCCTGATCGCCGACGGGGTAATGCCATCCAATGACGGGCGCGGTTATGTGCTGCGCCGGATCATGCGCCGGGCCATGCGCCACGCGCACCTGCTGGGTGCGAAAGATCCGGTGATGCACCGTTTGGTGCCAACACTGGTACAGTTGATGGGCGCGCAATATTCCGAGTTGGGACAGGCACAGCCGCTGATCGAAGAAACCCTGTTTCTGGAAGAAACTCGTTTCAAGCAAACACTGGATCGTGGTCTGAAACTGCTGGATGACGAAGTGGCGGGCCTGCCCGAAGGCGCGGCCTTGCCCGGCGATGCTGCGTTCAAACTGTATGACACCTATGGTTTCCCACTGGACCTGACGCAGGACGCGCTGCGTGAAAAGGGCCGGACGGTAGATACCGGTGGCTTTGATGCAGCCATGGCCGAACAAAAGGCCAAAGCGCGCGCAGCCTGGGCCGGTTCAGGTGAGGCAGCGGATCAGGCGGTGTGGTTCGATGTGCTCGATACCGCTGGCGCGACCGATTTCCTGGGCTATGACACGGAAAAGACCGAAGGGCAGATCGCGGCGCTGATAGTCGATGGTGCGTTGGTTGACACAATCGAGCAGGGTGGCAGCGGCTGGGTCGTCGTGAACCAGACACCGTTCTACGGTGAGGCCGGGGGTCAGGTCGGAGATGTGGGTGAGATTCGCCGTTTGGAAGAGCGCGATGATGTTTCGCGCGTCGAAGACACTAAGAAGTTCGCGGATGGCAAAGTCTATGCTCACAAGGTGACCGTTGAACGCGGCGTGCTGTCCAAGGGCGATGCGGTCGAGCTTGAGGTTGATCACGCGCGCCGGTCCTCAATCCGAGCCAATCACTCGGCGACGCACCTGTTGCATGAAGCCTTGCGCGAAACGCTGGGTGATCACGTCGCGCAGCGTGGGTCCTTGAATGCAGCGGATCGCTTGCGGTTCGATTTCAGCCACTCAAAGGCGTTGACGTCTGAGGAAATTCAAAAGGTTGAGCGCGAGGTGAACGACTTCATCCGCCAGAACTCAACCGTTGAAACCCGGATCATGACACCGGATGACGCGCGCGATCTAGGTGCGCAGGCCCTGTTTGGCGAGAAATACGGCGACGAAGTGCGCGTCGTTTCGATGGGCAAGGCTCCCACCGGCAAGGGCCAGGATGGTGAGACATGGTCGATTGAACTTTGCGGTGGCACCCATGTGCGCCAGACCGGTGATATCGGAACTTTTGTGGTACTTGGGGACAGTGCCAGCAGTGCGGGTGTCCGCCGTATCGAAGCCCTGACCGGAGATGAAGCGTTCCGATATCTGTCCGGGCAGGATCAAAGGCTTTCACAAATTTCTCTGGAGTTGAAGGCGCAGCCGGATGATGTCGTCGGGCGTGTGAGATCCTTGCTGGATGAGCGGAAGGCGTTGCAAAATGAAGTTGCGCAGCTGCGCCGCGATCTGGCTATGGCTGGTGGCGCAGGGCAGGGAGGTGGGGCCGAGGCCCGTGATGTGAACGGGGTAAGCTTTCTGGCGCAGGTTCTCAGCGGCGTATCGGGCAAGGACCTGCCGGCTTTGATCGACGAACACAAAGCGCGTCTTGGTTCGGGCGCGGTTTTGCTGATAGCGGATACCGGCGGTAAGGCGGCTGTGGCGGCCGGTGTTACCGCTGATCTGACCGGTAAAGTCTCTGCGGTGGACCTGGTCAAAGCAGCCGTTGTCGAATTGGGTGGCAAGGGCGGCGGCGGACGCCCGGACATGGCGCAAGGCGGTGGTAAGGATACCACGAGCTCAGACGCTGCGATCAAGGCCGCCGAGCAGGTATTGGGAGGGTAAGATGGCTGCACTTTGGATTGCACATGTGACTGTGACTGACGCGGACGCCTATGGGAAATATGCAGAACTGGCAGGGCCCGCGATTGCAAAGCATGGCGGTGAGTTCATCGCGCGTGCAGCCCGGTATGTTCAACTGGAAGGAAAAGAGCGCCCACGAAACGTGGTTGCGCGCTTTCCTTCGGTCGAAGCTGCGGTTGAGTGTTATAACTCAGACGACTACCAGACAGCCTTGAATCATGCGCGCCGAGCAAGTGAGCGCGAGCTGGTTGTCGTCGAAATCACAGAGTGAGAATCATCTTGCGCGATCTTTTTTGCGCAAGTTCGCGGTTTGTAAGCGAAAATCGGCCAAGGCGCGAAGGATGAAACTGAGACTCTCAGCGCCGATCATCACTTTTTGAGTAAATATATTTAATTACATAGAGTTATCTCAATTACCTAAGGTTGAGATTCAGAATTCCCGTTATAATTGTGGCAATCTGACCCAAATTCTTGCCCAACTTTGTCATGGTAAGTGACGAATTTCCGCCCTTTTTCCCAGTCAAGTTCGTCCTAGATTGCATCGCGGGCCATGTTTACGGATATTTTCTAAAAACAGGGCAGTGTCCGGTTTGACTGCAATCGCATGGTTGAACACGGATTGGGGATCAGGAATGAAATTGATCGGCACTAAACTCATGCCTGTCTTGGGGCGCGCTACCCCAGGGTCGGGACACCTCATATGTGCTGCCGCTCTCTTGCTTGGCACATTGGGGGCCGCGCCAGCGGCTCAGGCGTCCGAGGGTGCGTTTATCACAATCGTTTCAGCCTCTCCTCCGCCTTCCGGGGCGCGACAGCTGTGCCGTCAGTATGACTGGGCTTGTGCCACCAAGCGGTCTGGTAGGTTGACTAGCCAGCAGGAAATGCAGATCGTTCAGCGTGTAAACCGTCATGTAAACGCGACCATTCGCGAGGTGACGGATCAATCGCAATACAAAACCCGTGAACGCTGGGCGCTTCCCACGTCTCGTGGCGGTGATTGCGAAGATTTTGCTCTGTTGAAAAAGCGCGATCTGATTGCTGCAGGCATTGACCCCAGAAAGCTGCTGATCGCAACGGTGTTGGATACACGCCGCAACGCACATGCGGTGCTGGTTTATCGTTCTGACAGCGGCGACCTGGTTTTGGATAACCTGACAAACAGCATCAAGCCCTGGGCATCGACACGGTATCTATTCCTTCGCATGCAGGATCCCAAACAACCCCGTCGTTGGGTGGGCGTATTCGGAAGCAGCTAAACGCTTTTGATTTTTTTTGTGAAATAGAGAACACCAGCCGCGACTAACGCAGCTGGTGTTTTTCGAATCTGTATCAAACGTTGTTGTTCGGGGCAGGGTCGTTTGTTGTGCCGGTGGCGCCAACGTCACCAGTGCCGCCACCTGAGCCACCGCCGTCGCCAGTGCCGCCGCCGTCACCGGAACCACCACCCGAGCCACCGCCGTCGCCAGTACCGCCGCCGTCACCCGAGCCACCGCCCGAGCTGGAACCACCGCCGGTGCCGCCGCCGTCACCCGAGCCACCGCCCGAGCTGGAACCACCGC